>CAXBQP010000046.1:0-25847 GCA_963978095.1 uncultured bacterium | reverse complement strand
GCTGCAGTGCCGCCGGGGTGTACGCATATACCCCGATGTGCTGCTTGAGGATCGCGTCCTGGAGCGCCCGATCGGCCTGATCCCGCAGGAATGGAATCGGGGCACGACTGAAATACAGCGCGCGCCCTTCGGACGACGTCACGACCTTCACGACATCCGGATTCGTGAGAATCCCGGTCGGCGCGTGCGAGGCTGCCGTACCGAGCGGGAACCGTCCGCTGCGGACGAGGGCGGCCGCCCCAAGCACCGCATCACTGTTGATGTAGGGCTCGTCCCCCTGGACATTCACGATGACCTCAAACCCGCCGAATTCGGGCCTCGCGGCGACTTCCGCGACCCGGTCAGTACCAGAGGGGTGGTCCGATCGCGTCAGCACGACCTCGGCGCCGACGGCCTGACAGGCCAATGCCACCTCTTCGGCATCGGTGGCAATCACGATCCTGGCATCGAGGGGCATGGCACGCACCCGTTCCCACACACGCACGATGATCGGCTGACCACCGAGGAGTCGCAGCGGTTTACGGGGGAGCCGCGTGGCCCCGAGACGAGCGGGGATGACGACCAAGGCGCTCACAAAAGCACCGCTGGCATCGGGGGCGCATACGCAAAATCCACGCCACGGAATATAGGCCTCGGACCTCGCGAGCGCAAAGCGCGGACCGAACTACGGCCTCCCGCGGCCGATCACGAGGCGGAAGGTCTTGATCCGGCGTGGTTTAGGTGACGTGGCGGTCGGTTCTAAGGCTGACGCCTACGGGGTCGGCGACTCGCCGCCGAGCATCACCCGGAGCACCCCCGAAATGGTGTTGCTGATCATGCTTTCGCGCCCCCCGACGTTGCTGACGACGGACACGAACAGATCCTCTTGCGGGAAATAGTTGAGGCTGGCCAGGAACACGCCGTCCGAACCGCTGTTGCTGACCTGCTCCAGCTCCCCCTTGGCGTCCCGCCGCACGGACCAGCCGTAACCGTATTCCGCCCCATCGGGGCGCCGGGCCTGAGGGGCCCACATGGCTCGGCGTCCTTGGGCAGACAGTACCTTCCCGTCGGCGAGCGCGCGGACCCAGAGGTACAGCTCCTCCGCCGAGCCCTGCATGCCGCCGTTCCCGTACAAGTTCCAGAAATCCGCCCCGAGCGGTGCCAGCGAATCGATCAACGTGCCGCGACGGATATCGTTCAGGTACCCCACCGCCATCGAATCGCTCGGGAGGTTCGGCAGATTGTATCCGGTATGCGTCATCCCGACGAAGTTGAACAGACGCCGGCGCAGGAAACTGTCCATCGACAGCCCACCGACCCGTTCGACGATGGCCGCGAGCAGGCTGAATCCGATGTTCGACGTGCGCATCGTCCCCGGCGCACTCTTGGGCGCGCTCCCGAGCGTGCGGGTCAGGAACTCGCTCAGGCCGATCTTTTCGAAATCATCGCCGCTGAACGTGTCCAACCCCGAGGTGTGCGTCAACAACTGCTGGACCGTCAGGTCTGCCGTGGACGCGGTCGTGAATCGGGGGAAGAACTTCCCGAGCTTGTCCGAGGGTGCCAGTAACTTGCGGTCCCAGAGGTCCACGACGGCGGCGGCGGTGAATACCTTGGTCACCGAACCGAGCGGCGCCACGATCGAGGTGCTCCATGGAATCCCGCGCTCGCGGTTGGCCATACCGTAGCCACCACGCAAGACGACTTTTCCGTGGTGGGCCACGAGAATGGCGCCCGCGAACCCCGCGGACATGCGTGACACCACGTAGGCGCTCGCTGCCGTCGCGCGGGGGCCCTCAAGCGTTGGGGTCGAGTAGACCTCCTGTGCCTGAAGCGGCGCGATGAGCGCGGACAGCATCGCCCACCCCGCGAGCAGGGTCCCGAGGACGGCGCGCCCCGCGCCCCCGCGCGCCAGGTGGAGGAAGTTCTGAAGCAACTGCTTACCCTGCTGCGTCAAGATAGACTCGGGATGGAACTGGACCCCCCAGACCGGATGACGTCGATGCTGCACCGCGTGGATCTCCGTGGGATCGTCTACCGCCTTGGCCGTCACGCGAAGTTCCGCCGGGATCGTGGCGTGTTCGATGACCAACGAGTGGTAACGCATGACCTCGAGGGGATCCTCGAGGCCGGCGAAGAGCGACGTGCCGTCGTGGCGAATCCGGCTGGTCTTGCCGTGCATCACGCCGCGCGGCGCGCGAATCACCGTTCCGCCGTAGGCCTCGCCGATTGCCTGATGGCCCAGACAGACGCCAAGCAGCGGTACGGATGCGCCATAGCGCCGGATGACCGGGATGCAGATGCCGGCGTGCGCCGGGGCGCCGGGGCCGGGCGACAGCACGATGGCGTCGGGGTTCAGGGCGCCGACGGCGTCGACAGTCAGTTCGTCGTTGCGCACAACGCGCGGACGCTCACCCAGTTCGCCGAAGTACTGCACGAGATTGTAGGTGAACGAGTCGTAGTTATCGATGACAAGCAGCATAGGGGGAATCTAGCGGAACGCGTGGATGCCGGGGACGCGCATCAACCGCGCGGGTGGAACTGCCGGTGCACCGAGCGAAGGTACTCGCGGTCGACATGCGTATAGATCTGGGTGGTTGAGATATCGGCGTGCCCGAGCATCTCCTGGACGGCGCGCAGGTCGGCGCCGCCCTCCAGCAGGTGCGTCGCGAACGAATGCCGCAGCGTGTGCGGACTGACATGCTTCTCGATGCCGGCCCGCTCGACATATTTCCGCAGAATCCGCCACGCATACATCCGGGACAGGGGCCGCCCACGCGCAGTGAGAAAAAGTTTCCCCTTCCCCTCTCCCCGCTCCAGCGTCGGTCGCAGTTCGCGCAGGTACATTCCTGCCGCCCCGATCGCGGTTCGGCCGATCGGCACCAGGCGCTCCTTGCTTCCCTTGCCGAACACGCGGATCACGTGGTCTTCCAGGAGCAGATCCTTGACTTCGATGCCGATCCACTCGCTGACCCGAAGTCCGGCGCCGTACGCCAGCTCGAGCATCGCCCGGTCGCGGAAGACCATCGGCTCATCGAGGGAGACTGCCGACAAGAGGCGTGACACCTCGTCGACGGAGAGAACCTCGGGCAGCGTGCGCCATCGCTTGGGCGTTTCGAGGCGTTCGCTCGGGTCGGCGCGCACGACCCCTTCCGCCAGGAGGAACGCGAACCAGGTGTGCACGGCCGACACGACCCGCCGGATGGTGGCCGGCGATCGTGACAGGTCCTTGAGCGCATACACGAACTCGCGCAACGCGGCGCTGGTGAGCTCCGCCGGATCGGTGATCCCCCTGCCGGCACACCATCGGACGAGCTGCTGCAGATCTCGGCCGTACGCCTCGATCGTCAGCGCGGATGCACCGTCCTCGAGAGCGAGATATTCCTGAAACCGCTCGACGAGGAACGCTCTGGCATCCCCGCCCGGCGCCGTCATTCCGTTCCGGAGCCGGTGCGTTCGAGTGCGGCGGCGACCTTGGCTGCGGCGCGTCGGCGGATCACGACGATCGCGATCACCGCGATGAGTCCTGCCGCGATGGCGGCCACCACTCCGACCTGACGGGCAAATCGACGGACCATCCGCTGCATCTGCGTCCAATCATCCCCGACCGTGAACGCGATCCACGAGATGGCCCCGTACCACACCGCCGATGCCGCCAGAAAAACGAGCGTCGTGCGAATCGGAGGGATCCGTGTGGCCCCCGCCATTGGTGGGGTGATCGCCCGGAGCCCCGGGAGGAATCGGCTCACGAACAGCGCGGTCAGCCCGTACTTCGAGTACATGACTTCAAGACGCTGCTCCAGATTCTCGACGCCGGCCCTCTTGAGGCGCTCATGGAGCCACACGGCGCCGAATCGGCGGGCCACCCCGTACACGACCATGGCACCCGCCACACTTCCAACGACGATCGAGGCGGCGGTGGCCGGCAAAGTCGCGCCGCGGCGGGCCGCTAGGAAACTGCCAAGGGCGACCACCAGATCCGCCGGCAACGGCGGAAAGATTCCTTCGATGAAAGCCACGATGCCGAGGAGCACGTACAGCCCCGGAATCGGAATCGTGGCCAGCCACCCTTGGATGGTATCCAGCAGCGCGTTCACGTCAGCGGCCCGTGGTCGTGGACATCACTCACGTGGCAACGGACTCCAGGGTGCACACGGCAATGACGGCCAGCCCTTTCCCTTTGCCGATCCAGCCCATCTTCTCGTTCGTCTTTCCCTTCACCATGACGGCGCTCGGTTCGACCCCGAGTGCTCCGGCCAGCTTGGCCCGGATGCGCTCGCGATGGCGTCCGATCTTCGGTTCTTCCGCGATGATGCTCAGGTCGACCTGCACGGCGGCCCAACCCGCCTCGCGCACGCGGCGCACGGCCAGCCGCAGCATCTCGAGCGAATCACGCCCACGATTCACGTCGTCGTTGTCCGGGAACATCTCCCCGATGTCGCCGAGTCCGGAGCCGCCAAGGATCGCATCCGTGACGGCGTGACACACGGCGTCGGCGTCCGAGTGACCGACGAGTGACTTGTCCGATGGGACCTTCACACCGCCGAGAATCACGCCGTCGCCGTCGATGAACCGGTGCGAGTCGTAGCCGATGCCCACGCGAATCTTCATGGCGATCAGGCCGCCGCGTCCGCTTCGATGAGCTGGTAGTTCTGCCGACGCTTGCGCGGCGAGAATCCAGCCTCGCGAATGAGACGTTCCATCTCGTCGATCGTGGTCCGGTAGGTGGTGTTGGCCGCCGACACCACATTCTCCTCGAGCATCAGCGAACCGAAATCGTTGCAGCCGAAATGCAATGCTGTCTGTCCGACCTTCATGCCCATCGTGACCCAGCTGGCCTGGATGTTCGGAATGGTGTCGAGCACGACACGCGCGAACGCCGTGGTCCGCAGGTACTCGACGGCGTCCGTCTTCGGCATGTGGCTCAGCATCGGTGTGTTCTCCGGCTGCAGCGGCCAGCAGATGAACGCGGTGAAACCGTTGGTTCGCTTCTGCACGGCTTGCAGGCGTTGCAGATGCTCATACCGCTCCTCCAACGTCTCACCGATGCCGTACATCATGGTGCACGACGTCTTCAGTCCTTCCTGGTGCGCCATCTCCATGACGTCCAGCCACCGGTCGGCGCCTGCTTTCTTCTTGGCGACCAAATCGCGGACCCGCTGCACAAGGATCTCGCCGCCGCCGCCGGGGATCGAGTCCAGTCCGGCCTTCACCAACTCGCGGATCACATCGCGCGCATCCATCCGGTACAACGTGCTCCAGAAATCCACTTCACTCGGACTGAATCCGTGGATGTGGATCGGGTGGTACTTCTTGATGTACCGGAGCAGTTCCAGATACCACTCGAACGGGATGTAGGGATTGTGCCCGCCCTGGATCAGGATCTGCACGCCCCCGAGGGCCTTCACTTCATCGATCTTGGCCCCGATCTGCTCGTAGCTGAGCGTCCAGCCCTCACCGTCCTTGGGACGACGATAAAAGGCGCAGAAGCCGCAATCCGCGACACACACGTTCGTGTAGTTGATGTTGCGGTCCACGATGTACGTGACCACGCCCTCGGGGTGCAATGCCTTGCGCACCTTGTCCGCTTCGGCGCCGAGTTCCAGCAAGGGGGCGTGCTTGTACCAGTCGAGTAAGTCTTTCATCGGCCAAGAGAGACGATAGAGGCCACGCGCGTGCGCATCACGCGGCAGCCGACAGGAACGCGAGGCGCCCCGGCGCGACTTTCCCCGCCAGGGTCAAACGACGGTAGAACTCGGTGAGTCCCCCGAGATGCGGATAGCTGAGTCCGTAGTCGAGGCCGGAGAGGTATGTCAGGCATGCGGCATATGGAACACCGGTGCGCTCGTGCGCCTGCTGCGCCAGGACGTCCCGATGGGCGAGCCCCCAATCGCGCGAGGCGATCAGGGACGCGTGCACACCGAGCGCGGCGGCCGTTGGCGCGGTCCGCTGCGCCACCCAGACCGCGAACACGAACGGCATCCCGGTCCACTCCTTCCAGACGCTGCCGAGATCGTACACGTAACGGTACTCGTACGTCGTGCGATCGGCATGGCACGGGCGCAGGGCCCCCGAAGCCAGCATCAGCGCGGCGTCGCCGATCACCAGGCGCGCCGGTTCGTGTGTGCCGGGAGGATCCACCAAATCGGCCGCTTCCGCATCGCCCGGCACGAACACGGGGCTGGCCTTCCACACGTGCTCGAACAGCAGTTCGAGCAGGTGCACACTCGTCATCGACGAGCGGCTCACCACCACCGAACGGCCATGCAGCGATTCGGCCGGTTGATTGCTGAAGAGCATCACACTCCGGACCGGGCCATCGCACGAAATCGCGAGGTCCGGCAGGAGCAAATACCGCTCCCAGTCGCGGGCATATTCCACGGCCGACACCACACTCACATCGAGGGTCCCGTCGGCCATGCGGCGATTCAGCGCGGTGGGAACCCCATCGACGATCGATCCGGCAAGCGGAACGATCCCGCGATCCACGGCACCGTACACGGGATAGCAGTTGATGTAGGGGATCCGGCCGACGCGCATGGTCATACGGCGATCGGCAGCTCGGGGGCACCGGCGTCAAAGGTGCGCAGGATGCGATAGAATGAATCCCGTTCCGCCGGTTGCTTCCCGGCGCCGCGGATGAGTGTCAGCAACGCCTCGAGCGTCATCCCCTGCGGGGTGTGCGCCCCGACCGCGTGATAGATCTTTTCCCGCACCACGGTCCCCTCGAGATCGTTCACGCCGAAGTGCAAGCCGACCTGCGACATGGCCTGCGTGACCATGATCCAGTGGCTCTTCACGTGCCTGAAGTTGTCGAGGAAGATGCGGCCGATGGCGAGCATCTTCAGGTCATCCATGCCGCCGGTCGACGTCCCGCGACGCCCGAGTTCCGCTCCGAGCGCGTTGTCGTCGGGGTGATAGGCGAGCGGAATATAGGCGAGGAATCCCCCGGTTTCGTCCTGCAGGTCGCGCAGCATCACCAAATGGTCCACGCGGTCCTGGAGCGTCTCCACGTGCCCGTAGAGCATGGTGCAGTTGGAGCGGATCCCCAACTCGTGCGCCGCCCGATGTACCCCGATGTAGTCGGCACCCGCGAGCTTCTTGCCCGCGATCTTCTCCCGGACGGCGGCGCTGAAGGTCTCCGCACCCCCTCCCGGCATGGTATCGAGCCCTGCCTCCCGCAACGCGATCAGGACGTCCCTCCAAGTCATCTTCTCGATGCGCGCGATGTGCGCGATCTCCACCGCCGTCAGTGCCTTGATATGCACGTGCGGGAAGTTGGCCTTGAGGGTCCGGAACATCTCCTGGTAATAGGCAAGCCCCGCTTTCATGTCCAGGCCGCCAACGATGTGATACTCCTTCGTCATGCCGTCCGCGGCGTGTGCGGCCTCGGCGAGTACCTGGTCCATCGTGTAGCGATACGCCCCCGACTCCTTCGGGAGTCGCGCGTAGCCGCAGAAGGTACAGGTGGCACGCAACGTGCAAATGTTGGTCGGATTGATGTGCTGATTGGACGCGAAGGTGACAATGTCACCGTTCTTGGCGCGGTTGACCGCGTCCGCCAGCGTCCCGATACCCAGCAGGTCGTGCGAGTGGTACAGGACCAACGCGTCGGCCGGGGCGAGTCGCTCTCCGGCCGCCACCCGCTCGGCGATCCGGCGGACCGCACCGTCGGAGATTCTGTCGAATGCCAGCCCGCGCAGGTCGACCGCCACCTTCCCTTCGAACACGACTACTCCTGGTATCGCCGGATCGCGATACAGACGTTGTGACCGCCGAAGCCCGACGAGTTGCTGAGTGCCCCGGTGACCTGACGGGTGGCAGGCACGTTCGCGGTGCAATCGAGATCGCACTCGGGGTCGGCAGTCTGGAGGTTGATCGTCGGCGGAATCGTCCCATGCGTGATCGCCAGTGAGGTGAAGATCGACTCCACCGCTCCGGCCGCACCCAGCATGTGCCCTGTTGCACTCTTGGTCGAGCTGACGTTCAGCGCCGTTGCGTGCGCGCCGAACACGGCCTTGATGGCGCGGATCTCGTTCGGATCGTTCAGCGGTGTGCTCGTCCCATGCGCATTGATGTACTGCACGTCCGCCGGACCCATCTTCGCGTCCGCCATGGCTTTCTTCATGGCGCGCTGCAGCCCTTCATGCGCGTCCGGCTGGCCGGTCAGATGGTACGCATCGCCCGTGGCGCCGTAGCCGGCGATTTCGGCGTAGATCTTGGCACCGCGACGCTTGGCGTGCTCCAGCTCCTCGAGAATCAGGATGCCGGATCCCTCACCCAACACGAAACCATCGCGCGTTGCATCAAAGGGACGGCTCGCCGTGGCAGGGGAATCGTTCCGCTCGGACAGCGCCTGCATGTTGGTGAAGCCGCCCATCGCCATCGGCGAGACGGACGCCTCCGAACCGCCGCAGATCATCACGTCCGCGTCCCCGTACTGGATCATGCGGAAGGAATCGCCGATGGCGTGTCCACTCGTGGCGCAGGCACTCTGCACCGCATAGTTCGGCCCCTTCGCGTGGAACCGCATGGACACCACACCGGACGCGATGTCACCAATGAACATCGGGACGAAGAACGCCGAGATCTTGGACGGGCCAAGACGCTTGTAGACGTCGAGCTGCTCTTCGAACGTGGAGATCCCCCCGATGCCACTGCCGATCACGACACCCGTCGTCTCCTGGGAGTACCCGGTGCCATCAGGGAACGCATCCGCCATCGCCTGGACCGCAGCGGCCATCGCGAGCTGGGAATAGCGGTCGGTGCGCTTCACTTCCTTGCGGTCCATGTACTGCTGCGGGTCGAAGTTCTTGACCTCACATGCGAACTTGACCTTGAATGCCGTGGTATCAAACTGCGTGATCGGAGCCCCGCCTGACCGTCCGGCCAGGAGGGAATCCCAGGTCGTCGCCACGTCGTTTCCGACCGGCGTGACGCACCCGATACCGGTGACGACGACCCGCCGTTTCATCAGGCGCCGATCTTGCCGTTCAAATACGTGGTCGCATCGCCGACCGTGCGGAGCTTCTCCGCGTCCTCGTCAGGGATGTCGATGTTGAACTCCTTCTCGAACTCCATCACCAGCTCGACGATATCGAGGCTGTCGGCGCCAAGGTCCTCGATGAAGCTCGCCTCGCTGGTGAGCTTCTCACGCTCCACACCGAGCTCCTTCTCGATGATGTCCTTGACCTTCTCCGAATGGTCAGCCATAGACTCCAATCCTCTGATCGATAGGGTGGGAAAACACTGCAGAAATATAGCGAATGGAGCAGTCCAACGTCACATCAACAGGCCGCCATCGACGACCAGAACTTGACCCGTCATGTAGGCTGCCATGTCACTGGCCAGAAACGCCACCGCTTGGGCGACATCCCCCGGCGCCCCGAGGCGCTCCAGCGGAATCTGCCCCTGCAGCACGGCGCGTGCCTCGGCGGTCATCGCATCGGTCATGTCCGTCTGGATGAAACCCGGAGCCACTGCGTTACAAACGATGTTGCGGGACGCAAGTTCCTTGGCCACGGACTTGGTCAGACCGATCAACCCGGCCTTGCTGGCCGCGTAGTTCGCCTGCCCTTTGTTGCCCATCAGGCCGACGACACTCGTGATGTTGATGATCCGCCCCCAGCGCCGCTTCATCATCCCACGGCTCGCGGCACGGATCGCCACAAAGGCGGAGCGCAGGTTCGCGTCCAGCACGGCATCCCAGTCGTCGTCCTTCATGCGGAGCATCAGGTTGTCCCGGGTGATGCCGGCGTTGTTCACCAGGATGTCGCAGCTGCCCAGCTGCTCCTCAACTGCCGCCACGAGCGCCGCGACCTGGGTCGGGTCCGAGACGTCGCAGCCGAATCCACGGTGCGCGTCGCCCAGTTCGGCGGCTACCGCCTGCGCGTTGGCCGTGTCACGTCCAACGACCGCGACGCGCGCCCCCGCCGCCGCCAACGTCGACGCGATGCTGCGTCCGATGCCGCGGGTGCTGCCAGTGACGAGTGCCACTTTGCCGGACAGATCGATTGCGAGGGTCATGCCTGGGAGGAAGAAGAGAATCGCGCCATGAACTTCTCGACATCGGTCGTCATCCCCACCGGGAAACACTCCACATCAGGGACGATCCGCTTGGCCAAACCGCACAGCACATTCCCGGTCCCCATCTCGATGACCGGAACCCGGGGGTAGTCGCCGCACATGGTCTCCATGACGCGGACCCAGCGGACGGGGCTCGTCAGCTGATCCACCAGCAGGATCGCCGCCGACTCGGCATCGCGAACGGCCTCGGCGGAGACGTTGCAGTAGACCGGCATGGTCGGGTGTCGCACGTGGCACTGCGACAGCGCCACCGAGAACGCCTCCGCCGCGGGGCGCATGAGCGGCGAATGGAAAGCGCCACTGACATTCAGGCGCATCGCGCGCTTCGCCCCGGCATCCTTCGCGCGGGCCATGGCTGCTTCCACCGCGTCGATCTCACCCGAGATCACGACCTGTTCCGGGGAGTTGTAGTTCGCGGGGACGACGGTCCCGACGTGCCCCGAGAGCGCACAGATCGCCTCGATCCCCGGATCCGTCCGCCCCATGACGGCCGCCATCGCACCGGGACGGTCCGTGCCGGCCTGCAGCATCAACTCGCCCCGCCGGCGCACCAGCCGCGCCCCTTCCCCGAGTTCGAGCGTCCCGGCTGCGACGTACGCGGAAAACTCCCCGAGCGAGTGACCGGCCGCCGCAATGAACGCCGTACGCGGCACGCGCGTCGCCAGCACCCGCCACACGGCCACGCTGTGCGCCAAGAGGGCGGGCTGCGCATTGTGGGTGAGGGTCAGCTCTTCCGCGGATCCATCGAAGGCCAAGTCACTCAGCTTCACCCCCAGCGCGCGATCCACCTGTTCCCACACCTGCGCCGCCTCGGGGAACGCAGCGACGAGGTCCTTGGACATCCCGGGCTTCTGCGACCCCTGCCCCGGGAACATGACGAGGAACTGCTGCTGATCCATGTCGCGCGACGGGCTAGAAGCGGACGACCATCGAGCCCCACGTGAATCCGGCGCCAAAGGCGACGAACATCACCAGCGAGCCCTCGGGGATTCGACCGGAGCGCATGGCTTCGTCGAGTGCGATCGGGATGGAGGCGGCGGAGGTGTTGCCGAATCGATCGACATTCACGAACACTTTCTCGAGCGGAATGCCCGCATGCTTGGCCGTCGCTTCGATGATCCGGATGTTGGCCTGGTGCGGGATCATCAGGTCGATGTCCGCGGCACTCAACTTGGCGCCATCGAGGGCGCGATCGCTGGCGTCCGCCATGGAGCGGACGGCGTTCTTGAAGACCTCGCGACCCGCCATCGTGATCTTGTCGCTGCCCTCGGCGAGCACCTCCGGGGTGCTCGGGAAGGCCGCACCGCCCTTGGCGCGCTGCAGCAGGTCGGCAAGCGTTCCATCGCTCCGCATATAGGCGGAGAGCACGCCGCGACCCTTGGTGGAGCGCTTCATGATCGTCGCACCCGCGCCGTCCCCGAAGATCACGCAGGTGTTGCGGTCCTGCCAGTTGATGATGCGGCTCAACAGCTCGGCGCCGATCACGAGGATCGTCTCGTAGCCGCCGGTGGCCATCAGCCCTTCGGCCACCTGCGACGCATAGAGCCAGCCGCTGCACGCCGCACTCAGGTCGAACGCGACGGCACGCGTGGCGCCCAGCGCCGCCTGGATCTCGACGGCGGTTGCCGGCAACAGCCGATCCGGTGATGCGGTGCCGAGAAGGATCGCGTCGAGCTCGGCGGCCGTGACCCCGGCGGCGGCCATCGCCTGACGCGCCGCCTCGACGGAGATGCTGGTCAACGTCTCCCCTTCGGCGGCGACGTACCGTTGACCGATGCCGGTGCGCTCGCGGATCCACTCATCCGACGTGTCCACGCCGATCGCCGCGAAGTCGTGATTCGACATCGCGCGCTTCGGTGTCGCATGACCCGTTCCCGCGATCATCGCGTACGGCCGTTTCATGCCCTCTCCTCGGGAGGCGTGGTGCGGCTCAGCGCCTGGCCGATGTGCGTGCTCATGCCACTTTCCACGGTTTTCGTGGCCACGAGCACCGCGTTCTTGATCGCCTTGGGGGACGACTTCCCGTGGCAGATGATGCTGACGCCCTTGACCCCAAGCAATGGCGCGCCGCCCACGCTCGCATAGTCCAGATGGGAGAGGGCACCGGCGATCTGTTCACGCGTCACCCCGTGCCTGCCGAGGACCCCGAAGATCATCGGAGCGACCGATTCGTAGAACTTCAGCAGGACATTGCCGACGAAACCATCGCAGACCACCACGTCGATCGGTCCGCGCTCGCTGGCGGCCAACGGGAGGTCCCGCCCTTCGATGTTGCCCTGGAAATTGATCCCTTCCGCAGCTCGCAACAGCTGGTGCGCCTCCTTCACCACGGCGTTCCCTTTCTCCGCCTCCTCGCCGATGGACAAGAGTCCGACGCTCGGGTTCTGCCGCCCCAGGATATCCGCCGCGTACACCGACCCCAGGCGCGCGAAGGAGACCAACTCCTGCGCACTGCAGTCGACATTGGCCCCGGAGTCAAGCACCACCAAGGGGTGGGAGACCGTCGGGAAGAGCGTGGAAATGGCGGGGCGCGTCAATCCGTCGTGGAGCCGCAGAATGAAGGTGGATGCGGCCATCTGCGCACCGGTGTTGCCGGCGGACACGAAGGCCTCCGACTTCCCCTCCGGCTGCAGGCGCAATCCGACCGCCATCGAACTGTTCGGTTTTCCCCGGATCGCGACCGACGGTTTGTCGGTCATCTCGATCACCTCGTCGGCGTGCACGATCGAGAGGCGCGCTGCCACGACATCGCGCAGCCCTCCGAAATCGCCCGCGAGTTGCCGGTCGAGTTCGGCGCGAACGACCGACTCCCGCCCCACCAGCTGGATGCTGTGGGCCGCGTCGAGTTCCTGCAAAGCGAGCAGCGCGCCACCGACGGGTGCCGACGGCGCGTGATCACCCCCCATCGCATCGAGTGCGATGCGGGCCAATGTCAGGCTTCCTTGGCCGCGACCCGCTGTTCGCCGGCGTAGAAGCCGCACTCACCGCACACGTGGTGCGGACGCTTGGTGGCGCCGCACTTCGGGCACGCTTGGATCGCGATCTTCGGCGCGACCTTGTGCGTGTTACGGGCGCGCTTCTTCCGCTTGGAAGTCCTTCTCTTCGGTACGGCCATGATTCACTCTTTGCTCTTCCGGGCGCAGCTGCAGGCACCCTGGTTCAGATTGGCACCGCATGTCAGGCACAGCCCCTTGCAGTCGGGGCGACACAGCACGAATGCGGGAACTTCCAGCAACCACTGCTCGCGAAGGGCCGGACGCAGGTCGATCTCATCTCCGCGCTTTCCCCCAGCCACCGGGTACACATCGGGGTCGTCCTCACTCTCCGAGAGATCCTCGGCGAATATCAGTTGCGACTCCACATGCACCGGCGTTTGCATCTCGGTCAGACAACGGCGGCATTCCCCGTGCGCGGATCCGGAGAACTGCCCACTGAAGTAATACCGCCCCGTTCCGGCGACCGATAACCGGCCCACCACCGAAATGGTGCCGACCGGAACACCATCGCCTGCTTCCCATATGGCATCGTCGGCATCCAAGCTGCCGCTCACCTGCACTGCACCCGCGAGGACGGTCCGAACCGGAATCGACAGCATAGCTATGCAATATACGACAACAGGGATGCGGGGTCAACTCCGCATCCCTGCGTGAGTTAGGCGACTTCCAGCCCCCGAACGACCAGTACGATCGTCCGAGAAGCGGGCTTACGCCCGAATCAGCTCTGTTTCGGCGAAAAAGAACCGGGCTTCCCGAGCGGCATTCTCGTCGGAATCCGAGGCATGAATCGCATTCCTTCCCTTGGACTCGGCGTAGAGCTTGCGAACGGTACCCTCGGCGGCCTCGGCCGGGTCGGTGGCACCGATGGCATCGCGCAGCGCCACGACGGCGTTCTCCTTCTCCAGCACCATCGGCATGCAGTAGTCGCTGGTCATGAACTCCACGAGTTCGCCGAAGAACGGACGGGCGCGGTGCACCCCGTAAAACTCGCCGGCCTGCTCCTTGGACATCTTGAGCACGCGCGCCGAGATCAACTTGAACCCCTGCTTTTCGAGGTGGGCCACGATGAGCCCCGCCTTGCCGCCGGCGAAGGCGTCCGGCTTGATGATGGTCAGTGTACGATTCGACATCGCAATGATGGAGGTGTGAGTTACTTGAGGCGCGCCTTGATGAGCTCGACGAAATCGAGCGGGCGCTTCGCGACGCCCATTCCGGCCGCCTCGAAGGCTTCGATCTTTTCCGCCGCTGTTCCCGCCGACCCGGAGATGATGGCCCCCGCGTGGCCCATGCGGCGGCCCGGCGGAGCGGTCTGGCCGGCAATGAAACCGACGACGGGCTTGGTCATGTGATGCTTGACGAAGTCGGCGGCTTCCTGCTCGTCCGTGCCGCCGATTTCGCCCATCATCGCTACGGCCTTCGTATTCGGATCCGCCTCGAATGCCGCGAGGCAGTCGATGAAGTTGGTGCCGTTGATCGGGTCGCCGCCGATTCCCACGCAACTGGTCTGGCCGATGCCGGCACGGGTCAGCTGGTAGACGATCTCGTAGGTGAGCGTACCGGAGCGGCTCACGACGCCGACCGGGCCTGGCGTGCAGATACGCCCCGGGATGATGCCGACCTTCGACTCGCCCGGGCTGATGAGCCCCGGGCAGTTCGGGCCGATGAGCCGGATGCCCCGCTCCTTCACGAAGGGGTACACCTTCGTCATGTCAAGCACCGGCACGCCTTCGGTGATGCAGACCACGAGCTGCACGCCGCTGTCGGCGGCTTCCATGATCGCATCGGCCGCGAACGGCGGTGGTACATAGATCACGGCGGTGTTCGCACCGGTCGCGCTGACCGCGTCGGCGACGGTGTTGAAGACGGGGACCCGGTCCTCGAACTTCTGTCCGCCCTTGCCTGGCGTCACACCGGCCACGACCTGCGTGCCGTACTCCATCATCTGCTTGGTGTGGAAGGAGCCGTCGCGACCCGTGATCCCCTGCACCACCAGCTTGGTGTCCTTATTAATGAAAACGCTCATCTTAGTTCCCTCCCTTGGCGAGGGCGACGGCCTTCTGCACCGCTTCGTCCATGTCGCTCGAGGCGGAGAATCCGTTCTCGGTGAGAATCTTCATGGCGATCTCTTCGTTGGTCCCCGTCAGGCGGATCACGATCGGCACCTTCAGCGGATTGGCCTTGGTGGCGGTCACGATACCGTTCGCGACGTCGTCGGTGCGGGTGATGCCGCCGAAGATGTTGAACAGGATCGCCTTGACGTTCGGATCGGCCGTGATGATGCGGAGCGCGTTGACGACCTTCTCCGGATTCGACGAGCCGCCGATGTCGAGGAAGTTCGCCGGCTCGCCGCCGTAGTACTTCACGAGGTCCATCGTCGCCATCGCGAGACCGGCGCCGTTCACCACGCAGCCGACGTCACCGTCGAGCTTGATGAAGGTGAGGTTGTTGTTGCGCGCGTCCACCTCGCTCGGCGCTTCGCTCGACTCGTCGCGCAGCGCGGCGATGGCCGGCTTGCGGTCGAGCTCGTTGTCGTCGATCACCATCTTGCCATCGACCGCGAGCACGTCGCCAGTGGGGGTGACGACCAGCGGGTTGATTTCGGCGAGCGAGCATCCGCTCGCCATGAAGGCGGCGTAGAGCTGCTGCATGATCTTGGCCGCGGCGCGCGCGAGCTTGACATCCTGATACAGGAAGAAGCCGAGCTGCATGGCTTCGTACGTCTGGAGGCCATAGCGTACGTCCACCGGGTGGTACTTGATCTTCTCTGGGGTCTCGGCAGCTACCTGCTCGATGTCGATGCCGCCGGCCGCGCTGACCATGAAGACGGGCTTCTTGCGCGCCCGATCGACGATGATCCCCACGTACGCCTCGCTGCCGATGTCGGCGGCCACGGTCACGAGTACCTTCTCGACCGTGAGCCCCTTGATCTCCATGCCGAGGATGTTGCTGGCCTTCTCGAACGCGTCCGCGGGCGTCTTGCAGAACTTGACGCCGCCGGCCTTCCCGCGGCCGCCGGCGTGCACCTGCGCTTTGACCATGACGGCGGTGCCGTACTGCTCCGCAAGGGCCTTGGCGTGTTCGGGCGTCGTGGCGACTTCACCGGGGGGGATCGGCACGCCGAACCCCTTCAGAATGTCTTTCGCCTGATATTCGTGAAGATTCATGACAAATGCGGTCGGAGAGGACTGCCTGCGCCAGAGGTGACGCAGCCGTCAAAGTTAGCGACGTGACAGGGGTCTCGGCACCCTCTACCGCGGGAAGGTCACGCCCTGCGTGGCAAGCCACGCGGCCACCTCATCCCGGATCTCGTCGAGACGCGACTGCGACAGTGCCTCGAAGCGGACCACGAGGATGGGTTGGGTGTTGCTCGCACGGATCAATCCCCAGCCGTCGCCGTAGAGGATGCGCACGCCGTCCACGTCGATGACGTCGTGGAGTGTCCGGAAGTGCGCCTGTGCCCGCTCGACCACACGGAATTTCAGATCGTCGGGACAGTCGACACGGATCTCGGGGGTGGCCACGTACCGGGGAATATCCGCGAGCAACTCGTCGACGCCGCGATTGGCGTCGGCCACGATCCGCAGCACGCGTGCCGCCCCGTAGATCGCGTCGTCGTGTCCGTAGAACCCCTCGGTGAAGAACATGTGGCCGGACATCTCGCCGGCCAGCGGCGCGTGGAGCTCCTTCATCTTGTCCTTGATGAGTGAGTGGCCGGTCTTCCACATCACCGGAGTCCCTCCGGCCGCCGTGATGGCGTCGGGGAGCGCCTGCGAGCACTTCACGTCGAAAATCACCGACTGGCCGTGGCCGGTCCGCGCCAGAACGTCACGCGCGTACAAGATGAGCAGGTAGTCGCCCCAGATGATCGTGCCGTGCTTGTCGACGATGCCGATGCGATCGGCGTCGCCGTCGAAGCCGATGCCGAGATCCGCCCCCTCGCGCCGCACTGCCGTGATGAGATCCTGGAGATTCTCGACGACCGTCGGATCGGGATGATGGTTGGGGAAGGTGCCGTCGCTCTCGGCGAAGAGCATCGTGGGGGTGATCCCCAATCGCGGGAAGAGCTGGGGAGCCACGAGGGCACCCGCGCCATTGCCACAGTCGATGACGGCCTTCAGCGGGCGCGACAGCGGGCCGATGCGCGCCACCACATCATCACAGTAGCGATCGATGACCGCCTCGCCGCGCAGCGTGCCGTCACCGACCGGGAAGTCCGCTCCCTGGATCAGCTGCAGGAGTCGCTGGATCCCGTCCCCGTGCAGTGAACCTGTCCCGACGCAGAGCTTGAAACCGTTGAACTCAGGCGGATTGTGCGAACCGGTGATTTGAATACCGCCACTGACCTTCAGGTGGTGAAGGCTCCAGTACAGCAGCGGAGTCGGGACGACGCCGATGTCCACGACGTTGACTCCCGTGGACCGGAGACCCCGCACGAGGGCATCGCGCAGGGCGTCGCCGCTGGGCCGATTGTCGCGCCCGACGGCGACCTCGAGGGGAATCCCGCGCTCGGTCAGGAGTGCGCCGTAGGCGCGTCCGATGGCCTCTGCGGCTTCGACGGTGAGGTCCTGCCCCACCACGCCGCGGATGTCATACTGCCGGAAGATATTGGAGTCGATCATGGGGGAATTATAGCCGAAGCGGGGCGCTGTAGCGCCCCGCCCCGTGGGTCTGCCCAACCTTACTTGTTGGTGGCTTGCGCAGCAGTCTGATTCGGCGCCATCGGCGTGCTACCACGCGTCCAGACGGCCAACTGCGAGGGGAAGAGCCCGAGCCCCAGTATCAGCGCCACGGTGACGGCCAAGACGCCCTGCGACAGGGGACCCATCGGGCCCACCTCAGCCGCTCCCTCCGGCCGCGGCTTCATGAACATGACGCGTATCACGTTCAGGTAGTAGCCGGCTGCGATGACGGAGGTCAGCACGAGAACCACGCTCAACGGGATCAGGTTGTGTGGCGACCCGAGCGCCGCTTGCAACAGGTACCACTTCGCGAAGAACCCGATGCCGCCGAAGAGCGGGAAACCCATGAGCGCGAGCATGCAGACGCCCATGGCGATGGCGAGTCCTGGACGGACCGACCACAGTCCTTCGTAATCGGTCAGGTCCTGGCCCCGCTCCCCGGCCGTACCGATCGTCGCCACCACAGCGAATGCACCGAACGTCGCGAGCGTATAGGCGATCAGGTAAAACAGGAAGGACGCCGAACCGAGCCGAGTGCCAGCCGCGACGGCGACGAGCAAATACCCGCTATGCACCACGCTCGAGTAGGCGAGCAGCCGCTTGATGTTGCGTTGCACGAGCGCCACGACGTTGCCGACGAGCATCGTGACCGCCGCCAGCCACCACACCGGGACGATCCACGCGCGGTCCATCTGCGGGAACGCCTCGAGCCAGATCCGGAGGAAGACCGCGAACGCCGCCGCCTTGACTGCGGACGCCATGAAGGCGGTCGTCGGCGTGGGGGCGCCTTCATACACATCGGGTGCCCACATGTGGAATGGCACCGCCGCCACCTTGAACCCGAACCCGACGAGCAACAGCCCAACTCCGACCAGGAGCATCGACTGCGACTGCAGCTGGTGTTCGACGATGACCTTCCCGATCGTCGAGAGGTTGGTCGACCCAGTGGCACCATACGTGAGCGCAATCCCATACAGCAGGAAGCCGGTCGCGAATGCACCGAGCAGGAAGTACTTCAACGCAGACTCCGCTGCCTTCGCGCTGCGGCGGTTGAGTCCCGCGAGCACATACACCGCAATCGACATGATCTCGATGCCGAGGAACACGATCATCAGGTCGCGCGCGGCCGCGAGGATCATCATGCCCGACGTGGCGAACAGAACCAGGACGTGCACTTCGGCTTGCCGAATGCTCTCCTTCGCGCCGTATTCCATGCTGAGCACGACGGTACCGAGGGCGGCGGCGAGGAAGATCAGATCGGCGGTCCACCGGTAGCGATCGACGGCAATCACGCCGGGGTTCACGTTGTGTCCCGCGTTGATCATCCACACCACCGCAGCGGCGGCCGCGAGGAGCACCATCACGGCCATGCCGCCGATCGCGCGCTGGTTCTCGTTGGTCTCCGGGCGCAGGGCAGCGATCACCATCAGGATCATCGCGCCGCCCATGAGGATCAAGTCGGGCGCGAGCGCCGCGAGCAACTGCGCGGGAATCGAGAGATCGAAAGTCATCAGCGGATCTCCTCGCCCATCATGCCGGCGCCGGCCATGTTCCCTGCCTGCTGAACGTGTGTGACGAATCGATTGGCCGCTGCCGACGTCTTCTCCAGCACGGGCGACGGATACACACCCATCCAGACGATGGCCGCAATCAGCGGAATCAGGAGTCCGATCTCACGCCAGTTGAGATCGTGGAGGTGTTCGTTCTCGGGCTTGGTCAGCGGATTGTAGATGATGCGCTGCAACGCCCAGAGCAGATAGGCCGCGGCGAAGATGACGGCGGTAGCCGCGATCACCGCGTACTCCGGCTGGGTGCGGAATGAGCCGATGAGCACCAGGAACTCGCCGACGAACCCATTCGTCCCCGGGACGCCGATCGAACTCAGGCAGACGATGGTGAGCAACGTGGCGAACACGGGCATCACCTTCGCGATGCCGCCGTAATCGGCGATCAACCTGGTGTGGCGACGCTCGTAGATCATGCCGATCATGAGGAAGAGCGCACCCGTCGACACGCCGTGGCTGAGGTTCACCATCAACGCACCCTGCACGGACTGCGGCGTGAGGGCGAAGATTCCGAGCATCACGAAACCGAGATGGCTCACCGACGAGTAGGCGACGAGCTTCTTGAAATCCGGTTGCACGAGCGCGACGAGTGCGCCGTACACGATTCCGACGACGGCAAGCGTCAGGATCACACCGCGAATCGTGGGGTGCATGGCCGCGCCGGGGAACAACGGCAGCGCGTATCGCAGGAACCCAAAGGTTCCCATCTTCAACATGATGGCGGCAAGAATCACCGATCCGGCCGTTGGCGCTTCGACGTGCGCATCAGGGAGCCATGTATGGAACGGGAACATGGGGACTTTCACCGCGAACGCGACCGCGAACGCAATGAAGAGCCAGATCTGCGCCGCCGGGCTGAGCGCGGCGTTGTGCAGGATCTGGTCGTAGGAGAAGCTGGGATGTCCCGCGAGATCCGCCGCCTGCGTGCCGAGGTAGATGATGCCGACGAGCATCAGCATCGATCCGGACATCGTATACAGGAAGAATTTGAGACTGGCGTAGAGCCGGCGCTGCCCGCCCCACACCCCGATGATCAGGTACATCGGCACCAGCATCAGTTCCCACATCACGAAGAACAGCATGAGGTCGAGCGCCATGAAGACGCCGAGCATGCCGGTCGTGAGCACCATGAGCAGCGCGTAGTAGCTGTGGATCTTCTCGCGGATGCTCGTCCACCCGCCCAGCACGGCGAGCGGCATCAGGAGCGTGGTGAGCAGCATCAGCGTCATCGCGATGCCGTCCACGCCGAGCGCGAATCGCATCCCCCACGCGGGGATCCACGGCAGTGAGAAGGTGGCTTGCCACTCGGGCGAGCCCACGTTCACTGACCACCACAGTCCGAGCGAGAGCACCGCCTCCAGCGTGAAAATCGCGAGGACGATGCGCCGGAGCCCGTCCATCTGGCGGTCCGCATCCTTCCCGGCGGCCATGCCGAGCGCAGAAACGACCAGCGCGCCGGCCAAGGGGAGGAGAAGGAGGACCGGGAGGATCCAGTTGTTATAGCCGATCGAATCGAGGAAACTCATCATGGTCGTCGTCGCTCAGCGGCCGGAAGTGAAGGCGCCGAGCAGCGCCAAGACACCGATCACGAGCACCCAGGCATAGGTGCCGACCTGACCGGACTGCACCTGCGCTCCCAACCACCCCAAGGCCCGGGTGACGGCCGCGCTGCCGTTCACGAACAGTCCATCGATGATGCCGGCATCCACCCCCTTCCAGAGGACGGTCGAGCTGAGCCCCTTCAGCGGCTGGACCACCGCGTCGTCGTAGAACTCGTCCACGTAGTACTTGTGCTCGAGCACCTTGGCAAATCCTTCGGCCTCCGGCGATGCACTCTTGGGGACCAGCAATGCGGGCTTCAGCCGTGCGAAAGCGATCGACATGCCGACGACGGCGATCGCCACAGCCACGCCGATCAACACCCACTCGGTGTTGACGGTGACATGTTCACCGGCGCCGGCCATCCGTGCGGTCGCTGCCCCCACCACGGGTTCGAGCCAGTGCTCGAGTGTGCCGATGGGACCGATCGGCAGGAGCTCAGGCAGATTCAACCACCCGCCGAATGCGCTCAGCACGCCGAGTACGATGAGCGGACCGGTCATGATCCAGGGCGCCTCCGCGAGGTGCGGCTGTTCCGCCGCGCCGGTGCGGTTCGGACCGTGGAAGGTGTAGATCATCATGCGGGTCATGTAAATCGCCGTGAGGAGCGCGGAGGCGAGGCCGATCACGTACACGAGGAGCAGCACCGAGTGTCCGGGTATGCCGAGCAGCGAGGCCGTGGAGAGAGGGCCGGCATTCGCTCGGGCGAACACGGTGCCCAGGATCTCGTCCTTGGAGAAGAACCCGGCGAAGGGCGGGATGCCGGCGATCGCCAGTGTCGCGATCCACATCAGCGCCCACGTGACGGGCATGAACTTCCTGAGTCCGCCCATGTTGCGCATGTCCTGCGCATCATCGTGGTTGTGTGTGGCATGATAGGCGCGGTGCATCGCGAAGATCACCGAGCCTGACCCGAGGAAGAGCAGTGCCTTGAAGAAGGCGTGCGTCATCAAATGGAAGACGCCTGCGGTGTATGCACCCACTCCCACACCGACGAACATGTAGCCGAGCTGCGAGACGGTGGAGTACGCCAGCACCTTCTTGATGTCCCACTGCTTGAGCCCGATCGTCGCCGCGAAGAGCGCGGTGAGTCCACCTACCAGCGCCACGGTGAGCGAGGCGGTCGGGGCCATCGAGAAGAGGATCGAGCTGCGGGCGATCAGGTACACACCAGCGGTGACCATCGTCGCGGCATGGATGAGCGCCGAGACCGGCGTCGGTCCAGCCATGGCATCGGGGAGCCACACATAAAGCGGGATCTGTGCGCTCTTGCCGGTGCACCCGAGGAAGAAGAAGAGGCAGATCGCCGTGATCACCGCACCACCCACGGGGAGCTTGGACGCGGCTTCGGCAACGCCGACATAATCCAGCGTCCCGATGTTCGCGAACAACAGGAACATCGCGATCAGAAAACCGAAGTCGCCGATGCGGTTGACGATGAAGGCCTTCTTGCCGGCGTTCGCGTTGGCCTCCTCGCTGAACCAGAAGCCGATGAGAAGGTACGAGCAGAGCCCCACCCCTTCCCAGCCGACGAACATCAGCGGGTAGTTGGCGCCGAGCACCAGCAAGAGCATGAAGAAGACGAACAGATTCAGGTAGGCGAAGTAGCGCGGGTACCCGGGGTCGTCCTGCATGTAGCCGACGCTGAAAATGTGGATCAGCGACCCGATGCCGGTGATGATCATGACCATGACCATCGAGAGCGGATCGAGCTGGAAGGCGGCGTTGATCTTCAGGTCGCCGACGGGCATCCACCGGAAGAGATCGAGCACGTACGGCTCTTCCATCTTGGTGCCCTTCATGGCCAGGAAGATCGCGACGGCCAGACCAAAGGCGGCGAGGAGCACCCCCGGGCCGACGAGGCTCACGATGCCGGCATGCGGGTGGCGCACCGGATGATGATCGTCGTGGCCATGGCCATGATCATGCGCATCGTGGCCGTGAGCGGCGTCATGATCGTTGTGGTGGCCGTGCCCGGCGGACGGGTCGTCGGGGCCGATCTTGGCGGCGGCGGTCAGTGCCAGCGCGCCGTTGATCAGGAAACCGAGTAGCGGGAGCAGTGGCAACAGCCACACGAACCGCGCGGCCGTGTCGGCCAGCGGATGCCCCGTCTCGGGAAGATGTGTGGTCATCATCAGCCGCGGAGCAGGTTGATGTTCTGGAGGTCCACGGACTGTTTGTGGCGGAAGATCGCGATCACGATCGCGAGCCCCACCGCGGCCTCGGCGGCAGCGACCGTCATCACGAAGATGACGAACACCTGACCGGTGGCCCCGTAGAGACGGGAGAGTGCGACGAAGCTCAGGTTCACCGCGTTGAGCATCAGCTCAACGCACATGAACACGATCATCGCATTGCGACGTGTGAGGACCCCCACCACGCCGATCGCGAACAGCGCTGCCGAGAGCGCGAGGGATTCAGCGAGCATTGGACGATTTCTTTCCGAGGACGACCGCGCCGATGACCGCGACGAGCAGCAACACGCTCGTCAGCTCGAAGGCCAGCAGGTACTCCTTGAACATGGGACCGGCGATCGGCCCGATCACGCCCGCGGTGCCGTTGATCGCGCCATCGGTCGGTGCCTGGGGGAGCTGCAACGCCGGCACCAGGGCGTTGCGCGAGGCCGCGCCGAGCTGGGCCAGCAAGGCGATCCCGAACAACCCGGCAATGATCCGCCCCCATTTGCCCCGGATGTCCGAGATCTCGCTCGGATGGCCAAGGTTCAGCAGCATGATCACGAACAAGAAGACCACCATGATCGCGCCAGCGTACACGAGCACCTGCATGACACCGACGAACTGGGCATCCATCATCACGTACAGCGCGGCCAGCGCGAACATGGTCTGGACGAGCCACAACGCCGCGGCCACCGGACTCTTCCGGGTCACAAACATGAGCGCGCTCGCCAGCGCAATCAGGCCGAACAGATAAAAGTGGAAGCCGTAAAAGAGCGGAACGAATTCGTTCTGCATCATTCCCCCTTGGGGTCAGCGGGGTCCCACATCTCGCTCACGGCATGCGTCTGCGACGTGAGCCGAGCCAAATCGTAGACGAACCGATCGCGGCTGTACTCCGCGTTCTCGTAGTGACGCCCCACGTGGATCGCCTCCTCCGGGCACACTTCCTGACAGTAGCCGCAGAAGATGCACCGGAACTCGTCGATCTCGAACAAGAGCGGGTAGCGGTTGCCGTCCTCGTCCTCGCCCGGCACGAGCTTGATGCAGTTGGCCGGGCACACCGTGGGGCACAGGCCGCACGCCACGCACTTGGCCTTACCGTCCTCGGTGGTGAGCATCCGGTGGGTCCCGCGCCACCGGGGCGACAGCTCCCAGCGTTGCTCGGGATACTGCGTCGTGACCTTGTGCGGATCGAACATGTGCTTGAGCGTGAGCGCCAATCCGCTGACGGTCGCGCGGAGGTAACTGACCTCGCCGACCGGCCGCTCCACTTCCTTGACCATGATCGCCATTAGGCTTCCTCTGCAGTCGTCAGGGCGGCCCGCGTCGCCGTCACCGCGCGCAGACGATCCACCGCCGCCTTGTCCAGCCGCGAATACGCGGGGCTCACAATCCGACCGCGATCGAGTACGAAGAACAACAGCACCACCAGCACCGCGTTCACGGCGAACATAGCGCCGCCGAACCGCCAGTCGCGCGGCAGTCCGGCCATGTCCAGCGCCAGTACCAGCACGGCGACGATCGTGACGTAGCTCAGCGCGATCGGCAGCATGACTTTCCAGCCGAGCGACATGAGCTGGTCGTAACGGAAGCGGGGCAACGTCCACCGGATCCAGATGTAGAAGAACACCCAGAACAAGGTCTTGATCGCGAACGAGGCGAACGTGAGGAGCGTCTTGAGCACGGTGTATTCGCCCGTGTTGTCCCACTGCGTGAAGGGAATGTCCCATCCGCCGAAGAACAACGTCACGAGCATGGCGGAAGCCGTGATCATGCCGGCGTACTCGGAGATCGGGAACATCGAGAACTTCATCGCGCTGTATTCGGTGTGGTAGCCCGCCACGAGCTCCGATTCCGCTTCCGGCAGGTCGAACGGCACCCGGTTGGTCTCGGCGAAGGCGGAAATCAGGAACAGGAAGAATGCGATCGACAGCAGGAACACATTCCACCCCATGGTGCTCTGCTGCTGGATGATCTCGGTCAAGTGGACGTTGCCCGACAGCAGCAACACGCACACGGTGCTCATCCCCATCGCGATCTCATAGGAGATCATTTGCGCGCTGGCACGGAGCCCGCCAAGGAGCGCGTACTTGTTGTTGGAACTCCAGCCGGCGAGCGCCAGCCCGTACACGCCGATTGAACTGATGGCGAGCGTGAAGAGGAAACCGACAGGCAGGTCGGCCACCACCATGTCAATCCGGCCCCACGCCGTCGGCAGTGGTGCAGCGAACGGAATCACGGCCCACGTGAGCATGGCCGGAATGAAGGCGAGCGCCGGGGCGAGCACGAAGAGCGTGAGATTGGCGTCCCCGGGGTAGGTCTCTTCCTTCATCAGGTTCTTGATGCCGTCGGCGAGCACTTGGAACAGACCAAGCGGCCCCACGCGGTTCGGACCATGGCGGTCCTGGATCCATGCGGAAATGCGACGTTCCGCGAAGGTCGTGTACGCGACTCCGACCATCACCAACGTGAAGATCGCGATCATCTTGATGATGCTCGCAATGATGAACACCCCGGTCGTCGGGGGGAGCTGCGAGGTCGCGTCGAGCGCGAAGAGGTTCAGGTGGTTCATGCGGTCACCGTTGCGCGCTGAACCGTGGCACCACGCAGCCCAAGGGTGTCGTACGACAACCCACCGAAGGCGGGCTCGGCCTTGGCCAGCGCATCGAACGTGGCACTCGCGGTGAAGTACTCCGTCCCGTCGCCGAGCGCGGCGAGCACGTCGGAGAGGATGTACCAAGCCGGACGCGCGGCACCGGTGGTGGCCTT
>CAXBQP010000045.1:0-27060 GCA_963978095.1 uncultured bacterium | reverse complement strand
GCTGCCGCGCCAGGGCCGGCGCCAGGGCCGGCGTCGGCCCCGAGCGCTTCACCGGCTTCGACCACGGCGCCACGCGCAGATTCCACCATCCGGCCGCGCACGCCGACACCCGTCCCGCGTCCCGTCCAGCGTCCTATCGAGGACCGGGCCAGCACGCCCGCGCCGCCGTTGCCAGAAATTCCGTTCGTGGATGGCGCCCTGGGCATCAAGGTCGTGTATCCCTCGCCGGGGCAGCAGCTGACGGTGCGCGATTCGAACTTCCTGTATGGCACCGTGGGGTCCGGTCGTGCGACCTTGACCATCAATGGCACCACGGTCCGGGTGGAACCGAATGGCGCCTTCCTCGCATGGCTTGCGGTGCCGCCGGGTGACAAGCCGCGGTATGAACTCATGGCGCGCCGCGACGCCGACAGCGTGACGGCGGTGTTGTCGGTGGCGCTGCGTCCGCTCGCGATGACGCTGCCGGAGACCGGCCCGCTGCTCGTGGATCGTGGCTCGGTGGCGCCGTCCGGCAAACTG
The DNA here is from genome assembly GCA_963978095.1 of uncultured bacterium. GTDB lineage: Bacteria > Gemmatimonadota > Gemmatimonadetes > Gemmatimonadales > Gemmatimonadaceae > Fen-1231. Next base: position 26,541 of record CAXBQP010000045.1, on the reverse strand, counting down.
ATGCTGCGACCGGACGAGCGTGTGCGTGTCGCGCTGCGCGCACCGGCCAACGCCACCGTCGTCTTGCGCACCGCCGCAGGCGAGTTGCTGCCGCTGCGCCACACCACCGGCGTCTCGTGGAGCACGGAGGTCGCGGCGCACGATCTGGCGCAGCCGGGCACCCTCGTGGTGACGCGAGGTACCGAGAAAGTGAACGTGGCGACCGCGGCGGTGCAGCTGCTGGATCAGGCGCAGCCCCGTCTGGTCGAACTGCTCGCCAACAACGACGCCCCCTCCGACACGGACCGCGTCGTGAACCTTCGCCCCGCCCCCGACGGGACCTACAAGTGGGCCCTGTTTCCCGGAACGCTGGTCGAGCTGACCGGCACGCGCGGTGAGTGGTCGCGCGTGCGGCTCGACGGGCAGCTCGAGGCGTGGGTGGAAACCAAGGCCACGCGCGACCGCCCCGACGCCGCGGCGCCGCGGCGCACCGTCTCCACCGGGCGCGTCGCCGTGAACGGCGGCTGGAGCGACCTGCGGCTCAGCATGAACGAGCGCCCGCCGTATCTCGTGGCCGAGACGCGCGATGCCATCCTGCTGACGCTGTACGGGACGACGGCGAACACCGACCTGATCAACTTCGCCACCAACGATCCGACGGTCCGCGACGTCACGTGGGAACCGCTCGCCTCGGATCGTGTCCGCTACACGATCCATCTTCGCCACCCGAGTGCCGGCTACGGCGTCCTCTGGGACCGCGGCGCGCTGGTGGTGCGGCTCCGCCACGCGCCGGCCATCGACCCGCTCCGTCCACTGGCGGGACGCACGATCGTCGTGGATCCCGGCCATCCGCCGATCGGCTCCACGGGCCCCACCGGACTCTACGAAGGCGACGTGACGCTCGGCGTCGGTGAGAAACTCAAGGCGCTGCTCGAAGCGCGAGGCGCCACCGTGGTGATGACGCGCACCACCCGCGCCGCCGTCGCACTCGCCGCCCGTCCGTCCCTCGCGCGCCGCGCCGATGGCGACGCCTTCGTGAGCATCCATCTGAATGCCTGGCCCGACGGCGTGAACCCCGCCAAAGGGGCCAACGGCACCGGGACGTACTTCTACCTCGATCATTCCGAGGGACTCGCGCGGCAGGTCCAACGCGGGCTGGTCGAGCAGCTGGGCCTCCGCGACCAGGGCATCAATTACGACAACCTCGCCGTCGCCCGCCTCACCTGGATGCCGGCGGTACTCTGCGAGGGGGCCTTCGTCATCATTCCGCGTCAGGAGGCCGCCCTGCGCACCCCCGAGTTCCAGTCGCAGTACGCGCTCGGGATCGCCGATGGGCTCGCGCGCTATTTCCGCGCGCTCGGCGACGACCGATGATGCGCCGTGTCGCAGGGGCCGCGTTGCTCCTCCTGTGCGCGTCGCGCGGGATCGGCGCGCAGGTCGCCCCGGATCTCCACTGGGAGACCTTCGGGACTGCGCACTTCCGGGTCCAGTACGCGGGCGGGCTGGAGTCGGTGGCGCGTCGTGCCGCCGGCAGTGCGGAACGTGCGTGGGGGCGGCTGGCCGCCGAACTCGTGGAGCCACGTGGGCCGGTCGAGTTGGTGATCGCCGACAACGTGGACTACAGCAACGGCTACGCGACGATCTTTCCGAGCAATCGGATCGTGGTGTACACCCGTCCTCCGGTGGATGGGACCGCCCTGAAGTTCCTCGACGACTGGTTCGATCTCGTGCTCACCCACGAACTGACCCACCTCTTCCATCTCGACCGCTCCGCGGGTTGGTGGCGCGTCGCGCAACAGCTCTTCGGACGCGCGCCGGTGCTCTTTCCGGGGACGTACACGCCGAGCTGGATGGATGAGGGGATCGCCGTCTATTACGAATCGCGCCTCACGGGAGCGGGACGAATCCTCGGCTCCGAACACGCGATGATCGTTGGCGCGCACGCGCGGGACGGCACCACGCCGACCCTCAACGCCTGGTCGGCGAGCACCACGCAGTTCCCGCTCGGACAGCTCCCCTACGCCTATGGGTCGCTCCTGATCGATTATCTCGCGCGCACCCAGGGCGCCGGGCGCGTGCGCACGTTCATCGAGACCGCGGCCGCGCGCAGCGTCCCGTTCCAGCTGAACGACATCGCGGCGGACGCGTTCGGCATCAGTTTCAGCAGCGCGTTCCGCGTCTGGTCCGATTCCGTGCAACGCGCGGCCCGGGCACGATCCTCCTCCGCGCGTCCGACGCTGCTGACCACGCGCGGATGGTTCGCCGAACGCCTGCGGTGGACCAGCAACCGCGAGATCCTCTACGCGAGCAACACGGGCCGTGACCTGCCGGCGTTGGCGGCCGTCGACGCCGTGACCGGCGCGACGCGGATCGTGGCGGATCGCACAACCGCCGGCACGACCTCGCCGTTGCGGGACGGACGTCGCGTCTTCGCGCAGGAAGATCTGACGGATCCCTACACGGTGCGCAGCGACCTGTATCTGGAGTCCGGCGATTCCACGGTGCGGCTCACCACGGGGGCCCGGCTCGTGCAACCCGATGCCCGCTGTGCCGCGCCCGAGGGGGCATGCGTCCCGCGCACGGTCGCGGTACAACTCACCCCGGGGAGCAGTCGTCTCGTGTTGGTCACCGGAGATTCCATGACGCCCCTCACCTCGAGCGCCCTCGACACGATCTGGGCCGAGCCGCGCTGGTCGCACGATGGTTCGCGGATCGTCGCGGCGCGTCGCGTGCGTGGCGGCGTGAGCGATCTGGTGGTGCTCGACGCCCGCGGACAAATCATGCGCTCCTACGCGCGGGCCCGCGGCGTGACCGGAGCGCCCAGCTGGGGACCAGCCGACGAAGCCCTCTACTTCACCAGCGACCGCACGGGGCGTGCGGCGTTGTATCGGGTGGAGCTCGCCAACGGCGGCATCGTGCGCATTGCGGAGAGCCCGACGGGCCTGTTCGAAAGTGAGGTGAGTCCCGATGGCACGCGGATCGCCACGCTGGAGTTCCGCGGCGACGGCTATCACGTCGCCACCTTCCCGACGCCATCGGCGTCCGTCGTCGCCGACAGCAGCAACGTCTTCGCCCCGTCGCGCGGGGATACCGCCCTCACCATCACCGCCGCACAGGCCCCGAGCGTCACCTACGCCCCGTGGCGTACGCTGCGCCCGACGTATTGGCTGCCGGCGGCCACGACGAGTGACGATCAGCACATCAGCTGGGGAGTCCTGACCAGCGGAACGGATGCGATCGGCCGCCACGCCTATGACGCGATGCTCGCGCGCGATTTCGGGCGATCCGAGACCAGTTGGGATCTCTCCTACATCTATGCAGGCCTCGGCAATCCGACGATGGGACTCGCCAGTCGCGCCGAGTGGGATCATTTCGCCGTCGCCGATTCCGCGCGCCGCTTCCTCGGGACACTCTCGCGTCGGAAGCGATTCGCCGGCGCGTCGATCACCGCGAGTCGTGCGCGGTATCGCAGCAACGCTTATGTCGGTATCGGCGTCGACATGGAACTCCGCGATTTCGACACGACCCCGTCGTCGGTGCTGGCTCGGCTCGGCAGCAGCTACGCGCGAAGCTACAGTTACCCCGCGTTCACCATCAACGCCGGTTTCGGGAATGCCCGGTCGACCGCACTCGGCATCTCCCCCGAGGACGGCTTTCAGGTCGCGGGCACGATCCGCCAACGCTGGCGCTCGGATGCCGCGGCGAGCACCCGCTCCACCAGCGTCATCGGGTACGCGCAGCTCTTCAGGGCGCTCGACGTTGGTGGGCCCGCACACGCGGTCTTCGCCGCGCGCGTGGCGGCCGGCTGGGCGGACGACAAGAGCGCGACCTCGCTCGAGGCGGGTGGCGGCAGTGGGGGGGTCCTCGCCGTGGTTCCCGGGATCACGGTCGGCGAGGGGCGACGGACCTTCTTCGTCCGTGGATTTCCCGCCGCGGCTCAGGTGGGCACCAGCGCCATCGGAGGCAGCGCCGAACTGCGCGTGCCGCTCGCGCAACCACACGCGGGATGGCTGCTGCTGCCCGTCTTCCTGCAGAAAGTGAATCTCACCGCGTTCACGGACGCGGCATCGGCGTGGTGTCCGGCCGGCACCACCAATTCCACGGTGTGTGGCGGAAAAGGCAGCGCACGCGACTGGATGCAGAGTGTCGGAGCGGAACTGCAGTTCGACAGCGCCCTGCAATACGATCATCCGTACCGGTTTCGACTTGGTGTGGCCGCACCGCTGGTGAACAGTCGATACGCCGGTGGACGGACCGTCGCCGCCTACTTTTCCCTGGGGACCGCGTTCTGAATGTCCGAGTCGTCTGACGTGGCGTCACGTCCGTTCATCCATGACTCCGCCGTGGTCCTTGGCGACGTCGTGTTCGGCCGTCACGTGAGCATCTGGCCCGGAGCGGTCGTGCGCGCCGATTCGGACCGGATCCGCATCGGCGACGGCAGCAACGTGCAGGATGGCGCGGTGCTGCACTGCGATCCCGGGGTGCCATGCACCATCGGGGCGCGGGTCACGGTTGGGCATCGGGCCGTGGTGCATGGCGCGACCGTGGAGGACGGCAGTCTCATCGGCATCGGAGCCATCGTGCTGAACCGCGCCGTCGTCGGCGCCGGCTCGATCGTCGGTGCCGGGGCCTTGGTGCCCGAGGGGATGGTGATCCCGCCGGGCAGCTTGGCCGTTGGCGTCCCGGCCACGGTGCGTCCGTTGCGCGAGGCACACCGCGAGAGGCTCGACGCGGGCCATCACGCATATCTGCAGCTGAAGGAACGGCACCGCGCGGACGAGTTCCCGCGGCATCGGTGACCACGTGACGAGGCGCCCTCCCGGACTGGGCGGTTCACTCCAGCTGCGTCGGATGTTCCTGCAGGTGCTCGCGAGCGTGTTCGTGGTGGAGCTGGGTGTCATGTGGCTGTTGCCGCTGTTCCGGCCGCTGTCCCCCGGGGTCACGATGCTCGTCGACGCGGGGCTGCTGGCGCTGGGGTGTGCACCGATCCTGTGGTGGGTGGTCGCCGCCCCGCTGCGTGCCGCGGCGGAGGGCGATCGCGCGCGCGCCGCGCTGCTCCAGGGCGTGCTCGACGGATCCATCGACGCGATCGTGACGGTGGATGCGCACCAGCGCGTGGTGATCTTCTCCACCGGCGCCGAACAGCTGTTCGGCTGGCGCGCGGACGAGATCATCGGTCAGCCGCTCTCGGTCCTGCTGCCGGACCGGGTGCGGGAAGCCCATGCGGGCCATGTCGCCGGGTTCCAACGCTCGAGCATTCGCCACAAGGCCATGCAACAGCGCTCGGTGGTGGCGGCACGTCGCAAGGACGGCACCGAGGTGCACGTCGAAGCCTCGCTCTCCAAAGTGGTCAGCGGTGGCGCGCTGTACATGACCGCCATCGTCCGGGACGTCACGCAGCGAGAGGCGGCCGAAGAGGAGCTGCGCGCGGCGCTGGTGCTCGCCGAGCAGGCCGCCCGCGCCAAAAGCGAGTTCGTGGCCTCCATGAGTCACGAACTCCGGACCCCGCTCAATGCCATCCTTGGCATGAGTGAGACCTTGCGCGACCAAGGGCCCGGTCCGCTCAATGCACGCCAGTTGGCCAGCGTGAACGACGTGGTGGAATCGGGACGATTGCTGTTGGCGCTCATCAATGACATTCTCGATCTCAGCCGCATCGAGACCGGCAATCGGCATGTCGAGCGGCGCGAGGTCGCGATGCGGGACGTGCTCAATGCCGCGGTCTACGTGGTGCGTGAGCCGGCCAGCAAGAAGTCGCTCACCCTCACGGTTGATCTGGCGTGTCCCGACATCGTGCTGGCCGATGGTCGTGCGCTCAAGCAGATCATCGCGAACTTGATGCGCAACGCCGTGAAGTTCACCATGGCGGGGGGGCGGATCCTGCTGCGCGCGAGTGTGGAGCCGTCCGACGGCATGCTTGTCGTCGTGGTCCAGGACACCGGCATCGGCATCGCCGCCGAGAATCTGCCGCGATTGTTCCACCCGTTCGAGCAGTTGGAGGGGGGAGTGGCGCGTCGCTTCGGCGGGAGCGGGCTAGGCCTCGCGCTCTCGGCGAGACTCGCCGAACAGCAAGGGGGAACGATCGCGGTCGAGAGCGTGCTGGGAGCGGGGAGTACCTTCACGGTGCGCATTCCGGTGGAGATCCCCGACTCGACCAACTAGCGGACCGCTGCGTGGCGCACGGGGTGCCGCAGGGGCGCGCCGAGGTCTGCGGTGCGGCGATAATGGGTCACGTGCGAGCGAGCAAGTCCCTTCCGCCACGTGCCGCGATTGCCTATGATGCGTCCCCGCTCGGAGTTGGAAAATCCGCGGGTCAGGATGCGGTCAGAAAGCCGCGGGTGTCTGGCCGACGTGCAGTTTCCGATCGGCGTACCTTCGGGTGTCGTAGCACTGGCGGCTTCATGTTGTGAAATGCGACAGTTCGGATCTTTGCGGGAGTTGAATGTGCATCTCGTCTTTTGTTGTCATTCTGTGACGTGACATTTGTAACTCGTTGTTATGTAATGATTTACAAAGTTGTGGCGCGGAAACACGCGCGCCCGTACCTTGAGTTCCCGCTGCACAAGTGTTGAGAAACTGGTGGTTTGGCAGGACAGTATTGGCCACCGGCCGGTGGTAAGTGAAAGTGAAGTCTTCTGCGACGTGAGCCCACCGGACTCCGGGCAGATGCAGGACATACGTTGACATGTTGTGATCCAATCATCACCTCGGGAGCTCTTGAAAATGCCGTTGCCGACCACCCCCCCCGCTTCTCCCGCCTCGCTGTCGCAGAATGCCCGTACCGTGCTCGAGAAGCGGTATTTGGTGAAGGACAAATCGGGGAAGCCGACCGAGACGCCGGAGGACATGTTTTGGCGTGTGGCGACGGTGGTCGCCGAGGCTGATCGCCGCTACGGGCATAGCGATGCCGAGATCCAAGCGACGGCGAATACCTTTTATGAGTTGATGACGCAGCGCCGGTTCGAGCCGAACTCGCCGACGCTCATGAACGCGGGTCGTCCGCTGGGGCAGCTGTCGGCGTGCTTCGTGTTGCCGGTGGACGATGCGTTGTCGAACGGGCATGCGGGCATCTATGACACGCTGCGGTCGATGGCGCTCATCCATCAGAGTGGCGGCGGCACGGGCTTTTCCTTCAGCCGTATTCGCGCCAAGGGCTCGATGGTGCGCTCGACGACCGGTGTGGCGAGCGGCCCGATCAGCTTCATGAATCTGTATGATGCCAGCACCGATGCCGTGAAGCAGGGGGGCACGCGCCGTGGTGCCAACATGGGCATTCTCCGCGTGGATCATCCGGACATCCTGGACTTCATCGCGTGCAAGGAAGACCTCACGAAGGTCGTGAACTTCAACATCTCCGTTGGCGTGACCGACGCTTTCATGCGGGCGCTCGAAGCGAACGCCGAGTATGACTTGGTGGACCCGGTCAGCAAGAAGGTGACGGGGCAGCTCAAGGCGGCGGAGGTGTGGGACAAGATGATCACCGGCGCGTGGCGCACCGGTGAGCCGGGGGTGTTCTTCATCGACGAGGCGAACCGTTACAACCCGGTGCCGCACCTCGGCGATTACGAGGCCACCAACCCGTGTGGCGAGCAGCCGCTCCTTCCGTACGACGTGTGCAACCTGGGCTCCGTGAACGTCGGGTACTACGTGGAGAACGGCGAGATGAACTGGACGGCGTTCGCCGCCGACATTCATCGCAGCACGCACTTCTTGGACAACATCATCGATGTCAACAAGTACCCGCTGCCGGAGATCGACGCGCTGTCCAAGCGAATCCGTCGCATCGGCTTGGGGGTGATGGGCTTTGCCGACGCGCTCATCCGTCTCGGCATCGCCTACGACACGCCGGAAGGTGTGGCGTTCGGCAAGCGCGTGATGGAGTTCCTGGACGTCGAAGGGAAGAAGGAGAGCGAGCGCTTGGCCAAGCAGCGCGGCGCCTTCCCCGAGTGGAGCCAGAGCATCTGGGGTCCGGACGAGACCTGCGCGCGCGACGCCGAGGGCAATCGCATCCGCCCGATGCAGATGCTGCGTAACTGCAACGTCACGACCGTCGCGCCGACGGGCACCATTTCGATCATCGCGGGCTGCTCGTCCGGGCTCGAGCCGCTCTTCGCGGTCGCCTTCATGCGCAACCAGGCCGGCGTCATGATGCCGGATGTGAACGAGGACTTCGTCGCGATTGCCAAGTCGGAAGGGTGGTACAGTGAGGCGCTCATGGAGCGCATCGCCAAGACCGGCACCGTGGCGCATCCGGAGGTCCCGGCCAAGTGGCAGAAGGTCTTCGTCACGGCCAACCTGATCGCCCCGGAATGGCACGTAAAGATGCAGGCCGCCTTCCAGGAGCACTGCGACTCGGCCATCTCCAAGACCACCAACTTCGCCCACACCGCGACCAAGGAGGACGTCCGCGACATCTACACGCTCGCGTGGAAGATGCACTGCAAGGGCGTCACCGTGTATCGCGACGGCTCGCGCGACGGGCAGGTCCTCAGCACTGGTGCCACCGAGACCGCCAAGGCCGAGCGCAAGGGCGAAGCCGCGCCGAGCGCCGAGTCGAAGCGTGAGATCGCCGAGCTGCATGGCCAGCTGGCGGAGTTCAGCTCCGAGAACGAGCGCCTCAAGAAGTTGCTGTTCGACGCGGAGGCCGAGAATCTCCAGCGCCGTCAGAAGCGCGCGCGTCCCGACACGCCGCTCCGCTCCACCAGCATCAAGAAGGAAACCCCGCTCGGCGTGCTCTTTGCGCACATCACCGAAGACGAGAAGGGGCAGCCGTTCGAGGTCTTCATCAACCTCGGGAAGGCAGGCGGTTCTGCGATGGCAGACGCCGAGGCGATGGGCCGCATGATCTCGCTCTCGCTGCGCTCCGGCATCTCGCTCAATGAGATCCACCGCCAGCTGCGTGGCATCAGTTCCGACAAGGCCGTCGGCCTCGGACCGAACAAGGTGCTGTCCGTGCCGGACGCGATCGGCTTGGCGCTCGAAGACTGGATGCGCATGAAGCAGGGCGTCCAACAGGAACTCCTCAGCAATCAGCAGGTCATGTCGACGCAGCACCCGAGCAGCGCGTCGCGTCCGATCGAGGCGGTCGTTCGGACGAGCAGCGGGGGCCTGGAGCAGGTCGCCATGTTCAGCGCCGGTGGGGACAATGCCGAAGCCTTTATCGGGACCTGCCCGGATTGCGGCTCTCAACTCGAGTACGCCGAAGGCTGCGTGAAGTGCCACGTCTGTGGCTTCAGCGAGTGCGGCTGAGCAGACCGGGTTGAGTGACCGGAACGTTCGGCACAAAGCGGATGTCGCGGATGCGGCATCCGCTTCGTGCTTCCTGTCAGCACTGAGGACACTCTCCTGAGGATCGTCGGAGGGAAATACGCGGGGCGCGACCTGAGTTCACCCAAGGACTTTCGGGTGCGGCCCACCGCCGAGCATGTCCGTGCCGGAATCATGGCGCTGGTCGGAGAGTTCCAGGACGCACGGGTGCTCGATCTGTTCGCCGGCACCGGCGCCCTTGGGCTCGAAGCCATCAGCCGCGGTGCCAAAACAGCCGACTTCGTGGAGACGCGCCCCTCGTCGCTGCACGCGCTGAAGGCCAACATCGGATTGTTGCGCCTCAGCGACCGGACCCGCGTGTTCAAGCGCGACGCGTTGCCCTTCGCCCGGAACCTGCCCGCGAATTCGTACGACATCGCCTTCGTGGACCCGCCCTATGAGTCCAAGATGCTCGATCGGGTGATCGAGGGATGGCTCGTCACGCCATTTGCGCGCATTCTGGTCGCGGAGCACGCACGGACCCACGTCATTCCCAAGGGGAAGCAGACGCAGGGCTGGGACGACACGGTGGTCACGATCTACCGCGCCCCGCAGCCCTGATCGCACGCCTCGCGGCTCCGCCGTGAATGCGCGCCGACACTGGCACGCGTACACGCGGCACGTGTGGCGTCTTGTGAGGGGTCTCGGCGGCCCGTAGCTTCCGCCCATTACCTCACCGGGAGTTCTCGATGTACGCGCGCCCGCTTGCCAGCTTCCTCGCTTCGGCCCTCTTGGCCGCGCCCGTTGCGGCGCAGCAGCCACCAGTAGCGCCCCCTGCCGCCCCACCGGCCCAAGGCGCGTCGGCGGCTGCCGACGCCGCTGCAGGCGGGCGCGGAGGGGCAGCCCGCACCGGACCGCGGCTGTACGCAACGGTGGTGCCGTCGCGCGCGCATACCGAGCGTGGGGGCATCACTGTGCACAAGGTGGACGATCGCTATCTGTTCGAGGTCCCGGATTCGCTGATGGGGCGCGACTTCCTGCTGGTGAGTCGCATTGCTGGCGTTCCCGCCGGCGCGGGCGGCTTTCAGTCGGCGGGGAGCTCGCTCAGCGAGCGCATGGTGCGGTGGGAACGAGTGACCGATCGCGTCATGCTCAAGAGCATCAGTACGGCCGCCGTGGCCGACGACTCGCTCCCGATCGCCCGCAGTGTGGCGCAGAACAACTATGCGCCGATCCTCGCGAGTTTCCCGATCCAGGCGTTCGCCAAGGACAGCAACGCGTACGTGATCGACGTGACGGACTTCTTCGGCGGTGACACGCCGGCGCTCTCGGGGGTGAGTGCCGCCGAGCGTCGGACGTATGGCGTGCGCCGTTTCGATGCGGCGCGCAGCTATGTGACGAGCGTGCGCAGCTTCCCAATCAACGTCGAGGTGCGGCATACGCAGACCTTCGATGCCTCCGATCCGCCGGGCGACCGCGGGTCGAGCACGCTTTCGCTCGAGATGCGGCAGTCGATGGTGTTGCTCCCCAAACAGCCGATGAAGCCTCGCAACTTCGACGAGCGCGTGGGATTCTTCACCGTGCGTCGCGTGAACTACGGCCTCGACGTGCAGAAGGCGGGAGAGCAGGAATTCATCACCCGGTGGCGTCTCGAGCCCAAGGATCCCGCCGCGTATGCCCGCGGCGAACTCGTGGAGCCGATCAAGCCGATCGTCTATTACATCGACCCGGCCACGCCGACACGCTGGAAGCGCTACGTGAAGGAAGGAGTCGAGAATTGGCAAAAGGTGTTCGAGAAAGCCGGCTTCAAGAATGCGATCCTCGCGAAGGAGGCTCCGACCAAGGCGCAGGATCCCGATTGGGATCCGGACGACGCGCGCGTCTCCATGGTGCGCTGGGCGGCGAGTCTCGTGCGCAACGCCACCGGTCCGCATACGCACGACCCGCGCTCCGGCGAGATCATCAACTCCGAGATCACCTGGTATCACAACCACATGCGGTCGTACCGCAACTGGCTGATGATGGAGACGGGAGCGGCGAACCCGTCGGCGCGCACCCTCGATATCCCTGAGGAACTGATGGGGGAGACGATGCGTCAAGTGATCACGCATGAGATCGGCCATGCGCTCGGGCTGCAGCACAACATGATGGCGTCGAGCTCCTTCCCCGTCGATTCGCTTCGCAGCCCGAGCTTCACGAGCAAGTACGGCGTGAGCGCCACGATCATGGATTACGCGCGCCAGAACTATGTGGCACAACCGGGCGACGGGCTCAAGCCGGTGGATTTCATTCGCCGCCTCGGACCCTTCGACGACTTCGCGATCAACTGGGGCTACCGCGTGATTCCGGACGCCCGCACGGCCGATGCGGAGAAGCCGACGCTGAACCGCTGGCTCACGAGTCAGACGGGGCCGTTCCCCTACCGCTACGTGTCGCAGGGACTCGGCAGCGCCGATCCGCGGAATCAGACTGAGGACCTCGGCGACGATCCGGTGAAAGCGACGACCTACGCCGTGGCGAACTACAAGCGCATGATCCCGCAGCTCCCCAAGTGGACGGCGACCGCTGGCGAGGACTACGGGGATCTCGAGGAGCTCTACACCGAGTCGCTCGGCCGCTTCTTCGGGATGATGGGGCACGTCACGACGGTGATCGGTGGCGTGAATGTCGACCTCAAGACCGCCGAGATGTCGGGTGCGGTGTATACGGTCGTGCCGAAGGCCAAGCAGAAGGCGGCGTTGACCTTCCTGAGCCAGACGGTGTTCGCGACGCCGGAATGGTTGCAGCCCAAGGACATCACCTCGCGTATCGGTCCGTCCAACACGTTGGCGACACGGCAGGCGGCGGTGGTGACGTCGCTGTTGAGCGCTGCGCGTCTCGCGCGCCTCGGCGAATCGGAGAAATACGACGCGGCCAATGCGTATCCGCTGGCGGAGTTCATGGCCGATATCAAGCGGGAGATGTGGGGGAACATGGCAACGGGGCCGGCTCCCGATGTGAACCGTCGGCAGTTGCAGCGGGTGTATGTGCAGCGCCTCGGCGCGTTGGTCAATCCGCCGGCCGTTCCGGCCGGTGGGCCGGGAGCGGGGGGCGCAGCGGCCCAGCAACCTCCGCGCGTGTTCCCGTTCGTGACGGCGCAGAACGTGGAGCGTAGCGACGTGCCGGCCCTGGCCCGTCTGCAGCTGCGCGAGCTGCAGCGCGAGGCGAGCGCCGCGGCGACCACCGCCAAGGGCGCCGTGGAACGCGCCCACTGGGCAGACATCGTGGACCGGGTCCGGGAGATTCTTGATCCGAAGAAATGACACCGGATGACGCCTGTACGAGTGCGGCCCCCACCGGCATCCGGTGGGGGCCGCATTCATTCGGCGATGGTCGAACAGGTCAGCGTGGCCAGAGCCAGCCGTACATCCCCGCGGTGAGGCCGGCGTAGAGCAGGCCATCGATCACGCCCCGCAGCGTGGTCGCCCAGGATTTGTTGTACCAGATCGACGCTTGGGCGAGCGCTCCCGCGTAGCCAAGGAACGCGGTCACGCCGGCGAACCGAAAGACCCGGAGATAGTCTGCGCCGGTCGGCACGGCGCGGCTCGTCACATAGCCGGCGAACAACGAGATCACGAACGCGTACGCGAACCATTGCGCGAGGAGCGCTCCCATCGGGGTAACGCCGTTGGGCAGGACTGTGAAGACGAGTCGCGGGCCGCGTTCGGACTTGGCTTTGAACTCCGCCGATCCCAGCTCCTTCACGCTCTCGGGACGCGGCATCACGTAGTCGCCCGGGGGGATGTTGAATCCGCGCAGCGCGTCGCCGATGGCGTCTTGGTGGGGTGGGGTGCGGTAGTCGTTGGCGTGGAAGCTCGTCAACATGTGAAGGATCGCGCTTGCAAAGAACACGGCGACCGCGGACAGCAACATCGGCAGCCAGAGTGCGTGCATTCCGGTCATGCGACCTCCCGAGAGTACGAAGCGGAAACAGGGGTGACCAAACGACGAAGGGGGACTCCACGAACGTGAAGTCCCCCGTCGCCGGCGTCAAGCTCTTCCCGGAATGTCTACTGCCGGGCGTCGCGCGCGGCCCGGAGCTTCGTGATGGTGGAGTCCGCACCCACGAACAAGCCTGGCGTCCACTTCCCGTTGCGCAGCACGTCGCGGTAGATCGACGCCTGCTCGTACGCATTCACGCCGAGACCGGCCAGATACTGGAGCCGGAGGTTCTTGTCGCGGTTCACCTCAGCGTCGGCGAGATAGCCCTGCATGTCCTGCGCACGACCGGCGAAGGTGGAGAGCAGGTCGACGGCCGAGTTCATCCCGATCTCGCGGAGCGACTGCCGCACGATCGCGAACTCGGGGCGGTCGAGACGGGCTTGTACCGAGTCCACATTGATCGGGGTCGGCGAGAGCTGGCCGACGAGCACCATGTCGTAGCCCTGCCCGTTGTAGGTGTTGCCGAACACCATCGCGTCGGGGAACGCCTCGAAGAAGGTCGCCATCTCGCTCTTCACCGCCGGCGTGCCGCTCTCGTAGAGCTGCACGAAGACGGTGACGATTCCGCCGGGATTCAGATGGCGCTTGGCCTCCTCCCAGAACTCGCGCGAGTAGAGCGAGGCCGCGCCCTTGACCCATGGGTCGAACGGATCGCTCGTGATGGCATCGAACTTCTCATGCGTGGTGAGCAGGAAGTGGCGCGCGTCGTCGATCTGGACGTGCGTTTTCGGATTGCGAACGACGTTGTAGTTGTGTTCGCCGAACAGTTCACTCACCACCTTCGGGACGAGCGGCTCGATCTCGGCGATCGTGAGCTTTTGCACCAGCGGGCTGATGCTGACCGCCCCAGCCGTCACCCCCGCGCCACAGCCGATGTTGATGACGCTCTTCGGGTTCGGGCTGAGTAGCGTCGTGAGGTGTCCCAGCATGCGTTGGAGGCGCATGTCCTGCGGTTCGCTCGAGGCCTGCACCTTGCCGGCGTTGTGGTAGTTCTTGACGCCGTTCGACAGTTGCGACACCGCCATCGAGGAGTTCATCCCCTCGCCGACGAAGAGCCAGTCTCCGTGGGCATTCACATACGTTGCGCTGTAGCGGCCATATCCCACGAGCAACGCGGGGACCGGAATGACCGTCCGTCCCACGTAGATCGCGAGGGCGACCACCCCCGCCGCGCTCACCAGCGTGCGTGGTGCGAGCGAGACGCCGGTTTCCCCAGCGCTCCGCGTCGTGGCAATGAGCACCAGCGCGGACAGCGCGGCCATCGCCATCAACACCTGTTGCGAATGCTGCGTGCCGATCGCGGCGATCATCCACAAGCTGGCCACGAGCGCTCCGAGAATCGCTCCGACCGTATTCGCGGCGTACACGGTTCCGACCAGGCGCGCGGGATCGTCGCCGCGCTCGGCGACTCCGGCGAGGGCCAGGGGGAAGCTCGCGCCCCACAGGATCGCGGCGGGCAGCACCGCCCAGAGGCACCGGAGGAAATCCACGGGGAACTGGTACCACGGGGAGATCGCGAGCTGTGGATTGATCGGCCAGTACATGAGCGTCTGTGTCTCGCTGTACGCAGCCCATCCGATCGCCAACACGACAAGTGCCTGGACGCCTGCGAGCATGATGCGCGGTCGCGCGGTGGACCGTGCGATCACCGCGCCGAGGCTGCTGCCGATACCCAATCCGACGAGCACCGCGGCGAGAATCATCGAGAAGGTATAGGTCGTGCCACCCAACAGCAGGGTGAGAAGTCGCGTCCAGATGACTTCGGCGGCAAGCGCTGTCGCGCCGGAGAGCGCAATCGCCAGGTAGACCGGAGTGCTTCCCGCCGGGAGATGGATCAGCGGCGCCGCCGCGTCGCTCGCGGCATCGAACGCTGGAGCGGGGCGCGGGTTCGCGGTTGCGATCGCCCACCCGACGAACGCCACCAATGCATTGAGCGCCGCGGCGACGTACGTCGCCGTTGCTCCGTCATACACGCGCAGCAGGTAGAAGCCGGTGAACAGGCAGCCGAAGACCGCGCCGGCGATGTTTCCGCCGTAGAAGAAGCCGAGCCAACTCACCCCGGTTGGTGTCGTCTCCACCCAGCGCGCCACGGCGGGGAGCGTGGCACCCATGAGAATCGTGGGGACCGCCAGGAAGAGCGCGCAAAAGAGGCCACGAACCAGGAGCCCGCTGATGCCCGGGCCCCCGATGGACGTGTAGAGTCCCCCCGCGTGGGGCAGGATGAAGAGAATCAGGAGGCCGGAGATCCCGATGCCGGCCTCGAGTTTCGCGTAGACCTTGAGCGGGTGCTCGTCGGGCTTCACGAAACGCGGGAGCAGGAGACTCCCGAGGCACATCCCCCCCATGAAAGTGCCGAGGACCGCGCCGAGCGAGATGGCCGATGAGCCGACGATCAGGGAGAGCTCCTGATACCAGACGATTTCGTAGATCAGGGCCGCGCAACCGCTCCCGATGAACAGGAGGATCAGCAGCGGGAGGAAACGTGGGGATTCCGCGGCGGCGTCGCGCGGGGAACCCTGCTTTCTGCTCGTCATGGCACCAGGGAAGATGTGAATGGCAGCGCGGTCACATGTCTAGACGCGGCGCCCCCAGCCGTCGTTGTCGTGGCACGGGTGCGGGCGGGTTGAAGCTGGGGCGCGGCAAGCCCGCTCGCAAGCGGAATTCCGCGGCGTGGGCTTGCGTGCAAACTGGCGGAACCGCACAGGGATTGGCGGCTCCCGCGCCGGTTCGTAACTTCCGGTGACTCTCGGTCCGAGCCCATGCGCGAAATTCGTCCCGCCCAATGATCGCCGTCCGACAGCTGCGGAAGCACTACGGCACCTTCACCGCCGTCAACGGGATCGACTTTGCGGTACAGCCGGGAGAGATCCTCGGTCTGGTCGGTCCGAACGGGGCGGGGAAGACCACGACACTCCGCTGTCTGTCCGGGATCATCGCGCCCTCGAGCGGAAGCGTGGAGATCTGTGGGCACGATATCCAGCGCCACGGGGTGGAGGCCAAGCGCGGGCTCGCGTTCATCCCCGACGAACCAGCCCTGTTCGACTACCTGACGGTCGAGGAGCATCTGCGCTTTGTCGCTCGGCTGTACGGCGTTCACGATGCGGAGCAGCGCATCGCGCCGCTGCTCGGCGAGCTCGAACTCGCGGAGAAGCGTACCACCCTCCCGGGCGAGCTTTCGCGCGGGATGCGCCAGAAGCTTGCGATCGCGTGTGGTCTGTTGCACGACCCGAAAGTGCTCGTGCTCGACGAGCCGCTCACGGGGCTGGACCCCGGCGGCATGCGCCGCATGCGCGCGACCATCGGTGCACGGGCGGCGGCTGGGGCAGCCGTGATCCTGAGCTCGCATCTCCTCACCCTGGTGGAGGAGCTCTGCACCAAACTGCTGGTGATTCGCGGCGGCCAATGCGTGGCCTATGGGACGTTGCCCCAGATCGTGGAGGCCCACCCTGCGCTGCACGGGGTGTCGCTCGAAGCGGTGTTCCTCGCGCTTACCGGTGATGGCGCTTCGCCCGTATCAAGTCCGTGACGCACGCCTTCGCCTACCTCATTCGGACGAGCACCCGCAACCGGCTTGCCGCTCAAGTGCGTCGATTGCGGCAACCGGTATACGCCATGGCCGCAGTGTGCGGGTTGGCCTATTTCTGGTTCGTGTATTTCCGTCGTGGCGCGGGTGCGCGTGCGGGCGCACCGGTGTTTTCGCCCGAGATCGGCGCCTTCGTGCCTCTGGTGATCCTGGGCTATCTCGCGTGGATCTGGCTCCTCGGCGCTGACAAGTCGGCGCTGGCCTTCACGCCCGCCGAGGTCTCATTCCTCTTTCCGGCGCCTGTCACCCGTCGGCAGATTCTCGGGTTCAAGCTCGCGCGGGGCCAAGTTCAAGTGTTGCTGACCGCAACGCTCTGGGTTGCCCTGTTCCATAAGGGGGCAGAGACCTTGTCGCCGCCATTGCGCGTCGCCGGCTTCTGGGTCTTCCTGTCGACGCTCAACCTGCATCGTCTCGGCGTGGCGCTGGGGCACGCCGCATCCACTTCGCACGGCTGGCGTGGGGTGCGCCGACAGGCGTTGCCGATCGCGGTCCTGGGCACGATCGCGGGTGTGACCATCTGGGGCGTCTGGCAGCCGGTGATTGCGGCGTGGGCGGAGCCGGACGCACGGGCCGGACTGCATGGTCTGGTGCAAGCGCTGCAGACGGGACCAGTGCGCACGGCGCTCTGGCCCATTCGAGCGACCATCGAACTCGCGTTCGCCGGGACGACCGTGCAGTGGCTGACCGCCCTGCCCGGTGCGCTTGCTGTTCTCGGCGTGAACCTGTTCTGGGTGGTGCGGGCGGACCACGCCTTCGAGGAATCGGCAGCGGAAGCGTCGGCCATCCACGCGCGGAAAATGGCGGCACGGCGTTCTCGTCTCGCGGGAGAGCCCGCGTACCGCGCGACCGGGCGTGCCGGCCGGACCATCCCGCTCACTCCCCAGGGCAGCCCGTGGGTCGCCATCCTGTGGAAGAATGTCCTGTCCCTGACGAGGAGCGGTGGGCTCCGGACGCTCGTCGCGCCGGGCGCGCTGGCGATCGGCATCGCGCTGGCCTGTGCGGGACGTTCTGAGGTCACCGAACAGTTCCTGCTCCTCGTCGTGCCGATGATCGCGCTGGCGCTCGCCTTCTTCGCTCCGATGTTCACACGCAATGATTTGCGCACGGATCTCTTGCAGCTACCCATGCTGAAAACGCTGCCGCTTGGCGGCGGTCAGATTGTGATGGCGCAGATCCTGGCGGGCGCGCTTCCGGTGGCCGTCGGACACACGCTGCTGGTGGTCGCGGCCGTGATCGCGAACAACAACATCGGGAGCGGCGAGGCGGCGCCACGGTGGGTGGTCAGCGGGCTGGCGGCCGCGTCGCCCGTGGTGCTGGTCGCACTCAACTCCGCCAACTTTGCAATGCACAACGCCATGGTGCTGCTCTTTCCGTCATGGGTGCGGCTGGGCTCGGGAGGGACCGGCGGCGTTGAGAGCATGGGCCTCGGCATCCTGACCTTCGTTGCCGTGGCGGTGGCGCTCCTGGTCCTCCTCATTCTGCCCACGGCCATCGGAGTGGGGGTCTACGTTGGCGCGGGGGCGCAGCAGCTGGGGGCGCTCGTGGCCGGCCTCTGCTCGGCATCGGTGGTGGTCGGTGGCGAGCTCTGGCTGCTCGTGGCCGCTCTCGGCCGGGCCTTCGAGCGCATCGAGCCGTCCCATGTCGCCTAGCCCCGAGCCTCACACGGTGACATTTTTTCCCGAGGCGGGCGCCATCCGATTCCGTTTTCGCACCGCCGTCGCACTCTGACATTCCATCGAACTGAGGCATTCGCATGCGCGGAATGCACCTGAACGTCGCCCGCCGGCTCCTGCTCTGCTCTCTCGTCGCGGCCTCCCCGCTCACCGCACAGGGCCGCGGCGGCCGTGGCCAAGCGCCGCCACCGCCCCCACTGCAGTTCCAGCTCCTCGGTCCCTCCGCGGGCGGGCGTGTCTCCGCCGTAACGGGTGTACCGGGCGATCTGCGCACCTGGTACGTCGGAGGCGCCTCGGGCGGCGTGTGGAAGAGTACGGACGATGGCAACACCTTCACACCGATTTTCGACAAGCAGAGCGCGCAAGCCATCGGCGCGCTCGCGGTCGCGCCAAGCGACCCGAATCAGGTGTGGGCCGGCACGGGCGAAGCGTGGGCGATCCGAGACGCGGACGTCGTAGGCGACGGCATCTACAAGTCAACTGACGCTGGTACGACGTGGACGAACATGGGGCTCGCCGAGGTGGGGCGCATCGGTCGCGTGATCGTGCATCCCACGAATCCGAATGTGGTCTATGTCTGCGCGCTGGGCCGCGCGACTGGGCCGCAGGCGGAGCGCGGGGTGTATCGCACGGACGACGGCGGCAAGACGTGGAAGTTGGCGCTGCACGTCAACGACGACACCGGCTGCTCGGGACTCTCGCTGGACCAGAAGGACCCCAATACGCTCTTCGCCGGCATGTGGCAGGTCGTGATGAAGACGTACTCGATGACGAGCGGTGGCCCGTCGAGCGCGATCTACGTCACGCATGATGCGGGCGTGACCTGGACCAAGGTGGTGCATACCGGCCTTCCCAAGTCACCCGTCGGGAAGATCGATGTCGCCGTTGCTCCGTCGGATTCCAAGCGCGTCTACGCGCTGATCCAGACCGACGGCCAAGGTTCGGTGTGGCGCTCCGACGATGGCGGCGTCACCTGGAAGGTGGTGAGCTGGGCCCGCCCCCTCATCGGACGTGCCGGCTACTACATCAAGATCATGGTGTCGCCGACCGATCCCAACGAGGTCTTGATCGCGAACAGCAGTTTTTTCCGATCGACCGATGGCGGTTTGAACTTTCTGACCACCAACTGGGGTGGGGACAATCACGACATCTGGTGGGATCCCAAGAACGCGGATCATTTCGGGCTCACCAATGACTTGAATGCGCGCTTCACCAGCGATCATGGCCGCAGTTGGATCCAGGCGACGCTACCGGTGGCGCAGATGTACCACGTGGCCATCGACCAACAGGCGCCGTACTGGGTCTATGGCAACCGGCAGGACAACACCACGATGCGTGGGCCGAGCAACGCGCCCGAGGCACCACCCGCAACGGGCGGCCGCGCCGCGAACTCGGTGTTCGGCGGCGGTGGTGGTGGCCGCGGCGGATTCGGGGGTGGGTTCACCACGTGGGACCACGGCATCGGAGGCTGTGAGTCCGGGTTCGTCCTGCCGGACGTCACGAATCCGGATATCGTCTGGGCCACCTGCTACGGCAACACCGTGACGCGCTACGACGCCAAGACGAAACTCGCGCGCTCGGTGAGCCCCTGGCAACACACGCTCGATTCGCCGCCCAACGCGAGCAAGTACCGCTGCCACTGGACCCCGCCGCTCGCCATCGATCCGTTCGACCACAACACGGTCTACTACGGCTGCCAAGTCATTTTCAAGACGACAACGGCCGGCCAGAGCTGGAGCGTCATCAGTCCGGATCTGTCCCTCAACGATCCGCGCTATGTCGTGCCGTCCGGCGGTTTGATCGGCGACAACCTCGGCCAGTTCTATGGCTCGCTCGTGTTCGCGATCGCGCCGAGCGAGATCCAGCGCAATCTGATCTGGGCGGGCACCAACGACGGCCAGCTCTGGGTGACCCGCGACGGCGGCGGCAAGTGGACGAACGTGTCCAAGAACATGCCCGGACTTCCTCCGCTCGGCACCGTGCGCAAGATCGAGCCCTCGCACTTCGATCCGGGCACGGCGTACGCCGCCATCGACCTGCACATGATGGACGACCGCACCCCGTACCTCTACAAGACCACGGATTTCGGTGCGACGTGGACGCGCATCAGCGGTGGACTTCCGAACAAGGGTCCGCTGGGCTACGTGATGAGCGTCGCCGAAAATCCCAACAAGAAGGGGATGCTGTTCGCTGGTACCGGCAACGCCTTCCACTATTCGATGGACGACGGCCTCACCTGGACGCAGTTCCAGGATGGTCTCCCGGCAAGTCCCGTCTCGTGGATCGTCGTCGCCAAGCAGGCGCACGACGTCGTCGTGTCGACCTACGGCCGCGGCATCTACGTGTTGCGCGACATCACCACCCTCGAGCAAAAAGCGAACGTGGCGGCTGATGCGGCGGTGCATCTCTTCGCACCGCATCCGGCGTACCGCGAGCCGCGCGGCGGCAGCGCGGTGATTCGCTACCAGCTCAAGGCCGCGCCGGTGGATTCCGTCAAGGATTCGCTGACGGTCGAGATTCTCGACGCCAAGGGCTCGGTGGTGCGGACCATCCGCACCTGGGCGCGGGCCGGTCTGAACCAGGCCACATGGGACCTGCGTTACGACTCCCCCAAGCAGGTCGAAATGCGTACCATCGCACCGAGCAATCCCCGGATCTGGGACGATCCGCGCTTCAAGGGAAAGAAGACGCGGCCCGTCGATCACTGGGGGATCCAGGGGGCGCAGACCGCAGGACCTCTCGCGGTGCCCGGCGACTACACGGTGCGCTTGACCGCGGCGGGCCAGCGCATGCAGCAGCCGTTGAAGGTCCTGCGCGACCCGATCATGGAATCGAGCGACGCGGATCTCGCGGCGAGCCTCGCCGCGCAGGTGCGTGTGCGCGATGCCATGAACGAGTCCGCGTCGATCGCGAACGAAATCGAAATGATGCGCAAGCGCATCGAGGACCAGTTGGCCACCGATACCGTGCCGGCGGCCGCCAAGGCCGCACTGGCCGACATGGAAAAGAAGCTGCTCGCCGTGGAACTCAAGGTGCTCACCAAGGCCGATCTCGAGAGCGACGACAAGTATTTCGTCGAGCCGTTCGGGCTCTACATGGGCCTCATCTGGCTCAACGGCGAAGTCGGGACCGGGGCCGGCGACGTCGCTGGTGGGGCGGACTACAAGCCCACCGACGCGAGCATGAACTGGCTCGGCGAGCTCGAGAAGGCGCTCGCAACGGCGAAGGCCGCGCACAAGGCCCTCATGGACGGGGATGTGGCCACATTCGAGAAGCAGTTTCCCGGCCGGCTCAAACCCGCGCCATCCTTCGTTCCGTAGGGCCCGCGCCCGACCAAAGGACGACCTGACGGTTCGCGCGCCCTCGTCGTATAGTATCGAGTACCGGATGCTTCGTCGCACCTCCTGACCTCCAGTGGACCGACGCCCCATGGCCGACAAAAAAGTCTCCCGCCGCGATTTCGTCGAGAACACCACGCGGGCGGCGCTCGCCGCCGCCTTCGTGGCGCCGCAGTTCCCCTCCATCGTTCCACGCCACGTCCTCGGGGGTCCCGGCTTCCAAGCACCCAGTGACACGCTGAACTTCGCCGTCGTCGGTTTCGGCGGCATGGGATCAGGCAACGCCAACGTGCTCGCGCAGGTCGAGAACATGGTCGCCGTCTGTGACGTCGATCTCGCCTTCGCCGAGAGCAACGTCGCCAGCAAGGAGAAGAACCGGGACGGCTCGCCGAATCCGGCCGGCGTCAAGTTGCGCGAGCAGTTCAACAAGGCCAAGAAGTACACCGATTTTCGCGAGATGCTCGAGAAGTCCAAGGACATCGACGCCGTCATCATCGCCACCGCTGATCACAACCACGCCATCATCGCCAAGGCGGCGATGCAGGCGGGGAAGCACGTCTACGTGCAGAAACCGCTGACCTATTCGGTGCACGAGGCTCGTGTGCTCGGCAAGCTGGCCAAGGACAATCCCAAGCTTGCCACGCAGATGGGCAATCAGGGACATTCGCGCGACGGCACGCGAAGCATCGTCGAGTGGGTGCAGGCCGGTGTGCTGGGTGACGTGAAGGAAGTCCACGTCTGGACGAATCGCCCCGTCGGCTACTGGCCGCAGGCCGTCTCCCGGCCGCGTCAGCCCAACGCGAATGTTCCCGCGGGCTTCGGCAAGAACTTCTCGCAGGGCGCCATCAACAATGTCACGGCGTATCAGCTCGCGACCGCGCAGTATTCCATGCCCGAGGGACTCCGTTGGGATCTCTACCTCGGTGGCGTCCCCGAGGACGTGCCCTACCATCCCATCTACCATCCGTTCAACTGGCGCGGATGGACCGACTTCGGTGTCGGCGCACTCGGCGACATGGGGGCGCATCTGATTGACCAACCGTACTGGGCTCTCGGACTCACGCAGCCCACCGCGATCGAGGCAAGTGCGAGCCCGTGGGGTACGGAGCCGATCATCCCGCGTCCCACATCGGGCCCGACGACCAAGCCCTGCACCTACCCGATGGCGACCACCGTCACCTATGACTTCCCCGCGCGCGGCAACAAGCCCGCGGTCCGCCTCTATTGGTATGACGGGGGCATTCTTCCCCCTCGCCCGGCAATGCTGCCGGACAATGTCCAGATGAACCCCGACGGTGGCGTGCTCTTCGTGGGAACCAAAGGGGTGCTCATGCATGAGACCTACGGCGACAACCCGAAGATCTATCCCGAGAGCGCGGCGCAGGCGGCCACCAAGGTCGCCAAGTCGATCGTGCGTATCGAGACCTCGCACGAGGTGAACTGGGCGAATGCCGCCAAAGGCAAGGGGAGCACGAGTTCGCCGTTCGAGTATGCAGCCAACCTGACCGAGACCATGTGCCTCGGGATCGTCGCCCTCAAGACGGGGGTCGGCAGGAAGCTCGTCTATGACGCCGCGAGCATGACCGTGACCAACATCCCGGACGCGAACCAATATCTGACGCGAAACTATCGAAAGGGCTGGGAAGTCTAAGCAAATCAACAGGTTGCAAGATTCTGCCCGGAGCGGTGGGGCGTCGGTGAGCGGTCAACGCTCGCCGGCGCCCCTTCGTACACCTATTGTTAATCGCGGTGTCGCCGGCCGATTGGTCGTGCGACACCGCAAATCGTGTCTGTGTCCGGTTCCACCCCCATCCGCAGGAACTCCATGCACAAGTCCGCTGTGATTCGATGGCTCGGAGGCGCTGCCGCGGTTGCAATGACCGCGAGCAGTGCCGTCGCGCAGGGGCTCGACTCGACGTCGATCGCCGGCCTCAAGTGGCGCAACGTCGGTCCCGCCACCTTCGAAGGCCGTACGTCCGACATCGTCGGTATCCCCGGCCCCTCCAAGACGATCTTCGTCGCTGCCGCCGCCGGCGGCATCTGGAAGAGCACCAACGCGGGCCTCACCTGGCGCCCCGTGTTCGACGACAAGCGCATCATCTCGATGGGCATGCTCGCCATCGCGCCGAGCGACACCCAGCAGGTGTGGGCCGGCACCGGTGAGCCCAATTCGCGCAACACCATCGAGCCGGGCGCGGGCGTCTACAAGTCGACCGACGGCGGCATCACCTGGAACCTGACCGGGCTCGAGAAGACGCAACACATCGGCCGCATCGTGGTGCATCCGAAGGATCCGAACACGGTCTACGTCGCCGCGCTCGGCGCCGCCTGGACCTCGAGCAAGGATCGCGGGCTCTACAAGACGACCGACGGCGGGAAGACTTGGAACCTGATCAAGTTCATCAGCGACAAGGCCGGCTTCATCGACGTCGCTCTCGACCCGCGCAACCCGGACGTGGTCTACGCCGCCAGCTGGGAGCGCTTCCGTAATCCGTATTCGCTCAAGAGCGGCGGACCGGGATCGGCGCTCTGGAAGAGCACCGACGCCGGCAAGACCTGGACGGAGATCAAGGGCGGCGGCTTCCCGGAAGGCACCAAGGGACGCATCGGTCTCGCCGTCGCACCGAGCAACGGTGATGTAGTCTACGCGCTGACGGAAGCCGCCGATCCGAGCAAGGACGGCAGCTACACGCCACAGACGAGCCCGAAGGCGAACGGGCTCTACCGTTCGACCGACGGTGGCAAGACGTGGGCGCAGATGAACAACTACAACGTACGTCCGTTCTACTACTCGCAGGTGCGCGTCGATCCCAAGAATGCCGATCGCGTGTACTTCTCGAGCACGCAGCTCATGGTCAGCGATGACGGTGGCAAGACCATCCGCGGCGCCGCGCAGAGCGTGCACGTGGACGACCACGGGCTGTGGATCGACCCGAACGACCCGGAGCGCTGGTACATCGCGAACGATGGTGGCGTGTCAATCACCTTCGACAAGGGTGGCAACTTCATTCAGACCACCACGCTCCCGATCGGCCAGTTCTACGAGGTCACCTACGACTACGCGACCCCGTACAACATCTGCGGCGGTGCGCAAGACAACGGCACCTGGTGCGGCCCGAGCAAGCGGAAGGGCCCGGTCAACAACAGCTACTGGTTCACCTATGCCGGCGGCGACGGCTTCTACTCGGCGCAGGATCCGAGCGACCCGAACATCATCTACGGTGAGAGCCAGGGCGGCAACGCCTCGCGCGTGAACCTCAAGACGGGCGAGCGGAT
This sequence comes from uncultured bacterium, assembly GCA_963978095.1. Classification (GTDB taxonomy): domain Bacteria; phylum Gemmatimonadota; class Gemmatimonadetes; order Gemmatimonadales; family Gemmatimonadaceae; genus Fen-1231. Next base: position 1,465 of record CAXBQP010000045.1, on the reverse strand, counting down.
GAGCTTCCGCAAGCCGTCGTGGCAGGAGCGCTACAAGCAGTGGGAGGATTCCATCGCGATCGTGCGTGGCGATCCGCTCAAGCCGGAGACCAAGGAGCAGACCAAGGCGCTCGCCGCGCTCCGCGCGCAGCAGAAGCAGGACTCGATCGACCTGGCGCTCCGTTTCAACTGGAACACGCCGCTGGTGCTCTCGCACCACAACCCGTCGGTCGTGTACTTCGGCGGCAATCGCCTCCTGAAGAGCACCAAGCGCGGTGAGGAGCTCTACCTCATCTCACCGGATCTCTCCAAGAAGCAGCAGGCCAAGATCGACACGTCGATCGTCTGGAACGGCGGCATCACGCTCGACGCCACGGGCGCCGAGACGTATGGCACGATCGTCGCGTTCGGCGAGTCGTACGTGAAGCCGGGGCTCATCTTCGCCGGCACCGACGACGGCAACGTCTGGAAGTCGTCGAACGACGGCGCCACGTGGGAGAACCTCACCACGCGGTTCCCGGGGCTCCCGGCGGAGACGTGGGTCGCCCGCATCGAGACCTCGCACTTCGACACGCTGACCTTCTGGGTGGCGTTCGACGGCCATCGGTCCAACGATTTCACCCCGTACCTCTACGTCACGAACGACGGCGGCAAGAGCTTCAAGTCGATCGTGAACAACCTCCCGAAGACGAGCCCGGCCGACTACCTGCACGTGATCCGCGAGGATCCGTACAACCGCGACCTGCTCTTCGTCGGGTCGTCGCTCTCGGCGTACGTCTCGGTGGATCGTGGGGCGAGCTGGCAGAAGTTCGGCGCCAATCTCCCGTCGGTGCCGGTGTTCGATCTCAAGATCCATCCGCGTGACCACGAGCTCATCGCGGCGACGCACGGGCGTTCGTTTTGGATCGCCCCGATCGGCCCGCTCGAGCAGATGACGCCGAAGGTGCTCGCCTCGAACGTGCACCTCTTCGAGCCGCGCACCGCGTACCAGTGGGGTGAGGCCCCGACGCTCGCTGCCGGCGGCAACGGCAACGCGCAGGCCTTCTTCCAGACGCCGAGCCCGACGTACGGGGCCGACATCTCGTACCGGATCGCCGGTGCGGCGGCGGGTGGCCAGGCGCGCATCACGATCGCCGATGGCTCGGGCGACGTGATCGCCACGCTCAACGGCCCGGGTGTGGCCGGTCTGCACACCGTGTCGTGGAACTTCCAGGGCCGTCGGTCGGGCCCGGCCCCTGCGCCGGCTCCGCTCTCGCCCTCGGAGCGTCGTGACAGCATCCTGAAGGCCGTCCGTGCCCCGGCCGTGCTCGATTCGCTGAGCAAGGCCAAGTACGACACGGCCGCGATCGCGCGTGCCAAGGCGATCCTCAACCCGCCCGCCTTCGATCCGGCGGCTGCGGGTGGCCGCGGTGGCCGTGGCGGCGGCGGTGGTGGCGGAGGTGGCGGGCGTGGGGCCGGTGCGGCCTGCGAGCGTCCGCTCACGCAG
>CAXBQP010000044.1:0-27608 GCA_963978095.1 uncultured bacterium | reverse complement strand
TTCCCCAGCGGCAGCAGGCGATTCGGCTGGTCGGCGCGGGTGGCACCGAACGGCGACGTGTACCAAGCCGAGAAGGAGCTGTCCCAGTCATCGCCGGTGGAATCGGAGGGATTGTCGATGGGCAGGTGCAACTCCAGTCGGACGGTGGTCTCACCGCCGCCAGGGTACAGATTCTTGCCGCCGAGGGAATCGGCGCTGCTCGACGAAATGTCCACCATCGCGGCGAGCTGCCCTTTGCCGATGTTCCCATACAGCGTGGAGCCTACGGCCCAGGTGGTACCGCGCCAGTAGACCTCTTGGGTGGCTGCGGGCTGGCTTTCCGTCTCGATCGCTCCGCGAAGATTGAGCACCAGATTTCCGACGGGATACGAGAAGACCGCGCGTCCGCCGAACATGGACGGGGCGCCGAGGCTGTTGGCTTGGACGTCGACCAACGAACCGCCGGCCACGCCGATTGCGTTGACCTGCAGCGAGTCCAGAGTCGCGGGGTGGCTTCCGCTCCGTCCGTACACCATAAGCGAGTCGCCGGGCCGCAGCATGTAGTCGAAGCGCACATTGGCATTGCCGGTTCCCGAGATGGTGCGCCCGAGTGCTCCATACTGCAGCGACGAGCCGTCGACACCGAGTCCCCACTGCGCGGTTCGGTACTCGTACGAGACATTGCCGGTCTGCTCGCTGACCTTGGAGCCGCCGATGGTATAGCCGCGGGTGCCGAGCTGGAAGGAGACGTTCGTCTTCGGGCCGGCTGGCGGAACGTTGGCTTTGGCGGTGGAATCCTGCGCCGCCAATGCTTGCCACGGAACGACAATCGCCGCGACCCAAAGGGCCGCGACGATCGTCCCTGCTCCGGAGCGGGCCAGCACGCCGAGGCGTGACCGACGCTCGGACATCACTTACGGCGTCTTGGTGGCGGGCTTGTTGGCTTCGCGCCAGGCCTTAAGCTGGTCGGCGGCGGATTTCTTGGTCAGCGTCCCGGCCTTGACCTGGTCGTGGAGCGACTTCTGCTCGGCGCGGAGCGCCTTGGCATAAGCCTTCTGCTCCGCCGTCGGGGCCGGACGATGCTTCTTGGTCGGCGTGCCGGTGGTGGTGCCGCCGCCGGTGCTCTGGGCGCGGGCAGTGGCCGGAACAGCGGCGAAGAGGGCGAGCGCAGCGAGCGCCGTCAGCGTGGTGCGAATACGCATGGGACTCCTCCGAGGCAGGGTGAAAACGTGACGAGCCTACACAAGAACAGTAATACGACGATGCTGTCGTCGGAAAGTTAGTACCCGGCACCCCAGAGTGCTGTTCCAGCGCAGGGCGCGAGGATCGCCAAGCGGTGCGGGCTCGGCGGGCGCTCGCGCCCTGAATGCACGAAGGGGCGCCGCTCGGAAGCGACGCCCCTTCGTTTCGATCACGGCGACCAGCTTACGGCGCCGGCATCGGGTTCGGGTTGGACGCGCGCTCGTTGGTGCTGACCGGCACGCACTTGCTGCGGCCCGTCAGGAAGGTATTGGTGCCTTCCGCGTACCAACGGCGCAGGTCCCACAGGCGACGCCCCTCGAGCCAGAGCGCCGAGCCGCGCTCGGCCTGCAGCAGGGTCCACGCGGCCGCGGTGGTCGCGGGCTGCGTTACCGGGGTCAGCCCCGTCCAGGTGGCACGCGCCGAGTTGATCTGCGTGGTCATGCCCGGCAGGTCGTTGGCCCGGAGCCGTTCCTCGGCGCGGAGCAGCAACATGTCGGCGCCCTTCACGAGCGGGACCGGGCTGCCGAGCGAGGTGTACTTCTTCTGCTGGAAGAACTTGGTCTTGCCGTCCTGTCCGGTCTGGATCGCGGTACCGACCTTGACCGTGTCCCACGGGGTGCGTGGGTCGGTCTTGGAGATGCCCGCATACACCGTCCCGAACACCGTGGTCTCACGACGCGAGATGGTCTGGACCGCCATGTCGAGGTTCTCGCGCGTGCTGTTCGTCGAGAAGATCGCGTTGTAGACGAACGCGTTCGGCACGAGCGCGGCATCGGCGACCGCGTCGGTCCACTTGCCCTGCCAGGCACGCACCGACGCACGACCGCCGAGCGCGGCGTTGGCCACGTTGGTGTTGGCAAGCGCGGTGGCGAGCGTGTAGGCGCGGGTGAAGAGGCTTTCCGCGCGCACGAAGTACACGGTGTCGCTTTGCGCCGGGCCGCCGTCGATCACGCCGGTGCAGACGTTCTCACCGAGCAAGCGGTTGGCAAAACCGGCGTAGAGATATGCGCGCGGGGTGTCCACGTTCTTCTCGAAGTTGGCGCCGAGCACGGTCTTCATGCGCTCGATGCCATTCTCCGCCGACCAACGCGCCTGCTGCATGTTGGCCCAATCCGGATTGACGTCGTCCGGGCGGATGATGCCGAACCAGTACTGCTGTTCGGCGGAGTAGTTGCCCGCTTCCGTCATCTCACCGGAGGCCAGCCCGCCGCGATCGATGTAGTTGCCGAGCGCGTACGAGAGGTCGCCCGACATGCCGTTGACGAGCGCCGGCATCGCGGAGACGGCATTGAGCTGCGAGTCCTGGAGCGGACCCGGGTTGGTCACCTGCATGTTGCACGCCGCGAGGACCACAGCGGCGACGCCGATCGATCGGCGTCCGAAGTTGCGAAGGGTCGTCATTATCAGAAGCCCAGGCGGAGGGTCATCGTGAACGACCGGGAGGTCGGGAACACGTAGTAGTCGCGGCGAGCGAACTGGTCGTCGCGCTGGTCAGAGACTTCCGGATCGGTCCCGGTGTACTTCGTCGACGTGAACAGGTTGCGACCGGCGAAGGCCAGCGATCCCGAGCGCGCGCCGAAGCGGAGGATCGACTTCGGCAGGTCGTACGTCACCGACACGCTGCGGAGCTTGAAGAAGTCGTTGGCCTCGACGAAGAACCCGTAGTCACGCGCGATCTTGGTGTTGATCGTGCAACGCGCGCGGTCGAGGGCGTTGATGGTGGCGAGCCCCGAGGAGTCACCCGCGGCGGCCTTGCGCATCTGGTCCTGCGCGTTGAAGCACGGCTGCCACGAGTTGAGGTTCGCGTTCTGGTAGGCCAGTGCGTTCAGGTTGTGGCCGCCCAGCTGCCACTCACCCTGCGCATCGACCGTGACGCGACGGAAGAGCTTGACCGAGATGCCCGGGCTCCAGATCCGGTTGGCGAACGCCGAGCCGAGGTCCTGGTTCTGCTGGATGACCGGGTTCGCGAACTCCGTCGGGTTCATGACCTTGGGGCCGTAGTACGACGGAATCGGCAGCCCCTGCACCACGTAGGTGCGGCCGAGGGCGAAGATCGTCAGGGGCACGCCACCGATGTTTCCGGCTTCACTGTGCAACTGCATGTAGCCGATGCGGGTGCTGACGTCGACGTTGCGGCTGCGGAAGATGTCGACATTCAGCTGGACCTCGTGGCCCGAGTTCATCAGGTCTCCGGCGTTGATCAGCTGGGAGCCCGCGAAGCCGAGCGAAGGGGCCTGCTGCACTGGGATCAGCGCCTGATAGGTGTGCTGGTCGAAGTGCGTGTACTGCAGGTTCACGCGGCCATTGAGCGCGCTGGCGTCGAATCCGAGTTCAATTTCGCGGGTGCGCTCCGGACCGAGGTTCGGGTTGCCGATCTGGTTGGTGGCAAAGGCCGGCTTGCCGCCTTCCGCGGCGACCGGGGTCCAGGTCCGGACGGCGTCGAACGCGCCCGGCGCCTTGCCGGCGTCGCCGATGGCGCCGCGCAGCTTGAGGGTCTCGATCCAGCGACGGGGCCAGAATGATTCATCCGAGATCACGTACGAGGCGCTGATCTTGGGGTAGGTCTGGATGCCGAAGCTCTTGCCGAAGGCGCTGTTGCCGTCGGCACGCGCGCCGATGGTCACGAAGAGCACATCGCGCCAGCCGATCGTCTCCTGCGCGAAGTAGCCGGCGTTGATCACGCGCTGCTGCGTGACCCCGGTGATCTGCTTGAGCGAGCCCGAGAGGAGTGTCGGGTCGCCGGGGCCGGCGAAGTTGTCACTCTGGAGGTCGGTCGAATACACCCGGTTCTCGAAGACCTGTCCGCCGACAGCGGTCGCACTGCTCCAGTTCGTGGCGAGCTGCTTGCGGTAGGTCGAGGCCAGGTCGGCCGACAGGAACTGACGGGTCCAGAGGGTCTGGTACATCTGGCCGAGCGGGACACGGAGGTGGCCGAACGGCGTGATGTACTGGATGTCGGCGTTGTTGTAGTCGAAGCCGAGCGTGAGGCGCGTGGTCCAGGCGTCGAACGGCTGGTAGGTCAGCGACGCGCCGGTCACAAAGTGGTTCGTGGTGTTGGTGACCTGCGAGGTGAACAAGCTGTCGTTCAGGACGCAGACGATGGTCAGATCCGCGCAGCCCGGGCCCTTGAAGTTCGAGCCCGACCCACGCGAGATGTTGAGCATCACGCCGTTCGAGCTGTTGCCGTCCGGGAAGCCGACCGAGCGGTTGTTGACGAACGATTGGTTGAAGCCGATGGTGAAGCCCTTGGCCGGCTTGAAGCCGATGTTCATGCGGAAGGAGCGGATGTACGACCCACCGACGGGCAGCACGCCACGCTCATTGTTGCCCGTGACGCTCAGGTCGTACGTCGTGCCGTTGGAGCTGCCACCGCGCACGCTGATCGACGTGCGCTGGATCGGGCCGTTGGAGAGCCAGCTTCCGCTCGCCGGGCAGCTGGCGTCCTGGAACTTGGTGCGCGCCGAGTCATTCATGACGTGGATGCCGGCGCAGCTGTTGATGTACAGCCCGGTGGTGTCCGAGGCCGGACCCACGTGCCCCATGTTGTTGTAGCCGGACGTGACGCTGAGGTTCCAGCGCGGCGCGCCTTCGACGCCCTGCTTGGTGAAGATCTGCAGTACGCCGCCGGAGGCTTCGGTGCCGTAGAGCGTCGTGGCCGCGGGGCCCTTCACGATTTCGATGTGGTCGATGTCTTCCGCCGCGATGTCGTTCAGCGGCGAGCTGAACTGACGGCCGCCGACGTTGGTCGGGGTGTTGCCACCGTACACGCGCACGCCATCCACATAGATGAGCGGGCTGTTTCCCATGCTCACGCTGTTGACGCCGCGGAGGCGGACGGTGGCGCCGGAGCCCGGCTGACCGCCGTTGGCCAGCACCGTGACGCCCGGGGTGGAGCCCGCGAGCAGCTGCTGGGTGTTGGTGGCGGCCGAGCGCTCGATCTGCGCCGTGTCGACCGTCGCCATCGCCGTGCCGACCGAGCGGCGGCGCTCCTCGCCGGTGGCGGTGACCATGACGCCCGACAGCGTGACCGCCGTACGGCTCAGCGCGAAGTTCACGCGCAGGGTGCCGTTGGCGGTCACCTGGACGACCTGTTCACGGGCTTCGTAGCCGATGTACTGCGCGCGGACGGTGACCGTGCCGGCGTCAACACCACGCAGCGTGAAGCCGCCCTTGGCGTCGGTGGCGACGGCAATCGCCTTGCCGACGATGCTGACCTGCGCGCGTTCGAGCGGGTTGTTCGACCCGCGCTCGCTGACGGTGCCGCTGATCGTCGCGCCGCCCTGTGCCTGCCCCAGTGCGGGGATGGCCAAGAGGGCCGCCGCGATCAGGCGCGTCCACCGTGAACCAAATGTTTGAGCCATTACTCTCCCTCGAGCCTAGCCGGTAAGAAGGGGGGACTCCCGAGTATTTCGGGTATAGCCTCGTATAATATCCGTGTCGTAACCGTGACGCAAAGCTCTACATCCCTCGGACTTCGCCATCTCTTCGAGGGTCGGCGGCGCCCACCCACCGCCCCCCAATGCGGGCGATCACATGAACCCCGCCGAAGCCCATGTCCACCGGCGGCGATACCGCCACCTCGTAGCCCAACCGACGCGCCTCGGCGTACACCCCTTCCGCGAACCCGTCCTCCATCCGCAGCCCCACGCCGGAGGACGCGGGGATCATGCGGGGGATGCGCAACGCTTGCATGGGATCCAGATGGTAGTCGAGCACGTAGACGATCGTCTGCACGATCGCCGGGGGAATTGCGGGCGATCCGGGGCACCCGACCACCATCTCCACCGCGCCATCCTTGAGGATGATCGTGGGCGCGATCGTGGAGGCGGGAATCCGGAAGGGACCGGGCGCGTTGGGGGAGCCGGCGTCGCGCGAGAAGTTGAACAGCGCACTGTTCAGGAAGACGCCATCCACCCAAGTGCCCGTGCCGAAGCCCAGCCCGAGGGTGTTCGTGATCGACACGGCGTTCCCGGCATCGTCCACCACGGACATGTGGGTCGTTTCGGACATCGCGCCGTCACCCGGCGTGCCGGGGGTGGATGGTCGCGGCTGCACGGTGGACGGGGGGGCCGAGGCGAGCGCGGCGCAGTCCCCGGTCGGCACCTGCTCGAACGGCCACGGATTTCCGGCGGGCAACCGAGGCTGTGCCGGTGCCTCCACCAACCCGGCGCGCGTCGCGGCATACGCGGTGCTGGTGACGCCTGCCATGGGGACTGCCACCTTCGCGGGATCGCCGATCACGGCATCACGGTCGGTGACGGCAACACGCAGCGCTCCGGTCATCACGCGGAAGGCATCGGCCGAGCGGCTCGGCAGCCCGAGCGCGGGCAGGTCGCGCCCCGCCACAAGGTTCAGCGCCTCGACCACCTGGATGCCGGACTGCGGCGCCGCCGCGGACAACACCACTCGCCCGTGATAGATCGTGCAGACCGGACGGGTCCACTGCGGCTGGTAGGCCGCGAAGTCCGCGCGCGTGATGGTCGAACCGGCGTCGCGCAGCGTCTGCACGATGTGATCTCCGATGGCACCGGCGTAGAAGGCATCGGCGCCCTGCGCCGCGATCGCGCGCAGCGTGGCCGCGAGTTCGGGCTGGACAATGTGATCACCCGCCCGAATCGGCTTGCCGCCGGGGAGGAAGATGGCCTTGGCTCCGGTGGCGGACAGCTTGTCGATGCTGACCGCGACTTCGCGCGCCAGCAACGCGTTGGCGGTATAGCCCTCGCCCGCGAGTCGAATGGCCGGCGCCAGCACGGTCGCCGCGGGCAGCTTGCCGTAGCGCGCATGCGCGGCGAGCAATCCCCGCACGGCACCGGGGATTCCGACACCACGCGGTGTGGAGGTCGAGGTGCCGGAACGAAGCGCGAGATCGACGATGCTTCCTGACGCACTATAAAAATCGAGGTACTCGGCGCGCTTGGTCTTCGCGTCGTAGTACAACAGCCCGCCCCCCGCGCCGAGTCCGCTCATCATCGGTTCGGTCACGCCCAGCGCGAAGGCCGTCGCCACCGCCGCATCGATGGCGGTGCCCCCTTGGCGGAGCATCTCGAGGCCGGCCTCGCTTGCGTAGGCGTTGCCGGCCGCGACCACGCCATGTTCGGCGACGACCCGCTTGCCGAGGTCAGGTCCAATCGATGGGGCCGGTGCTTGGGCCGCCAATGGAGCGACCACGATCGCGATGATGGCGGCGGCGACCACGAGCCGCGCGACCGAGGCCACGCCGTGACGCGTGCGCACGCGGCCAGGACGGCGGGAGTGCTGGAAGAGGTGCATGGGCAAGAACGAGGAGTCTGAGAGGGAGGAGGATGGGACTGCCGTCCATAATAATGCTCCATCCTGCCGGTGGCGCGGTGGCTGGGCGTGGTGCTTGTCGGCCGTTCCACCGTGCCACATCTTCTGGTGACTGATACCGGTGCACCGTTTCTCCGAGTCGAGGTTCTCATGATCGTCGTTCGCCGCTTGGCATCGCTGCTCTCCTGCGTCCCACTCCTGCTCGGCGCCCAAGGCGCCAAGGGCGCTCCGAAGGTCGGGCCTGCGAAAGGCACCGTGATCGTTGTTGGAGGGGGCTCGATGGGACCGGAGGTATACAAGGCGTTCATCGATGCGGCCGGAGGCCCCGACGCCTTGATCCTCACGGTGCCCAATGCGGGGGGCGCCGAGAGCTATCCGGCAGAAGGTGCGAACACGCGCAGCTGGAAGCAGAATGGCGCGCACAACGTGCAGGTGCTGTTCACGACCGATCGCAAAGTCGCGGACAGCGACGCCTTCGTGGCGTTGATCAAGAAGGCCGGAGGGATCTGGTTCGAGGGGGGACGCCAGTTCCACTTGGTGGATGCGTACGCGGGGACCAGGACCGAGGCCGCGTTCAACGAGGTGCTCGCGCGCGGCGGTGTGGTCGGGGGGTCGTCGGCCGGGGCTTCGATCCTCGGCGACTTCCTGGTCCGTGGCGCACCCTCGAACAACAACTTCATCATGGACCATCCCGCCTACCAGAAAGGCTTCGCCTATCTGCGTGGCGTGGGGATCGATCAGCACGTGGTGGCGCGTGAACGGCTGCCGGATCTCGCCGACTCCATCATCCCGAAGTACCCGGCGCTGCTGGCGATCTCCGAGGACGAAGGCACCGCGTGGGTCGTGCGCGGCGACACGGGAACGATCGTGGGCCGCAACCGCGGATTTGTGTACAACGGCAAGGATGCCAACGATCCCGGCTCCCCCTTCCTGACATTGCATCCCGGCGATCGCTACGACTTGGGGGCGCGGCGGGTGCTGCATCGCGTGGCCAGCGAGTCGCCGGTGTCGCCGGCATTGGTGAAATCGTTGTTCGCGAAGTACGAGAACGCGGCGGCGGGGGGCGCGACGGTCCTCGTGGCGAAGGACGGCAAGGTGTTCGTCGACCAATCCTTCGGCATTCCACCACAAGCCCGCTACATGCCCACGACCACGGTGCCGAACTTCCCGATCGGGCGCATCTCGGCCGTGTTCGAGGCGATTTGCGCGCAGGTCCCCGAGCCCGCCGGGCGCGGACGCGCAGGAGGAACCGCGCCCGCCGATTCGTCGGCGGGACGAGGTCGTGCCGCGGCGCCACCGCAAACGCCGTTCCAACGGTGCGTATCAGCGCGAGCGTCCACCCCCGTTGGTCTGCACAAGACCACGGCGACCGAGTCGGGTGAGGTGCTGTCGAACGTCGACGAGTTGTATCGTCTGGCGCTGGGACTCGAGCAGCCGCGCACCTACACGCGCGGCGCGGCAACCGGCGCCGATTCCTCCGCGACGCGTGATCCGATCGACGCGACGCAAGGATGGACGCGCGAGAGCGTCGGCGGTGTCACGCGCTACGCGGCCTCCGCGACCGATACCGGGAAACGCGCGGCGTTCGTGCGCGTGCCCGACCGGCACGCCACGGTGATCGTCCTGACGAACGACGCCGCCGCCGACGCGAAAGGGATGGCGGACGCACTGATGACCAAACTGCTCGCCGCGCGGTAGGGAGCCATGGGACACACATCCGCGGCCTCGTGTGCCGGCCCCGACGCCGTCGCCGTCGTTGGCGGTGCGGCCATGACACCACGATCGGGTCAGGCCTCGCGTCGCGATTTCCTGCTGAAGGCGCCGGTGGGGCTCGCCGCCGTCGTGGCGGCGTGCACGGGCACGGGAGACGCCACGCATGCGTCGGCGACTGATGGTGCCGCGGAAGCACGTGGGGGCACGCCCGCGACATCCGTTGGGGGCGCGGCGCGTCCTGCGCCCCTGCCGCTCCCCGGCGCGAGTGCACCGACGCTCACCTGGACGCCGAAGCACGAGGACCTCTGCTACACCTTCGGCGGCGTGGCGCCCAAGCACCGGATCGTCTCGGGGACGCGGATCGTCACGTGGACCGAGGATTGTTTTGACGGCGCGGTGAAGACGGCGGATGACTTGCCGTCCAAGAAGATGCCGCCCGGACACGACAATCCGCAGACCGGGCCGTTCTTCGTGGAAGGGGCGGAGCCCGGCGACACGATTGCCGTGCATCTCGTGAAGCTCGAACCGGCGCGCGACTACGCGGTGTCGGCGTTCGGCCCCGGATTCGGTGCGATTGTTGGCACGGACCGGACCGCCATGCTCGGGCCCGATCTCCCCGAGACCACCTGGCGATACGAGGTGGACCGGGCCGCGCAGGTGGCGCGGAGCCGCTCGCGTGACGGGAAGTTCACGTGGGAGGTCCCGCTCGCGCCCTTCCTGGGCTGTCTCGGTGTGGCGCCGTCCATGGGGGAATCGCGCTCGACGATCGTGCCCGGTACCTTCGGCGGGAACATGGACTGCCCGGAGGTGCGGGCCGGGAATACGGTGTTCTTCGGCGTGAACGTCGCCGGCGGGCTACTGTCGTTCGGCGATGGGCACTACGCCATGGGTGACGGGGAGATCATCGGCGCGGCGATCGAAGGGGCGATGCATGTCGAGCTCGTGGTCGAGCTCGTGAAGCATCAGGCCACGCCGGTGCCGCGCATCGAGAATCAGGACGAGATCATGTTCGTCGGCTCCGGCCGCCCACTGGAGGACGCGGCACGTCAGGCGTTCAAGGCGATGGTGCAGTGGGTGCAGGCGCGCTCGGGCATGCGTGAGATGGACGCGTTCCAGTTCGTCTCGCAGCATGCCAAGGCCCCGATCATCCAGTTGGTGGATCCGGAGTACACCGTGCTGGTGAAGCTCGACAAGCATCGTGTCCCGATCGGGCGCGGCTGATCCCGCCGCGGCCCGATGCCTCGCGCGTGGCGGTCCGGTGTCGCCCCTGACACCCTTTCACTTCCTCAAGCCTGAACGTCCATGACCCATCAATCGCAGGCAGGAGATCTCCGCATGGTTCGGCGCGTCGGCAGCGTGGTGCTGGGCGTCGTCGGGGTGGTTCTGGTATTCGCGGCCTTCCGCCCGGCACGTCTCGCGAACGGCCTCGCCCTCACCCCGCCGATGGGGTGGAACAGTTGGAATCATTTCGGCTGCAACGTGAGTTCGGCGCTCATTCGTGGCGTTGCCGATTCCATGGCCGCCAACGGAATGCGGGACGCCGGCTATCAATACGTCGTGATCGACGACTGTTGGCAGGTCGCGCGCGACGCGAAGGGGATGATTGTCGCGGATTCGGTGCGCTTTCCCGGTGGCATCAAGCCGCTCGCGGATTACGTGCACAGCAAAGGGCTGAAGTTCGGCATCTACACCGACGCCGGTCGCAAGACGTGCGAAGGGCGTCCCGGATCCTACGGCTACGAGGAGATCGACGCCAAGACGTATGCCCGGTGGGGAGTGGACTACGTCAAGATCGATTGGTGCAATGCCGAGGGGCTCGACGCGCCTACGCAATATGCGAAACTGCGCGATGCGCTCGCCACGAGCGGACGACCGATCGTCTTCAGCATCTGCGAGTGGGGGCAAAATCACCCGTACGAGTGGGCGCCGGCGATCGGGAACCTCTGGCGCACCACCGGTGACATCAGCGACACCTGGGACAGCATGATTGCGAACTTCGATCTCAACGCGCAGTTCGCCAACGACGCCATGCCGGGTGCCTGGAACGACCCCGACATGCTCGAGGTCGGCAACGGCGGACTTTCACGCGACGAATCGCGGGCGCACATGAGTCTCTGGGCGATCGCGGCCGCGCCACTCCTGGCGGGGAACGATGTGCGCACCATGAATGACTCGAGCCGCGAGTCGCGGATCGCGCGCGAGGTGCTGCTGAACCGCGAGGTGATCGCCGTGGACCAGGATTCACTCGGCGTGCAAGGGCGCATGGTCAGCAACAGCCGGAGCGAACTGCAGGTCTGGGCCAAGCCGCTGAAGGATGGGTCTCACGCGGTGGTGCTCCTGAATCGCGCGAATGTTCCGGCGCGCATCAACGCCAACTGGGCGCGGATCGGCGTGAAGGGAACGAACACCCGCGTGCGCGATCTCTGGGCCCATAAGGACACCACCGTCACCGGCGGCGGCTACGGCGTGAATGTGCCGCCGCATGGCGCGGTGATGCTGCGCGCCTGGCCGATCAGGAACTAGCGCCGAGCGCCGGCGGTCAGCGCCCGGCGGGTGAGCGGGTTTCTGGGGCCGACCAGTTCGGGATGCTGGCCGAACCCCAGCGCTGACAGTTCGTCGGTGACGGCGGCGTGCAGCTGGTGCCAGGTCAGGCGTGGCTGGCGGCGCAGCACGTTCGCCAACGACCAGGTGAAGGCGCCGTACGACTCCGACCCGTGCCGGTACTCGTGCGCGAGTTCCTGTTCGCCGCACGCCTCGAACAGCACGGGGAGATACAATCCGCGCTTCTGCCGGATCAGCGCGCGTTCCGTTGCGCGTGAGAGCGGGCCGCGGAGCGCCATCCCCCGTCCCAAGCGATACGTCGCACGGTTGGCGCCGGCCATCCGCCCGTCGCGCTCGCGCTGGTAGCGGAGGCTGATCGGTGCCAGCGTACGAGGCTGCCAGGATTCTCGGCGCTGGTCCCAGTGCATGAGGCGATGCCGGATGTCGTCGGGCGGCGTGAGTCCGCGGATCCGTGGTCCGCCGTCGCGCGTCATCCCACCGGCGTGACAGCAGTCGAGGATCGCCGAGAACCGTGCGCTGAATGGGAGCTCGCTGTAGCGGCGGAAGAAATCGTTGTCGGTGATGGCACGGTCGAGCGACCAATCAAAATCGTAGGGCACGAGACATTCATCGACATGGTCGACCGACTCGGCGGCCGAGTAGCCCGGCAGCTGCGCGCCGTGCCCACTGTAGAACAGCACCCGTTCGCAGCCGTCGTCGGCCCCGTCGAACAGCCATTCGAGTCGATCGCGAATCGCGCCGGCCGTCGCTCGCGCGTCCAGCAGGACGCGGATGTCGGCGGCTTCGAAGCCGCGCTCCTGCAGCACGCGCGACGCGAGGAAGGTGTCATTCACGCAGCCTGCGAGTCGATGCGACGGGTCGGGATACGCGTTGATCCCGATCAACAGCGCGCGACGGTGCGGCGTGCGCCGCGACCGGTGGCGCACCAGGGCTGCGCGCGTGAACTCCCGGCCGGCCGCGGCGCTCGCGAGGACCGGCCACACCGCGCGCGCGGTGGCCGGATGGTCCAGGTAGCCCGCGCCATCCACGGTGCGGGTCGGCGCATGTCCGGCCGCGCTCGAGGTGTCCACGGCGATGAACCGCGGGTCATCCGTGATCGGGACCTCCGCCGTGAAGACGCGATCCTGCGGATTGAACAGATGGAACCACTGCTTGACCGGCGGCAGGGTAAATCGTCCCGGCCAGAGGCGATTCCGCACGAAGAGGTTCCCGATCTGCGATCCGAAGCTCAACAATGTCGTCGCGGGGAGCGCCGCGCGGGAATCGTTGCACAGATAGTCGAACGCGAGCAGCGAGCCGAGGCTGTGCGCCACGATCAGGTCCGGCGTCGTCCGTCGGATCGCGAGGTGCAGCCGCGCGCGCAGCGCGCGCCGCAACTCCCCCTCGACCACGAACTGCGCGACCATCCCCAGCCGCCATTGCATCCAGTCCGCGGGGGACTCAAAGGCTCGGGTCGCATCGGTGCCGAGTCTTCCGGCGTCGTGCAGCGCATGCAGGGCGACGCTGCCCGCGAGTTCGCTCAGCGCTTGCGCGTACAGCGCGGGGCCGGCGTGGCGTTCGGCAAACAGGGCATCGTAGGTGAACTCGGCGAACACCGGCGTTGCCGTCGCTCCCGCGGCGCGGAGTCCTTCGGCGATCGCGGTGCGCCACGGCTGATAGTAGTCCGCGTCGGCATCGCAATGTCCGATGCCGTGGATCAGGAGGATGTTCACCTGGAGGCTCCGTCGCCCTGGTGCGTAGGGATTACCTGCGGCCGCTCCCCTTGGGTCGCAGGTCGAGGTCTTGGAAGTCGAAGCTGAAATCGACGCCGGGCGTGGGGACCATCCGGATGCGCGTCACGGCGCCCTGTTGGACATCGAAGGTCACCACCGCATCGGCGCGCAGGGAGCGGTCCTTCCAGCGAACGATGAAGGCGTTGCCTTTCTGATGCTCCAATGTCCCCGTGAGCTCCGGACTGTGCGAGAACGCCATCGTCAGGTGCCTGTCGCGCAGGCCGACCGTGACATCGCCGTACCAGCGGTCCGTGTAAGTCCCGGTGTATTTCGCGAGCACAAGACTCGGGCGGACCGTGGTGTCGCGTGCCGTCTCCTGGACCGTAGCCGTGGCCAAGGCCGCGCGCGATTCGGCGTCGAGCGCCCGGTACGCGCCAAGCCAATCCCACGCCGGTTGCACCCCGAGGCAATGGTCCAGGACCGCGAGGGTGATCGAACGGAACGCGGCCGAGGATTCCTGGTTCGTGAAGACCGCCACGCCGACCCGCTGGTCGGGCAGCATGAGAATCTCGGAGACGTAACCGGGCAGACCACCCGTGTGGGAGAGCATCTTGTGGCCACGATAGTCGCGGACCCCGAAGCCGAGGCCGTACAGGTTGAAACTCGGGTGGAGCGGGGCCAGCGATGGCGGCGTACCGTCGATCGGCATCGGCGTGACGCCGGTCCAGAGTTCACGCGACGAGGCCGGCGACCAGAGCCGGGCGCCCTGGGGTGTGCGTCCCGAGTCGAGCTGCGTGATCATCCAGCGAGCGATGTCCGCCGCTCCCGCGTTGATCCCTCCGGCCGGATTCGTGTTGTCGCTCGTCATCGGGGGGACCGCCACGACCTGGCCCTCCACTTCAGCGTGCGTGGTTGCCACATTTCCGCCGGAGGCCGCATCCGCGTGTCGCACCGTGCTGTGTGACATCCCGAGCGGTTGCAGCAACTCGGTGCTCATGAAGGTCTCCCACGACATCCCGCTGATCTTCTCGATGAGCTGCCCGGCGACGAGATACAGCACATTGTCGTAGGCGTAGGCGCTGCGGAACGAGGTCGCCGGTTTGATGTAGCGAAGTCGCTGCGCGATCTCCGCGCGGGTGTAGGTCGAGGCTGGCCACCACAGCAGGTCGCCGGCCCCGAGTCCGAGTCCGCTACGGTGCACCAGCAGATCACGCACCGTGATCGCACGCGTGACGAACGGGTCGTACATCGCGAAGTCCGGGAGATAGGTGCGGACCGGCTCGTCCCACCGCAACTTCCCGCGCTCGACGAGAATCGCGAGCGCCGTCGCGGTGAAGGCCTTGGTGTTGGAAGCGATCCCGAACCGGGTGAGCGAATCCACGGGGTCGGGCTTGCCCAACGTGCGCACCCCGTAGCCCTTGGCCAGAACGACCTTCCCATCCTTCACGATCGCGACCGCGACACCGGGGACGCGGAAGGTCGCGAGCACCTTCGCGACGTAGGCGTCGAAGTCCGGAGGAGGGGCCGCCGTCCCCTGCGCCACGAGTGCGGAGGGGAGGGCGCAGCACAGCGCGACGATGGCGCGACGGAACGATCGCATGGGCGGAACGGGTAGGGGGCGACGGACGGGGTTGCGGACCCAACGCCTGAAGATGCACCGTTCTCGGCGACGCGGCGAGGGAGCCCCGTTTCGTACCTGATACCGGAGGACTGATGGCGACGAGCGACGACGATCTGGCGGCGATTCGTGCACGCGAAGCGACGGGGACGGACACGTTACTCGCGCAGGAGCTCTGCGACGCCGCCGCCGTCGGTGACCTCGAGGCCATGTCGGTCGCCTATGACCGGGCGCCGGCCACGGTTAATGGACGTAGCCGCGACGGATGGAGCCCGCTCCATCTGGCCGGCTTCTACGGTCATGTGGACGCCGCGCGCTGGCTCCTGGAGCGCGGCGCGGCTGTGGAGGCCATTTCCACGGGGCGGGAGGCGAACCGCCCGTTGCATGCGGCACTCGCCGGGGCGGGGAACCCGGCGCTGGTGGAACTCTTGGTCGCACGCGGCGCCAACGTGGGCGCGACGGGCGCTTCGGGGATCACGCCGCTCCATATCGCGGCCTCCCGCGGCAGCGAGCGGTTCGTCGCGCTGCTCCGTGCGGGGGGCGCAGACCCGCAGGCGGCGATGCACGACGGGCGGACGCCTGCCGACCTGGCGGCAGAACGGGACTTCCCGGCGCTCGCCGACCAGCTCCGCGCGATGCGCTGAGCCGGTCGGCGAGCGCATCAGCCGAGCGTCGACAGGAACTGCGGCGCCCGACGTGCGCGCGTCTTCTGTTCGAATCCGTACGCGAGCGTGAGCAGCGTCGCTTCGCTCCACGCCCTGCCGATGAACGAGAGGCCCAGCGGCAGCTCGTGGTCGAACCCCATCGGCACGGTGATGCTCGGGTAGCCCGCCACCGCCGCGAACGACGTGTTGCCGCCGGTGAAGTGGTCGCCGTTGAGTGGGTCGGTGGGCCACGCGGGCTGATTGGACGGGCAGATGATCGCGTCGAGGCGATGCGCCGCCATGACGGCATCGATCCCCTCGGTGCGTGCCAAGCGGACGCACCGGGCCCGTGCGTCGAAGTACGCGCGATCGGTCAACGCGCCACGCGCGTTCGCGCGCACGAAGATCTCCTGCGCGAACCACGGCATCTCGCGCGCCGCATTCTTCTCATTCCACGCAATCAGTTCGGTGAGCGATTTGACCGGTGCGGCCGCGCCAAGCGACGCGAGGTAGGCGTTGACGCCGGCTTTGAACTCATAGTCCAGGACGAGCGATTCCGCGTCGTCGAACTGCCCGACCGTGGTCAGGTTGGCCTTGTCCACGATGACGGCGCCCGCCTTGGCCATGGCATCGATGGCGGCTTCGAATCGGGCGTCCACCGTGTCGTTGAAACCGGCCAGGTTGCGCGCCACCCCGATCCGCGCACCGCGCAGCCCATCGGCCTTCAGGGCGGTGGTGTAGTCGTCACGGGACTTCCCCTTGCTGGCGGCGGTCGCGCCGTCGCGCGTGTCGACGCCGGTGAGGAGGCCGAGCAACACCGCCACGTCGGCCACCGTGCGCCCCATCGGGCCCGCCGTGTCCTGCGAACTGGAGATCGGGATGATCCCGGCGCGGCTCCACAGCCCGACCGTCGGCTTCAACCCCACCAGACCGTTCATCGACGACGGGCAGATGATCGATCCGTCGGTCTCGGTCCCGATGCCGACCGCCGCGAAATCCGCCGCGATCGCCGCCCCCGTCCCCGAGCTCGAGCCGCAGGGATTCCGGTCGAGGACGTACGGGTTCTTCGTCTGGCCGCCGCGTCCGCTCCAACCGCTGGTGCTGCGGGTGGAACGATAATTGGCCCACTCGCTCAGGTTCGTCTTGCCCAGGATCACGGCGCCGGCGGCCCGGAGGCGCTGTACGATGAACGCGTCCTTGGGGGCGATGCTGGTCGCGAGGGCGAGCGACCCGGCCGTCGTGTGCATTCGGTCGGCCGTGTCGATGTTGTCCTTGATGAGTACCGGGATGCCATGCAACGGCCCCCGCAGGCGCCCCGCGGCGCGCTCCGCATCCAGTGCGTCCGCGATCGTCAGGGCGTCGGGGTTCCGCTCGATCACGCTGTTGACCGTCGGGCCCTTGGCGTCCAACGTATCAAGGCGCGCGAGATAGAACTCGGTCAGCGTCCGCGACGTCAGTGCGCCCCGTGTCATCATGGCCTGGAGCTCGCTCACGGATTTCTCGAACGGCGAGTCCTGTGGCGCCGTCCCCAGCGTGGGGCCGCTCGCGACGCCGCTCGCGACGCCGCTCGCGTCCCGGCGCTGACCGGGCGCCGATTCCGCCGACATCCCGTCCGGCGCCAACATCGCCGCCGCTCCCAGCATCAACGTTTTGGCGACGAACTCCCGACGAGTCTCGCGCGGGAAGGCGTGGGGGTCGACGGTGGACATCGCGATTCTTCTCCGGTGGGTGACGGTCGGAATCTACGCCGCCGGGCGGTCCGCATCCACGCGCACGCCCCACCCCCCTCTCGCCGCAACCGTGCCGACGGGTCTATCTTGACAGTGCGTCGCCCTTCCTCACCCACGCCGGAGTGCCACTGATGCGCGTCGAGCAACGTCGATGGACACGTCACGGGGGATGGTCGGAGCCCCTGTCCGGCGCCGGCGTGCGGAACCCACAGGTCGTGATCCTCTTCGGCGCTCGGAACGCTCTGGGGCAGGGGGATGTCCTGCAGGCGCTCCGCGCCCTCTATCCCGACGCGCGCCAGATCGGGTGCAGCACCTCGGGGGAGATCTCCGGCGTCGAGGTCACCGACGACACCGTGGTCGCGACGGCCATGGAACTCGAGCATGCGACGATTCGGATCGCGCACGTGCGTCTCGCCACCGCCTCCGAGAGTGCCGAAGCGGGCGCGAAACTCGCGCACGAACTGGCGGGCGAAGGCCTGAGTCATCTGTTCGTCCTTGCCGAAGGGCTCAACATCAACGGCACTGAACTCGTGCGAGGGCTCCGCGACAGCCTGCCCGCCCGGGTCGCCGTCACGGGCGGTCTGGCGGGTGATGCCGCCAAGTTCGAACAAACGCTGGTGTGCGTCGACGGCGAAGTGCTCAGCGGCGCCGTCGTCGGCCTGGCATTCTACGGCGACCGGTTGCGGGTCGGGTACGGATCGATGGGCGGCTGGGATTCCTTCGGGCCGGATCGCACCATCACGCGCGCGTCGGGCAACGTGCTCTACGAGCTCGACGGCAGCCCGGCACTCGATCTGTACAAGTCCTATCTCGGACCGCATGCCGCCGATCTGCCCTCGAGCGGCCTGCTGTTTCCCTTGAGCATCGCGGGTGAGGGGGATCGCCGCATCGTGCGCACCATTCTCGGCATCGATGAAGCCGCCGGCAGTCTCACCTTCGCCGGCGACATGCCAGAGGGGGCGCAGGCCCGCCTGATGAAGGCCAACGTCGACCGCTTGATCGACGGCGCGCACGGCGCGGCCGACGCCAGCATCGAGCCGCTCGCCGGGAACACGGCGTCGGTGGCCATTCTCATCAGCTGCGTCGGCCGCAAGCTGGTGCTCAAGCAGCGCGTCGAGGAGGAGGTGGAGAGCGTGCGCGAGGTGCTGGGCGCGGACACCGTGCTCGGTGGGTTCTACTCGTACGGGGAGATCTCGCCATTCTCCTCGTCCGCCCGGTGCGAGTTGCACAACCAGACCATGACGATCACCACCTTCTCCGAGCGGTAACGTGCACAAGCTGCTCGCTCGGCAGCTGCGCAAGCAGTTCGGGTCCACCGACGCGGTCCCCGAGTCGTTGCGCCCCCTGCTGGCCGCCGTCGAGGCCGCCTACGTGCAGGCGGATGAGGACCGGGCGATGCTGGAGCGCTCGATGGAGAACGTGTCCATCGAACTCGCGGACCGGTTCCAACGCCTGCGCGATGCCCTCGATGAGAAGGACGGCGTCAGCCAAGCCCTCTCGGTGTTGACCGCGACGCTGGAAAGCACTGCCGATGGCATCGTCGTCGTGGACATGGACGGCCGGATCGTCCGGACGAACTCACGGTTCGCAGCGCTGCTCCAGCTCCCGGCCGCGGTCTTGAGCGCGCGCGATGAGACCGCCATCCTCGGCTTTCTGTCGCAACTGGTGACCGATCCCGTCGCGCTGGTGGCCGAGGTCGCTGACGCCGCGCAGAACGCCGAACAGCCGACATCGGATGTGGTCCGCTTCCTCGATGGTCGGGTGTTCGAGCGCTACTCGCTGCCGCAGCGGATCGGCGAGCGCACGATCGGCCGCGTCTGGACATGGCGCGACGTCACCGAACAGCGCTCGCTCGCGGCGCAGTTGGAACAGGCGCAGAAGATGGACGCGGTCGGGAGGCTCGCCGGCGGGATCGCGCACGACTTCAACAATCTGATGACGGTCATCCTCTCCAACGCCGAGTTCCTCCAGGAAGATCTGAAGGCGGGGAGCTCCGAGCGCAGTGATGTCGATGAGATCGTGAAGTCCGCGCGACGCGCGACACTGCTGACGCAACAGCTGCTCGCTTTCAGTCGCAAGCAGACGCTGCGATTGGCGGTGCTCGACTTGAATGCCGTCGTGTACGCCGTCGAGCCGATGCTGCGCCGCGTCATTGCCGAGCATGTCGACATCCAGATCCGGACGCCCGCCGACTTCTGTCTCATCTCTGCGGACCGTAGCCAGACGGAGCAGGTCCTGCTGAACCTGGCCATCAACGCGCGGGATGCGATGCCTGGTGGCGGGGTGCTGCGAATCCGCACGGGGCGGGCACGCGTGCTGGCCGACGACCCGATCGTCGCGCGAGGGGTCCCCGCCGGCGACTGGGTCCTGCTGCAGGTGCGCGACACGGGAACGGGAATCAAGCGCGAACATCTGGACCGGATCTTCGAGCCGTTCTTCTCGACCAAATCCCTTGATCGCGGAACCGGACTCGGACTCTCCATGCTCTACGGAATCGTCAACCAGTCCGGTGGCCACATCGTGGTGGACAGCGAACTCGGCGTAGGCAGCTGCTTTTCGATCTACTGGCCGGAGGCGACGGGTACGCCGGAAGCCGAGGTGGTCGACGACGTCCCGGCGCGGCCTTCTGGGGGCAACGAGACGGTGCTCGTCGCGGAGGATGAGGAGCCGATTCGCCAGCTCATGCGTCGTGCGCTCGAACGCTCGGGGTGCACGGTGCTGAGTGCGTCCAATGGGACGGAGGCGCTGCAGGTGTCGCGGGCGCATCCCGGGGAAATCCACCTGCTGATCACCGACATGCTCATGCCGGAGCTCGGGGGACGCGACCTCGCGCTCGCGTTGCGGGCTGAGCGCCCGAGCACTCGCGTGTTGTACGTGTCAGGTCACGCCGAGGATCTCGTGGAACGGACCGGGCTCGTGGCGGAGCAGTCGGATTTCCTCCCCAAGCCGTTTACGGCGCGAAGCCTCGAGTCGGCCGTGCGTCATCTGCTCGACGCCCCGGTCCGTTGATCACGGGTGCGCGAAGGTGACGCGTTCCCGCGACCGTGGTGAGGCGAGCAGCAACTCGAGCATCATCACCAGCCAGGCGATGGTGTAGGGCACGGCCTCGTACCCGATCAGGCACCCAGCCAGGATCGCCACGCGCCAGAGCGCACGGTGCTCGGCGGTCACGAACCAGACGGCGACACCGGTGGCGGCGATGATGTACGACTGATGCTCCGCTTGGTGATTGAAGATCACCGCGAACACCAGCAACGACGACAGGAAGCGCAAGCGGAAGGCCGCATCGGTCCACCGGTCGCGCCGGATCAGCGGCGGCACCAGGAGCAGGGCACTGCCCACCATCTGCGCTGGCCAGTTCGGGAGCGGAACGCCCGAGAGGTTGCGCACGAGTCCCAGCACCGACCGTCCGAAGACCAGATCGTTTTCATCGAGCGTGATCATGCGCTCCCAGTTCGCATACTGGAAGCGCAGCGAATCCCAGCTGATGACGGCGAGCGGCAACGCGATCATCACGGCGAACGTCACCGTCAGCGCCAGCGCCATGCGGAGCTTGCCGGGACGGAAGAGCGCGAAGCTGACGGCGGCCAGCGGGAAGATCTTGATCAGTGTCCCCGCGGCGATGCTGAAGGCCGCGCCCCAGAGGTTGCGCCGCTCCATCGCCAGGTACGCCATGACGATCAGTCCGGCCACGAGGGCGTTGCTCGACGAGCTCTGCACCGCGTGGAGCAGCCACGGTGACATGAGCAACAGCGCCAACGTCGCGTGCGGCTTGGGCAACAACGCGCGCACTGCCGCGAACAAGACTGCCGCGTTCAGGGTGTTCCAGAGGAGCAGGCCGAGCGCGAAGGGGAACGGGGAGAACGCCCCGTACAGCAGCGCCCATGTGGGGCTGTACTTGAAGAGGTCCGCGGCGCCGCTTCCCTGTTCGCTCGGGTAGTAGCCGTAGAGATCCACCCCCGCGAGCAAGTGCGGGTACGAATGCCGGAAAATCGGCCAGGTGGTGTGTTCCTGGGAGAGGACCCCGCGCTGGACCGTCGCGATGACCACCAGCAACACCCAGATCGTGATCACGGACACGCTGCCCCAGCGTTCCCACGCCACGAGCGCCCGGCCGCGCGGGCGCGCGATCGGGCGGCGGACGAAGGCACCGATGTCGGAAACGGTCAACGCGGATTCTCGGGAAGCGGGCGGCGCATGGCCTGGAACAGGGGTAGCCTTGAAAGTTAGCCGCTCGGGAGGACCCTTCAAGGGCGGTGGACGTCGCTGGATCGGAGCTCACGCGGCTCGATACCGGAGGTCGCGGATCGTCAGGAAACGACAACGGCCGGTCGCGCCTGCGACCGGCCGTTGTCTCGTCCGGAGCGTGCACCGGCTCAGTGCACGATCACCCTTCTTCGTCGCCCGCGCCAGCCTTGCCCTTGATGGCGTCGGCGATGCGGTGACGCAGGTCGGAGATATGCGCCTTGGTGTTGCGGTCGGTCGACTTGCCGGATGCCGCCTTCAGCTCGGCGTCGAGCGCCTTGAGCTCGGCCCGCACGATGCCGTTGATGTCCGACATCTTGGGGTCGAGCGCCGGGGCCTGCGGACGGCCGCCGCCGCCACCGCCACCACCACCACGTCCCCCGGCTGCTCCAGCGGCTGCGGCCGGCGGATTGAGCTTGAGGTTCAGGTTCTCGACGTAGGCCCGCTGCAGGGCGCGGCGATACACGTCGATCTTCGCGCCCGAGGCGAGCTCCGAGAACAGACCGTGGCGCAGGTCATCGAAAAGCTCCGGCATGGAATACGCGTTGCCGGTGGACATGCCGTCGTGTTCCGCCAAGCGGATCAAGCGGGCGGGCTGCAGGAGCGACGACAGAATCCCGCTCTGCGCGGCCAGGATGCGGGGCACCGAGCCCGTGGGCTCGATCTTGCGCAGGATGTCCTGGTCGAGGAAGTACGTCGGCGTGGCGAATGCGTTCTCGTTGAGGAACTTCACCGCCGCCTGCTGACGTGCCTTCGGGACCGGCGTGAACCGGACCCCCTTCTGTGACCCGTACTTCTCCTGCGACTCCGCTCCGCCCACCACGTTGGTGACGTGCGTCAGTTCGGTGCGCCACTGACCGATCAAGCGACCGTAGAGCTCGTTCAGGTCATCATAGCCCTCGGTCGGCTTGACGGTGGCACCGACCAGGTACGCCACCTCGCGCTTGATGTTCTTGATGCCCCAACCGGTTGCCTTGGTCGCGTCCTGGTCGCCCACGGCTTCCGTCTCATCGCCCGGGTCGGAGCCGGCCTGGCCAGAGGTCGAGAAGCGGAGGTAGGGCTTCGTGTCCTGCTCGCGCGCCCACGCATCAAGTGTGGTGCGCTCGGCTTCCGGCGACGCGGCACCGATCGGCTTGTACCCCCACATCGTCGCCCACTTGTCGTAGGGGCCGATGACCGGGGTGAGCAGATCCACCGGGACGTTATCCTCGGGCTGCACGAGGTAGTTGAAGCGCGAGTAGTCCATGAGCGTGGGCGTGTGCCCCCACTGCTTCAGGAAGCTGACGCTCCGCAGGGAGTCCGTGGGATACGTGGCGCTCGCCTTCATGTTGTGCTGGAAGCCGAGCGTATGGCCCACTTCGTGCGCCAGCACGTACTCGAGCAGGCGCCCCATCAGTTCGTCACTGAACGGGAAGGTGCGGGCGCGCGGATCCACGGCCGCCGCCTGCGTGAAGTACCAGGACAGCTGCAGCTTCTGGACGTTCTGGTAGAACTGGATGTGCGCGTTCAGGATTTCACCCGAGCGCGGGTCGTGCACGTTCGGCCCCGAGGCGTTCTCCGTGGTCGACGGGAGCCAGCGGACCACCGAGTAGCGGGCGTCCTCGGGGGACCAGTCGGGATCGTTCGGCGCTTCCTTGGCGATGATCGCGTTCTTGAAGCCGGCGGCCTCGAAGGCGGGCTGCCAGTCTTCAATTGCCTTCTTGAACCACGGGATCCACTTCTTGGGCGTCGCCGGGTCGATGTAGTAGACGATCGGCTTGACCGGCTCCGACAGCGCCGCGTTCGGATCCTTCTTCTCCAGACGGTAGCGGGTGATGAAGCACTTCTCGTTCACCTTGTCGCCGACGTCGGTGTAATCCGTGGAGCGCGTCGAGAAATAGCCGACGCGATCGTCGCACAGCCGCGCCATCATCGGCTTGTCCGGCAGGCGATGGAAGCTCCAGCTCATCACGACGGTGTTGGAGGCGTTGTTGTTCGTCGGGGCGCCGCCACGTCCCGCCGGCGCCGCCGCGGCGCCGCGGCCACCGCCGCCGGCTTGGGCGAAGGTTAGCGTCGCGTAGACATTCACGTTGTCCACGAACGGCGTGGCGCTCTCGATGTAGGAGCGCGTGGCGTCAACGGAGCCCGGAATGCGCGCCCCCGGTCCGAGTTCGCTCGGCGGCTGCGTGAACAGGCGCGACACGTCGATCACCATCGAACTGTCGCGTCCGTAGCTCTCGACGTTGAACACGGCGACGATCGGATTGACGTTCGCGTCGGCGACGGCGCGTGCCTCGTTGACCTTCGGGTCGACGATCGCGTCGTACGAGACGCCGCGCAGGAAGACGCGATTCTCGCGCCGCTCCCAGCGGTACACCTTGTTGCTCACCGCCTGGCCGCCGTAGCCCGAGCCGAGGACCGTCTTGGCGATCTCGGTCACGAGCAGCTGATCCTTGCCAAGCTGGTCGCGCGGGATCTCGAACAACAGTCGTGCACCGATCCGATGGATCTTGAAGAGGCCATCCCGCGTCTTGGCCTCGCTCGTCACCACGCGGGCGTACGGCTGGGGAGTCGCCTCACCGGCGCCTCCCTGCGCGGCGCCACCACCGGCGCCCCCGCGTCCACCGCGACCAGCGGCGGGCGCATCGGGGACCGTGGAATCGCGTGGCGCGGACGGAGCCGGCACATTCGCGCGGCCGCCCGCGGCAGGACTCGGAGCAGGGGCAGGAGCCGGCGCCGGTGACGGCGCGGGGGTCGGGGAGGCGCAGGCCGCTGCGACGAGCAGGGCTGCGGTGACGCGAGAGGTCGAGCGTCGCATAAGGGAAGGGTGGGGGTTTGGGGCGGTCGTGCGCTGCGGGTCCAGGCGTGCGTTCAGAAACGCGCACGCCCTCCAAAGTGCTGTCCGGACCCGCGGTTTCGCCAGTGGGCGGGCTGCGTCCGGGCGAAGCTTTCAACACGTCCACCGGGTGGCGTCCACCGCTCCGCCCCGTAACTTTGCCGTGAGACCGAGCTGCGCCCACTCGGTTGCGCGACCAGACGATCCCGGCGGTGCTCGCCCAGGTCGGGCTTCCGCTCACGGGTTGCCTGGGCCACGCCATACATTTCACGAGGTTCGTACGCGAGTTCTTTTGGGGGCATGCTCATCGTCCCCTTCTGTTCGTGGGCACCGCGCCTGAGGAGATGCGCATGATTGATCCGGAGTCCCCCGAGCGCGCGGCGCTCACGCGACGCGACTTGTTGCTCGGTGCGGCAGTGGCGGGCGGGGCCGCGTTGGTCGGCGTGCCGGCGGCAGCGCGTTCGCAGTCGGCCACGGTCGGTCCCGCGCTTCCAGCCATTCCCCCGGACGCGACCAAGTTGCAAGGGGCGCCAACCTCGCCCGTCGGCGGTCGCTCACGCTTCGTCACCGCCTCGCGCGCTCCGACGGGCGAGGTGACCGGCACGTCGTTCACGCCGCTGCAGGATCTCGCCGGTACGATCACGCCGTCCGACCTGCATTTCGAGCGGCACCATGCCGGGGTTCCGCTCCTCGATCCGGCCCGGCATCTGCTCACGGTGCATGGTCTCGTGGATCGCCCCATGGCATTCACGGTCGATGATCTGAAGCGGTTTCCCCAGGTGACGCGCGTCCATTTCATCGAGTGTGCGGGAAATGGCCGCGGGGCGTACCGCGATCCGAAGGCGGAGTTGACGCCGCAGAAGATCGCCGGGATGACCAGCAACTCCGAGTGGACGGGCGTGCGCCTCGCCGACCTCATGCACGAGGTCGGCGCGCGTGCGCAGGCACAGTGGTTCCTCGCCGAGGGAGGCGATGCCTGTCTGCTCGCGCGCAGCATCCCGATGCCCAAGGCGTACGAGGATGCGCTCGTCGTCTGGGCGCAGAACGGCGAGCCGTTGCGCCCGGAGCAGGGCTATCCGATGCGGTTGCTGCTCCCCGGTTTCGAGGGCAATACCAATGTGAAGTGGTTGCGGCGGATCGAAGTGGGGATGCGGCCGTGGATGACCCGATGGGAAACGGCCAAGTACACGGATCCGCTGCCCGGCGGGACGGCACGTCAGTTCAGCTTCGCGATGGACGCCAAATCGGTCATCACGTCGCCCTGTGCGCCACGCACGATCGCCAAGGGATGGCATCCGATCACCGGCCTCGCGTGGAGTGGTCGCGGGAAGATCACCCGGGTCGAGGTGAGTACCGACAACGGCCGGCGATGGCAGGAAGCCGAGCTCCAAGGGCCCGCCCTCGCCAAGGCGCATGTGCGGTTCTCCTGCATGTGGGAGTGGAGCGGCGGCGAACACCATCTATTGTCGCGCGCCACTGACGAAACCGGCTACGTGCAACCGACGCGCGCCCAGTTGTTGGCGGTGCGCGGGAAGGGCACAGATTACCACTTCAACCCGATCTACGGCTGGCGTATCGCGCCGGACGGCCAGGTCTCCTTCCACGGAGAGACCTGAGGATGCGCGAATCCACAACGATCCGCATTGCGGTGCGCGCAACAGCGCGGTGCGCCATGCTGGCGGTCGCCGCCGCGTGCGGCGGAAAAGCGTCCAGTGATGCGCCCGCCCGCTACGGGATCGGGCGGGCCGTGACCTCGCAGGAGATCGCCGCTCTCGATATCGATGTCGGGCCAGACGGCGCTGGATTGCCCGCCGGCAAAGGCAGTGCCACGGAAGGCGCGGCACTCTACGCGACGCAGTGCGCGCAATGTCATGGCCCCAAGGGTGAGGGGATGCCGCCCGCATATCCCCCGATCGTCGGACGTGACCCCGCTGGAGAGACGTTCGGATTCGCGAATGACGCCAAAATCGCCAAGACCATCGGCAACTATTGGCCGAACGCGACGACACTCTTTGATTACCTGCGCCGCGCGATGCCGCATACGGCACCGGGCTCGCTCACGAACGAACAGGTCTACGCGCTCACCGCGCACCTCCTGGTCGCCAACGGCATTCTGCCCGCCGCCGCCGTGCTGGACTCGGCATCGCTCATGGCCGTGAAGATGCCGGCGGCCGGGCATTTCGTGCCGGACGATCGGCGCGGGGGCGGAACGGTCCGCTAAGCGGTTCGACGGCGCATGCCACACCTCCTGCACGCCACCGATATCACGCGCCGTTTCGGCGCGATCGAGGCGCTGCGCGGCGCGGAGCTTCGCGCCGCCGCCGGTCGCGTGACCGGGCTCATCGGACCCAACGGTGCGGGGAAGTCCACCCTCCTCGCCTGCATCGCCGGACTCGACGAGCCGGACGGCGGCGTCGTGATGGTCGACGGCCGGCCCACGGGGCGCGCGCGTCACGCGACCACCGTGTTCCTGGTGCCGGACGGCGCTCGCCCGTGGGTGGACCAGACGGTGGAGCAGGTCCTCAGCTTCTTCGCGGCGGTGCACGGCGCACCCGCCGCGCTCGTCGCCGAACTGCACGAGGCACTCCTGCTCACGGCGCTGCGCGCGCAGCGCGTGGGGGAGCTGAGCAAAGGCCAAGGCAAGCGGTTATTGATCGCGCTCGGCCTGCTCACGCCGCATCCCTTTCTGTTGCTCGACGAGCCGTTCGACGGACTCGACCTTCGCCAGGTCCGCGACGTGGCCGCTCTCCTCCGTGCGCACGCGGCACGTGGCCGCGGGCTGGTGTTGTCGATCCATCAGCTGACGGACGCCGCGCGGACATGCGATGATCTGGTGCTGCTCGATGCCGGCCGCACCCTTCTTGCCGGTATACTGGAGTTTCTGGAGGTTGTCCGTCGGTAGGTCGGCGAGTTCGTTGACCTTCTCGGGCAGCTCATCGGTGTCCTTCACGTAGCCGAGCACGTGGGCGGCCAGGCTGCCATGAGGGTAGGAGCGGACGATGTCGGATTGCAGGGAGATGGGGCCGTTGACCGGGAACTGGTCGATGAACCGGGCGATGG
>CAXBQP010000043.1:0-27725 GCA_963978095.1 uncultured bacterium | reverse complement strand
GCTGCCAACGACGACGGCTCGGGGACCGCGCTCGTGATGGAGCTCGCACGTGTCTTCAGCAGCCCGGACGTGAAGACCGAGCGCTCGATCCGCTTCGCGCTCTGGAACAACGAGGAAACCGGCCTCAACGGCGCGCGCGCGTACGTGGACCAGCGCCAGTCGCTGCAGGGGATCGAGAACCCCAAGGGCTCCGGCAAGTATCCCGAGCCCAAGTGGCTCGGCATGATCCAGCATGACATGATGATGTGGGATCACGGCATGCCGAACGCCGATGGGTCGATTCCCAAGGATCAGCGTCCCGAGGCCGACGTGAACATCGAATTCCAGATGAAGAGCAAGGCGACGCTCGCCTCCCAGCAGCTGGCGTGGTTCCTCCATGGCTCGAATGAGAAGTATGCGACCGATTATCCCGCGCAGGTCGGTCCGCACATGACCAACACCGACTCCGCCCCCTTCCAGGACCTGATTCCGACGGTCTCGTTGCGCGAGAACGAGCGCGGCTCGCAGGTCGGGGCCGGCTGGGACCCCAACTGGCATCAGGTCAGCGACGTCTTCTCGACGTACAGCGACAAGGACTTCAGGCTCGGGCTCAATGCGGCCCAGACGACTCTCGGCGCCTTGTTGCATCTGGCCAACGGATCGCTCAAAAAACCGTAACCGGAACCGTCGTGCAAACGGGGGCGGCACGTGATTCGCGTGCCGCCCCCGTTCGTTCGGCCCGCCGGATCAGCGAATGAACGTCCCGGCGCGCAGCTCCGTGATGGCCTGCTGCAGTTCCTGCTTGGTGTTCATCACGATCGGTCCGTACCAAGCCACAGGCTCCTCGATCGGCTTGCCGCTCACGAGCAGGAAACGGATGCCGTGCTCGCCGGCCGTGACCGTCACTTCGTCACCGCTGCCGAACTGCACCAGATTGCGGTTCCCGACCGACTGACGCACGACGACGTCGTCGTCGACCTCCTCGAGCACCCCATACGGGTCCGACGCATCCCGGAACGAGCCGCTTCCCTCGAAGATGTACGCGAAGGCACTGCGTCGGGTATCCATCGGCAGGGTGCGACGGGTGCCGGGCGGCACCCAGACGTCGAGGTACTGCGGGTCGGCGGCGATCCCATCCACCGGCCCCCGCTGACCCCAGAACTCCCCGCACACGACCCGCACGACGGTCCCGTCATCCTCGCGGAGCTCTGGGATCGCCGCGCTCGGCACGTCCTGATACCGGGGCGCACTCATCTTGAGATGGCTCGGCAGATTGGCCCAGAGCTGGAAACCGTGCATGCGACCTGCCGGGTCGCCATGGGGCATTTCGTGATGCAGGATCCCCCGCCCCGATGTCATCCATTGCACGTCCCCGGCGCCCAACTGGCCCTGATTTCCGAGGGAATCGGCATGGTCGACCGTACCCGCCAGCACGTAGGTGATCGTCTCGATCCCACGGTGCGGATGCCAAGGGAAACCCGCGCTGTAGTCCGACGGATGGTTCCCGCGGAAGTCGTCGAAGAGCAGGAATGGGTCATGCTCATTCTTGTCGCCGAACCCGAACGCCCGATGCAGGCGGACCCCCGCCCCCTCGATGGTGGGCTGGGCGTCAACGACACGGCGGACTGGGCGGATGCTCACACGGACCTCTCGACGGATTGTCTTTCGAACAGTATCATATCCGGTACGCCCCCGGGAGGGTCACGTGTCCAGCGCACGAGATCCTCCTGCGCCATGCCCGAACCGAGAGCCTTCGTGTCCACTCCGTTGTCGTCGCTGTCCGATGCTGTCGCGGATCCCGAGGTCTTGGCGCAGATCGACGCCGCCGTCGTCGGCGCTGTGGCGGCGGAGGAGAAGAAGGGGAAGAAGGACAAAGGGGACAAGTCCCGAAAGGGCGATCTCTACAAGATCGTCCACGACTACCAACGTCGGTCGATCGAGTTCGCCGACCGCAAGGCCACATTCATCGTCTTCGGGGCGAATGCGTTCGCGAGTTTCCTCGAGAAGACGCGCGGCCTCAGCAGCATCCGTTCATCTCCCTTGGCCAACTGGACCATCGGCGGGGCGTGTGGTGAACTCGCCATCGTCTTCCTGGCGGCGGGCGGATTCACCGCCCTCTGGGTGATCGTCCCGCGCGTCGGACGCAATGTGCCCAAGGGGGCGATCTACTGGGAGGCCATCCGGAAGCATGCTTCCGTTGAAGCATGGACCACGGCCATGGAGTCCATCAGCGACGAGGAGAGCAATCGCATGTTGCTTCGCGGCATCTACGACTTGGCTGGCATCAACGTTGCCAAGTATCGTGCCCTCCAGACCGCCACGTGGCTCGGCGGGATCGGGATGGGATTGGCCCTGTTGAACATCGCCCTCTGATGTCCCCCTCGGGCGACGGCGCCTCGCGGCGAGGTTTCCTGCTCGGCGCGCTGGCGGGGCTCGCCGCGCTCCCGCGGGCCGTCAAGGCGCAGGCGGTCGGCATTTGGCATCCGCCGCCGCCGAAGAAGCTGCCGACACCGCGCGCCCCGGTGCCCCGTGACCCGAACCAGGTCACGCCGACCGCGCAGTTTCCCTCACGATTGGTCAACGAGTCGGTGGCGGCGCTGCCCGCCTGGGTGAACAACAATGCGCGTCTCGTGCGTCGCATCACCATGGGGATCTCCGCCACCGAGATGATGCGCGTGAGCGTGCTCGGTTATCAGGAATACTTGAATCAGCAGCTGCATCCCTCGACAATCGACGATACGGACGTCGATGCCGTGATCGCGGCGCGGTGGCCGCTGCTGCGCGCCACCAACGACGTCCTCTTTGCCACGACGTCCTCCACGGTGCAGGCGCAGCTGCAGGAAGCGACGCTGTACCGGGCAGCGTTCTCGCAGCGGCAACTGTTCGAGCGCATGGTGGAGTTCTGGAGCGATCACTTCAACATCTCGATCGGCAAGGTCGGCTATCTGAAGGTCGCCGACGACCGCGACGTGATCCGGGCAAACGCCCTGGGCCGCTTCCGTGACTTGCTGCAGGCGACGGCGCACAGCCCGGCGATGCTCTCGTACCTGGATCAAACGCAGAGCCGAAAGGGAGCGCCCAACCAGAACTACGCCCGCGAGTTGATGGAGTTGCACACCCTCGGCGTCGACAACGGATACACGCAGACCGATGTCGCCGAGTTGTCGCGACTCCTCACCGGATGGACCACCACGGGGACCGGGACGTTCTATTTCAACCCGACGCTCCACGACACCGCCCAGAAGGTGATCATGGGGCAGGTCTTCGCGGCGGATGCGAACGGGACGCAGGCAGAGGGCGAGCGTTTCATCGATTATCTCGCCGCGCACCCCAACACCGCGACGTTCATCAGCACCAAGCTGCTCCGGTGGCTGTTGCAGGCCGAGCCGACCACAGCGCAGATCACGGCCGTCGCGCGGGTGTTCCGCGCCACGCAGGGGGACATCAAGCTCGTGGTGCGGGCCATCCTGAACGAGAGTTGGCTCGCGGCGGCACCGGCCAAGTTCAAGCGTCCCTTTCACTTCATGGTGTCGGCCCTGCGCGCGACCTCCGCGCAGGTGGTCTCGGCGACGACGCTCAACGGCCAGCTGGGTGGGATCGGCCAGCCGCTCTTCGTCTATGAGACGCCGGACGGGTATCCGGACAAGGTGGAGTACTGGTCCGGCAATATCCTGCCGCGGTGGAGTTTTTCCGTGTCGCTGGCGAGCTCCAACTCCACCACCACCGTGAAGGTCGACACCGCGCCCTACCTCACCGGCACCGCGGACGCGGCGGTGGACCGCATCATCAACGAGTTCTACGGCGGCGAGGTATCGGCTGCGCTCCGGACGAATCTGCTGACGTACATCAAGGGCGGGACCTTCAACGACCTCCGCGTCCGCGAGACGATGTCGCTCGCGTTGAGCGCGCAGGCCTTTCAGTGGTACTGAGATGAGCATCCCCCCGGAACCGGAGTTGCAGGACACCACGGGCTGCGAGGAATACCGCGCGCTGTCGCGACGACAGTTCGTGGGCGGCGCCGGTACGGCGTTCGCGGCCGCCGCCTTGCATCCCGCCTGGCTGCCCAAGGTGGTGCTCGCCTCCACGTATGTGTCGACCCGCGACGTCATGGTGTCGGTCTTCCAGCGCGGCGGGGCGGACGGCATGTCGGTGTGCGTGCCGTTCGGCGATCCGAACTACTACACGCTCCGCCCGACGATTGCGATCCCCCGCCCCGACGCCACGACTCCCGCGACGCGCGGCATCGCGCTCGACAACTTCTTCGCGTTCCCGCAGGCG
The DNA here is from genome assembly GCA_963978095.1 of uncultured bacterium. GTDB lineage: Bacteria > Gemmatimonadota > Gemmatimonadetes > Gemmatimonadales > Gemmatimonadaceae > Fen-1231. The sequence goes on along the minus strand of CAXBQP010000043.1, from coordinate 23,468 downwards.
ATGGCCGCGCTCGTGCCGGCATACCTCAATGCCGACCTGCTGGTCTTGCACGCCATCGGACAGACCAACAACTCGCGCTCCCACTTCGACGCCCAGCGCTACATGGAAGTCGGGAAACCCGCCGACCCGTCGCTGGTCACCGGGTGGCTCGGCCGCCATTTGGCGAGCGCGCCGCCGATCAATCCCGCCGCTCCCCTGCGCGGCATCGGCATCTCCGCCGGCTTGCAGAAGACGCTCGTGGGCGGACCGAAGACGTTGCCGATCTCGAGCCCGTCGACCTTCTCGATCGGCGGTTCGACCACCACGCAGGCCGCGCGCGTCGCCGCCCTGCAATCCGACTACGCCGTTGCGGACGAACCGTTGCGCAGTTCGGCGCTCGACGCCGTCAACACGCTGAATCTGCTCAAGTCGGTCAACTTCAGCGGCTATGTGCCCGCGAACGGCGCCGTGTATCCCACCAGCAGTTTCGGCAATGCGCTCAAGGCCGTGGCCGTGCTGATCAAGGCGGATATCGGGCTCGAAGCGGCGCAGGTCGACGTTGGCGGGTGGGACACGCACTCGGCGCAGGACCCGGTCGCCGGATCGATGTCCGTCACGATGCGCGACTTCGCCAACGCGCTCGGCGCGTTCCATGCCGACGTCATCGCGCCCGCGATGATCGGCGTGACGGTGATCTCGATGTCCGAGTTCGGCCGCAACGCCAAGGAGAACGGGAGCGCCGGGACCGACCATGGCCGCGCGAGCGCGATGCTCGCCATCGGAAAAGGGATCGCCGGCGGACGGGTGGTCACCAACGGATGGCCCGGGCTCGCCGCCGCGAACCTGGAGAACGGACAGGACCTCAAGGTGACACTGGACTACCGGGACGTGCTCGCCGAAATCGTGCAGAAGCGGCTCGGGAATACCAACCTCGACTACATCTTCCCGACCTGGACGCCGACGTTCCGCGGCGTGACGCGGTAGCGCGTCGTGACGGTAGCGCAGGCCGTGATGCCCAGACTGCCGGCCACGCGCGGCCGAAGGGCGCCCCACCGCGTGCTAGATGACGACGATCTCGCCGGTCATGCCGGGATGTACCGTGCAGACGTAGCTGAAGGTGCCGGTCGCGGAAAACTGCCGGGACACGACCACGTCTTTCACGACGACGATATCGGTCGGCGCACCGGACGTCGCATGGTCGAAGATCACGTTATGGCTGTCGCCGAAGATGTTGAACCGCACCGTGCTCCCGCGCGACACCCGCAGCGAGAAGGGACTGAAGGTGTTGCCGGGGGTGTAGACGTCGAACGTGGTGACGGTGGTCCCGGTAGGAGTCGAGTTGGAGTTCGATCCCGAGGACGCGGTCGGGCTCTCGCTCTTGCTGCACGCGGCGAGCACGGCACAGAGGATCAGGAGAACGCGCGAGGGGATTCGGTACGCGTGCATATGGGAACGAAGTGTGCGCCGCTCCCCCGGCGGGGCGCAAGTCCGGCGCTGTGGTCCTGGGTCGCGGTGGTGGCTATCGCGCTGTGCACCGCGTGCTCGGGAGGGGGCGCCACGGCCCCCGCCGCCCCAACGACGCCCGACGGCAACTACACCCTGACGAGCATCGGCGGAAAATCGTTGCCCTACACGATGTACTCGGACACCGGCTACAGTGTGGTCGTGACCGGAGGGACTTTGTCGCTGGCCACGTCGCGACACTTCGACATCGCGACCAGCAGCACCGAAACCTTCGCGGGGAGCAGCACGTTGTACGTGGACCGGACCTCCGGCAACTGGACGACCACGAACGGGAGTTCGAGCGTCACGTTGACGCCGGTCGTCGGCGCGGTGCTGCCGGCGGTGTGGAGCGGCACCAAACTCACCGTCACACAGCCCGACGGCGTCTTCCAGTACACGCGCGCCCCGTGACCACGGAACGCTGCGTGGGATGCGGTGGCATCTTCCCGCAGTTGGAGGGCCTCAGCCATCGCTACATGGTGTCAACGCCCGCGTGTTGGGAGCGCTACGGCGAGCTGATCGGCATCATGGCGGTCGATCCGGCGCTGTTCGAGGCCCGACCGTATGCCGTCGATGCCTTCGCCGTGCAGCATCCGGGGACGCCGGGACCACAAGCCATCCGGTCGGTCGCGGTCCACCTGCTCAACATGTACGAGTATTTCGTGCTCGGCCATCCCCCCGGCGTTCCGAGGTTCTCGGGACACAAAGGCGCCTTCGTCTGGCTCGCCCCGCCGAATACGAGGGGGGCGCGAACCGTGCTCGACGTGCCCACGAACGGTCCGCGCGAGCGGATCACCGCGGCCGCGCGCGATTGGGCCGAATCGGCGTGGGCGGCCTGGTCCGCACACCACCCGCAGATCGCCGCGTGGCACACCCAGTTCGCCGCGCGCTGAGGCGCGGCGCGGGCGCCTAGGCCAGTGCCCGCCCCTGCGTCTCCGGAATCCAGATCCACGCCAGGGACGCCAGCAGGAACGCCGCCCCGGTGATCGCGAAGGCGATCGCAAAGCCCTGGGTCGCTGCGAGCGACCCGACCGTGAAGGGGGCGGCGGCGCTGGCGATGCGTCCGAGATTGTAGGTGAATCCCTGCGCGGTCGCGCGGTAGCGGGTGGGGTACAGCTCCGCCGTCACCGCTCCGAATCCGCTGTAGTACCCCGTGCCGAAGAAGGCGACGAGCGGTCCCAACGCGAGCAGCACCGACGGATGGTGCAGCGCGCCGTACGTGGGGAGCAACACGCTCGCGCACAGCAGATACAGGACGTAGGCACGCTTCCGGCCGATCGCATCGCCGATGTAGCCGAAGGTCACATACCCGAGCCACATCCCGACCTGCATCGTCAGCACGAGGTTCGACATGGTGCCGGTGCTGAGGCCGATCCCCCCCTGCGCGGCGGGCAACGAGAGATACGCCGGAATCCAGGAGTTCAGTCCCCACCACCCGAAGAGCGTGCAGGCGTTCATCAACGTCACCGCGATCGTGGTGCGGGCGATCGGACCGCTGAAGATCTCGACGAAGGCGGAGCGCCCGCCGGCCGCGTGACGCTCGGCATCACGCTGGCCGACACGCGCGCGCCAGAGCTCCGGCTCCTCGACGTTGCGCCGCACCCACAGCACGAGCAGCGCCGGCACGATCCCGACGAAGAACACGGCGCGCCAACCGTACGTGGGAAGGACGAGCTTCACCACCAGCGCTGCAGCGCCGTACCCGATCGCCCACGCGCTCTGCATCAGCCCCAACGCCTTGCCACGATGCTGCACGGGCCAGGTCTCGCTGACGAGCGCGGCACCACTCGCCCACTCGCCCCCCATGCCGAGCCCGAGCAGGATCCGGAACGCGGCGAACTGCCACAAGTTGGTGGCGGTGCCACAGAGCGCTGTTGCCACGGAATAAATGAGCACGCTCCCCATCAACGCCTTCGTTCGGCCGAACCGATCCGCGATCAGGCCGAATACGATTCCGCCGCCAGCGGCCGCGAGCAGGGCCACCGAGCCGAGCATGCCAGCTTCCGGCTTGGTGAGATGCAAGTCGCCGATCACGCTGGCCAGCACGAGCGAGTAGAGCATGACGTCGAAGGCGTCGAGCGCCCAGCCGAGTCCCGCGGCGACCAGCGCGCGCCGCGCCGCGGGAGTCCCTTCTCCCCACCATGCGAACGGCCCGCGCCTGGACCCGACCGAGGATGGCGTCACAGCGCCTTGAACTCGTCGAACGGCTGCTTGCAGCTGTTGCAGACGTGGATAGCTTTGCACGCCGTGCTGCCGAACTCGCTCTTGAGCTGCGTATCCGAGGCGCCACAGTACGGGCACGGCACCGCCGCGCGCGCGCGGGCGAGGGTGATCAGACCATCGCGTTCGGCGGGTCCTGGCGGCGCGATCCCGAACTCGCGGAGTTTTTCGCGGGCCTCGGCGCTGATCCAATCGGTGGTCCACGCCGGGGCGAACACGGTCGAGAACGCGACGTCGTTGATGCCGTGTTCACCCAAGGCGACCGACATGTCGCGCTGCATCTCGCGCATCGCTGGACAGCCGCTGTAGGTCGGCGTGATGGTGATGGCCACCTGGGCGCCGTTCACCGTGACCTGGCGCACGATGCCCAGGTCCACGACGCTGATGACGGGGATCTCGGGGTCCATCACCGTGCCGAGGATCCCGTAGACCGCATCGGGGGTGATCACCCCTTGGGCTCCCACGTGGCGCCCGGGTGGGAGCGCGCGACGATCTGCATGTCGGCGAGCATGTGCCCGAGGTGTTCCGTGTGCCGACCCGTACGTCCGCCCGAGGCACGGGCCGGCGATGTCGGACGGGACAATGTGGCGCGGGCGAGGACGTCCGACACCATGTGGTCCCACTGGGCGCGCATCGCGTCCAGGTCGATGGCAACGCCGAGGGCACGGGTGTCCAGGTCCACCGCATCGGACACGAAGAGTTCGTCGGTGTAGCGCCAGAGCGCGTCGAGTGCGCGCTGCGCGCGCGCATGGCTCTCGGGCGTTCCGTCCCCGAGCTTCAGCATCCAGTCGCTGCTGTGGCGGAGGTGGTACTTGTCCTCCTTGAGCGACTTGGCGGCGATCGCCGCGATCTCCGGATGTCCGCACCGCGAGAGCGCGTCGAGCTGGAGCACGGAGTACGCGTCGAACAGGAACTGCCGGACGATCGTGGCCGCGAAGTCGCCGTTCGGCTGCTCCACGAGCAGCGCGTTCCGGTAGGCGGTTTCGTCGCGGAAGAATGCGAGCGCATCGGCATCACGTCCCGTTCCCTCGAGCGTGCCGGCGAGCGCGAGCCACGCGGCGGCTGCGCCGATCAGGTCCAACGCGATGTTGGAAAGGGCGATGTCCTCCTCGAGGATCGGCCCGTGGCCGCACCATGCGGAGACCCGATGGCCGAGCACCAGGCGGTCATCGGCGATCCGCAGGACGTAGTCCACCAGCGGCTGCGATGCGGCGTTCGTGCGGGCGCCCGCAACGGGCGGGCGGGTCAAAAGACCTCCACGCCGCGCGGAATCTTGTAGAACTGCGGATGCCGGTACGCTTTGTCGTTCCCGGGATCGAAGAACGGCCCGGCATCCCCGGGCGCCGACGCGACGATCGCCGCCGACGGGACCACCCAGAGATTCACCGCTTCCCCGCGACGCGCGTACACATCACGTGCGTTCTGCAAGGCGTTCTCGGCATCGGCAGCGTGCACGCTCCCGGCGTGCTCGAACGGTTCGCCTTTCGACCCCTGCGTGAAGACTTCCCACAGCGGCCACTGCGAGTCGGCGGTCATGCCGCCTCCGTGCTCTTGGACGCCTGCTTGGCGGCGTACGCCGCGGCGGCCGCGCGCACCCACGCGCCGTCCTCGTGCGCCGCGCGACGGGCGGCGAGCCGCTCGTGATTGCACGGTCCGTTGCCGCTGATCACCTGCTGGAACTCGGCCCAGTCGATCTCCCCGAAGTTCCAGTTGCCCGTGTCGGCATCGTAGCGCAGCTCCGGGTCCGGCAGGGTGAGGCCGATCGCCTGCACCTGGGGCACCGTGAGGTTCACGAATCGCTGGCGGAGTTCGTCGTTGGTCTTGCGCTTGATCCTCCAGCGCAAGAGTTCCCCCGTGTTGGGAGAGTTGGCGTCGCTGGGGCCGAACATCATGAGCGAGGGCCACCAGAAGCGATTGATCGACTCCTGGACCATCGCCCGCTGTGCCGGCGTGCCCTTGGCCAGGTGCACGCAGAGTTCATAGCCCTGGCGCTTGTGGAAGTTCTCTTCCTTGCAGATCCGGAGCATCGCCCGCGCGTACGGTCCGTACGACGTCTTGGCCAGGATCGTCTGGTTCACGATGGCGGCACCGTCCACGAGCCATCCGATCACGCCGACGTCGGCGAAGCTCAAGGTGGGGTAGTTGAAGATGCTGGAATACTTGGCGGTGCCGTCGAGCAGTTGATTCACCAGGTCGTGGCGATCGACGCCCAGGGTTTCCGTACCGCAGTAGATGTACAGCCCGTGACCGGCTTCGTCCTGTACCTTGGCGATCAATGACAGTTTGCGGCGCAGGCTTGGGGCCCGCGTGATCCAGTTGCCTTCAGGAAGCATGCCCACGATCTCCGAGTGGGCGTGCTGGGACATCATGCGGGTCAGCTGTCGGCGATAGCGCTCCGGCATCCAGTCCTTGGGCTCGATGCTTTCGCCCGCGGCGATGCGGGCTTCGAACGCGGCGACGAGCGCCGGATCGTCGTGAACAGCGGTCGTGGAGTTTGCCATGGGCGAAATCTAGGGGACGGGCCCGCCATTGGACAATCGAAGGAAAGCGCTACTTTTGGGGATGACCTCCACACCGTCCAACTCGACCTCCGGCGCGGTCCGCATCGGCATCGCCGGTGGCATCGGCACCGTCACATTCTCGCACCCCAAGGGCAACTCCCTCCCGGGACAGCTGTTGCACGCGCTCGCCGACGCCGTCCGCACGCTGGGCGATGACCCGGCCGCCCGTGTGATCGTGATGCGAAGCGAGGGGACCGGCCCATTTTGTGCCGGGGCATCCTTCGACGAGCTGGTCGCCATCCAGGATCTCGACGGCGGGCAGCAGTTCTTCAGCGGGTTCGCCGCGGTGATCCTGGCGATGATCCGCGCCCCGAAGTTCGTGCTGACCCGGGTCCACGGCAAGACCGCCGGGGGAGGCGTCGGGCTCGTGGCCGCGAGCGACTACGCGTTGGCCGTCTCGTCGGCGTCGGCCAAGTTGAGCGAGCTCGCGGTGGGGATCGGCCCCTTCGTGGTGGGGCCGGTGATCGAGAAGAAGATCGGACTCGCGGCCTTCAGTGCGATGGCCGTCGACGCGGACTGGCGGGACGCGGCCTGGTGCGAGCGGCAGGCGCTCTATGCGCGGGTGTTCGAGGACGTGGCGGCGCTCGACGCCGGTGTCGATACGCTGGCGACCACGCTCGCCGCGTCGAACCCCGAGGCCATGGCGTTGCTGAAGCACGTCTTCTGGGAGGGAACCGGTAACTGGGATACCCTGCTCGCCGCGCGGGCCGGGATGAGCGGGCGCCTCGTGCTCTCGGATTTCACCCGGGCCGCCATCGGCTCCTTCAAGGCGAAATAGCGGAGCGCTGCGGCCGGCGCTGCGACCGAGCGCACGATGCGTTGACGCTCCGTGTCCCGCCCGTACCTTTAGTGGCTGGGAGAACATCGGCGAACAGGTCCGGCGCTCTTCCGGAAGCGACAGACGGGTATTCGAAGGCTCACCCTATCCACCCCATCTCGTGATCCGCATCGCCGTTCCGAAGGAGAACGCCGCGCGCGAGGCTCGCGTTGCGCTCGTCCCGGAAAGTGTGGCCAAGCTCGTGAAGAGCGGCGCCACCGTCAGCGTCGAACATGACGCCGGGCTCGCCGCCGGTTTCACCGACGCGAACTACGTGACCGCCGGCGCCACCATCGCCGTCGACTTTGCCAGCGTTGTGACCGACGCGACGCTCGTGTGCAAGGTGCAGCCCCCGACCGCGTCGGAGGTCGCCGCTCTGCCGGCCGCCGCGACCCTGATCTGCTATCTCGCGCAGAGCGGCAGCGCGGAGACCATCGCGGCGCTGGCGGGACGCACGGTCAACGCGCTCGCGCTCGAGAAGGTGCCGCGCATCACGCGTGCGCAGTCGATGGACGTGCTCTCGTCACAGGCCACCGTCAGCGGCTACAAGGCGGTGCTGATCGGTGCGGGGCTGCTGCCGAAGATGCTGCCGATGCTCACCACCGCCGCTGGGACCTTGGCGCCCGCCAAGGTGTTCGTGATCGGTGCCGGCGTCGCCGGACTGCAGGCGATCGCCACGGCCAAGCGACTCGGCGGACTGGTGAGCGGCTTCGACGTGCGTCCGGCCGCGCAGGAGCAGATCGCGTCGCTGGGCGGCACCCCGCTCAAGATCGACCTCGGGCACAGCGCCGAGGGATCGGGCGGCTATGCCAAGGAGCAGGCCGAGGAGGACGCGATCAAGACGCAGCAGGCGATCGCGAAGCATGTGGAGCAGGTCGACCTGATCATCACGACCGCCGCCATTCCCGGCCGTCGGGCACCGCTGCTGATCACCGAGGCGGCGATCAAGGGGATGAAGCCCGGGTCGGTGATCGTGGATCTGGCCTGCGAGACCGGGGGCAACGCGGCGTTCACGAAGCCCGGCGAGACGGTGGTGGCGCACGACGTGTCGATCGTGGGCCCGCTCAACCTGCCGTCACAGGCATCGTTCCACGCCTCGCAGATGCTCAGCCGCAACGTCCTGACGCTGGTCACGCACCTCATGAAGGACAACGCGCTCGTGCTCGATGCGAGCGACGAGATCACCGGCGCGATGCTCGTCGCGCTGGACGGCCAGGTGCGCGCCTGACGGCGCGCCCGATCCCCAGGGACCAGGCGAAATTCCCATGACCCAGATCTTCCAACTGTACGTCTTCATTCTGGCCGGCTTCATCGGCTTCCAGATCATCCAGAAGGTTCCTCCCCTGCTCCACACGCCGCTGATGTCGGCGACGAACGCCATCTCGGGGATCTCGCTCGTCGGCGCCCTGGTGGCCGCCGGCGGTCAGTACGGGAAGGTGTCCACCATCCTCGGCTTCATCGCCGTGGTGTGCGCCGCGACCAACGTGGTGGCCGGTTTCCTGATCACCGACCGCATGCTCGCGATGTTCGGCGGGCCCAAGAAGAAGTCGGACGCGGCGCCGGAGGCGGGCAAGTGAGCCATCTCTTCGCTCTCTTCCGTCTGCTCGAGGATGGTCCGCAGATCAACGGCACGCGCGACCTGATCGTGCAAGCATCGTATCTGGCGGCCAGCGTCCTCTTCATCCTTGGCCTGCGCTCGCTCACCCGTCCGGATACCGCGCGCCGCGGCATGCAGCAGGCGGCCGCCGGCATGCTGTTCGCCGTCGTCGGGACGCTGTTGAACTCCGGCATTCTCACGTACCAGTGGATCATCCTCGGGCTCGTCGTTGGTGCGATCGCGGGCTATCCGATGGCGATGAAGATCCCCATGACGGCGATGCCGCAGTTCATCGCCTTCTCGCATGCCTTCGGGGCCATCGCCGCCACCCTCGTGGGCATCGTGGAATACCGGCACGCCTACACGCCGAACGAGGTCACCGGGCTCACCCCGGGACTCTCCCACGGGGTGGCGGGAGCGCTCGGTTTCGAAGTGCTGTTCGGCGCACTGACCGTGACCGGCTCGTTCATGGCGTTCGGCAAGCTGCAGGAGCTGATCACCGGGCGGCCGATCACCTTCCGTGGGCAGAACGCCGTCAACTTGGCGCTCATCGCGGTGGCCTTCGGCTGCTTCGGCATGCTGATCTACCAACCGGAGACGGCCTGGGCGTTCTATGCGATGGTCGCCCTCTCGCTGTTCCTCGGCGTTTCCATGGTGCTGCCGATCGGGGGCGGCGACATGCCCGTGGTCGTCTCGTTGCTCAACTCGTACGCCGGCCTCGCCGCCGCCGCGACGGGATTCGCAATTGGTAACAATGTGCTTATTATTGCCGGCGCCCTGGAGGGGGCCGGCGGGTTCATCCTCTCCGTCATGATGTCGAAGGCCATGAACCGGTCGTTCGCCAACGTGATCTTCGGCGCCTTCGGGTCCGGCGCGCCGGCGGCGGCAAAGGCCAAGGGCGAGGCCAAGGAATCCAAGACCATCACCGCCGAGGACGCCGCGGTGCAGCTGGCGTATGCCGGCTCCGTGGTCATCGTGCCGGGCTACGGCATGGCGGTCGCCCAGGCCCAACACATTTGCCGCGAGCTGATGGAGCTGATCGCCAAGAAGGGGGGCGAGGTCAAGTACGCGATCCACCCGGTGGCCGGCCGCATGCCGGGACACTTGAATGTCATCCTGTCGGAAGCCGGGATCGACTACGGCGCGCTCCTTACCGACGTGGACGACGCCAACCGCGTGCTGCAGACGGCCGACGTGGCCGTGATCATCGGCGCCAACGACATCGTGAATCCGGACGCTGAGGAGGACAAGTCGTCACCCCTCTTCGGCATGCCGATTTTCCGTCCGTGGACCGCCAAGTCCGTATACGTGATCAAGCGCGGCAAGGGCACGGGCTTCTCGGGCGTGGAAAACCCGCTCTTCTTCAAGGACAACACCCTGATGCTCTACGGCGACGCCAAGAACGTTCTCGGCTCGCTCGTGAAGGAGATCAAGGCGCTCGACGACAGCCACTAGGCGAACGGCGGCCGCGTCACACAACGAAACGGGCGACGGTCACTCCGTCGCCCGTTTCGTGTCGTTGCCAGTCGCCGCTCCCCCTTCCCCCCCAGCGTGCGGGACCACGGCCCCGACATCGACCTCCCTACGGCTTGCCAGCGTCCTTGCGCTTCTCGTACTTCTCGACCTCGGCATTCAGTTCCTTGAATGCTTCCGACGCACGAATGCGCGTCACGATCGCTTCCTGCTGCTTGAGCCGTTCGAGCAGGGCCTTGCTGGCCTCTCCGACCGGCAGTTCCATCAGCACCCAGGCACGGTAGGTGCCGGCGTCGAGCGTGAACTGCTGCTCGCGTGCGTGGCTACCGATCAGCACCTGACTGATGACCGCCTTGGCCGTCTGCTCGTACTCTCCGAGCGCCGTCGCATCCGCGCCGAGCCCGGTTTCCTCCACGAACCGACGCTGCAACCCGCCCAGCTTCACCTCGAGCTGCGAGGCGAGCGCCGTACGCCCCTCGAGTTCCGCCTTGTTGAGCGCCACCTGCAAATCACGCGACTCCCCGGTCGCCGGTGCCACGATCCACCGGTCGTCCGACTTCGGGGGCTTCCGATACCACCCCGGCATCTGCCGCAGTGTCTCCGGTGATGCCGACTGGTCGACCTTTCCCTGATGGCTGGCGCACGCCGACAGCGCGAGCAGTCCAGCTGCGATGCACAGTTTCTTCATGATGATGCCTCCTCTATGCCTTGAGTATCGGCAGGTCAGGGCGTTCTCCGTACTTCGATCGGCATTTCGGCCAGGGAGCGCTCGCCGAGCGGGATCCCGACCAGCCACTGATTGAATCCCTCCAGGCTCAGCACCCCGGTGTCCCGAGCCTCCCCGACGCCAGCCACACCCGGAGGCGTCACGGGGCTCCGCGTGGCAACCGCCACCAACCGCTCCTCACGCCCGCGAACGCCCGACGGCAGCGTCACGCGCAGGTGCAGGCCGATCCGGCGCGATTCGGCGTCCGGGATCTCGATCGTTTCGCGAGGCGCGGCGGCCACGCGCGGCGTGACCGCGTTCGGCGCGAGTACGAACACCGAATCGCCGGCCACGCTCACGAGCGTGATGAAGGCGTCGACGGTGGTCCGCACCGTCGCGATGATCTCGTCGTTCGCGGCTGGTGACTCGCCCCGGACCATCAAACGTGTCGACCGCGCGCCCAACGTGACGCCGAATCCCGCATCGCGCTGGCCGACCTCGGGCGTGACCTGCACGCGCATCGTCAGCACCAGCATCGGCGGGGCGCTCTCGCCGGATCGCGCCGACCGCCATTCCTCGCGCACCGTCTCCCATCGCGTGGCGCGCCCTGAGACGTCGAGTCGCACCGCCTGTTCGAAGCGGTCGATCCGCGTGCCGGCGGAGTCACCGGTGACGGCGGACTGGGTGCCCGAGATCCGTACGCCAGCCACGCGCCGAACGGCTTCCGCGAGCGCCTCTTGCAACGCGATGGCCTTGACCTCTGCGGCCGTACGGCCGTCGGTGAGCGACACGCGACGCTCGACCTCGACCCATGTGGGGGCTTGGGCGCGTGCTTCCCGTGCCGACAGCAGGCACGCGACCACGGAGAGCGCGTGCCGACTGGCGACGCGCCACCGGTGCAGGCGCCCGCCACGCGCGCGAAGCACCGCAGACGGCCTCACTTCAGCACCACCACCGGCCGCGCCGGGTCGTGCGAGACGAACTCCGGCGTCTGTTCCCGGTCGATGCGGGCCGCCGTGCGCGGCACCTCGCGTGCGATGTAGGCCGCCAGCTCGCCGGCAGTGATGGACCCGTCATGATTCGTGTCCGCCGCGCCGCGAAGCCCCGCCAAGAGCGCGTACGTGAAGACGCCGTGCTGCCCCTCGGGCCAGGCGCTGGCAAACTGATCGCCGCGCGCGGCCGCGAAGACCGCCATGTTCTTGGCCCGCAACGCCGGGTGTTCAAGACTGACCACGACACCGCGCGAGCCGGCCACGACCGCGGCACCGTCCCGCGAGCGCCCGCTGAAGCAGGCGTCCACGAAGACCGTCACCGAGCGTGCCCCGAGTGCCGCGAGCCGATCATACAACTCGTCGAGCGCGAATCCCGTCTGTGCGGGGTACGATGGATCGCCGTCGTTGGGCAACAGGTACGCTTTCCGCGTCTTGGGATCGGTGACTCCGTGGCCGGCCCAGTAGACGACTACATCGGTTTCGGCCGACACGCGACGTGCGAGCCACCCCCCATCACCGAAGGTGCGCCGCAGTTCGGTGCCGGAGACTTCATCGTCGGTGCGGAACAGCAGGCGCGAATCATCATCCCCGACGCCGAAGACGTTGCGGACATACTCGCGAAAGACCGCGGCATCGCGCCGTGCGAGCGGTGTTTCCGGGGCGTGCTCGTATCGCTCGGCGCCGAGCACGACCGCCACCACGTTGCTGCGCCGCGGCGCGCGAGGGATCCCCGTGTCGACCGGCGACACGAGTGCCGGCGCCGAGGTGACCGCAGCCTTCCGACCGCGCACCACCAGCGACGGGAGTTCATTCACGGGGCGGTCGAGCGCCAACGGAAGCACCAACGAGGTGTCGTAACGCGCGCGCGGCTCACTCACGGTGATCGACACCGGAAACCCGGACGCCCGCGAGTTCGAGAAGGCGCTGAAATGCAGGTCGCGCGACTCGCCGGCCCGTAGAGTCCCGATCACGCCGTTCGCCTTTGAGTCAGGCGTCAACGTGACACCCGCCCCGGGCACCACCGCGTACTCGACCCCCTGCCCTTCGCCTTCCCCATGGTTGGAAATGCGTGCAATGACCTCGACGATCTCACGTGGCTCGATCCGTCCGTTCGCCGACTGATCGTTCACGGCAATCCCATCGAGCGCGAACCGGGGCGCGCGGGCTCGACGCGTCGGGATATCGAGGGAGAGCGACGGGTCGAGATCAAACCCGTTCCCCTCGTGCACCCCCACCAGCAGTTGCACGCGGGAGTCCTCCAGCCCTGACGCCCCGACGACACGCAAGGAGAGCGTCGCCGTGTGGGCTGGAGCAATCGAATCCACCGGCTCGGCGCTCACGATGCGGAGCCCGTCCCAGCCTTCGATATTGAGCAGCGCCGGGGTCACTGCGTAGGCGGTCCCCGGCCCGCGGTTGGTGACCGTCAGCGTGATGCGGGCCTGCTCGCCGTCGTCGAGGTACCCGTCGCCGGACGCATCATTCCACGCGAGGGTCGCCGCGAGCGAGGCCGGAGCCGTCGGTTTCGGGATCGGGCGCGCCGCAGCCACGGGGCCCGTGGCTCGAACCTTCAGTCGGCGGCCGGTAGGGTCGCTCCACGCCACCACGCGATTGTCCCGCTCGCTGAGGTGCACCACCGCCGCGCCATACTGCATGGCGGTGACACCGTCATTCGTCCGCGGCAGATACACGGTCGGCGTCCCCTGTAACCGGAGCACGTCGTCGCGGGTGGACCCCTGCGTGAACGTGGCATCGGACAGTACCGGGCCACTTGGCCGCAACTCGACGACAAGGGTGCCGTCGGTATTGGCCCAGGCCACCACGCGGTCGTCGCGGGTCGAGAGCCGCACCCAGCTGCGGTCGTAGTGCCAGACATCGTAGCCGAGCGACACCAAATGCTCGGCGTAATCGGCCGGCCCCTGGGCACGGAGGACGGCGGTGGATGGGGAGCCGAGGGTCCACGCGGGCACGTGGCGGGCGAGCCTCGGCGATCTGCTGCGGGCCCCGCTTCGCGGGGACGCCGGGTTCACCTGCTGCGCCGCCGCGGCGCGAGGCAGTGCCAGGCCAAGGAGCACCCCGGCGAGCAGGCCCAGGAGCGCGAACGCCCGCGTCCCATTGGCACGGGACGCGCGGTGGTCGAAGGTCGGGGCGGGGGCGCGCACGGGTACGGTCATCAACTGGGAGTATCGGCGCGCTGGAGCGGAAACTGTGCTCCCAGGATCCGCTGCCGCGGCGAGGTCGGCCGCGGCGAGGTCAGCTGGCGCTGGTATAGCGGCGTGTGCGCCAGTGCGTGGGGCCGCGCAGCGTCGAGAGCACGATACGCCACCACGCGACCGGATCGGCCAGCGGGCTGAGCCAGAACGCGACGCCGCGGCGGGAATACGAACCCCGGATCGCCAGCAACATCATCAGTCGCACGCTCAGCAGCGTGCCCACCAGCCAGGAGAGGGCAGTCCGTTCCGGAGAGGGGGCCAGCGGGACGAGTCCGCCGGCGATCACGAGGGTGAGCGGGAGCGGCAACGCTTGCGCCAAGAACAGGATGGCAATGTCGAACCACTGCTTCACCACAGGAACCGAGTCGCGGAGGGCGATCGAGCGCCCCCACTCGCGCCACATCTGCGGGAGTCCGGAGTACGCCCGCACCGTGTAGAGACGCGAGCCATCCAGGAACCCCACCGGCACGCCGCGTGAGGCCAGCCGCCGCGCGAGCGAGACGTCCTCGGCGAAGGACGCCTTGACGGGCTCGTAGCCGCCGTGCGCGAGGAGGACCGCCTTTCGCACGAGGAAGCACTGCCCGTTGGCCAGCACGCGGTCCGGACGGACACGCGGGTCCCCCGCCGCCCCTGAGCGGTAGATCAGGGTGACGAGTATCGCTGGCTGCACCAACTGTTCCGCCGTCGTCTGCCCGTCGAAGCAGGGGCTGAAGGAAACACAGTCAAACCCTTCGCGGTCAGCGGCGGCAACGACGGCGTCGGCGAGGCCGGAGGCGGGCTCGGTATCCGCATCGAGTCCCAGCACCCATTCGGTGGTCGCGTGCTCGAGCCCGTGCTGTAGCGCCCACGCCTTGCCGACCCACGCCGGGGGGAGTGGCGGGTCGGTGAGGAGCCGAATCCGCGAATCGCGCGCCGCAGCGGCGGTGACGAGTTCACGGGTGCCGTCCGTCGAATGGCTGTCGACGACAAGGATCTCTTTCACCACGTCGCCCTGCGCGGCGACGCCGCGGAGCAACGGGGCGATCCGCGCCGCTTCATTCAGTGTCGCAATCACGATGGTGACCAACCCGGGCGCGCCCGTTCCGGGCGCGGGCGTCTCGGGTGGACGACGCGTGCGCCCTCCAGCGAGCCTGGCGAGCAGGACCATCAGCGCAAGGCCCTCGGCGAGAATCAACGCGATGAGCATCGGGAGAACATAGTCGTTTCGGACCGGTGACGCGGCCGCTACTGTCCGGCCGGCACCCCGATCAGCTGATCGATGATGAACGCCTGGCGGAACGCCTCTTCCTTGAGCCGTTCATAGCGCCCCGTGGAGCCCCCGTGCCCTGCCCCCATGTTCATCTTGAGCAGCAGCGGATGTGGATCGGTCTTCACGGCACGCAACCGGGCGACCCACTTGGTGGGCTCCCAGAACGGGACGCGCGAATCGTTCACCCCGCTCGTCGCCAAGATCCTCGGATAGGGCTGTGGGCGGATATTCTCGTACGGCGCGTACCCCTTGATGTAGGCGTAGTCGGCCGGATCGTTCGGATTCCCCCACTGCTCCCACTCCTGGCTCGTGAGGGGCAGCGATTCATCCAGCATGGTATTGAGCACGTCGACGAACGGGACGTCGGCGACGATCGCCCGGAACAGCTCGGGGCGCAGGTTCGCGACTGCGCCCATGAGCAGTCCGCCCGCGCTCCCCCCATTGGCCGCCAGATAGCGGGGCGAGGTGTACCGATCCCGGACGAGGTGGTCCGCCACGTCGATGAAATCGTGAAAGGTGTTCAGCTTGTGCTGCATTTTGCCGGCATCGTACCAGGCACGCCCCATTTCCTGCCCGCCGCGCACGTGCGCGATGGCGTAGATGAACCCCCGGTCGATCAGCGAGAATCGCGTCGAACTGAAGGTCGGCTCCATCGTATAGCCGTAGGAGCCGTACGCATAGAGGAGCAGCGGGCGATTCCCGTCACGAACCAACGGCCCCCGATACACCAACGACACGGGGACGAGCGTCCCGTCGCGCGCCGGGGCCATCACCCGCTCCACGGTGTAGCGCGACGCCTCGAACCCCCCGAGAACTTCGTCGCGCTTGCGCAGCGCCCGCGTGCGCTGCGTGAGTTCGTAATCGTACACGGCCCGCGGCTGGGCGAGCGAGGAGTAGCTGAATCGATACACCGACGACGCGAACTCCGGATTGTCGGCGGGATACACGCCGTAGGCGGCATCGCCGAATGCCACCCGATGCTGATGCGCCGTGGCAAGCTCGATCACCGAGAGCTGTCGCAGACCGCCCTCGCGTTCCACGACCACGGCGTGCCGCGCGAAGACGTCGACGCCCTCCACGAAGACGGACGGTCGGTGCGCGATCCACTCCGTCCACTCGGTGGGCGCGCTGACGGGTGCGCGCATCACCTTGAAGTTCGCGGCCCCGTCGCGGTTGGTGGTGATGTACCACCAGTCGCCGCCGTGGGCGATCTCGTACTCCACATCTTCGGCGCGCGGCGCGATGCACACCGGCGCGCGCGCTGCGTCCGCGGCAGGGACCACCCACCACTCCGCGCTCGTGAAGCTTGTGCTGGAGATGCAGACCCACGCCGCACTCCGCGAGGCGTGGACGCCGACGTTGAAGCGCGGATCGCCGTCATGGTACACGCGCACGTCATGGCTCGCGGGCGTGCCGAGCGTGTGCCGGTGTACCGCGTGCGACCGCTTGGCCTCGTCCGTCGTGGTGTAGAAGAGCGTGCCGCTGCTGGCCCACGCGAGCCCGAACCCGACCGGCGCGACCGTGTCCGGCAGCGCCTGCCCGCTCTCGAGATCGATCACCTGCAGCGCGAAGTCCTCGTAGCCGTTGGTGTCCACCAGCAACGCGAGGTAGCGGTGATCGGGGCTCACCTCGAACCCGCCGAGGTTGTGGAAGTCATGTCCCGCGGCGGCGGTGTTCTGGTCGTAGTAGATCTGCTCCGGCGCGTCGGCGGACCCGTGGCGGCGGCAGAAAATCGGATAGGGCTTGCCCTGCTCCGTTCGCGAGTAGTACCACCAGTCGCCGCGGCGCGCGGGGACCTGACTGTCGTCCTCCTTGATGCGCGCGAGCATCTCGGCGTACAGCTCCCCCTGCAGCGCCTCCGTGTGCCGCATCATCTCGGTGGTGTAGGCGTTCTCGGCCTCGAGATACGCGATGACGCGCGGATCGTGCTTGTCGCGCAGCCAGGCATATTCGTCCACGCGGGTGTCACCGTGCCGTGTGGTGCTCACCGGAATGCGTTCGGCCACGGGTGGAAGGGGCGCAGCGGAAATCGGCGGGGTCACGGTCGTGTCGGGAGTTCGGGAAAGTCGTCGGGAGGCACTCCTGCCTCAGACAAGATACCTTTTGGGGATGGCCCACACCGAATCCCCGGGCGAACGACTGCTCCACGCCCATCGCGCGCTCCGCAAGATCCCCTTCGGCGACTTCCTCTTCACCCTCATGGTGAAGCAGATGATTCCCTACACCGGCTCCGTGAACCCGCGGGTGGAGGTCCTGGAGCCCGGTTACGCCAAGATCTCGATCCGGCAACGCCGCCGGCTGGAGCAGCACCTCGGCTCGATCCACGCGATCGCCCTGATGAACGTCGCCGAGTTCGCGAGCGGCGCGGCGATGACCACCGCCTTGCCCGCGGGCTACCGGGGGATCGTCACGCATCTGGCCATCGACTACTTCAAGAAAGCGCGCGGCAAGGTCACGGCCGAGAGCCGTCCGGCACTCCCCGATCTCACGGTTGAGGGGGAGCATGATTTCTACAGCACCCTCACCGACGCGACGGGCGACCTCGTGGCACGCGCCACCGTGCGCTGGAAGCTCGGACCGATCCCCCCCAAGACAACCAGATGAGCGAGCTTCGCGCGAGTACTCCGTTCACCCGGTCCGTCGGCATCGACGTCCCGCTGATCTGCGGGCCGATGTATCCGTGCAGCAATCCGGAGCTTGTCGCGGCGGTGAGTGAGGCCGGGGGGATCGGCATCGTGCAGCCGATTTCGCTGACGTACGTCTACGGCTACGACTTCCGCGCCGGCCTGCGGCAGATTCGCACGCTCACGAGCAAACCGTTCGGGTTCAACGCCCTCATCGAGCAGTCGTCCAAGGCCTACCACAACAAGATGGTCCAGTGGGTGGACATCGCACTCGAAGAAGGGGTGCGCTTCTTCATCACCTCGCTCGGGAACCCGAAGTGGGTCGCCGATCGCGTGCACGCCGCGGGCGGTATCGTCTATCACGACGTGACCGAGAAGAAGTGGGCCCAGAAAGGACTCGACGGCGGAGTCGACGGTTTGATCGCGGTCAACAACCGCGCCGGTGGGCACACGGGACGTCTCTCGCCTCGGGAGCTCTTTGATGCGCTGGCGCCGCTCGGCGTCCCGCTGATCTCGGCCGGCGGCGTCGGAACCGCCCACGAGTTCACCGAGCAATTGGCGCTCGGTTACGCCGGGGTCCAGCTCGGCACGCGTTTCATCGCGACGCCGGAGTGCAGGACCAGCCAGGCCTACAAGCAGGCCATCGTGGATGCCACCGAAGCGGACATCGCCCTCACCGAGCGGCTCACCGGGGTTCCCGTGAGCGTGATCGCCAACGACTACGTGAAACGCCTCGGCACCACGGCCGGGCCCTTCGCCCGCTGGATGCTGCGTGGACGCAAGACCAAGCACTGGATGCGCATGTATTACGCACTCAAGGGCATGCGTTCCATGAAGAAAAGTTCGCAAGTCGAGCGCGGCGCCGAGTACTGGCAGGCGGGAAAAAGCGTCGCCGGCATTCAGGAGGTGAAGCCGGCCGGTGCCATCGTTCGGGAGTTCGCGGAGGCGTGGCGGGACTGACCCCGCGGCACCAGCACTCAGTACTTCGCGCCGACGATCTCGATCACGAACACCAAGGTCGCGTCACCCGGGATCTTCCCCGAGCGCTCGGGTCCGTATCCCAGATCCGGAGGAATCACCAGCTGGCGACGCCCACCGACGCGCATGCCGATGATCCCGTCGTCCCATCCCTGGATCACCTGTCGCCGTCCGAGCCGGAACGAGATCGGCTTGTCTCCCGGGCCGACTTTGTCGAACTCCGTCCCGTTGTTCAGCGACCCGGTGTAGCGGACCGTCAGGTTCTGCCCGGTCTCCACCAGCGGGCCCGTCCCGAGTTCCAGGTCGCGCACATAGACACCCAACTTGGTCTTCGTCATCTTGGCGAAATCCACGTCGAGCTTCTCGGCGAACGGCAGCCGCTCCGGCGAGGGCGCGGGAAGCGACGACGCCCCGCCCGAGCAGGCGATCGACGCGGCGAGTGCCGCGAACAGTGCAGTACGGGTAACGGAAGTCATGATCGGGTTCAGTGGGAACGATGGGAAAAGATAACCAGCGCTGGCCCCTGACCGCACCAGCCCCCGCTAACGTCCACGGGAGACCACTCGTCCTATTTCCATGACCGCAGGCGACACGCTGCCTGTCCACCCGCTTCCAGGAGCCCCACCATGCGTGCCCGATCGCGCGTTGTCCCTCTGCTGATGGCCCTCGCCCTGTGTTCCGCCATTCCAGCCGTCTCGACGGCCCAGCGCGGGCTGGGCGGACTCCGAGGACGCGGCGCTGGGCTGATGGCTGCGGCGCAGGACGCCAGCCTCCTCGGCGTGATTCTCACCCACAAGGACGACCTCAAACTCTCGGCGGAGCAGGTCGCGACGATGCGACGGATCGACTCCACCACGACCGCCGCGAACGCCCCGACGATGGCCAAGATGCGCGCCCTGCGCGGCGACAGCACCACCAGTGCGAGGCCTTCGCCGGGCCTGATGACGCAGGAACAGCGCGCGATGGCCATGCAGAAGCTGCAGGAAGCGGCGCCATTGCTCCGCGAGATCGGCGAGCGCAACGCCAAGGCGGCGGACGACGCTCGCGCCCTGCTGAGCCAGGAACAGAAGGACGCCCTGCAGAAGATTTTGGACGAAATGGCGATCGGCCGCGGTCGCGGTAGGCGCCCGGGGCGCTGAGCCGGTCGCCGGAAGGCGCGCTACTTCTCGCCGGGCTTCAGCACCCGCACCGACTTCACATAGTCGCCGAGCTCCAGCCGGTCGACGACGTCGATCCCCCGGATCACATGCCCGAGCGCCGAGAAGTCGCCTTCGTTGTGCGGCTGCGGCGTGACGCCGAACGTGTACACCGCTGGTCCCGTGTCGTACGCCGCGCCGGGGCCGCGCCCCGGGAACCGGGGGGCGTTACCGATGTTCGACCCCCAGCTGAGGTTACCGCGGACCAAACGACCGCGACTGATCTCATCGCGCTGGAGCGGTTCGTTGGTTTCCGCCTCACGCTGCTGCGCCACGAAGTTCGGCACGACGCGGTCGAACCGGACGTGCTGCATCGTCCCCTTGGCGGTGAGCTGCAACAGGTAGTCGGCGGCGAGCGGCGTATCGAGTGGATTCAGCTCGGTATCGACCATGCCTTTGGTGGTCTCCCAGCGCAGACGCGGTGCCGGCCCGCCATTGTACACCGGGATGATGAGTGACTCGACGATCCGCTGATAATCGGCGTCGGTACGCGTGGTGCGCACCGGACGCCCCGTGCCCCACGCGGCGATCGTCTTGGCGCCGAAGCCGCGGCCCGCAAATCCGTACACCGCATCGCTCGGCGCCACCGGATACTTGGCGAAGAACGCCGCCGCGGCCCCGCCCCCGCGCTGCTCGATGTCCGCGAGCGCCTCGATCGTGGATTCCTGGGCGATGAGCGCACTGTCCGTCAGCGCGACCGCGAACGCGGCGAGCAGCGTGGGGATGTCGGAGGCGTCGGCCCACTTGGCCATCGAGGCAGCGGCCGCCGCGCGAACCGCCACGTCCTGCGACGCGAACGCACCGCGCCGGGCCACGCGCCGCAGCGGGAGTTCGTCCACGGTGTCCGCGAGGCTCAGATACCCCGTCCACGCGGTGGCGCGGACGGCGCGATCCGAATCCTTGAGCAACGACTCCAACCCTTCGCGCGCACCGACGCCGAGCTTCGCCAGCACCTGCGCCGCCGCCGTCCGCGCGGTGAGGGATGTGTCCTTCGCCATCGCGGTTGCCGGCTCAAGCGCCGCGGCGAGCCAGACGTCGGCCAGCGCGCTCAGCGCCGCGGCGCGGATCCAGGTCGGATTGTCGGATTCCGTGGAGCTCACCAGCTGGGCGATCGCCGCCCGCGACTTGTCGCCACGCGAGCCGATCCCTTCGGCGGCCGTCGTGGCGATCCACATATCCTCGGCGTTCAACAACAGCGTCAGCTGGATCAGCGACCCGGCGTCCGAGTAGCTCCCCAAGGTGCGGACAGCCTCGGTCTGTACCCGACGATCCGCATCGCGCAATGCGGCAAGCAGTACCGGCCGCGTGCCGGCAGAGCCCACGTCCGACGAGTCCGCACGGGCACCGCTCAGACCACGAACCGCCCAAAACCGCACCTCCGGTGACGGGTCCGTGGCGAGCGCCATCAAATCAGGGATCGCGGCGGGGTCCCGGTTGCGGAACAGGGCCCACGCGGCACGCCAGCGGAGTTCGACGTCCGCCGACTGCGCCCACCGCACGATCGCACCGATCGCCCCACGCTCCCGGTGTCGACCGATCGCCAGCAAGGCTTCCGCGACGACCGGGGCCGTTCGCGGCCCTGCGGTGGCGTTGCCGAGGTACAACGAGAGCCGGAGCCGGGTGTCAGTGGTCCGAATCTTCCCGAACGCCCCGGCCGCCTCGGTGGCCACCCCCACCGGGGTCTTGGTCCCTTGCAGCAACGAATCGAGCCAGGCCACCGCGCTCGTGTCCACCAGTTGCCCCGTCGCCCATGCGACCGTCGCCAGCACCGCGGTATCGGGATCCGTGCGCATGGCGCGCAGCAGAGCGCGCCCCCGCGGGTCGTAGAGCCGCGCGATGGCGAGCGCCGCGCGCCGACGCAGCTCCGGATGTTTGGCGGTGGAGATGCGCTGCAACGTCGCCGCGTCGTAGTCGCGCCGATCCTCCAGCTTCTCCAGGGTCACGATGTCGGCGATGTCCGTGACGGCCAGGGGCAACCGCTTGACGGACATAGATGTCGGGGCGCCCACGGACGCGGCCCCTGGCTTGGCAGGCGTTTTGGCGCCGGCGCTGCCGGACTGCGCGACCGCTGATCGGGGGGAGGCGACGCCGAGCAGGAGCGCCAGGCCGGCCAGCAGCGAGCGAGAGGAAATGGTCATATCCCGCAAGATACCCCGAACCGGCCCGCAGAGCACTCCCCGACGATGACTGGTCGCTGCCCCTCAGCGGAGCCCATGCGCGGCACGTATGTTCTAGGCACGTTCGGAGCGGCCGCCCCGGGCCGTCCCCCCACCCCCCTCTTTGAGGATCCATGATGCGGACCAGTCCCTTCTTCCGCCTCACCGCGCGCGGCGCCGTCGTCGCGTCGCTCGCACTGTTCACGACGCCGAGTCTGCGAGCGCAAGGCGCGCAGGCCGCGGCAGCCGGCAAGCAGGAACCGGGATGGCTTGTCGCCGACAAAGCGCAGCTCGCGAAGGAGACCTACGCGGTCCCGTCCAGCGAGATCACCGCACTGGTCGCCGCGCCGCGCCACCTGAATGTCGCGCTCTCGCAGCCGAGTCCGGACCGGAAGTTCTTCCTGAAAGAGCAGAGCGAAGGGCTGCCGAGCGTCACCGCGTTCGGAAAAGCGCACTACTACCTGGGCGGCCTGCAAGTGGACTTCAAGGCCAACCGTGCCCGTGCTCTCACGACGCGGGGCGCGACCGGCCTGCAACTGATCGACCCGGTGGCCGGGAAGACCGTCAGCATCGACGCGCCCAAGGGCGCGACCATCAGCGGGTCGTCGTGGGCACCGGATGCCAAGCAGATCGCGTTCGTCGCCAACTTCGACGACGCCTCGCACGTCTTCGTCGCCGACATCGCCACCGGCAAGTCGGTGCAGGTCACCAAGACGCCGCTCCTCGCGACGCTCGTGACCGCGATCGACTGGACCGCCGATGGCAAGAGCGTGGTGGTCGTCCAGCTGCCGGATGGCCGGAAGCCCGAGCCCAAGAAGCCCGAGATCGCCACTGGCCCGAACGTCCGCCTGTGGACCGACGGCGTGAAGGACGCGGAACGCAACTTCGCGAGTCTGCTCAACGAACCGTACGAGATGGAGTTGCTCGAGTACTACACGACCGGCCAACTCGCGCTCATCGACGTGAAGACCAAGGCCGTGAAGAAGATCGGCGCGCCGCAGATGATCCAGAGCGTGGATGCCTCGCCGGACGGGCAGTACTTCCGCGTCAGCACGATGCAGAAGCCGTTCTCGTATGTGGTCCAGTACACGAGCTTCGGCAGCAACGAGGAGCTCTGGGATGCCACGGGCAAGGTGGTCTCGACGATCAACAAGCGCGCACTGCGGCTCGGCAACGATACGACGGGCGGTGGCGGACGAGGGGGAGC
>CAXBQP010000042.1:0-27765 GCA_963978095.1 uncultured bacterium | reverse complement strand
ATCACGTCTTCGATCTGGTTGGGGTCGTCGGCATTCATACCGACCATGCGGAGATAGTCGCAAATCAGCGCGGTCGCGTGATGGTTCGCCGTGATTTTAGGAAATTTCTGAAACGCCGTGCTTTCGGACGGTTTTTCGATATGCGGCTCCAACGCCATATTACCCTTGGTCGCGGCGAGGCGAACCAGGAAGAACAGAAGGCTCAAGAGTTCGACGTAATCGGACTTGTGGAAGGCCGCGCCTTTCAGGATTTTTCCGAAGCCGCCGGCGTGTGCCGCGTGTCACGACGGCACACGCCGCCGGCGGGGGACCTGGGCGCCGCCCGCGGCACGCCCCGTGGGGCTGCTGGTCTTCTCGCACACCGCGCACGACGCCAAGGCCGGGAATCAAGCCACCTGTCAGAGCTGTCACGCGACGGCGGCGGGGTGGATGTCCGTCGGCAGGGCGGCCCCGGCCACCTGCATCGGGTGCCACGCCCACCAGGCGCCGGAGCATCTCGCTGCCGAGAGCAAGTGCTCCACCTGCCATCGTCCGTTGACCCGCGCCGTCGGGCTCACCGATGTTCAGATCACGTCTCTGCCGCGTCCGGCGACGCACGCGCGGGCCGATTTCTTGCAGGGGCACGGCGCCCAAGCGACGGGCGCGATCGCCACGTGCGCGATTTGTCATGCGCAGTCGAGTTGTGCGCGTTGCCATCTCGACGTCACGGGGAACGCTGCGATTGCCGCGCTCGCCGCCGACGCGCGCGTCGCGCGCGTGGTGGCCGCGCTCGCCCCCCGCCGCTCCAAGCCCGCGGATCACCTGCTGGTGGATTTCGCGTCCCGTGGGCACGGCACGGCGGCCACCCGCAATGCCGCACGTTGCGCGGTCTGTCACACCCAAGCCACCTGTGTCGCATGCCACACGGGAAATGCGGGTCGCCCCGCAATCGCCATGCTCGCGCCACGCGCCGCCGAGTGGTCTCCCGCGCCACACATCGCCGCCGCGGCGCCGCGCGCCGTGCGCGTCCACGCACCCAACTGGGCCAAGGTCCATGGACCATCGGCCGCCTCGGAAGCCGCCACGTGCGTCGGATGCCACGCCCAGCGGTTCTGCAAGGATTGCCACGCGGCGGAGCAGGTCGGGGCGAAACGGTACCATCCGGCCAACTTCGTCTCGCGGCATGCCCCAGAGGCCTACAGCGCGGAAACGGACTGCGCGTCCTGTCACAACGTGCAGGCGTTCTGCCGCGACTGTCATCGCCAGTCCGGATTCGCCGGCGCCGCGCAACGTCGCGGAACCGGGTTCCATAACGGCGCCGCTCCGTGGCTCCTGCAGCACGGGCGGGCCGCGCGGCAGGATCTCACCTCGTGCACCAGCTGCCATCAGCAATCGTACTGCTCGCAGTGTCACGCCAACGGCGGGTGGTCCATCAGTCCGCACGGTCCGGATTTCGATCCCGTGCGCATGGCGGCGCGCAACCGGACGATGTGTCTGCGCTGTCACCTGCGCGATCCGCTCGCGCCGAAACCGTAGGCGGTCGTCGCCGCTGACAGGACGATCGAGCCCGCGCGAATCGACCTGCTCGCCCAGGCGGCTGCAGACCGTGCCGCGTCCGCGCTCACGCCTGGTGGAACGGTGGCCCTGGACAGCGCCAATCGGTTGTTCCGGGCCAAGCGGCACGACACCCGGCTGGCCGACAGCGCCATGGCCCGGATGCGCGCCAGCACACACTGAGCCGGAACCCTTCGCCAGCGCTCGACGTTATCTTGCGTGTGGCCACCGCACCGGGTGGTCGCCTGTCCGCTCCCCTCCCCAACGACTGCTGATCATGTCCATCCCCGCCGTGGGTTCCGCCGCCCCTGACTTCAGCCTCGATACCACCGCTGGCGCCAAGGTCACCTTGGCTGGACTGAAGGGGCAGAAGCATGTGCTCCTGGCCTTCTTCCCGTTGGCATTCACCGGGACGTGCACCAAGGAAGTCTGCGCCTTCAGCGACGACTTCTCCGCGTTCGCCTCCAAGGACGTGGAAGTCATCCCGGTGAGCGTCGATGCGGTGCCGAGCCTCAAGGCCTTCAAGGAATCCACCCACGCCGGCATCGAGTTCGCGAGTGACTTCCGCCGCGAGACGGCCCGCGCCTACGGTGTGCTGAACGAGACCGCGTTCTTCGCGAACCGCTCCTACTTTCTGATCGACAAGGCGGGCATCGTCCGATGGACCTACGTCGAGGAGAACAACGGGCTGCGCCGCGAGAACAGCGAAATCCTCGCCGAGATCGCCAAGCTCGCCTGACGCCGGACTCCCGAGCCCGGGGTAGCGGGCGGGCGTCTCCGGCCGGACCGGTTGACATCATCAGGGGCACTTTTCGGACGATTTGTCCGAAAGTGTCCCTTTCGACGTCACGGATTCCATTGTGATCGGCTTTACATGGCACTAAACCGGTCAACTTGTCCAATTTTGCGCGTCATATTATCTTCGCTGTCAATGCTTCCGACAGTTGACGTGCGTGTTCTGATTGCTGAAGACGACGACATCGTCGCCGGCCTGCTGAAACGGTACCTCGAGGGCCGAGGGCACCGGGTCGAACGGTGTGCCAATGGTCGCGCGGCGCTCCGCACCATCAGGGAGTCCTCGTTCGACGTCGCACTGCTGGACATCGAAATGCCGGACATGGACGGGCTCGAAATCCTCCGCCGGGCGCAGGAGGACCCGTTTCCGCCCCAGTGCATCATCATCTCCGGGCACAGCACCATAGATACGGCAGTCTCTGCCCTGCGGTTCGGGGCCTACGACTACCTCTCGAAGCCGTATCAACTGGAGGCGATCGACATCCTGGTGCGAGGTGCCGCGGAGAAGCGCCGAAAGAGCGTCGAGATCGCGTGCCTGCGGCGACGCCTGCTCCGGTTGGAGGCGCCGCACGCCCCGGAATCCGCCGCGGTCTCCATGCAGACGGCTTTAGCCGCCGCCCATCGCGCCGCCCATTCCCTCGGGTCCGTGCTGATTGTCGGAGAACCGGGCACGGGAAAATCGACGATCGCGCGCTACCTGCATCACGTCTCTCCGCGAGCCAACGGCCCGATCGTCGAGGTGAACTGCGATCTGCTGGACGCGGCCCACGCGCTGCCGGCGCTGTTCAGCACCGCGGCGGACGCGACCGACGCCACCGACCCCTCGGAGGCCGAGGGCGGTGCGCGCCCTCGCACCGTGGGGGCCCTCGAGGAAGCCGCGGGCGGCACGGTGGTGTTCTGCGACGTCGAGTGGCTCGACCACCGGGCGCAGGCGATGCTCGCCGAGGCGATGGCCGCGGGTGTCTACCGGCGCGAGGGGGCGCGGGCACGGCTGCCGCTCGAAGCCCGGGTGATCGGCACCACGCTCACCGCCATGGGCGACCAGCACGAGATCCGCGGCGACCTGCTGCAGCAGCTCAGCGGCGAGTTGATCGCCCTGCCGCCGCTGCGCGCCAGATCCGCGGACATCATTCCGATCGCCGAGCGCTACGTGCGCGACGCCGCGCCCTTGGCGGCGCACGTGCTCACCCCTGCGGCCGTGGCAGCGCTGCAGGCGTATCACTGGCCGGGAAACCTGCGGGAGTTGCGCGCGGTGATGATGCGGGCCGTGACGATCGCGCCGCGCGAGTCGATCGATGCCAAACATCTGATGCTGCCGCGACACGGGGGCGTGGAGATCGATCCCCCGCTCGATGAGTCGCTGGACGCCATGGAGTGGCGCCACATTCAAGTCGTGCTCGACCGGGTCGGTGGACACCAGGGGCGTGCGGCCGAACGTCTGGGGATTTCTTCCAAGACGTTGTATCGCAAGATTCGGGAACACGGCGTGGCGCGCGCCGATTCCGTGGGGAACCCATGAAAGTCCTTGTCATCGAAGACGATCCGACGGTCGGACAGTTCGTGAAGCGCGGACTCGAGGAGCAGCGCTGGGGCGTGGATCTGTGCACGGACGGCGAGGAGGGCGAGCGACTCGCGCGCTCCCAGCCGTACGATCTGGTCGTACTCGACATGCGGCTCCCCGGGCGCTCGGGACTCGATGTCCTGCGCAACCTGCGGGCGCGTGGCTTCGAACGGCCGGTGCTCGTGCTCACCGCGCAGGACGCGGTCGATGCCAAGGTCGAAACCCTGCGCGCCGGCGCCGACGATTACGTGACCAAGCCGTTCGCGTTCGAGGAACTCCTCGCCCGCGTCGAAGCCTTGGCCCGCCGGCCGCGGGCCCTGGCGTCGGCCATCCTGACGGTGGGGGATCTCCAGCTGAGTCTCGACGCGCGCGAGGTGAAACGGGCGGAAGCACTCGTGGAGCTCACCCCGAAGGAATTCCTCGTGCTCGAGTATCTCATGCGGCACGCGGGACGGGTGATGAGCCGGACGCTGATCACCGAATATGCGTGGGGCTATCACTTCGATCCCGGCACCAACATCGTCGACGTCGTGATCAACCACCTGCGCAAGAAGATCGATCGCCCAGGCGGCAAGAAGCTCATCACCACGGTCCGTGGCGTGGGTTACGTGATCAAGGGCTGACGGACACGTCATGGCCTCCATCCGCGCCCGCATCACGGCCAGTTACACGGTGGCGCTCCTGGGCACCATGGCGGCCTTCACCGCGGTCCTCGTCGCGGAACGGCGGGTGGAGGTCACGCGCGAGCTGAGTGCGCGCGCCGTCGCGAATGCCGACCTCGGCGCGCGACTGCTGGAGCAAGGGGGCATCGAGAGCCAGCTCACGGTCATCACCGATTCCCTGGTCGGGCGCGAGCTGAATCCCAACATGCGCCGGCGGCTCGAGGCGGTGCCGGAATACCTGATCGTCACCGACTCCGCGCGCATCGTCTACGGCTCCCCATCGGTCGCTCGGCTGAGTGTCGCCGATCGCGATCGCATGAGCGAACTCGCCTTGCGCCTCACGCCGGGCGACCCGCTGCGGCTCATCACGCTCGACAGTCTGCGGACCGATGTCATCGTGGCCGCGCGCCTCGAGGATCCACGCGTCACGCCGGGCGTCCGGCGTGTGGTGGCCGCGGTCTCCGCCGCGCGCATCGACGAAGCGGCGTCGAACATCACGGGTCTGGCCCTGCGCTTCTTCCCGGTCGTCGTGCTGATCGCGATCCTGACGGCCTGGCTGATCGCCGGCCGCTTTCTGGAGCCGGTCGACCGCATGATCAACGACGTCGAAGCGATCTCCGACGGCCGCTCCCTGCACAAACGCATCCCGGTCGAAGACGAAGGCGACGAGATCGGCCGGCTCGGGGTGACACTCAACGCGATGCTGGCGCGCCTCGAAAACTCGTTCGCGGGCCTGCGGCGCTTCACCGCCGACGCGAGTCACGAGCTCAAGACGCCGCTCACGGTGTTGCGTGCGGACATCGAGCGCGCCATGACGACCCGACCAGGGGCCACCGAGCAGCTGGTCGCGCTCGAGGAAGCGTTGCAGGAGACCACGCGCATGGCGGACCTCGTGGAGTCGCTCCTCACGCTTGCCCGTGCGGACGAGGGGCGCTTCGATCTGCACCGCGAGCCGGTCCCGCTGGAGCCCCTCGTGCGCGATGTGGCCGAGACCGCCAACATCCTGGGGGAGGAGGCCGGGTTGACGGTCACACTCGGTCCGATCGCCGAGGTCAGCGTCGGGGGCGACGTGGTGCGCCTGCGCCAGCTCTTCCTGAACTTGATCACGAACGCCATCAAGTACACCGCGAACGGGGGGCGCGTGGAGTTGTCGCTCACGCTCGCGGAGGGATTCGCGCAGTTCACCGTCAAGGATACGGGCATCGGCATCGCGGGAGCGGACCTCCCGTTCATCTTTGACCGGTTCTGGCGGGTGGATCGTGCGAGGACCCGGGTCGAGCGCGGGGGAGTGGGCCTTGGCCTCGCCATCAGCCAGTGGATCGCGCAGGCGCACGGGGGGTCGATCCTCGTGGCCAGCCGCCTGGGGCGTGGGAGCACCTTCACGGTGTCGCTCCCCGCGCTGCCGGAGGTGGAGGCCTAGGCCGCGTCCGGTCGTCCGGAATGCTAACTCGCGATTAAGCAAATCTTAATGTTCGCCCATTACCCGGCGGCGAACCGGCGAGTAGCTTCTCCCCCTGTCCGAGCTTGTCTCACGGTTTCCACAGCCGCAAAGGAAAGGACACTTGCTCAACAACCTGCTGGAGTCGAAGGCCCAAAAGCAACGCTCTACGGGCGGTGCTGTTGGCAGCTTCGTCTTCCACACGCTCGTCATTCTCTTCGCCATCAAGGCCACGCTGAACGCGGGGCAGAAGGAAAAGGTGAAGGAAGAGAAGATCGACTTTGTGGAGACGAAGAAGGACGAACCACCTCCGCCGAAGGACGAGCCGAAGCCGCCGCCACCAGATGTGGTCGCGGACGCGCCGACGGTGAAGGGGTTCCAAGTACTGACCGCGCCGGTGAACATTCCCGACGTGCTCCCGGAGATCGATCTCTCGAAGAAGCTGACGAACGAGAGTGATTTCTCGGGGAAAGGAACGGCCGGTGGCCGTGCGAACGGTGTCGTGGGTGGCAAAGTCGAACTGCCGACCAACCCCGATCAGCCGCTCATGGAGTTCCAGGTGGAGAAGCCGGTCATGCAGGCGCCGGGTTCGGCGGCTCCGCGGTACCCGGACATTCTCAAGAGCGCCGGCGTGGAGGGCGAAGTCATCGCACAGTTCGTCGTCGATACGACGGGCCGTGCCGAGATCAGCACTTTCAAGGTGCTCAAGACGTCACATGACCTGTTTGCTTCGGCGGTCAAGAATGCATTGCCGAACATGCGGTTCATCCCGGCGGAAGTCGGGAACAGGAAAGTGAAGCAGCTGGTCCAGCAGCCGTTCGTGTTCGGCATCCAGAAGTAATCGCGGTCCTTCCTACTCATACGGTTCAGGAGTCTTCGCAATGAATCTCTCCCTGGTCGAGCTTTATCACTCCATGGGCGGTTTCGCCAAGGGCATCGTCTACACCCTGGCGATCATGTCCATGTACTCGCTCACCATCATGTTCCAGAAGTGGTGGTACCTCCGTACGGCCCAGAAGGAGACGCTGAAGTTCGCGCCGGAATTCTCGCAGTTCCTCGAGGAGGACAACCTCAGCGAGGCGATCAACCTGGCGGTGGGCTACAAGAAGTCGCATGTCGCCCGCGTCCTCGGTAACTCGCTCTCCGAGATCAAGCCGCTGATCCAGGATGGGTCGGTCACGGTGTCCGACATCAACTCGGCCGAGCGTGCGGTGGAGCGCGAGATGCTGATGACGATCGTGCTGCTCAAGCGTGGCCTCGGTGTGCTCGCGACCGTCGGCGCCACGGCGCCGTTCGTCGGTCTGCTCGGGACCACGATGGGTATCGTCAACGCCTTCACGGGCATGGCCGCCGGCGGCGGTGGTGGCATCGCCTCGATCTCGGCTGGTGTCGCCGAAGCCCTCATCACCACCGCGTTCGGTCTGCTCGTGGCCATCCCGGCGGTGTGGGCGTACAACTTCTTCCAGACCAAGATCGACAACATCACGGCCGAAATGACCTACAGCTCGAAGGAGATGATCGACTATCTCATCAAGGGCGTGTCGGGAGAGTTCGGTCGCAGCCGCTTCACCCGTGAGTTCAACACGGCCGCGCAGAACGCCGGCAAGCCGGCGGTCTAAGGTTAGCCCACCCACCACTTCGGAGCTTATCCGATGGCGATGTCAATGGGAGGGGGCGGCGTCAAGGCCGAACCGAACGTCACGCCGATGATCGACGTGATGCTCGTACTGCTGATCATCTTCATGATCGTGGTCCCGCAGATCAACGCGGGCTTCGTGGCCGAGCCGCCCCAGGGGCAGAATCTCAAGCCCCATCCCGAGGAAGACAACGATCGCGTGCTTGGTATCGACGTGAAAGGTCAGTACTTCCTCGACAAGAAGGCGGTCCCCAACGAGCAGTTGGGCGACATCCTGAAGCGGATTTATGATGCGCGCACCAGCGACAAGATTCTCTACCTGAAGGCCCACAAGGACCTCAAGTACGAGAAGATCGTCGATGCGCTGGACATCGCGGCCAAGTCGGGCGTGCGCGTCACCGGGATGATCTCCGACCAGAGCCCCAACTCGAAGTCGAGCGTTGAGGGCGACAACGTCGGCGACATGATGAAGAAGGGGAAACCCTAATGGCCATGAGCGCTGGTGGCGGCGGTGGGCTGACGAATGAGCCCAACGTGACGCCCATGATCGACGTGCTCCTCGTGCTGCTCATCATCTTCATGATGATCATCCCGATGAGCCGGAAGGCAATCGATGTGCAGCTCCCGGATCCGAAGCCGGCGGTCGCGACCGCCAACTCCGTGTCCAACCAGATCGTGCTCGAAGTCAAGCCGGGCCCGTCCGGCGAAGGCCAGTTCTTCGTGAACACCGAAGCGGTCGAGAAGCTCAAGCTCCGCGACCGTCTGAAGGAGATCTACGAGAATCGTCCCGAGAAGATCATGTTCGTCAAGGGCGATCCTCAGGTGACGTACCAGGATGTGATCTTCGCGATGGATGCCGCGCGTGGCGGCGGCGTGAAGGTCATCGGCATGACGCCGAAGGACAATGGTGGCGGTGGTGCCGCTGCCCCGGCGAAGAAGCGGAAGTAATCGCGCGCCGAGTTCCTGGGTGATCCCGCTGGACCTGCGGCCGGCGAACCTTTTCGGGTTCGCCGGCCGTATTATTGAGGAGCCATGACAGAAGCCACTCCAGACACCTCGCGTCGGCCGTATCGGCCCCCGGTCGGAATTCCGCTGCCCCAGCAGAACCGCATCGGGGGGGTGCTCGTGTCGGTCCTCGTGCACCTCGGGTTGCTCCTGCTCCTGCTGGGGCCGTTCTGGGTGAAGCTCGTAATCGACACCAAGGACGCGGGCATGGGCCCCGGTGCCGCAGGTGGTGGCGGAGGCGGGAGCCGCGGCACCGGAGGTGTCGTGACCGAGCGGTTGCAGTATGTCCAAGTCGCACCGCAAACACAGCCGCAGGTGGTGGCCCCCAAGGTGATCCCGCCGCCGGTGGTGAAGCCGCCAGAGGTCAAACCGCCGGATCCGGTCGTGCCGCCGAAGCCTGAGCCGGCGAAGACCACCACCGAATCTCCCAAGGATGCTGCCCCCGTTGCCGGTACCGGCGGGGGCAGTGGTCGCGATGGGACCGCCGGAAGTGGCCCTGGCACGGGTGGAGGCAGTGGCTCCGGTACCGGAACCGGGAAGGGATCCGGCGTAGGGGCTGGTACTGGCGGTGGGGAGGGGAAAATCTACCCGCCCAGCGTGACCACGCTCGCCATCCTTCCGCTCCCCGTACCGTCCAAGATCCGCCCGTATAAGCTCGTGGCGGTGTTCGAGGTCGACGAGAAGGGCAAGGCCAAGTTGCTGCGTTGGAACGAAAGCCGGGACAGTGACTACAACCGCAAGATCAAGCAGATGCTGGACGAGGTGCGGTTCAAGCCTGCGGTGCGTCCGGATGGGACCACCGTGCGTGACACGGCGTTCGTGACGGCTGAAGTCCCTGGCCTCAGCTGAGTTCCCGGCTCCCTCGGGCGGCCAGCAACGCATCGCTGGCTCTAATGTATCTTCCGCCCCCCTGAACCGGTCGCTAACTTTCCCGGATTATGGGTAAACCTTAGCCGACCACCATGAGCCAACCGACTGCTGAGAAGGGCCAGTTCGTGAAGGCGATGACCCTCACCGATGCCACGATGCTGGTGGCGGGCTCCATGGTGGGATCCGGGATCTTCATCGTGTCGGCCGACATGAGCCGCTCACTCGGCTCGCCGGGCTGGTTGCTCCTGGCGTGGGTGCTGACGGGGGTCATGACGCTCCTCGGAGCGCTCGCGTACGGCGAACTCGCGGCGATGTACCCGCGCGCCGGGGGCATGTACACGTTCCTGCGTGAGTCCATGAGCCCGTTGATGGGCTTCCTCTACGGCTGGACGCTGTTCGTGGTCATCCAGACGGGAACCATCGCCGCGGTCGCGGTGGGGTTCGGCAAGTTCCTCGGCGTCCTGCTTCCCGGCGTGACGGCCGAGCGATTCTCCTGGTTCCCCAAGCTCGACATCGCCTCTCCAGGCGGCATGGTCGAGCTCGGTCTTTCACCGCAACGGCTGGTCGCGCTGATCACCATTTGGGTGCTCACCTGGATCAATCTTCGTGGCGTGAAGGAAGGGAAGTTCGTGCAAACGTCCCTGACCTTTCTCAAGACCGCCGCGCTGGCGTTGCTGGTGATTCTGGCGCTGACCGTCGGCCGGAATGCCGATGCCGTGGCGGCGAACTTCGGGGCGGGACGGTTCTTTGCCGGCACCCCCGACTTCACGATGTTGTTCGTGATCACCTTCGGCGCCGCACTCACCGGCTCGCTCTTCTCGGCCGATTCGTGGCACAGCGTGACCTTCGCCGCGGCCGAAGTGCAGAACCCCGCCAAGAACCTCCCGCTCGCGATGCTGCTGGGCACTGGGCTCGTGACCGGTCTGTACATCCTCGCGAACGTCGGCTACCTGAGCGTGCTTCCGATCCACGGCGCGGTGGATGGCGCCACGGCCATCGCGCGCGGCATCGATCATGCGACCTCGGATCGTGTCGCGACGGCGGTGATGGAGACGATCTTCGGCGCGAACGGCGCGGCGATCATGGCCTGTGCGATCCTGATCTCGACGTTCGGGTGCAACAACGGGCTCATCCTCTCCGGCGCGCGTGTGTACTACGCGATGGCGCAGGACGGGCTGTTCTTCGCCAAGGCCGGGGTCCTCAGCACCAATGGCGTTCCTGCCTGGGCGCTGGTATTGCAGTCGCTCTGGACGAGCGCGCTATGTCTCACCGGCACCTACGGCCAGTTGCTCGATTATGTGGTCTTCGCCGCGCTACTGTTCTATGCGCTGACGACGATCGGCTTGTTCCTCCTGCGGGCGCAGCGCCCGGATCTTCCTCGTCCGTACAAGGCGATCGGCTATCCGGTGCTCCCCGCGCTGTACGTCCTGCTGTCGGGGGGCGTCGCGGTGACGCTGCTCGTGGCGGACAAGACGCGCGCGCAGGCCCTGTCCGGCCTCGTGCTCGTCGTGATCGGTGTTCCGGTGTATCTCGCCTGGAAGCGTCCGGCGTCGCCGAGCGACGCCGCTTAGCGACCGCTGTTTCTCTCTCACGGGGCGCGCATGCCGTTCGACCGGCGCCCTCGCACTTTGGCACTCTAGTCCCCCAAGTTCATGGCTCCCACGCAGTCGACTTTGCTCATGATCGTCCTCGGCGCCTCGATCGGCGCCCTGCTGTTCGCCGTCGGGCTCGCCCGTTGGGTGCTCGCGCGCAGCACGGGCACGCCGGAGATGCGCAAGATCTCGGACGCGATCCAGGAAGGCGCCGAGGCGTACCTCGCGCGTCAGAACAAGACCATCGCGATGCTCGCGGTGCTTGTCGCCGCGGTGCTCGCGGTGGGTTACGGCCTGCTTCGCACGCACAATGCGACCGACCCAGTCGATGACCCCAAGGTCTTCGCCATGTTCATCACGCTGTCGTTCCTGCTCGGTGCGCTGAGCTCGGGGATCGCCGGCTACATGGGCATGTGGGTGTCGATCCGCACGAACATCCGCGTTGCCGCGGCGGCGATGACCTCGCTCAACGCGGCGCTGCAGACGGCGTTGCGCGGCGGCGCGGTCTCCGGTCTCTTCACCGTCGCGATGTCGCTCCTTGGCGTCGGTGGCCTCTTCGCCCTGCTCGCCGCGATGCTGCCGAACGGCATGGAGTCGGCAGCGTGGGCGCAGAAGATCCCGTTCCTGATCGTCGGCTACGGTTTCGGCGCGTCGTTCGTCGCGCTCTTCGCGCAGCTTGGCGGCGGCATCTACACGAAGGCCGCTGACGTGGGCGCCGACCTGGTGGGCAAGGTCGAGGCCGGCATTCCCGAGGACGATCCGCGCAACCCGGCGGTGATCGCTGATCTGGTGGGCGACAATGTCGGCGATTGCGCCGGCCGCGGCGCCGACCTGTTCGAGTCCACCGCCGCCGAAAACATCGGCGCGATGATCCTCGGCGTGCTTCTGTTCAAGTCGTTCGGTGTCGCGGGCATCCTCTTCCCGCTCGTGATAGGCGCCCTCGGGCTCGTCTGCTCGATCATCGGCGTCATGTCGGTGAGCACCACGGAAGATGCGGACCCGATGTCGGCGCTGAACAAGGGCTACTATCTCACGGCGTTCCTGGTGAGCATCGCGATCTATTTCGCCTGCAAGTACCTGCTGATCGCGCCGGACGCTCCGGACGCCTGGTGGCACTATTTCATCTGCGCGATGATCGGCGTGGCGACCTCGGTGGCCTTCGTGTTCATCACGCAGTACTACACCGAATATCGCTATCGCCCGGTACTCTCGATCGCCGAGGCCTCGCAGACCGGCCCGGCGACGAACATCATCATGGGGCTCTCGGTTGGCATGGAGTCCACGGTGCTGCCGGTGTTCACGATCGCGATCGCGCTCGTGTCGAGCTTCATGGTGGGGCGTGCGAGCGGGATCATGATCGACGGGGCGCCCGCGGGCGGCCTCTTCGGCACCGCCGTGGCGACGATGGGAATGCTCGGAACCGCCGGCTACATTCTGGCGATGGACGTGTTCGGTCCGATCACCGACAACGCTGGTGGCATCGTCGAGATGTCGAAGCAGCCACCCGAGATCCGCGACAAGACGGATCGTCTGGACTCGGTGGGCAACACCACGAAGGCACTCACGAAGGGCTATGCGATCGGTTCGGCCGCGTTGGCCGCCTTCCTGCTCTTCTCGGCGTACCTCGACGAGGTCAAGAACTACACCACCCAGACGCTGCACGTGGACCTCAGCAAGCCGCAGGTGTTCGTCGGCGCGCTTATCGGCGGCATGCTGGTGTTCTGGTTCTCCTCGCTGGCCATGACGGCGGTGAGCAAGGCCGCGCAGAGCGTGATCACGGAAGTGCGCCGCCAGTTCAAGGAGAAGCCGGGGATCATGAAGGGGACGGACCAGCCCGACTACGCTGCGTGCGTGGACATCGTGACGGTGGGCGCCCTCAAGGCGATGGTGCTGCCGGGCGCGCTGGTGTTGGCCTTCCCGATCGGCGTCGGTCTGATCTTCAAGTTCCTGGGTGGCACCGACGAGCATCTCGGCGCCGAGGCCGTCGCCGGTTTCCTGATGATCTCGACGGTGGTGGGGATCCTGATGGCCGGCTTCCTGAACAACGGCGGCGGCGCGTGGGACAACGCCAAGAAGTACATCGAAACCGGCGTGTACGGGGGCAAGAAGTCGGACGCGCACAAGGCGGCGGTGGTCGGCGACACCGTCGGCGATCCGTTCAAGGACACCGCGGGTCCGTCGCTGCACGTGCTGATCAAGTTGCTGTCGACGATCACGCTCGTGCTCGCGCCGCTCTTCATCTGATACGAACGCAGTGAATCGAGGCCGGCGCCGCCATGGTGCCGGCCTCGAGTTTCCCACCCTCCGTCAGGACGGCCACGGCATGAAGGGACTCTTCAGTCGCAAACCGATCGCCGCACTCGTCGCGGAGACCGAGGTGTCGGGGCTCAAGCGCTCCATGGGGGCCGGTGACCTGATCATGCTGGCCATCGGTGCCGTGATCGGGGCAGGCATCTTTGGCTCGATCGGATCGGCAGCGGCGGGGCAGACCGATGCTGCGGGGCATGTGATCCGATACGGCGCGGGCCCGGCGCTCGTGCTGTCGTTCCTCCTGCTGGGCTGTGTGTGTGCGTTGGCCGGCCTGTGCTACGCGGAGCTCGCGTCGATGATCCCGCAGGCGGGGAGCGCCTACGCGTACACGTATGCCACACTTGGCGAGATCGTGGCGTGGATCATCGGGTGGGATCTGATCCTCGAGTATGCGGTTGGCAACGTCGCGGTCGCGATCTCCTGGGGGGACTACTTCAAGTCGCTCACCGGCGGGCTCATCGCATTGCCCGTCTGGATGACGACCGGCTATCGCACGGCGCTGTTGAGCTCGGACCCGGCGGTACACGGACTGATGCAGACCGCGCCCAAGCTGTTGGGAATCCCGGTCCTCGTGAATGTCCCGGCCTTCGCGATTGTAGCGCTGATCACCTGGTTGTTGCTCACCGGGGTCAGAGAGAGCACGCGTGCGAACAACATCATGGTCGGGGTGAAGCTCGCGGTGTTGGCGCTCTTCCTGATCATGGGAGCGCAGCACATCGACACGGCCAACTACCATCCCTTCGCCCCGAACGGGTTCACCGGCGTGCATCAGGGGGCGGCGATCGTCTTCTTCGCCTACATCGGGTTCGATGCGATCTCGACGGCAGCCGAGGAGACCAAGAATCCCCAACGGAATCTGCCGATCGGGATTCTCGGCGGACTGGCGATCTGCACCATCATTTATATCGTGGTAGGATTCGTGCTCACGGGCATGGTGCCGTACCAGAAGCTCGGTGCTTCGGCGGACCCGCTCGCCTTCGCCCTCGATGCGACAGGGCTGACGAGCATCTCCAAGGTCGTCGCACTCGGGGCGGTCTTCTCGATGGCGGCCGTCTTGCTGGTGTTCCAGTATGGTCAGCCCCGCATCTTCTTCGCGATGGCGCGCGACGGCCTGCTCCCACGGTGGGCGGCCAAAGTGCATCCGACGACGCACATCCCGCACATCACGACGATCATCACGGGGGTTTTCGTGGCCGTCTGGTCGCTGATCGGCGATGCCAACGAGACCTATGACCTCACGAATATCGGTACCCTGTTTGCCTTCGCGCTCGTGTGCCTCGGCGTGCTCGCGCTGCGGTATCTCGAACCGGATCGGCCGCGTCCGTTTCGCGTACCCTTCGTCTGGCCGGTAGCGCTCACCGGAGCGGCCGCCTGTGTCTACGTCATGGCGGGGCTCCCGGGGCTCGCGTGGGTACGCTTCGGCTGGTGGTTGCTGATCGGCATCCTGTTGTACGCAGTGTACGGCTACAAGAACTCGACGCTCCGGAGCGGGGAAGCACAGCGCGCGTAGCGCGCTACCCCTGTTCGGCGCATTCGCGTGACGTTCCCTTCGCTGTCGGACGTTCCCAACCCGGAGGCGACGGAGCCTCCCCTCGATCCCGGTGACAGACGCATGAGTGAAACGACCAAGAAGGCTGGCGGCATCAGTCCCACGCAGTTGATCGCGATCGCGATGATGGCGGGCATCGCGCTGGGCTATCTCTTCCCGGCGGCCGACTATCCCAATCTGGCGATCGCGGAGAAGGCAACGTCGTCGGTGTTCCTGCGAATGATCAAGTCGCTGATCGTGCCGTTGCTGTTCAGCACGCTCGTGGTCGGAATCGCGGGACACGGTGACGACATGAAGAAGGTCGGACGGCTCGCCTGGCGCTCGATCCTGTACTTCGAGGTGGTGACCACCGCGGCGCTGGCCATCGGCTTGATCGCGGTGAATCTCGTGAAGCCGGGGGTGGGTATCACGCTGGCCACCGCCACGGCGGACAAGGGCGCCGAGTTCGCCAAGACCCAAGTGACGTTCAGCGGCGTCGTGGAACACATGGTGCCGCAGTCGTTCTTCGAGGCCGCGACGCACAATGAGGTGCTGCAGATCGTGTTCTTCACGATCCTCTTCGCGGTTGGCCTGTCGCAGGTGCCGCAGGGGAAGAGCAAGCAACTGATGCTCGACTGGTGTCAGTCGCTCTCGGACGTGATGTTCAAGTTCGTCGGGATCGTCATGAAGTTCGCCCCGTTCGGCATCGGCGCGGCGATCGCCACGACGGTCGGGACGAGCGGGCTCGGCGTGCTCAAGGGGCTCTTCATCCTCGTTGCCACGCTGTATGGTGCGCTGATCTTCTTCGTGCTCGCCGTGCTCGTGCCGGTTGCGCTCTTCGCCAAGATCCCGCTCGGGACTTTCTGGACGTATGTGAAGCAGCCGTGGCTGATCGCTTTCTCGACCGCGTCGAGCGAGGCGGCGCTCCCGCTCGCGATGGAGAAGCTCGAGGAGTTCGGACTGCCGAAGCGCATCATCGCTTTCGTGTTGCCGACCGGCTACTCGTTCAATCTCGACGGCTCGACCCTGTATCTGGCAGTGGCGAGCATCTTCGCCGCGCAGGCCGGCGGGATCGATATGCCCATCTCGCAGCAGATTCTCATGATGCTGACGCTCATGTTGACGTCCAAAGGCGTCGCCGCGGTGCCGCGCGCGTCGCTCGTGATCCTGAGCGGAGCGCTCACCATGTTCGGGCTCCCGTTGCAGGCGGTGGCGGTGATCCTCGGCGTGGACGCCGTGATGGACATGGCGCGTACGTCGGTGAATCTGCTTGGCAACTGCTTGGCCACCGCCGTCATGGCGCGATGGGAGGGGGAGTTCCCGGAACACCCGGGGCAGCCGGACGCGGTGAAGAGCGCAGCCTGAGTGCCGGGCGCGGGTGAAGGGACGCGCTGCCCGGCGGATGGCGCTGTTCTCCTCCCGTGGCGCAGCGGTGTCGCTCGCGGCGGACACTCCTTGGGTGAGTGTCCGCTGTGCCGACTGATCTGGACGCTGCCGCTCAAGACGGACGCTGAGCTCGCGCCGTTGTATGCGGATCGGGAGTCGAAGGACTTCGTGCCCGGTGACATCCCACCGATCGCCGCCGTCAAGGATGCGATCGCGCGCGCGCAACTCGCGGCGATCGCGCGGCGACTCGGTGGTGCGCCGTCCACGATGCTCGATCTTGGAACCGGCAACGGCCGCTACGCGGTGGCCGCGAACCGTCTGGGATGGGGCGGGGTCTCGGCGTCCGACACGCACGATACGCCTCCCACGGCGATTCAGCGCACGAGTCGTGGGAAGTCACCGGTACGTTTCATCACGCACCGCAACTTGGTCCGGCACGCCGGCTCCTTCGATTTCGTGCTCTATCGGGCGGTGCTCGAGCACATGTCCGACCCGCACGGTGCGTTGCAGGAGATCCGGCAATTGCTGCGCCCGGGCGGGGTGTGCTACGTCGAAGTTCCGAATATCGAGTCCTGGTCGGCGCGTATGCTTGGGTACTCGGCGCAGTCGCTCTACCTGCCGTGGCATCGGGTGCATTTTCGCCGCGACGTCTTGGATGCGGTCCTGCGGGCCGCCGGCCTCGAACCGTTTGCGGCAGGAGGAAAGAGCATGCCGAAGGTCGCGGATCAGCTGCAGTACGTCGCGCCGAGTCTTCCGCGACCTCTGGCACAGGTCATCGGTGCCGCGTTGCAGCCGCTCCAGTTACTCCTCGAGGGGATGCTCGGACGGGAGAACCTTTGGGTGCTTGCACGGCGTGCGGTGTAGCGGGGGTGGTCAAAAACGAGTCACTGGCGCTTTCCGTACCACCGGAGCATATTCGCAAAGTGAACGGACTCATGATTACCTACGCGGCCAACGGTCGCACGAACAGCGGCTACCTGTCGATTCCCGCCTCCGGTTCCGGTCCTGGGCTGATCGTCTTGCAGGAATGGTGGGGGCTGGTGGGCCACATCAAGGACGTCGCGGACCAGTTCGCTGCCGCCGGTTTCGTGGCGCTCGCGCCCGACTTGTATCACGGCGAGGCGACGACGAATCCCGATCATGCCGCCAAGCTTCTCATGGCGCTCAATATCGCGGAAGCGGGCGTAGACCTTCGCGGCGCTGCCGACTATCTCCTCGCGCATCCCGCGGTTGTGCCGCGCAAGGTTGGCGCGCTCGGCTTTTGCATGGGTGGACAACTTGCCCTGTATGCGGCGCAGGAGATGCCGGACGCCGTGTCGGCGTGCGTCGACTACTACGGCATCCATCCCAAGGTGGAGATCGTGCCCTCCCGCGTGAAAGTGCCGGTGCTCGGCCACTTCGGGCGGACCGATGCCAGCGTGCCGCTGGCGTCCGTCCACGCGCTCGTGACGGAGGTGCAGCACGCCGGCGGCTCCTTCGTCGCGCACGAGTACGACGCCGGCCATGCGTTCTGCAACCCGGCGCGTCCGGGCTACGATGCGGCGACGGCCGCGCTGGCGTTCGACCGGACGGTAGCTTTCCTGAAGGCGCAGTTGCGCTGAAGGCCCCGCGGCCTTACGCGTTGGCGGCGAGCCGGAGCGCGCAGCGCACGGCACCACGGGCGGGGACGACGTCCGCCGTGTGCAGTTTGACCCCTGGTACCGCGGTCTTCAGGCGGAGCTCCACGAGTCGGCGCAGATAACTGCCGCGGTGCATCAGTCCGCCGGCGAGCGCGATGGGAACCGCGGCCCGCTCGTCAGTGAACAGCTGGCGTGCCAAAGTCCGCAGGTGCAAGACCAACTCTTCGCAGGCCATCGTGCACAAGGAGTTCGCGCGAAGATCGCCGTTCGCGGCCACGGTCATGATGGGGCCGCAGAGCTCCGCGAAGCTCGCCGGCGTCGCCTTGGCGGCCCAGGCGACGAGCTCGTCGGGGTTCTCC
Source organism: uncultured bacterium (assembly GCA_963978095.1). Taxonomy (GTDB): domain Bacteria; phylum Gemmatimonadota; class Gemmatimonadetes; order Gemmatimonadales; family Gemmatimonadaceae; genus Fen-1231. Next base: position 9,471 of record CAXBQP010000042.1, on the reverse strand, counting down.
ATCTGCAGGTGCGTGAGCAACGCCCCGAGGAGTGCCGTCTCGGGCTCGCGGCCGTCGGCCGCCGCCGTCATGATGCTGAGGGCTCGACGGCCCATCCATGCGCCGCTTCCCTCGTCGCCACAGTTCGGCCCCCATCCTCCGCATCTCGCCAGTCGTCCCGTGGGACTGCGACCGATTGCCGACGATCCCGTCCCGGCGATCAGCAGGATGCCCGGACCGTCACCGAAGGCGTCCTCGAGTGCGACCACTGTATCAGGGAGTACCTCGAGGTCCACGCTGAGTTCACGGCGCGACACGGCCGCCACGATCGCGGCGTACTCGGCGTCGCGGCCCACGCCGGCGAGCCCCGCACAGATCGCTGCGGGTTTCGTGTCCTCGTGACCACAGGCGGCCAACGCCTCCCCGATCAGTGATTCGATGACCTCGGCAGAGTCCTCGGCGGTCCCTGGTCGAACGGCGGTACCCGGGCCGGTCACCGTGGCCAATTGCGTGCCTTCGGCATCAGCGACGATCACGTGCGTCTTGGTGCCGCCTCCATCCACACCGACAACAATCATCGTATTCATGAAAACCCGGTTAGCGATTCGTCAGGGGAGTGGCACGCCGCCCGTCGTGGGTGAGCGCGGCCAACGAACCCACGCCCACGGTTATCGTCATCCCGATCAAGACATACCACGGCCACGCGATATTCACGAACGGTCCCAATGGACCCGCGAGTGCGGGATACGCGGCGGCCAGCGGCTTCGCAAAGACCACGAACGCCATGGCCAGAATCCCCAGCGACATGCCGAGGATGGCGTCCCGTTGGACGGCGCGCCGGTTGTAGATCCCCAGGAAGAATGCCCCCAGTAGCGCGCCCTGCGTGAAGGACGCGATGGACAGCGCCACCACGACCACGGGCACCTTCCCCTCAGGATACAAGAGCGCGCCGCCGGTGAGGACCACGCCCCAGATCAGGGCGAACAGCCGCCCGGCGCGGTAGGTTCGGGGATCGTCTTCCTCGCGGCCGGACAGTGGGAGGTAGATGTCATGCGTTGTGGTCGCGGCCAGGGAGTTGATGGCGCCCGAATGGGTGCTCATCGTGGCGGCGACGATCGCGGCGACGATCAGTCCGAGGAGCCCGTGCGGCATCTGCTCCACGATGTACGTCGGGAAGATGTCATCCGGCTTCGCGAACTCGCGTCCCGCGTAGAACGACCAGAGACCGATCCCGACCACCAGGAACAAGGTCATCTGTACGAATACCGCGAGCCCGCTGCCGATGATCGCGCGTTGCGCGTCCTTCAGAGAGCGCGACGAGAGCAGCCGCTGCACGATGGTCTGGTCGGCACCGTGTGAAGCCATCGACAGGAATGCCCCACCGATGACGCCCGCGAAGACCGTGTGGGGCCGGTCGAAACCCGTGTAGAAGTCGAGGACCTGCAGTTTCCCGGCTGCACCGGCGTGCGAGAGGATGCCGCTCCACCCCCCCGGGGCCGAGCGGCCGAGGAGCAAGGCCGCTGCGAGTCCTCCGGTGAGATACACCCCCGTCTGCACCAGCTCCGTCCATACCACGGCACGCATGCCGCCTTGGTACGTGTACAGGATCGTGAGCGCCCCGAGGATCAGGATCGCACTCGGCATCAGATACTGCCGCGGCACCACCGGGCCGATGATCAGCGCGATGGGTATCGCCGTCGCGAACACACGCACCGAGTCCGCCATGGCGCGCGTGACCATGAACACGACCGACGTGAACCGCCGCGTCTCCTTGCCGAAGCGGGTCTCGAGCAGCGTATAGGCCGTCACGAGATCACCATCGAAATAGCGCGGGAGGAGGACCGCCGCGATCGCGATCCGTCCGACGACGTACCCGGCGACCACCTCCAGGAACCCGAAGTTGCCGGCGTACGCGAGCCCGGGAATCGAGATGAAGGTCAGCGCGCTTGTTTCGGCGGCGACAATTGAAAAGCAGACCGCCCACCACGGCAGTGAGCGGTCTGCAACGAAATAATCCCGGGCGTTGGACTGCTTCCGCCCCAGCCACAACCCGAACCCCGTGGTCGCGGCCAAGTAGAGGACGACTACGGCAAGGTCAACAACTCCGAATCGGCCCCCGGACAACGGAGTGACTTAGGCCGAGAACGAGCTGCCGCAGCCGCAGCCGCCGGTCGCGTTCGGATTCTTGAACGTGAAGCCCGAGCCTTGCATCGAGGTCACGTAATCGACGGTCACGCCGCCGACGTACTGCATGGAGAACGGATCCACGAACACATTGAACCCGTCCTGCGCCACGATGGTATCGTCCTCGGCGGGTTTGTCTTCGATCAACAGGCTGTACTTGAAGCCGGAGCAACCACCAGGCTGGACCGACACGCGAAGCCCACCGGTCTCCGGCGCCACGTTCTCCGCGGCCATGAACTTCTTGACCTCGACGGCGGCCGCGGCGGTAAGCGCCAACAGGGTCTCTGGCTGATTCATCGTGCTCATCGTGTGCTCCTCCTGCTTCGCCTCTGGCGAGCGGTATGATGTGCTGTGGCGTAATATATCCGAATGCCGAATCATTCTCAAGGAAATAGGCGCCTTCGCGCCCTGGTGGAGGCCCTGAAGCCCATCCTGGGGCTGACCGCGGTTCTTGCGGTCGGTGTCGCGCTGGCATGGGGGCTGCTGACGCGCGAAAACGGTCGCGAGAAAGCGCCGCGGCTGGCGACGCTCGACAAGCCCGTCGGCGAGATGTTCCTGACCATCACCGTGGCCGATATCGGACTCGAGCTGACCGCCCCGGATGGCAGGAGCGTGAAGATCTTCGTCCCTGGGGTGCCGAACGTCGCCACCATTGCTGACGCCCAACCGCGCGTCGACTGCACCGATGCCGGCGGCGTGGTGGCCGGCGATTCGACCTGCACGATCAGTGTGCAGTTGAAGCGGCCGGCCTTCGGCGACTACAAGGTTCGCATGACCGCTGCGGCACAGCACGTTGAGGTGTTGACGGTGGGGTGGGGAGGCGTCGGGTTCAATCGGAACGGTGGACTTTCGATGAAAATCGCGGCCGAGGCGCGCAAACCCCTCGAGTTCACGATGATCGTGGCACCCGAGGGGGTTTCTCAGCGCACCGAGCCGAAGCCCGTCGCGCGCTGACTAGGGCTGTGCGGGTGCGACCTGACGTGTCAGGCTGACGGCCGCGTCGGCGACTGCTTGCCGCCACGCGGAGATCTTGGTGTTGGCCCGGGTCGGATTGACGCGGTTCGTGAGCATGATCACGAACAGATCATCGGCGGGATCGACCCAGAACGACGTTCCGGTAAAGCCAGTGTGCCCGAAGGCGGGTCGGGTCATCAGGTGCCCCGCAGAGTTCCCGCCCGTTGGCGTCTCCCACCCCAGCGCGCGGTTGGAAAAGGCGGCGTCCTGTACCGTGGTGAACTGTCGGATGGTGCTCTCCTTGAAAATCCGCACACCGCCGAACATCCCGCCGTTCAGATAGGCTTGTGCGAGACGCGCGAGGTCTGCGCCCGTGCTGAACAGACCGGCGTGTGCGGAGACGCCTCCCAGTGCGAAGGCGTTCTCGTCGTGGACCTCACCCCGTAGATGCCGTTGACGCCACGGATCGACCTCGGTCGGGGCAATCCGCGAGAGCAGGGACGGGTCCGGGAGGTAGCCCGTCTCCTTCATTCCGAGCGGTGCGAACACGTGGTCGCGCGTGTAGGCATCAATCCGTTGTCCCGACACGGCCCGGACGATTTCCCCCATCAGGATCGCGCCGAGATCCGAGTATACCATGCGGACCCCGGGGAGGGTGTCGAGGGGAGTGGCCACGACCAAGGCGAGCGCTTCCGTGGGTGTTGTGGCCTCCTTGTAGATGGGGCGCCACGCCGGCAGTCCGGATCGATGGGTCAGCAAGTCTCGGACGGTCACGCGCGCTTTGTTCGGTCCCGTCCATTGCGGCAGGTACCTTTGCACCGGGGCGTCCAGCTCGACTTTGCCCTGCTCGACGAGTTGCATCATCGCCGAGGTGAGTGCGAGCACTTTGGTCAGCGACGCCATGTCCCAGAGCGTGTGCTCATCGGGAACCGGTGAGGGCGCGAGGTCCAGATGACCGGCGCCGAGCTGCGCGATGATACCCGAGCGGCGCCCGACCACGACGAAGGCGCCCGGGAAGGCGCTGTCGGCCACCGCACGATCCAGCACGCGTCGGAGGGTATCGAGCATCGCCGCGCCGAACGCCGGCGGTGCGGCACGCAGGAGCCCATCGCCGCGGGTGAAATAACCCGGCAGCGAGACCGGCGCCTTGCCGCGAATCCCGCTGCGGCCCATGATCGCGCGGGCTGCCGCTTCCTCGAGCGCGGGGCCCCGACCCCACGTGGCGAGATACGCACCGACGTGCGGGAACTCGCGCAAGACGTACGGGTTCCCGTGCGCCGCGACCGTGACCGGGTGTGTCGCGGCGATCGAGTCGATCCACTGCGCCACCGGCTTCGCGACGGAGAAGCGCCCTTCGCCCTCGATGGTGCGGACCTGCGTGGCGATGATCAGGCGATCCGTGGGGCGCACGAGCGAGTCGAGTTGGGCGCGTGACCACCGGGGCGTGATCCGGACGACGCGGGCGGTGCGCAGCGTGGCACGTACGGTCGTACCGAACACGCGACCCGCCTCGAGGTCGTTCTCGCCGGCGTAGGTCAGGACCAGCGTCGTTCCGCCTGTCGCGGCGGGGACGAGCGCGGCGTTGTCGCGCAACAGCGTGATCGCATCGCCGGCGATCCGTCCAGCGGTCGCACGGTTCGTGGCGCTGCCCACCGCGAGTCGCAGCGAGTCGATGGCGACGATCGGATGTTGGATCGCCCCGGTGCGCAGTTTCAATTCGAGCAGGCGCCGCACACTGGCATCGATTCGTGACGCGGGGATCTCCCCACGCTCCACGGCGGTGACCACGGCGTCGATGGCACGTCGTATGTCCGTGGGCTTCAGCAGCACGTCCGCTCCCGCCTTCACCGCGAGCACGGCGCTCCGCTCCACCGTGTAACCGCCGCCGATCCCTTCCATCGAAAGCGCATCGGTATAGGTCACGCCCCGGAAGTGCAACGAATCACGGAGCAGTCCGGAGATGATCGACGGCGACAGGGTGGCGGGAATCGAGTCGTGGGCGATGGCCGGAAGTGCGATGTGCGCGGTCATGACCCCCGAGATCCCGCCGTCCACCACCGCGCGGAATGGTACCAACTCCACCGCATTGAGGCGTGCACGATCGCTCGCGACGACCGGCAGCGCGTTGTGCGAGTCGGTGTCGGTGTCGCCGTGCCCGGGGAAGTGCTTGGCCACGGCGGCCACTCCTTCACCCTGCACACCGCGCACGAAGGCGGCGGACATACGCGCGACCGACTGCGGGTCTTCACCGAAGGAGCGGGTGTTGATGACCGGGTTGGCGGGATTGTTGTTGACGTCCACGACGGGAGCGAACGCGATGTGGATCCCGATCGCCTTGGCTTCGCGACCGGTGATGCGGCCCGCCTCGAACGCATTCCGTTCGTCGCCGGTTGCGCCGATCGCCATGTTGTTCGGGAGGATCGTCGCGCTCCCGCCGCCATAGCTGTTCGGCGCGAACACGCCGCCCTCCAATCGCCCCAGCCCCGGTTCGATGTCCGACGAGATCAAGAGCGGGATCTTGGCCATCCGCTGGAAATCGTTGATCTTGGCCGCGACCTCGATCGGGGAGCCCAGCGACATCGTCACCCCGCCGACATGGTCCTCGGTGATCCAACGGCGCAGCTCGAGATATGACGGATCCGTGGTGCTGGTGTAATCTCCAAGGGCCCAGACGGTGACCATCTGGCCGACGCGCTCGCGCAGCGTGAGGCTGGCCAGCGTCTGGTCGATCCACCGGGTCGCGTCGTCCGGGAGCGGCGCGGTGAAGGATGGCGCAAAGGACGGGATGGGCAGGGTCCGGATGCCACCGGGTACGCAGGCGAGGACCAGCGCGAGGACAAACCCGCAAGCGAGGAGACGCGAATGTTTCATGGGGTACCGAGGGCCGCCGGAGTGGTCCTGTTCATGGGAGTCGTGGTGGGACACATGCTGCCCGTGGAACTGTCTGCCCAGAGCGGTCGGCGAGCCGGACCTGACAAGGTACGCCCCGGGATCACCGTACTGCTCGACGAGCGCACCGGCTTGATCCAGAACCGACGGGTGGCGCTGATCACGAACCAGACGGGCATCGATGAAAATGGCACGTCCGACATCGATCTGCTGACCCGCGACCGGCGCGCACTGAAGGCGCGGGTAAAACTCGTCGCGCTCTTTTCCCCGGAGCATGGCATCCGCGGCACCGAGGACCATCCCGACGTGGCCGATGAGGTCGACGCGCGCTCGGGGCTGACGATCCACTCGCTGTACCGGCCGAGCACCCAACCGCCGTCCGATTCATTGCTGCAGGGGGTCGAGACCATCATCTTCGACTTGCAGGACATCGGCACCCGCACGTGGACATATACCGGGTTGATGGTGTACACGCTCCGTGCCGCCGCACGAAACACGATTCCGATCGTGGTACTCGACCGCCCGAACCCGATCACCGGCTCCCGTGAAGAAGGGCCGATGCTCGATGCCGCGCTCGCGGTCAGCACGAACCCCGAGCCGGGCAAGCCGGGAAAGTCGTACGCATTATATCCCGCGCCACTCCGCCACGGAATGACGATGGGCGAGTTGGCACTGTTCTTCAACGAGGAACTCGGCATCCATGCCCCGCTGACGGTCGTTCCGGCACGGGGGTGGCGCCGCGCCATGTGGTTCGATGAGACGAAGCTGCCGTGGGTGAAGCCATCGCCGAATCTTCCCACGCTGACGAGTGCGCTGGTCTATCCGGCGCTCGTCGCCTTCGAGCGCGCCAACGTGTCGGTGGGGCGTGGCACCGATCTCCCGTTCCAACGCATCGGCGCTCCCTGGATGCAGGGGGCGGCGATCGCCGACCTCCTCAATGATCGCCTGATCCCCGGTGTGAAGTTCCGGGCCGAGTCGTTCACGCCGCACGAACCCACGGATGGAAAGTTCCCGGAGCAGGTCGTGTCCGGCGTGCGCGTCCTGATCACCGACCGCAACACGCTGAATCCCTCACGCGTCGGTGCGGCCCTGCTGTGGGCCATCGCCAAGACGTCCCCCGACTCCCTGCGGGTCAGCGCCACCGGTTTTGACGAACGATTTGGGGCGGCAGCGGTCCGAGCGGCGCTCGTTGGCGGGGAGGATCCCGACTCGGTCATCGACCGTGAACTGCCCGCGGTGACGGCGTTCCGCGAGCGGATCCGCAAGTATCTGTTGTACCACTAGCCGCCTTGGCGCGACTGCAGACGCGGGCGTTGCCGGACACAGGGCCGCAGGCGTAGCTTCCGCACGATGCAACGCCTGTGGGAGGCCATCCAGCGCGGGTACCTCCGGCTTATCGAGCCGGTGGCCGCTCTCATGGTGCGGTGGCGGGTCTCGCCGAACACCATCACAACGTGTGGCACCCTCTGCACGGTCGCGACGGGTGTGCTGTATGCGAATGGATACTTCGTCGCTGGCGGTTGGCTCTTCGGCGTGACCGCAGCGTTCGACGTGCTCGATGGGATGGTGGCACGTCGCACCAGCAGCGCGAGCGCCTTCGGCGCGTTTTACGACTCCACGCTCGATCGCCTCTCCGACGGCGCCGTACTCGGCGGCATCGCGTATTTCTGGGCGTCCGATGCCACGTACCGCAGCATGCCGATGGTGGCGGTGACGCTCGCGGCGATCGTCGGCACTTTCATGACCTCGTATGCGCGTGCCCGCGCCGAGGCGCTGGGGCTCGACGCGAAGGTCGGCATCATGCAGCGCCCGGAGCGGGTGACCCTGCTCGCCGCGCCGCAGGGACTCTTGGGGTTCGCCCTTGATGGGTGGGTGCTGCGCGGAGTGGTGCTCCTGCTGGCCGTCACGGCCTGGATCACCGTCTGGCAGCGGGTGCGATACGTACGCCGCACGTTGGAACAGGCCGACCGACCGCCGGAATCCGCGTGAGACAGGTCATGCCGCTATGGCGGACATTCCACCGGGGTTAAGTTTCCAGCACGGCTGTTCCACCCCAGACCCTACGGAGGACACATGACCCCGAATCGCAGTTGGCGGCACCTGAGGGTGCTCGCACCGGTGGTCGTTGCACTCGCCGGGATGGGGTGTACACCGGAGAAGCCGAACACGGACATGCGGCTGTGGACCTCCGAGTTCGAGTTCCGCATCTCGGCGGATGTCGTGCCGCCGCGTGCGTTGGAAACCACGAACTACACGATCACGGTCCGCGACAAGAAGACGCGTGAACCGATCGTGAATGGGCAGGGACGGATCTTCGCAACGAACGCCGACCACAAGACCATTTGGGACGGATTTTCGTACGGTCCCGAGGTCGGAACGTACCACGCGCGACTGATGTTCATTACGGCGGGCGAGTGGGCCATGAATGTGCAGTTCCGGCGTGACTCGACGCAGACGCTGGTGAAACCCGAGGACGACTGGCGGCAAATGATCCGCCAGGCGGCCGAACCCGGATCGAACACCCCATGAAGCATTTCCATCGCACGCATATCGCGCCCGACGCCGTGCTCGCCGCCGCGGATACGTTCTTTCCCTCGATCGGCCTGAAGCCGACCGCGACCGCGCATCGGTCGCGCAGTTGGCAGGGCGTGGTCGGAACCCCCGAAATCGTCGAGACGCTGACGCTCAGCGTGAAGATGGAGGGAGGGCACTACACCTTCGTCGAGGCGCAGTCGACCGCCCAAGGCGAGAGTCGGCTCGACCGCAACGTCAAGAAGTTCTTCGTGCAGCTGCACAAGCAGGTCGACCCTCGACATGCGTCGAGTGCCGCGTACTGACGCTCCGGGCGCGTCGGTCTCGTGGACGCGCCGGATCAGCTTGGGGTGCCTTTCGACCCTCCTGGGAGCCGTCAGTTGCGGGATGGTCGCGGTGCTGTTGTCGAAGGTGGTGGCGTACGTCACGCATCAGCGCGGATGCCAGGACGTCCCGTCGTGCAACTGGTTAGAATATTGGGCTGCGGGGGCGGCTGTTGGCGCCATCACGCTGCCGATGCTGGTCTTCTGGGTCCTGGGCAAGCCGTCCAAGGACGACACGTCTGAGAGAGGGATGCAAGGTGGCGCGGATTGATGTGATTATGCCCCAGATGGGGGAATCGATTGCCGAGGGCACCGTCTCGCGTTGGCTGAAGAAGGTCGGGGACGAGGTCAAGCGCGATGAACCCATCTTCGAGATCAGCACCGACAAGGTGGACGCCGAGATCCCGTCGCCGGCCGCCGGCGTCCTCGCCGAGATTCTGGTCGGCGAGGGGAAGACCGTCGGCGTGAACAGCGTCGTCGCCCGGCTCGAGACGGACAAGTCCGCATCGCTCGGTGCGCCCGCCGCCCCGGCGTCCCCCGCTCCCGCAGCGGTACCGGCCTCGCCCGTCGCCGCGGTACCTCCCGTCGTCACGCCAGCCTCTGCTGCCTC
>CAXBQP010000041.1:0-27768 GCA_963978095.1 uncultured bacterium | reverse complement strand
CTGTGGGACCGCTACGGCGGGTCGATGCCGAGCGGTCATATCCGCTGGTTGCTCGAGCAGTATGAGATCCCGTACAAGGTCGTCTATCCGCAGGAACTCGACGCGGGCGGTCTCCGCGCCAAATTCGATGTCATCATCTTCCCCGAGAACGCCATCCCCGCCGCCGCCGGTGCGGCGGGACGTGGTGGACGTGGGGGCGGCGGCGGCGGTGGGGGCGGCGGCGGACGCGGTGGAGCCGCAGCGGAACTGCCGGCCGAGTTTGCGGCCATGCAGGGCAACGTGAGCGCCAACACGATCCCGAAGCTCAAGGAGTTCGTGCAGGCCGGTGGCCGCATCGTTGCCATCGGACCGTCGTCGATCAACATCGGCCAGCAGTTCGGATTCCCGATCACGAGTCATCTGGTGGAGCGCACGCCGACCGGCACCGCCGGAACGCCGCTCCCGAACGACAAGTTCTACGTGCCGGGCTCGATCCTCGAGGTGGCATACGATACCACGATGGCGTCGGCGCGCGGCCAGGATGCCCACGGCCCGGTGTTCTACGACAACAGCCCCGTGTTCCGTCTCGGACCTGACGCTGCGGCCAAGGGGCTGAAGCCGGTCGCGTGGTTCGACTCGCCGAGCCCGCTCAAGAGTGGTTGGGCGTGGGGCCAGAACTATCTCGACCAGGGCGTGGCGATGGCCGAGGGCACCTACGGCCAAGGCACCATCTACATGTTCGGCCCGGAGATCACCTTCCGCGCACAACCGGCCGCGACATTCAAGATGTTGTTCAACGCGATAACCGGACCGCCACCGGCGGCCCGCATCGTCCCGTAAGCGGGTATCACACGAAAACAGTGGGCGGCCGCTCTGGCCGCCCACTGTCGCTTAAGAGCCGATGCGTCCGAGCACACGCCCGCTTCGGCTCGGGCGAGCCCCGCGCCGCGTTACTTGAGGAGCGCCTTGGCGATGGTGTGCAGCTGCATGTTGGACGTCCCCTCGTAGATCGCGCCGATCTTGGCGTCGCGATAGTACTTCTCGACCGGGTAGTCCTTGGTGTATCCGGCGCCGCCGAACAGTTCGACCGCGAGCGAGGTCACCCGCTCGCAGACCTGCGACGCATAGAGCTTGGCCATCGCCCCTTCGCGGGCGATATCGTGGCCGGCGTCCTTCAGTCGCGTCGCGTTATACACCATCAAGCGCGCCGCCTCGAGCTCGGTGGCCACCTGCGCCATCTGGAACTGGATGCCCTGGAACTCGGCCAGCGCCTTACCGAACTGTCGCCGTTCCTTGACGTACGCGACGGCGGCGGACAGTGCGCCCTGTGCGTTGCCGATCATCTGGGCACCGATCCCGATGCGCCCCTCATTCAGGGTCTCGATCGCGATCTTGTAACCGGACCCGACGGAACCCAATACGTTCTCGTCCGGCACGAACACACTGTCGAGGATCAACTCGCAGGTGCTGGACGCGCGGATGCCCAGTTTGTCCTCCTTCTTTCCGACCGAAAAGCCCGGCATCGTGCGCTCGACGACGAAGGCCGTGATCCCCTTGTAGCCCTTGGAGGGGTCCGCGTTGGCGAACACCACGAACAGCCCGGCTTCGGCGCCGTTGGTGATCCACAGCTTGCGACCGGTGAGCGCCCAGCCGCCCGCGACCTTTTCGGCGCGCGTGGCGAGTCCGAATGCGTCGGAGCCGGAGCCCGCTTCGCTCAACGCGTACGCCCCGACCGTGTCGCGGCAGAGTCGTGGGAGGAAGCGTGCCTTCTGGGCCGCCGTCGAGTAACGCAGCATCGGGTAGAGCACGAGCGTGTTCTGGACATCCACCATGATCGCGGCGGCGGCGTCCACCTTGCTGATCTCCTCGACCGCGATCGTCGTCATCATCAGTGAGCCTGCCGCGCCGCCGAACTCCTCCGGGACCTGGATCCCCATGAGTCCCATCTCGAAGTACTTGGGAATCAGGTCGGGGTCGAGCCTCGCGGCCGCCTCCATGGCGGCGACGCGTGGACGCACCTCGCCTTCGGCGAAGGCGGCGACCGCCTCACGGAAGGCGGATTCGTCGTCGGAGAGGATGCTGAGTGGGGCCGGGAGCGACATGTCGGTCATGGGGCCTGGTCTGCGGAGTGCGATGGCAGAGAATGAGTGAGGCCCGGCGAAGACTCCGTGATCACAGACTCGGAGTGACGAAACCCTTGGCCGGCGTGCTGAAGAAATTGCCCTGCATGAGATCGATGCCGGTCGCGGCAAGCGCGTCACGTTCCCCGGCGGTCTCCACACCCGCGGCGATGACGGTCGTCCGGAGTTCGTGGCAGAGCGCGACCATCGCACGCACCACTTGGGCGCAGGCCGGATCGCGATCCAATCCCACGAAGAGGGAGCGGTCGAGCTTGGCGAACGTCGGCGCGAGACGCGCGGACGCCGCCAACCCGGAGGGACCGGTGCCCAAGTCATCGATCGCCAGACGATACCCCGCCCCACGCAGACGCTCGGCGGCGCGCGCCACCGCCAAGAGCTGATCCGCCGGGCAACGTTCACTGACCTCGAGCACCACGGAGCGGGCGATCGGCTCCAGCGGCGCGTCGGAGCCCACCAGGAGTCCGTCCTGCGCGTCCATCGGGTGCATGTTCACGAACAGCAACGCGCGCTCGGGAAGATCGGCGATCGACTCGCCGATGCGACGCAGCACGGTCCGCGCGAATGCCGGACGCCAGCCGATGCGCTCCGCCGCCTCCTGCACCTGGGCATGCGTGGCAAAGAGATCCTCAGCGCCTCGCGTCAGCGCTTCGTAGCCGAGGACCGTCCGGCTGCTGACGGAAACGATCGGTTGGAACACGATCGTGATGCGGTCGAAGGCACGCGTCAACGCGGCTTCCAGCGTCGCGCGATCGCCGAACGGCAGGGGCTCTATCCCGGTCTTCGCGGATGAAGTCAGCGCACTGCGTTTGAGTCGCGCCAACTCACCCAGCGCAGCGGCCCGCCCGACCGATTGCACCAAGGCATCGGGCTCCACCGGCTTCAGGAGATACTGCTGAGCGCCGTAGGAGATCGCGTCGAGCGCCGAGTCCAGCGTCGGGCCCGCCGTCATCAGGATGACCGGGACATCCAAGTCGTAGCGGCGCATCTCACGCAGGAACTCCACCCCGGAGAGTTCGGGCATGATGATGTCCGAGAGCACGACCTGGTACCGCCGCGTCTTCAGCAACTCGAGCGCTTCTGGTGCACTCGACGCCGTGTCCACCGAGAACCCATTTCGCTCCAGCAAGAGACCGACGACGCGGAGGACGGCAAGTTCGTCGTCTATGACGAGGACGCGGCGCGCGTTCGGAGAGGGAGCAACGGGATGAATCATCCCTAATTATCGTTCGTAGTTCAGGTTCGGCGCTAGCCATCGCTCCGCTTCGGCCTGCGAAACGCCCTTGCGGCGCGCATACGACTCCACCTGATCGCGCTCGATCTTGCCGACGCCGAAATACTGGGCCTCCGGGCGCCAGAAGTAGTAACCGCTGACCGCTGCCGTGGGGACCATGGCGAAGCTTTCGGTGAGCCGGATTCCCGTGCGCGGCGTGGCCTCCAGCACACGGAACAGGGTGCCCTTCTCGGTGTGATCGGGGCACGCGGGATATCCTGGCGCCGGCCGGATCCCCTGATACTGTTCGTGGATCAATGCCGTGTTGTCGAGCTGCTCGGTCGGGGCGTATCCCCAGTATTCGCGCCGCACCCGCTCATGCAGGCGCTCGGCCGCGGCCTCAGCCAATCGATCCGCGAGCGCCTTGACCATGATGGCACTGTAGTCGTCCTGCACTGCCTCGAACTCCGCCACTTTGGCGTCGAGTCCGATGCCCGTCGTGACCGCGAAGAGCCCCATCCAGTCCGTGATGCCGCTCTCCACCGGGGCGACGAAATCCGCCAGCGCATGGTTCGGGCGTCCGTCGGCCTTCACCATCTGCTGGCGCAGCGTATGGAGCGTGGCGTGCGGGGCGGGCGCCGTGGCCGCGTCATGTCCCACCGGCCAGAGGTGGATGTCCTCCGCCCCGTCCGAGTTGGCGGGGAAAAAGCCGATCACGGCGCGAGCCTGCAGCCAACGCTCCTCGACGATCTTCCGGAGCATCGTCTGGGCATCGGCGAACACATTGCGCGCACTCTCGCCCACGACTGGATCCTCGAGGATCGTGGGGTAATGACCGGCGAGTTCCCACGTCTGGAAGAATGGCGTCCAGTCGATGCGCGGGACGAGCTCTCCCAGCGGCAGCTCGCGATCGTCGATCGTGTGCAGTCCCTGGACCTCCGGCGTGGGCGCCGCGGTCCATGTCGGCGCGGATTTGGTCGCGCGCGCGGCCTCGAGCGGCTGCCGCTTGATCTCCTGCTGACGTTCGGCTCGGCGCACCCGGACCTCGGCGTACTCGTCCCGGGTCTCCTGCACGAAGGCATCGCGCAAGTTGTCGGACAGGAGATTGCTGGCGACGCCCACGGCGCGCGACGCGTCGAGCACGTGCACGACCGGTCCGCGCCTGTAGTTCGGCTCCACGCGCACAGCGGTGTGCACCTTGCTCGTGGTCGCGCCGCCGATCATCAGCGGGATCGAGAACCCTTCGCGCTCCATCTCGGCCGCGACGAACGACATCTCCTCGAGCGACGGGGTGATCAGCCCGGAGAGACCGATGATGTCGACCTGCTCGTCGCGCGCGACTTGCAGGATCTTGGAGCACGGAACCATGACGCCGAGGTCGATCACCTCGTAGTTGTTGCACTGCAACACGACGCCCACGATGTTCTTGCCGATGTCGTGCACGTCCCCCTTGACGGTGGCCATGAGCACCTTCCCCTTGGCACGCGTGTCGGCATTGGCGAGCTTCTCCGCTTCGATGTACGGGATCAGGTGCGCCACGGCGCGCTTCATCACGCGCGCGCTCTTCACGACCTGCGGGAGGAACATCTTCCCCGAGCCGAACAGGTCGCCGACGATGTTCATTCCCGACATCAGCGGTCCTTCGATCACCTCGATGGGGCGCTCGGCCAGATGGCGCGCTTCCTCGGTGTCCTCGACGACGAACTCGGCGATGCCGTGGACGAGCGCGTGGGCGAGCCGTTCATGGACCGTCCCGTTGCGCCAGCCAAGATCCGCGCCCTTGGTGCTCGCCTCCCCCTTTACACTGTCGGCCACTTCCAGCAGGCGCTCCGTCGCATCCGGTCGACGGTTGAGCACCACATCCTCCACGCGCTCCAGCAGCTGCGGCGGGATGTCCGAATAAAGGGTGAGCGCGCCGGCGTTCACGATCCCCATGTCCATCCCCGCCTGCACGGCGTGGTAGAGGAACACGGCATGGATCGCCTCGCGCACCGGGTTGTTGCCGCGGAACGAGAAGGAGACGTTGCTCACCCCGCCGCTCACGCGCGCGTACGGGAGCCGCGCCTTGATCTGCCGCGTGGCCTCGATGAAGTCGACGGCGTAGTTGTTGTGCTCCTCGATGCCGGTCGCGATCGCGAAGATGTTCGGATCGAAGATGATGTCCTCGGGCGGGAAGCCCACGCGCTCCACCAGGATCCGATACGCCCGCTCGCTGATCGCGAGTTTCCGGTCGACGGTGTCGGCTTGTCCCTGCTCGTCGAACGCCATGACGATCACCGCCGCGCCGTAGCGCCGCACGAGCATCGCCTGGCGGATGAACTCCTCTTCGCCTTCCTTGAGCGAGATGGAGTTCACGATCGCCTTGCCCTGGACGCACTTGAGCCCGGTCTCGATCACCTTCCACTTGGACGAGTCGAGCATGAAGGGCACGCGCGCGATCGCCGGTTCGGCGGCGGCGAGGTTGAGGAAGGTCCGCATGGCCTCCTCGGCGTCCAGCATCCCTTCATCGAAGTTGATGTCGATGATCACCGCCCCCGCCTCGATCTGCTGGCGGGCGACCTCCAGTGCCGCGTCGTACTCGCCGTTGAGGATCAGTTTCTTGAACTTCGCCGAACCGGTGACGTTGGTGCGCTCCCCCACGTTCACGAAGTTCGTGGTGCCGGTGAGCGTGAACGGCTCGAGCCCGGAGAGGCGGAGCGTCGGCTCGGGCGGCGTCGGCAGATGCGGCTTCACGCCGACCATCGCATCGGCGATCGCCTTGATGTGGTCAGGCGTGGTGCCGCAGCACCCCCCCACCACGTTCACCAACCCGGCCTCGGCGAACTCGCGCAGGACGCCCGAAGTGAAGGCCGGCGTCTCGTCGTAGCCGCCCATCTCGTTCGGCAGACCGGCGTTCGGATGCACGCTGATGCGGCAGGGGGCCACCCGTGCGAGCTCCTGGATGTAGCCGCGCAGATCGCGGGCACCGAGGGCGCAGTTGAGCCCGATCGACCAGGGACGCGCATGCGCGAGCGAGTTGAAGAACGCTTCCGTGGTCTGCCCCGTGAGTGTGCGTCCGCTCTGGTCCGTGATCGTGCCGCTGATCATCACCGGGAATCGCACGCCGTCCTCGAGGAAGACCTGCTCCACGGCGAAGACCGCCGCCTTGGCGTTCAGCGTGTCGAAGATCGTCTCGATCAACAGCAGGTCGGCGCCACCGGCGATGAGGGCGCGCGCGTTCTCGGCGTAGTCGTGAACGAGATCGTCGAAGGTGATGTTGCGGAATCCCGCGTCCTCGACCTTCGGCGAGATGCCGGCGGAGCGGTTCGTGGGGCCGAGGACACCGGCCACGTAGCGCGGGCGGCCGTCGCGCGCTTCGAACTCGTCGCAGAGCGTGCGCGCGATCCGCGCGCCTGCCTCGGCCAGCTCGGCGGCGAGCGACTCCATGCCGTAGTCCGCCATCGCCACGCGCGTGCAACTGAAGGTATTGGTCTCGATGATGTCGGCGCCTGCCTCGAGATAGCGCTGCTCGAGCGTGCGGATGACGTCCGGCCGCGTGAGGTTCAGGAGGTCGTTGTTCCCCTTGAGTTCCTTCGGCCAGTCGGCGAACCGCGTGCCGCGGTAATCGGCTTCGACGAGTCGGAACTTCTGGATTTCGGTCCCCATGGCGCCGTCGAGGATCAGGATCCGTTCGTCGGCGAGGCGGTCGAGCTGCGCGAGTCGTGACGCGCGTGTGAATGGCGAGACGTCGGTCATGACGGGGTCGTCGGGCGGGGACGCAGCCCCAGATAATGACAGAGGGCGTAGGTGAGATCGGCGCGATTGAGCGTGTAAAAATGGAAGTCGCTCACGCCCGCCTCGGCGAGTTGCTGACACTGGTCCGCGGCCACCGCCACGGCGACCAACCGCCGAGTCTCGACATCGTGTTCCAGTCCTTCGAACCGCTTCGCGACGCTCCGAGGCACGCTCGCACCAGCCTTCTCGGCCATCAGTGCGGTCCGGACGAAGTTCGAGACCGGCATGATGCCCGGGACGATCGGGATGTTCACCCCGGCCTTCCGGGCGCGGTCGACGAAGCGCAGGTAGGCACGATTGTCGAAGAAGAACTGCGTGATCGCCCTCGTGGCTCCCGCGTCGATCTTGCGTTTGAGGTTGTCGATCTCGTCGTCGAGGGAGGCCGACTGGGGGTGCCCCTCCGGGTTGGTCGCGACGCTGATTTCGAAGTCGTGTCGCGCCTTGAGTCCCGCGACGAGATCCGACGCGTAGGCATAGCCGCCGGCGTGCGGGATGTACCGATCGCCGTCCGCCGGGGGGTCGCCACGCAGGGCCACGATGTGGCGCACCCCGCAGTTCCAATAGTCATCGGCGACCGCATCCACTTCGGCGCGGGTGGCTGCCACACAGGTCAGATGCGCGGCGGGGACGAGCGTGGTCTCCTGGATCAGCCGATGCACCGTGTTGTGCGTGCGCTCGCGTGTGCTGCCGCCGGCGCCATACGTGACCGATACGAAGGTCGGGGCGAGGGGTTCGAGGCGCTGGATGGCGCGCCACAGGGTCTCCTCCATCTCCGCCGTCTTCGGCGGGAAGAATTCGAAGGAGATGTTGAACGGCGGAGCCGGGAAGGAAGCGGTCACGAGCGCGGGCCAACGGCGATGGGATCGAGCCCCCGACCGCCAAACCACGGATCGCCAACGGTGGCAGGCTGCGAGGCGCACCGGGGCGGCGCTTTAGCGATTGTTTAGCGTGGCCGCAATTTGCCTCGAAATCGCCACGGTGGTCAGCTGTCTTATATCAGTATATCCGGATGAACGGATATGTCAAGTTTCGGGTGCGGTGGCGGAGGGTGCAGCAATCGATTGGTCCGGTTTGCGGGCTTCTGATGACACACCGGACCCGACTGCGTGGCATCATCGGGTCGTGGCCGGCATGGCGGCCGTCGAAATCGCGACGGCGGGAATCTGCCCCTGACCGCTGGCCCCCGCCTCCTGGAGCCCGAACGTGACGTCGATGCCCTTGGTTGTTTCGTCGGTACGTGTCCCGCGTTCGGCGCGCGCCCGCGGAGCGGCGCTCTGCCTGGTGGTCGGGTTCGGCGTGGTGCCTCACTTCGTCCGCGCGGGGCTCACCGCGTGGATCGGCGACCCGACCGCGGCGGCCATCAGCGGTGCCCTGTTGCTGTTCGCGATGTCGTTGGCGGTGGCCGGCGGCGTGAGCGGGCATCCCACCTGGGGCGCGCTGGACCTCGACGAGGTGATGAGCTGGTCGCAGGACGCGGTGCTCTGCGTCGTGATCGCGATTGCCCTCTTTGTTCCGGCCGCGGTGCTTGCGTTGGACACACCGCCGCTGGGAGCGGCACTCGCGGGGATCGTGCTCCCGGCCGCCACCGAGGAGTTCGCCTATCGCGGGGTCTTGTTGATGGCGCTGGTGCGCCTGCTCCCCGCTTGCAAAGTGCGCGCCGAGGGTCGCGTGGCGCTCGCACTCCTACTGGGCAGTGTCGCGTTCGCGGCTGCTCATGACTCGCTGCTCACGCCGGATGGTTCCCTCGCAGTCGCCTGTCAACGCGGCGTCGCGGGGCTCGTGTTGGGCTTTGTCGCGTTGCGGAGTCGGTCGTTGCTCGCCCCGATGTTCGCCCATGCGGCGTTCAATGCCGTCGTGCTGACACCCGGGTTCGGTCGGTGATCGCGCACCGCCAGCGCTCCACCTTTTGCACATGGAGTTTCCAATGCACCCGTTCAGAATCGCAGCTGGAATCGCGGTGATCGGCTCGGCGACGGTGGTCGTCATGTCCGCATGCAGCGATCCTCAACCTCCCACCGCGGTCGCGCGAACGACGGCGATCGCCGACGCGCGCGCGCTCGCTGCCCCGCTCGCTTCGGCGCCGGGTGCCGGCGCTTCGGTGCGACGCCCGGAACCCGACCCGCGCCGACGGATTCCCGACGACTACCGCTGGATCGGCGAAGAGCACAACCGCATCATGCGCGTCGGAATCCAGGAGTTTCAGCGCGCGCACGGGACCGACCCCGCACTGGCACTGCACATGCGGCAGGACTGCCAATGGACGATCGCGCTGGTGGATCGTGAACTCGCGCCGAGCATGCGGCGTGTGAACCTGCCGGAGGGGCGGGGACATCAAACGATGCGCGATGTCGGTCCCGTGATCCGGACGGCCGCTCGCTGCCGCGGGGAGCGGGTGCCGACCCTCTCGGTATGGAAACTCGATCGCGTCCTGAATCTCGGCGCGCGCTTCGCGCCTGCCCACAGCAGCGACGCGTATTCGGCCGCCGCACAAGCGGTGATCGATCGGATGGTGGACAGGATCGGTGCGGCCGCCGACCAAGGGGAGGTGTTCACCGCGATCGCCGATGCCGCCGGGGAAGCCGCGTTGCTGGAAGGCCTGGATCAAGTGGCCGTCTACAGCGCGGCGTCGCTGGCGCAGGGGTCCGCCGAGCTGTGGAGTGAGACCACGGCGGCCGGCGGCACGCTGGCGGGCGAGGCCCCGTACGCCATGGCGCTATTTCGGTCGACCGCGACCAAGACCTTCGGCCGGTTCGTGCAAACCGACGTCAAAGGGTGTGTGGCGGCGTTGCCGTACCTGAGCAAGATCACCGCCGATTGGCGCCCCATGGCTGCCGGGTGCATGCTGACCGGAGTGGTGGCCAGCCTCGCGTATTTCCTCAGTTGATGTCGCCATCGGAGCTCACGACATGCACGCGCTGACACGTTGGACGCGGGCGACGCTCGCGACGATTTGGAATGTGCTCGCCGTCCACGGACTCTTCCGGATCGACGATCGACTCGCGGTACGCGAGATGGTCATCACCGTGATGATTGCCATGGCAGTGAGCTGGGCAATCCTGCGCTGGTACGGTGTGCGGTCGCGCCACGTGCGCGTCGGTCACGACACCGAATCGTGACGCCGTGACGGCGGCGGGTTCGTGCGGGGCAGGGCACCGGTCGTCCCGCCCCGTACGACTCACCCGATGGGCGTCGTGGGCAACAGCCGCGCCCGCACGATCTCGGCGGAAAGTCCCACGACCTCCAGGAGTTTCTGCCGCGCGGTATCGCCGCTCACGATCCGCACGTCGCGTTTGGGAACCTCGAGTGCGTCGGCGAGCACGGCGATCACGTCGGCGTTCGCCCCGCCGTCCACCGGGGCGGCGTGGACCCGGACGCGTACCGCATCGCCGTGCTCGCCGTCCACGCAGGCACGTGCGGACCGTGGGTGCACGCGCACCGCGAAGCGGACGGCACCGTCGGTGCGCGTCGTGAAGATCACCGGCATCGCCACCCGCTCACGGGAGTCCCGACACGGGCACGCGACGCCGTCTCACCACGCGCGGTGCAACAGCCCCTCGATCAGGCTCAGGGCGAACCAGGCGATCATCGGGGTCAGGTCCACCATCCCGACGGATGGCACAATGGACCGCAGTGGCGCCAGGAACGGCTCCGTCAGGCGGTAACTCCACTGCAGGAGCCATCCACTGGGGCGGATCCGGATCCACGAACTCAGCACCCGCACGACGATCGCGGCCCGCAACACCAGGACGCTCCACGCCACGAGGACATGATAGGCGCCGCGCGGTCCCTCGGCCGTGGCGGCCGCGACGTACGCCAGTTGATCCCGCATGAACTCCAGCAACGAGATGACCACCACGCCGCCGAGGACGACGAAGACCAACGTCCACCAGGGGGCGCTACTCGGGAGCCCCCCCATGCGCACGATCTGCCGCTCGATCGGTCGAAAGCGCGGGTCCACGGTGGTGCGCATGAAGCGCGCCAGCCCGCTGAACGGACTGATCCGCCGCGTCCGCACGAGCCAGTCGATTCCGCACACGAGTGCCAAGGCGAGCGCCACGGCAAAGAACCCGCGGCGAATCAGTGCGAGCGACACATCGAACACCCCGATCACCAGCTGCATGACGGCACGTCTCCTAGAGCGGTCGCTGTGGCTTGAACAGGAAGCGCAGGAGCCCCGGGATCGCCCGCAGCCGTTCGACGGTGCCACGACCATGCGAAAACCGGACGAAGGCGTCGATGCCGGCGTTGGTGCCGCGTCCGTACCCGAACCACCAGGGTTGCCGCCACGCCGTGAACTGGTCCACAACGGTCGTCTTGCTGCGCACACACTCCTCGAGTCCGGCGCGACCGTGGGCCCGTCCGTGGCCGCTGTGCTTGACGCCGCCGTGCGGCACGTCCGTCATTCCCGCGACGATGATCGCGTCGTTCACCGCCACCGTCCCCGCCTGGATGCGGCGGGCGAGCGCCGCGCCGCGCGCGGCGTCGCGTGTCCAGATGCTGGCCGACAGCCCGAACTCGCTGGCGTTCGCCAGGGCGATCGCTTCGTCGGCGTCCCGGACCTGCACCACGGGAAGCAACGGACCGAAGGTCTCCTCGCGCAGCACCCGCGCATCACTCGGCACGTTGGTCAGCACCGTGGGGCTGACGAAACTCCCGCCCGTGCCGGTGGGGCACGGGGATTCGGCGGCGATCGTCGCCCCCCGCGCCACGGCATCCGCCCGCTGCGCCTCCAACGTGGCCTGCGCCGAGGGCCGGATGACGCCGGTGACTTCCGTGTCGCCCGACTCCCCCGCGCCCACGCGCAGCGCGCGCACCGTGGTGGACAGCGCCGAAACGAACGCGTCGTACGCCGAGGCCTCGACATACACCCGCTTGGGCGCGACACAGGTCTGGCCGGCGTTGCTGAACCGCGCCCACGCGATCCCGCTCGCGGCGTATCCGACGTCGGCATCGGCCAAGACGATCGCCGGATCGCTCCCCCCGAGCTCGAGCGAGCAGGGGATCAGCTGTTCGGCACAGGCAACGGCGACTTTCCGACCCGTGGCCACGCTGCCGGTGAAGAACACCTTGTCGACCCCGGCGTTCACGAGCGCGGCCCCCACCGCGCCATCGCCCTGCAGCACGGCGAACACATCGCTCGGGACGCCAGCCGCGCCGAACAGTTCCGCCAGCAGGGCCCCGGACGTGGGGGTGAATTCCGACGGCTTGAGCAACACGGTGTTCCCGGTCACGAGCGCCGGGAGGATCAGTCCGGCCGACAGCATGAAGGGATAGTTCCACGGCGAGACCACCCCGATCACCCCATGGGCCTCGTGTTCGATCCGGATCCGCTTCCGTTTCATCGACAGCTGCCCCGCCATCCTCCATGGGGCTCTCAGGAACGCGGGGGCTTCGGCCGCATAGTAGTTCGCGAAATCCATGGAGATCGCGATCTCCGACCCGATCGCCTCCGCCAACGGCTTGCCATTCTCGCGGGTCAGCGCGCGTGCGACCTCTGCCCGGCGATCATACAACGCATCGTGAAAGCGACGCAGGACCCGGATGCGTTCCGCCAGCGGGCGCTCGGCCCACGCCGGCTGGGCGCGGCGGGCCCGGGCCACGGCGGCCTCGACCTCGCTCTGCGTCGCCGGCTCGAACCGCCGCCAGACCTCACCGGTCGCGGGGTCACGCGATTCGACCGGCCGGGGCGGGGCACCGGCCATGGCAGGGCGAGTGGGGGCAGGAGGCGCGGACATTGGAAGAGTCATGGAGGGGGGGGCGACGCCCGGTGAGCGGGAACTCTTGGACCCGGGTCTCCTATACAATATGGTGACACCGTGCCGTCTTGCCGAGTATTAGAAGTGTAGGAACCGGAACGGAATCGAGGGGCGGCGGTGGCGGTTTGCCAAGCGCAGGGATAATCTGCGGGACTTCTCCCCGACCCACGCGAGTCTGTGACGGAAATCGATCCAAGTGTTCCCAGTCGTGCCCGGCGTGGCGATGAGCAGGCGTTTCTGGAGATCGTGGCGTTCTACTACCCGCGGTGTCTCCGGTTCGCCCGCAACATGATGGGGAACGATCAGGACGCCGAGGAGGCGGTTCAGGATGCGTTTGTGCGCGTCCACGACAACTTCCGCCGGTTCCGCGAGGACGCACGGTTCGATCCGTGGCTGTTCCGCATCTTGGCGAATCGATGCCGGACGCTGTTGGGCAGGGCCAAGCGGCATCGGGAGTTCATCGAGTACGGGGAGGTTCCGCTGGCCGTGGCGTCGGCGGCATCGCCCGTCGAGGTCGAGGAGGTGTTCGGCGCTGACTGGGCCGAAGAAGTACGGTTGGCGCTGGAGACACTTCCGGCGGAGCAGCGCGAGGCCTTTCTGCTCCGGCATGTGGAAGAACTGAGTTACGAGGATATGGCCGTGATCACCGGCGCGGGATTGTCGGCGTTACGGATGCGAGTGAAGCGGGCGTGCGATGCGCTCCGCATACGGTTGACCGAGGTAGAGCAACGCAATGGATCTTGAACGCGACGAAACAATCGAACGGGCCGCGCAGGCGCTGGCGGTGCTGCCGCCGAGCGACGCGCATGCGGTCGCACGTGTGATGGCGGCGGTCCGCGCGCACGCGGCGCGCCGGCCGAACCGGGTGGCGCTTGTGGTGGAGTGGCTGCGTCAGCCCTCGCTCTCGGTGGCGACGGCGGGCGCGTTGGCCGCTGCGGCGCTGGTCCTGGGCTTCTTCTCGCGGGGGGCTTTCCGCAACGCGGGGTCGGACCAGAGTGCGCGGGCGACGCTGGAAGGGCAGCCCACTGGGGAGTTTGCCATCCCCACGGGTACTGCACGCCCTGCCAGCAACTCGCAGGAGGTGCGGGCCGTGCCGGTGCCGCTGGTGTTCGAGGCGCGGACGGCATCGCGTGTGGTGGTCGTTGGTGACTTCAACGGGTGGGACGAGACCCAGACCCCGATGGTGCGCTACGGCACGGATGGCCCGTGGACGGCGACCGTGTTCGCCAAGCCGGGTCGCCATGTCTATGCCTTCCTGGTGGACGGCTCTACCCTGGTGGCTGACCCCCGCGCCCCGCGTGCCAAGGATCTGGATTACGGCGGCGATGCCTCCGTACTGATGGTGACTCCCCCATGAGTGTCTTTCGTCGATTTGCCGCGGCGGCCGCGCTGAGCGTTGCCGTGGCCCATACCGCTCGGGCACAGCAGGACGCGCGCCTGACGCTGATCCGTGATGACGCGACGCGCGAAGCGGTTCGGCAGCAGTTGGGTGGTGCCGTGTCGCGGGGGGTGCCGGCGGGCCCTCTGTTGGCCAAGGCGCTGGAGGGCGTCGCCAAACGTGCCAGTGCGTCCTCGATCAAGGCCGCGATGGCTCGGCTGGAGGAGAACTGGCATCGGGCGGCGAAGGCACTGGCGCCGAATCCGACCGATGATGAACTCAGTGCCGGGGCGGACGCCCTGCAGCAGAAGGTCCCTGAATCCGCGCTCCGGTCGCTGCGCAAGATGGCGCCGGGACGTTCGGTGGCGCTGGAGATCGGGGTGTTGACGCAGCTGGTGGGCCGGAACGTGGCGCCGGATCAGGCGTCGAAGATGGTGCTCGACCTTATGGCGCGGAAGGCGACGGGAACGCAACTTACGGCACTCAGCAGCGCCGTACAGGAAGACGTCGAGGCCGGACTTGCTCCGGCCATGGCGCTCGACCTGCGAGGGCGCGGCATCATGTCTCTCCTTCCCCCGCCTTCTGCCGTGTCGACGCTGAATCCTCGTTCGACGCCGAGGCCTTAGGGCCTTGCGATGACCCCGCGGTTCGCCGCGCGGGTGGTGTTCGTGGGGGGGCTGCTCACCGCGCCACTGGCGGGACGAGCACAGTCTCCTCGTGAGCTTCGCGTGGAGGCCGGGGCGGCCGAGTTGCAGCAGCTGGGTCGCGACATCCGCAGCGCCGCGTTGCTCAACCTCTCGTGGCAACGCACCGAAAGCCGGTTCGCGTCGCTGTTCTCCGCGGGCGCGACGTGGGCGCGCGACAGCGTGGCCGCCCTGCAGAGCGTGGCGGCGATGGTGGTCCGGCCGTCGGCAGAAAGCCGTTTCAGCTCAGAGATCGGTGCGACGGGCGCGGCGTTCGGTCTCACCAACATCGGGCGCGGTGGGAACGCCAGCGCCTATCTTCGCCAGCGGGTTCGCGTGGGCGAGCGTGGTGGGGTCTGGGGCGGCAGCGCCTTTGGCAGCTCGGTGCGCGATGCGTCGGTCAGCCACGCCACCGGGCTGGATATCGGGGCGTGGGGGCGGGTCGGCGCGCTCGAAGGCTCGGTGAGCTTTGCACGAACGCGCACCGACGACTGGCCGCTCTTTGCGGCCGCGGGGATCTATCTGAATCGCGACGCCGCTTCGTATGACATCAACGATGCCGTGATCGCGCTCCATTACGACGCGGGGGACGTCACCCTCGATGCCGTGCAGAGCTGGCGGAATGGCGTGCGGAGTACCGACGCCCGGCAATACGCGCTGTTCGGTGCACTCGCGTGGAAGCTGAGCCCGCGGTACGCCGTCACCGTCTCCGGCGGTCGGCAACTGGCGGATCCCGTCCGCGGCGCTCCCGATGCACGAATCCTGACGGCCGCGGTCCGGTATACCTGGGCGACCGACCGCGAGCCGGACGACGAGGGGGCAAGTGCATATGTGCGCATGGTGCCCGCAGAGGGCGGCGCCACCCTGTATATCCATGTGGCCGCGCCCGAGGGCGCGCTCGTGACCGTCGCGGGGAGCTTCTCGGAGTGGGAGCCGGTCCAGCTGCGGCGCGTCTCCGACGGATGGGAAGCGGAGCGCTTTCTCACGTCGGGGCGCTACCGGGTGGCGGTCAAGATCGACAATGGCCCGTGGCGCTCGCCCGGGAACTTGGCGAAGATGAAGGACGAGTTCGGCGGCCAAAACGGCCTGATCATCATTCCTTGAGGACGCAATGACGACCCGTCGCACGTTCATGAAAGGGCTGGCTGGCGCCAGCGTGGCATTGCCGATCATGCGGGAGAACGCATTCGGGCAGATCTTCAAGGCCAATGCGATCGCGGGTGACCGCGCGCCACTGGCCGTCGCCGAAGACGAGCAGTACTGGGCGCTGATCCAGAAGTCCTTCGACGCCGACCGCACGATGATCAATCTGAACAACGGCGGCATCTCGCCGACACCGAGCCATGTGCTCGAACAGTTGATCCGCGACCAGCGCTTCGTGAATGAGCTCCCGGTGGAGCACATGTGGCGCGTGTTGGAGCCCCGGATGGAAAGCACGCGGCGCGACCTCGCGCGCGAGTTCGGATGCGACATCGAGGAGATGGCCGTGGTCCGCAACGCCTCCGAGGCGAACGAGACGATGATCTTCGGCATCGACCTCAAGCGCGGCGACGAGGTGCTGATCACCAACCAGAACTACGGGCGGATGATCAACTCCTGGCAGCAGCGTGAGCGCCGCGAGGGGATCGTGCTCAAGCAGATCTCCTTCAAGGTGCCGCCGCCGTCGGACGAGTACATCGTCGAACAGTTCCGGAAGGCCATCACCCCGCGAACGAAGGTCATCGAAGTCACGCACATCACGAATCTCACCGGGCAGATCATGCCGGTGCGCGACATCGTGCGCATGGCGCGACCACTGGGCATCGAGGTGTTCGTCGATGGGGCCCATGCCTTCAACCACTTCCCCTTCAAGCGCGACGATCTCGAGGCCGATTACTACGGTACGTCGCTGCACAAATGGACGCTCGCGCCGATCGGAACGGGCTTCCTGTATGTGCGGAAAGACAAGATTCCGAAGCTCTGGTCGCTGATGGGCTCCGGCGAGGGCAATACGGCCAACATCCGGAAGTACGAGGAGATCGGCACGCATCCGCAGGCCAACTTCAATGCCGTGAGCGCGGCGCTGGCCTTCAGCCGCGGCATCGGTGCCGACCGCAAGATCGCGCGCCTGCGCTACCTGAGGGACCGGTGGGCAAACCGCCTCCTCGCCGCCAGCGATCGGGTGAAGGTCCTCACCCCGCTGGGTCCGGACAAATCAGGCGCCATCTGCATGTTCAACGTCGACGGACTCGATCCGGTGAAACTCGGCGGCTGGCTGATGGCGAACCACCGGATCGTCAACACGCCGATCGTGCACCCCGAGTTCAGCGGCATCCGCATCACACCCAACGTGTACACCAGCATCGACGAGATCGACATCTTCTCGGAGGCCGTGCTCAAGGCGATCCAGAAGGGGATCGCGTAGGGGGGCACCACTGTGGCAGCGAAGAAGCAGACCGCGAGCTCGGCCCCGCACCAGGATGGTGCGTGGGCCGAGTGGTTCGTGCGAAAGCCCGGTGAGACGCGCTACTGGCTGGTGAAGAGCGAGCCGGAGGTGTTCTCGTTCGACCAACTGCTCAAGGCCCCGAAGCAGACCACCTGCTGGGACGGCGTGCGGAATTTCTCGGCGCGCAACTTCCTGCGCGACGGCATGAAGAAGGGCGACCAGGTCTTCTGGTATCACTCCAACGCCACCCCGCAGGCGATCGTCGGCGTCTGTGAGGTCGTGAAGGAAGGGTATCCCGACCACACCGCGCTCGACCCGCGGCACGACCACTTCGACGAGCAATCAGACCCCGCCGCGCCAACGTGGTTCATGGTCGACCTCAAGGCGGTGCGACGGCTCACACGGCCGGTCACACTCGCGGCCATCAAAACCACGGCGTCGTTGTCCGAGATGGCGTTGATCCGCACCGGCCGACTGTCGGTGATTCCGGTGACCACGGCAGAGTGGAAGACGATCCTGAAGATGGCGGAATGAGTCCGCAGGAGCTGTTCATGTCGGGACGGGTTCACGTACGCGCCCTGGTCCTTGCCGTCGTCGTGCTGGGCGCGGCATGCACCCTCCCCGGACTGAAGCCGAGGGGGATCGCACCTGATCTGTCGGGCGCCGCAGATCCACCGTCCGTCGGGTTGCTGCAGCAACAGCTGGCGGACGACGCGCGTTTGGATGACGTCGGCGTCTCGTTGCTTCGGGCGGCGGTTCCGCAGTGCACGGCGCGTACGCGTCGCGCCGGATTCCGCCTGGCGAACGTGGCCACTTTCACGAGGCCGTGGCAGGCATCGGCTACGACGCTTGCGTTCACCGACACCGTGCAGGTGGTGTCCGTCGCGAAGGGCAGTGGGGCCGATCGCGCCGGCGTGCGCGCGGCGGATCGTGTCGTGTCGATCGATGGTGTGCCGGCGACGCCGGGTTCGCGGATCGTGGAGGCCATGCGTGCGCGCGTGGCGACCGCGGCCGGCGCGGGCGCACCGCATGTGACGGTCGTCGTGCGTCGGGATGGCCGCGAGACGTCCCATACGGTTCCCCTCGACAGCAGTTGCGCGCTCACCTTCATGTCTTGGCGCGACGACGCCCCGAACGCATGGAGTGATGGGCGCACCGTCGCCGTGACGACCGGCATGCTCGCGTACGCGCACGCGGATGACGATCTGGCCGTTGTTCTCGCGCACGAGATCGCGCACGCCGTGATTCTTGGCAGTGCGGAGCGCAGTGGTCGGCGGCAGCTGGTCGATGCTTCAGTCGACCTTGCAACGTCCGCTGTCGCGTTGGCGACTGATGATCCGTGGCTGCGCATGAAGGGCGCGCGCCCTCAATCCCCGGCGAGTGAAGCCGATGAGCAGCGGGCCGATGATCTGACGCGGCAGCTGCTCCTGCGAACCGGGCGCGCCGCGTCGCCTCATGATTTCTGGAGGCGGTTGCAACTGCTCGATCCCGCCGGCGTTCCGTATGCACGCCTTCACCCGCTCAGCATGACGCGCATCATCCGCATGGACGATTCGCCGACCTCACGCTGATGCGCCTCTCCCCATCTCCGGGTGCTCCTGTGACGAACGAATCGCTCCACCGTGCATTCCGCGCCGTGAGCCTCATCGCGTCTCTGACGATGAACGTCCATGCACAAGCGGCGTCAGGGCCGTCAGGACTCGCGCACCTGACGGCGATCCGATTCGGTGCGCTCGTGGAAGGCTCGGGACGCATCCTTCGTGACGCCGTGATCGTGGTGGACGGCGATCGGATCGTGAGCGTCGGTGCCGGGGATCGGGCGGTTCCGAAGGGTGCGACGGTGCGCGACGTGCGCCCGTACACGGCGATACCGGGACTGGTGGACGTGCACACGCACATGTCGTTCTGGCGCAGTCGTGACAACCCGTTGGGCACCGGCGTCACGCGGAACAAGGACTCCGTCGTGATGCTCGCCGCCGAGAATCTGCGCAAGACGCTGGAAACCGGCGTCACGACGGTGCGCGATCTCGGGGCGTCGAACTACGTCGATATCGCCTTGCGCGATTCGATCAACAAGGGCGCGATGGTCGGACCACGCATGTACGTGGTCGGCTACGGGCTCTCTCGGGCAACCGCTGGTCGCAACGGCGGGCCGCCGGCCCGCAGTCCGGCCACGGGGCGCATCGTGGACACGCTGGATATCGCCGAGGCCGTGCGTACCCAAGTGGCTGCCGGCGCCGACTGGATCAAGATGTACGGCTCCACCGGTACCTACGCGAACGTAACCGGGCGCCAGACGTTCACCGATCGGGAGATGCAGGTGGCCGTGGACGCGGCCCACGCACTCGGCCGCCGCATCGCGATCCATTCGTACGGCGACACCGGCGGCCGCGCGGCGATGCGCGCCGGTGCCGAATCGGTCGAGCACGTCTCCGGCATGGCCGATGTCACGCTGGCCGAGTGGGCACGCAAAGGCACATACTATGTGCCGACGATCGACCACAACCGCTTTTACGCGGAGAACGCGACGCTGCTCGGCTACACGCCGGAGCAGGTCGCCGGACTCGATTCGTTCCGGCTCCTCAACCTCGAAACCGCGCGCCGCGCCGTGAAGGCCGGCGTCAAGATCGCCATGGGGTCGGACGCCGTGTACTGGATGTTCGGCGAGAATACGCGCGAGCTCGCCTGGTTCGTGAAGGCCGGGATGACGCCGGCGCAGGCGCTCGCCGCTGCGACCACGGGGGGCGCCGAACTCCTGGGACTTGGCGACAAGATCGGACGGATCGCCCCCGGCTACTACGCGGATATCGTGGCGGTGGACGGGAATCCGCTGACCGACATCGACATCGCCATCAACAAGGTGCGGTGGGTGATGAAGGGCGGGGCCGTGGTGGTCGACAAGCGCTCCCCGCGTTGACGGCCACGGTGTCATCCCGGCGCACGCCAGCTACCGATCGGTCGAACCGGCGGCGCTGGTCGTGGTAGCCCAGGCCAGCTCCTGCAGCCGCGCGGCGATGTCCCTCGGAATCTCCTTCTTGGGTGCACCCGCAGGCGGTCCGTGCGGCGGCTGTTGGCGCGTGGTCCGTGAGGTCGCGGGGAGCCCGACGGGGCTCTTGCCATAGAGCGTGGCGTAGAAGACCGAGGCGGCGAGATAGGTGCCTGCTTCGCTCGGATGGCTGCCATCTGTCACGAAGAGGGCGGAATGTGCGCCGGGCGCAACCGTCTCCGCCGCGCGGAAGGCGGCCCACGCTTCCCCCACATGTGCGACGCGGCCGCCCGTCGCCGCGGCGGCACGATGGTATCCACGCGTCAGCGAATCCTGCGTCGACGGCTCGATCTCCTTCGCCCAGGTTTCATACCAGACGATCGTCGCACCGGTTTTCTTCACGGCCTCGGCGAGGGTCCGCGCATCCCGTAGCATGAGCGCCGGATTGTTGATCGGGCGCGTGCTCTGTTCCTGCAAGACCACCACATCCCAACCGCCCCGCTGGATCGCGGTCATCGCGTCGCCAAGCGCGAGGTGTCGCTCGAGCGTTGCGGCACCGACCAGCACCTGCTCCGCAACGAATGGGCGGGATTCATGCGCGGCCGTCGCGAGATCACCGATCACGCTGGGGAGGTCATTGAAGTAGATGTAGCTGTTCCCGACGAACAGGACCCGGAGCGGGACCGCCTCCTGTGCCGCGACGGGCGCGCCGACCGGCAATGTGAGCGCGAGGATGAATCCGAGGACCAGCGCGCGAGGACGATTCAACATGGGGGCGGCGGCGATTGGGGGTGACGGTCGGGGGCACGCACGGATCGGGCAGGCCTACAATGCGCGTTCCATTCGGACGAAGGCGACTGTCGTGGCGTCCGGCATCCGATGCCCGACGCGTTCGACCGCATGATACCCTTCGCGCTCGTAGAACGGAACACCGGGCAAGGTCGCCATGAGCGACGCGCGATGAAATCCTTTGGCGCGCGCCGCGTCTTCGGCATGCGACAGGAGGGCGCGTCCGATCCCGCTCCGTGCGCACGAGGGGTCAACGAAGAACGCGCGGATGCGCGCGGACTCGCACGAAGGATCCAATCGCGGATCCTCCGCCGACTTCGTTTGGTCGCCGCCGAACAACGTACGTCGATCGCTCCATCCACCACAGGCAAGGAACGCGGCGTTGCGCTCCACCACGAAGTACGAGCCGTCGTGGATGAGCTGCGAGTCCACCCCGAACACGTGCGCGACCAACGCCTCGGTCTCAGCCTCCGTGTAATACCCCCGGCTCAGTGCGCGTGCGGAACGCGCGATCAGGGCGTTCAGGGCCGGAACTTCATCCAGGCGGGCGGGACGAATCAGCATGGAGTCTCCGAGCGTGCTGCGGAACGATATCCCTAGCGGCCCTTCCGTGGCATGCGGCTGTCAGCCATCGCGGCGTGATACACATAGGACGCCATGATGGTGGCGTTCTTCATCAAGTCGTTGGCTTGGATCCCCTCGAGGAAATCCATGTTCGTGTGGCCACCGGTTCCCGGCGTGTGATCCTGCAGGAACTGGAAGCCCGGGAGCCCGACTTCGTCGAACGACACGTGGTCGGTGCTGCCCACCCCTTGGTTCGATACGGTCGTCATGCCAAGATCGCGGAACGGTTCCATCCACGCCGTGAGTTGTGCACGGGCCAGCTCGTTGCCTTGCAGGTAGATCCCGCGGTACTGCGCGGCACCGTAGTCCTGGTTGAAGTAGACGGAGAGTTTCTCATACTCGGGTTTCGCACCGATCGTGGAATCCTTGGGATTCCCGAAGTGCTTCCGGACGTACGCACGTGAGCCGAAGAGACCCTGTTCTTCACCCGACCAGAGCGCAAGGCGAATCGTGCGCCGCGGCTTGGCCCCGACGGCCTTGAGAATGCGTGCGGCTTCCATCACCACGGCGACGCCAGAGGTGTTGTCGCTCGCGTTCGGGCTCGCGTGCCACGTGTCGAGGTGGGCACCCATCATCACGATCTCGTCTTTCAGATCCGACCCGGGAATCTCCGCCACGATGTTCATCGCCTGTTCCACGCGGTCGCCGATCGCATTGCGAACCTCCACCTCGACCTTGACCGGCATGCCGCGCTTCAGGATCCGGTACATCCGGTTGTAGTGTTCCGGGGTGATGGCCACGAGAGGCACCGAGTTGAGCATTCCGTCGCGCGACCAGCCGTCCTTCGCGGAGCCGGGGCGCGAGTATCCGCGCACCGCGCCCAGCCAGCCACTTTCGCACTGGAACACCACCGCCACCCCCTCGGACTTGTAGAACGCCATTCGTTCCTCGGCGTTGAGCAGGTCCGGATTTCGAATCGTCCGAGCGGGCGCCGGCCGCGTTGGCGCGATCGTCACCTGCTCGAGTGCCGCGAGATCCTTCTCCGTGAGCCGCGGCACGCCGTTGGTGAGCACGGCGAGGTCGACGGCGGCCGGGGGCGTGACCAAGATGGCTTTTCCCTTCAGGGTGCCGCGGTACTTGGCGAGATCATCCCGTGACTGCAGGTCGACGATCACCGCCGACACATCGAGCTTCCCCGCCGTGCCCGCGGTGTGGGCAATCGGATACCCGACCATCGGCGTGTAGTCCGGCTCGAGCAGATGGAGCGAGACGTACGTGTTGTCCCACGTGACGCCGTAATCCATGTAAGGTTCGGCGGCGACATTCGCGAGTCCCATGCGTGTGAGTTCGCCTTGGACCCAGCGCTGGGCGCGCTTCATGTCGTTCGACATCGTGAGCCGTGCGCCGAGGACGTCGGTGATGTAGCTCTCGAACTCCATGACGTTGGAGTGCTGGAGTCCTTCCTCGCGGATCCTGGCGACCATCACCGGATCGACGGACGGCGTCGCGTGGGGCAAGGCTGCCGCCGCAAGTAGCAGGGTGCCGGCGGCGAGTGGTCGCAAGAGGCGAACATGTGACAGCATGGGGGCTCCTTACGGGTGGGCGCGGACCTGTTCCGTCCGACTCATGCCTTTGAACTGCACGTCGATCCGCGGCGGGTCGTCGCCGCTGAAGTCCGAATCCAGTTGCATCGAATGGTGCCCCGGAGCGAGCACCGGGGGCAGGGTCGGCAGTGTGAACGACCCTTTGCGCTTTCCCTTGGCATCGTAGAGCTGTATCGTGGTGCTGCCATCGCAGATCACGCTTTCGCCGGCGGTCAACTCCAGCGGCAGCACAACGGACGCATAGTGGTCGATCTGCAGGCGCAGCGCGCGCACCGCGCCGCTCTTTCCCGTGACCGCCAGCCGGAACTGGAGGCGCTGTTCCTTCCACGCTTGGTCGAGCTCCCATGTGCTCGACGTGGGTTCACCCGGCTGACGTTCCATCCGCTCGCGCACGAACACCGGCGACGTCGCGTATTCGTGCAACGCCCAGGCATCGTGGCCGATCTTCTCGAGGTGGAAGTCGCGCTTGGGGTCCTGCAATCGCGATTCCTGCTGCGCGTCGAACGCGTGCCGCGTGCGGGCATCCTCCCACTCGCGGATCGCGTCGAGCAGTATTCCTGTGATGGGGTTCCCCCGGAGCGCCTTGGGGCGCGCGACCATGGCGAACCCGGCGCGATACCCGGCCGCGCGCGCGAGCATCCATTCCATCTCGGGAAGCGTGGTGTTCTCGGTGAGGAGATACCACCCCAGCATGTGCGGCATGAAGTTCCGGTCGAACAACCCTTGGTTGTCGATCCGGTATTGCTGCATGCTTTCGTTGAAGCCGCCGTACCACGGCTCGCCCCAGTTGTAGTACGAGCCGATATGCCAGTAGAACGTCTTGCTGATGCTGGTCCCGTTGATCAGGTCGTGGTTCGTCTGCTCGAGTACGTCCTTGGCGAAGACGGCGAGCGCATAGTCCCCTTGCCCCGAGGCGAGTGCCCCTTCGTGGCCGTCGAAGTCGATGTGATCGACGCCGGTCTCATTGAGGAACTGTGCCAGATTGGTCGCCACCTCGCGCTGCATGGCGAAGTTGGGAAAGAACACCTTGTAGGGGTGATCGAACAGCTTGCCGGCTGCTTCACCGGCGCGATGCGCGGCGGCGGCGGTGCCGAAGGCCCCGCGCTGGACGTCGAGCAACGCATACGGCGCGCTGGCGGTCACCGCGCGGTACTGGACGATCTCCTTGCCGATCTTCACCGCGTGGAGATTGTTGTCCTTGTCCTGATTGAAATATTCGGGAGACGCGACCTCGAGTGTCGTCTGCGTGGCGTCCACATCGTGCACCAGCGTCGACGCTCCCGTAACGCTGAGGCGATCGTCCGGAACGGGCGTGACGTACGGGTCATTCGTATTGATGAAGTTCGTGAGCGTGTGCGTACCGAAATGAATGCCGGCCGCGCGCGCTTTGTCCACGGCGCGCTTGAGTCCGGCACGCCCGTTGGGGAACTGCCGCTCGTCGAGCAGAAAATGTCCCCAGCTCTTGAAGGGGCCCTCGTGGTAGAGCGAGTACAATCCGGCTCGCTTGGTGTAGCCGATCATCTCGTCCACATCGGACTCGCCGAAGGATGAAATCAGGTACGAGCGATTGTAGATGGGCGATCGCTTGATCCAGGCCCCATCGACGGTCGGATGGGGGAGATGCTCCGCGACCTCGATCTGCTCCAGCCGCGTGAGCGTCTCCGGTTCCGGGCAGCCGAACAGCGCGATCGCGCTTCCGACCACCGTTTCCCCCGGAATGCGCGTGACCAGCATGTTCTTGTAGACACCGCCCCACGCATCGACGCGACGCTCGCGGTCCCGATTGATGGTGTAGGCCTGCAGCACGCTGCCGTACGGCCGGCCCAGCGCGGTAATGCCACGTGCCCACGTGCTCCCTTCGCTGTTGGGCAGGTCCCCGCCCAGCGTCTTCAGGTTCAGGACCTGCAGGCCAAGTGCCGTCTGCCCGTTCCGGACCACACCAATGATCTCGCCCACCGTTTCCTTGATGGTGGTGGGGTAGGGGCCCCAAATCACGGCATCCACTCCGGACGCTGGTGTGGCGCTGACGATCTCGAACGCCACATACCCTTGCACCTCGCGGACTCGCACGGCGATCTCGACACCGATCTCCTGATACCGGAGCGTCAACGTCCTGCGACTCCCGGAGCGCGAGTCCCTGAGGGAACTCGGCGCCAAGCGGCGCCCCGCATTCACGACGGTCAGCAAAGGCGCCGGCTCTCCCCTCGCCAACAGATTCCGGCCGGTCGTGGCATCAGAGAGTGCGGTCACCGTGGCATGGGCGTCGAGCGTCACCCGCACCGCGCCTGCGGTGACCACTGATTGCCCGCTGGCCCGCGCCGTGAATCCACCGACCGCCACGCCACACGCGGCAGTCGCGATGATGACGGTGTGGCGGAGCATCGTCATGACGACCTCATTGAGGAGCGAGCGTTTCGCTGATCCGCTGGACTGCGCTCAAGAATAGCTCAAAATCCGCCCACGTGGCTCGATGGTTCGAACAGGCAACGCGGATGATGTACCGGCCGCCCAGCTGCGACCCGCTCGGGACCGCGACGCCTTCCTCTTGGAGCCGGAGCAGCAGTTCCTTGGTGAGCGCATCCTCCTGTTCACCCGAGAGTCCGGGGCGCACGAGGCGAAAGCAGACGATGTTGAGCGTGACGGGCGTGACCAACGCGAGCCCCGGCATCGATGCGATCCGGCGGCCCAGCTCCCGCGCCTGCGCCACATTCTGTTCGATCAGCGCCGTGAAGGCATCCACCCCGTGCGCCTTGAGTGACATCCACACCTTGAGCGCCTTGAACCCGCGGGTCAGCTCCGGCCCCCGATCCGCGAACGGGATCCCGCCGGCGATCACCCCACGCCCTTCATCGCGCAGGTAACTCGGCGTCAGCGCGAACGTGGCGCGGTGCACCTCGGGGTCGCGCACCAGGAAGCAGGCGATCTCGTACGGGAGGTACATCCACTTGTGCAAGTCGAACGCGAGCGAATCCGCGCGCTCCATGCCATGCACGATCGGCGCCAGCTCCGGCGAGAGCCGTGCCAACGCGCCGAATGCCCCGTCGACATGGAACCAGAGCGACTCGGCGGCGCAGAGATCCGCCAACCCATGCAGGTCATCGGTCGCCCCGCTGTTCACGGTGCCGGCCGAGCCGATCACGCAGATGGGACGCATCCCGGCCACGCGATCGGCCGCAATCATGGCGCGAAGGGCGTCCAGATCAATCCGCAGATCGGCGTCGACGGGGACTTTTCGCAGCGATGCGCTCCCCATGCCGAAGAGCTCCACTCCTTTCTGTGCCCAGGAATGGACTTCGGTCGAGGCGTAGACGGTGAGCCGGGGCTGCGCGTACAGCCCTTCCGTGCGAACGTCGAATCCCGCCTTGGCGTGTCGCGCGACGGCGAGGCTCAGGATATTCGCCATCGATCCGCCGCTGACGAGCAGCCCGCTCGAGGTCGTCGGCATCCCCATCAGCTCGGCGAGCCACCTGATCACCTGCAACTCGACCAACTTCGGCGATTGGTCCAGCCCCGCGAGATGCGCGTTCATGCCGGCGGCGAGCATGTCCGCCATCATGCCCAGCGGGGTGCCGTTTCCCTGGATCCATCCCCAGAATCGGGGGTGCCGGTTGCCGTTCGTGAAGGGGAGGATTTCCTCAAGGAACTGCGCGTAGGCCGCTTCCGGCGACTGGGGGGCCATCGGCAGAGCCTCACCGGTCAGCGAGGCGCGGACCTCGGGGGGGATCGGCTGCCAAGGGCGCGTCTGCGGGAGGTCGCGAATGAAGGCGAGCGAATCGTCCACCATACGGTGGGCGAGGGCTCGGAAGGCGTCCCAGTCCTTCGGATCGAGGGAGGCGTCGGCGTCGTGGCTTTGGAGAGGCATCCAAGAACGATAGTCGGGGTTGCTGCGCCGAGCGACTCGATACCCCCGGGGTGTGTCACCGTGGGGGAGGGGAGCGGGCCGGACCGGCGGTGCTGCTGGCGCCTGTTCAGCAGATGCACATTGCCGAAAGCTGCGGCGTGTCGCACTTTCTGAGCATCTCGCACCATCCCCACACTCGCCCTTGGTCCTGCCATGGCCATGCGCCCACTGCGGCTCCTCGCCTCCCTCGCGCTCCCAGTCACGTTGCTGGCCCAGCGCGGCGCCCAACCGCCCCGCGATCCCATGCAAGAGGGATTGCCACTCCGTCCGGATCGGACCTTCTCGTTCACGACGAAGACCGGCAACTGGACGTCGCTCGATGTGTCACCGGACGGGAAGTCGATCGTTTTCGATCTCCTCGGTGACATCTATACGATGCCCATCACCGGCGGGAAGGCGACGCCGCTGACGCAGGGGATGGCGTTCGATGGGCAGCCGCGCTACTCGCCGGATGGCAAGAAGATCACCTTCGTGAGTGACCGCGACGGGGGCTGGAACATCTTCACGATGTCGCTCGACAAGAAGGACACCGTGCAGATCACGCGCGGCAAGACCAACGACTATCAGTCACCCGAGTT
>CAXBQP010000040.1:0-28386 GCA_963978095.1 uncultured bacterium | reverse complement strand
TTTTTTTAATGATACGGCGACCACCGAGATCTACACTCTTTCCCTACACGACGCTCTTCCGATCTAGGCATCCGCCGCTGCGGCCACGGGAGGCCACCAACAGGATCACCACGAACAGCAGCAGTGCGAGACCGGGAGGAATGCCCCCGCCCGGCTCGCGCTCGGCCCCGATCGGCTGCTCCGCCGGAATGCGCGACAGGGTGTCGACCGAAAACCCGAACTCGGCGCCGTACTTCTCGGCGATCCGCTGCGTGATCAACTCGAGCGCCGTGCCGTAATCCGACTTCTGCAACAGCGGCGTGGCTTCGCGACGAATATCTCCCGTCTGAGCATCCGTCAGGAAGCCTTCGGCCCCCTGGCCGGTCGCGATGAACAGATGCCCCTTGCCGTCGGTGCCGGTCTCTTTGGGCACCACGAGCACCACAACCCCGGCGTTGCGGGCGCGATCCCCCACCGCCGCCGCGGCGCCCACCTTCCACTCGCGGCCGATCTGCAGCGCCACATCCCCAGGCGCGCGCGTCCCGATGTCGGGAAGCGTCACCACCGAAATCTCGCCGCGACTCGCCTCCCGCACCGCGCGTGCCAACCGTTCGATCCGTGCGGCCTGCTCTGCTGGGATCACCCCGGCGAAGTCATTGACCATCCCGCGCGGCGCTGGAATCTCGAGCGCGCCCGGTCCCTGCGGCTTTTGCGCCCACGACGCGGAGCCACCGGCACTGATCAGTGCCAGACTGGCCCACACACGGCGGAGGAGACGACGCATCGGCTCAGGGATTCTTTCGGTCTCCGTATTGTCGGGTCACCACCACGATGGCTCCCCACGGGGCTTTATCGCCCCAGATCACTGCGGATTCCGTCGAGGACAGCACCGAATAGAAATAGACATCGCGCGGATTCAGATAAATGCTGATTCCCGCGGGAACCCCATCCACGATGAACGTCAGACAGCGTCGGGTGCGGTTGGATTTCACGCAGTCGTCCGGCTGCGCAGGGAGAATCACCCCCTGGGCTCCGGTGGAACGCATCAGGTCGAGGAAGTTGGTCGCCTGCTCCCGATGCGCCTCCACTTCCTGGGGCATCACGGTCTTCCATCCACGCCGCCTGGCTTCGTCCAGTGACTTGGAGTTCGCGTTGCCTTCTCCCTTCGCGGTCACCGTGACCGCATCCATCTCCGTTGGTTCGGCGGGGACCATCAGGTCGAGTTGCAGCGTATCATCGGGCGCCCCACGAATCAGCTCCGTTGAGGACGGTCGCCACCCCACCTTCTTGACGACGATCTGGAAGGGCAGGTTCCCCGGGAGGCGCATCCGAAAACGGCCGGACGGGTCCGTGGTCGCTTCCGCCAACAGCCGCCCGAGGGAGTCCGACGCACTCACCTTGGCACCGGCGACTGAACGCTCGGTATCCTGCGAACGGATCGTCCCGATGATCGTCTGTGCGTGCACGGCGCCCGCCGTCGCCAGCACAAGCAGTGCCACCCGGAGCGCTGGCCGGTATCGGTGCTCCCAGAAACGGGCAAGGCCGCCGAACGGAAATCCCGTCGGCGGCCCCACCAGTCGCTGGTACAGCGTCAGCAAACGCCCCGTCGGCTTACGGCGAGGTCGTACGCGGCGGCTGAACGTCGTTCCACCACACGATGCTCGGAGCAGCGACGAGCGTGATGCCGCGAGCCGTGCAATCCGCGGCCGTGGTGCAGGTGGTCTTGGAGTAGATCATGGCCGTCGCGATCGTGCCGGCCACGCCAGCGCCACCGATCGGATCAACCGAGGTCGTACCGGCCGTTCCGGTGTTCATCGTCGCCGAAATCAGCGCCGGCGTCGTGGTGCCGGTCGCAAAGACGCGGAGCGCCAGCGGCCCGGCAGCACGCGACACATACGCCGAACGGGCCTTGTAGGCGACGTTCGAGAACGTGGCGGTACCCGGCAACGCATCCGTCGTGGCAGCCGTCGCATAGACGTCCACCGCGCCGAGGTCGTTGCCAACGTTCCACACACGATAGCTCACGTTCGTCGTCGACTGGGCCGGGAACGTGTCCGCGAAGACCATGAGGCCCTGCTTCGCCGTACCCGTGCCGCGGCCGAGGCCGACATGCACGATCGTGTAGTACGTGTTCGCGGTGAACGTCAGGGTCGTGTCGACGAACCACGACGACGTCACGGCGATGTTGGTCGAGTTCGGGAAGACGCGGATGTTGTGCGACCCGGCCGCGTAGCCCTGGTACCCACCGTATCCCATCGCGCGGTACGGCGTGGCGAGGAACGGCTGGGCGTAGGTGAGATGATCGATCGAACGGAAATCCGTCCCGAGCGTATCAGAGACCGCGTTCAAGTAACGGACGTACGCGAGCGGCGGGATATCGCCGACGTTGCTGACGCCCTTCACGTCCTTCGCGCAGGCGGCGACGACGGTTGTGGCGAGAGCAATGAGAAGTTGACGCTGAAATCGCATCTGGCTGGCTCCAGACTGGTGAGAAAAAGTAGGAGGCGGTGTTCTGCCGCTGGTTAGTGCAAGCTTCCGGTCAAGCTCTGGCTACCGGTGCCGGTCGAGGGGGCGACATCCGTGCCCGACCCGAACAGCGACTTCCCGAAGAACAGAGCCCCGATTCCAACGATCACCGCGCCAGCAAGCAACGCGGATCTCGTCTTATCCAACTGGCGGACCTGGAAGCCCACCGTGTGTCCCTTGAGTACAACGACCCTCTCGCCATTCCACGTGGCGGAAACGCCGCCGTACTGCAGAACCTGTGTCACCGTCATCGTGTACGACTCTCCATCCACTGCAATGATGTTTCCGCGGACCTTCTCGACCGCTGCCCCCAGCTTCGGAGCCAGCGCCACCCGCCCGGCATCGCTCAACACGAACTCAATCTGCTTGTCCGTCGGGGCGACGCCCTGCTGCAAAGGCAACGACTCGTAGCACCCTTGCAGCAGCAACGCGAATGTCGCCAGAAACCCACCGAGCTTCCGGAAACGAACCACTAGAAGCCGTACGTACCCTTGGCGGCGATGGCGAGCCCGCCACCGACGACCTTGGACTTGTCGCTGTTGTAGAACGGATGCACGCGGGCGTCCATCTCGCCGTTCGGCACCGGCCACTGCAGCGCGGAGCCTACGACGAGGTCACCCCATCCACGGCTGTCCACGAACCACTGCATGTAACCCGTGTGCTGCGTCTGCATGCGCTTCTCGTACTTCATCGCTTCCAGGATGTTGCCGCACGCGGCCGCAGTCCCGGTCGCGTTCGGCACCTGCGGGACGCAACCCGTGGCGCTGAACGTACCCGTGATCGTCGCCGTCGCGCTGGCCGGCGTCGTGATGGCCGGAAGACCGGCCGTTGCACGCGACGCATTGATCAACGTCGTGGCCGAGGCCAAGTTGCCGGTGCGGATGTAACCCTCCGCGGCCAGCATGTTCATCTCCTGCTTGTCGATGTACGTGTACGGCCCCTGGCCGACCGGCGCGATCTTGGCCAGCGCGTACCAGCGGGTGTGATCGTAGAACGATGTGCCCCACACGTCGCCGCTCACGTCACCCCCCGCACTGCGGTTGGTGATGAAGCGGGTCGTGCTCGGCAGCGGACTGTTGGTCTGCTGCGCCGTACGCGTTGCACCCTGCGGCCAACGCGTGTCGGGCGTGACCACGAGGATCGCGGAGTTGCGGCTGAAGATGTTCGTGGCCAGCCACGCACTGTACGCGCCGGAGGTGTCCGCCATGAACGAGTACATGGGGCTGATTTCACCCCACCCCGCCGACACTTCCATCTGCGAGCAGTCGTACGCGCAACCCCAGCCGGTGCCGATCGTGACGACGAAATCGCCGTACGCGGCCGCAGCATTGGCATCCGCGATCACCTGCGTCCAGTTCACCGCCGCACGCTCGGTCGGGGTACGGGCAATGCCCGCACGGATCCGCGCTTGGTGAGCCTTGATGAACTGCACGAACTGCGCCTGCGTCAGCGCCAACCCGTTGAACCAGGTGCTCGGCAGCGGGAATCCGTTCGCCCCGCTCGAGGCGTTGGCGCTGGTCGTGATGGCAATGGCCGAGTCCATCAGCGCAAGGCCAGCCGTGGCCACGTCCGGATAGAACGCGAGGTCCGGCACCACGTCCGACGGGACGCTCGGGGTCACGATCGCCGCCGAGTCGTACGCCATCGCGAGGTAACCGAGCGACGCGCCATTGATGAAGAACGCGAAGGCCCGAGCGCGCGCGTCCTGCGCCGGCGAGCCGAGTGCATTGTTCGCGCCCGCGGCCTTGGCCGCCGCAATCAGACGATCGAGCGCCTGAATGGACGTCGTGGCATTGCGCGAGACCTTCGAGAAGGTCGAGAAATCGCGGATGTTCCCCGCCTGCACCGAGTTGCCGCGATCGTTGTTGATCGCCGAACGCGGGATGGCATTGCGCGTGTTCATGCCGAAGTTCGCGACCGATCCGTAGGTCTCGAGCGCGATGTTCTTCGACTGCACATTCATGCCTTCGGAACTGCCCTGGAATCCGCTCCAGAACTGGCTGCCGAGGCCCTGCACCACGCCCTCAACCGAGGCGGCCGTGCTGTACACACGGACCACGTCAGGGCTGTTGGTGTTGAGCACGGTCAGAACTTCCTTCTTGCACCCGGCTGCGAACAGCAGGGTCAGCGGTGCGATCGCGACCGCCCGGATAAGACTCTTTCGCATCATTAGTCCTCGTGGGGGATGCAGGGGAGCCCGTTGACCATCCAACGGGCACCCCCGCGAGCGATCAGAAGCTCGTGGTGAGCGTCAGGGTGAACGTACGGAGGTTCGGGAAGGTGTAAGCGTCGATCGCGTTCAGCGCGCCCGAGCCGTTGGTGCCGCCCGACAGACCGACCTCAGGATCGAAGCCGTTGTAGTTGGTCCACGTCTTGATGTTGCGGCCCACGAGCGACAGCGTCCAGTCTCCGCGGCCGGCGATCTTGCCGAAACGGTAGCCCACGCTGACTTCGCGGAGCTTGATGTACGACGCATCTTCCACCGTGCGGCTCGACGGTCCGAGAATGTCGTACAGCCCGCCGACGCCGGCCGTGTTCTCGGTGTTGTTGCGCCAGTAGTAGCCGATCGGCTTGGCGGTCGCAACCGTCTTGTTGTACTGGTCGACGTCCTCGTGCATCAGGTCGCCGTAGGACCACTGACGCTCTTCGTTCCAGATGTTGTTGCCCTTGACCGCGTCGAACAGCGCGTACACGGAGAGCTTCTTGTACTGGAAGTTCTGGCCGAGCGACCAGCGGTAATCCGGGAGCGCCGAACCGTTCTTGGTGAGCGTCGCCGTGCCGAACGAGGCCGCGGCGGTGTCACGGAGGATGATCGGCATGCCCCAGCTGCTGTACACGTTGGTCGTGCAACCCCACGGCGAATCGTTGCAGGTCCCCACGTTCTGGGTCTGCGACATCCAGAGGTTGCGCGTGATGCCTTCGCTCTGCTTGTTGCCAGCGCCGACCCACACGATGTACCCCTCGTTGTTCTTCTGCCACTCAAGCCCGTCGCCGCAACGGCTCTGGTAGGCGACCGGGAACTGCGAGCACTGGGTGATGAAGCGACGGCCGTAGATCGTGCCGTACACCTCGCCCTGCTTGACCTGGAACATCGACTCCGATCCCTGCTGGCCCGCGGCCGTCACGAAGTACGGGTTCACGTCCAGGCGGGTGATCACCGACGTGGTGCGATCGTAGTTCACGCGCGCCGTCCACGTGAAGTCACGCTTCTCGACGATCGGGATGTTCAACGACGCTTCCCACGTGTTGTTGGTCAGCTGGCCCGCGTTCTTCCAGACGCTGTTGAAACCCGCCGCCGCAGCGACCGGGACGTTCAGGATCTGGTCGTCCACCACCGAGCGGGCCTTGGTGACCGTCAGGCCGTACTTGCTCATGATCTCGGCATCGAAGCCGAGCTCGGTCTCCGTGGAGACCTCAGGACGCAGGTTGCGGTTGCCGAGCACGTTCGGCGACAAGACGCCGCCCGAGCCGATGCTGTACGTCTCGTACTGCGCAGTCTGGTTCGGGCGGTTGCCCGCCTGACCGAGCGAGGCACGGAGCTTGAAGTCGTTGAGGAACTTCTTGGCCGGCCACCACTTTTCTTCCGACACGCGATACGCGAACGAACCGCGGCCGTAGCTCTTCCAGCGGCTCGATGCGCCGAACAGCGACGAACCGTCGCGACGGAACAGGCCGCCCAGGATGTAGCGCTCCTTCCACTCGAGATCGATGCCGGCGAACAGACCGATCTGACGCGTCGAGTAGTCGCTCGAGCCGATGCCCGGGACGTTCGTCGTGCCGATCACGCAGGCGTTGGTCGTGTGCAGACCCGACACCACGAGGATCGAGCAGCTGTGCGCGTCGCTCGTGCCGTCCTGCTGCTCATAGAGCGCGCGGGCGGTGAGGCGGGCGGTCAGGTCGCTCAGGAGGTCCTTGCGGGCCGTGAGGTTGAACGCCGTGTTGTACGACTGGTCCCACGAATCCGAACGGCTAGCGCTACCGACCGAGGTGTAGGTCGTCGACGAGCGGGCGAGCCCCTTGTCGCTGTAGCCCATGCCCTGATAGTTGCTGCGGTCGTAACCAAAATTCCACTCGCCGTCGAGCCACGTGAACGGCTGCCACCGCACCGCCATCTGGCCGGTGAAGCGGTCCGAGTTGTTGTCGGCAAGATAGTACGACGCCGTGTACAACGGGTTGGTGTTCTGGCTCCCCTGCGCCGTGACCGTCGTACGGATGAACAGACGGCCGAACTTGTCCTTGCGGAGCAAGTCGACGAACGCCGGCTGACGCGTCAGGCCGAGCGAGGCCGGCGAGCCGTTGCCGTCCGACCAGACGTTCGCGTAGTAGGCACGCGACGAGAAGGTCCAGTTGCCACCGAGCGTGTTGTCGATGTTGAGGCGGAGCGACTTGCGGCGGA
Organism: uncultured bacterium; assembly: GCA_963978095.1. Taxonomy (GTDB): domain Bacteria; phylum Gemmatimonadota; class Gemmatimonadetes; order Gemmatimonadales; family Gemmatimonadaceae; genus Fen-1231. Next base: position 21,485 of record CAXBQP010000040.1, on the reverse strand, counting down.
AGCCGTCAAGGAACCGCATCGACCCTTCCTGGTAGAAGTTGCCCACCGAGGCGAAGAAGTTCGAGCGGTTGAACTTGCCCGTCATGTCGACGCTGGCGTTCAGGAACGGCCCGTTGGTGATGATCTGGGCGACCGGGTCATACACGGTCGGGAACTTGTTGACCTGGAAGTACCCGCGAAGCCCAGCCTTGCTCGGCGCCGACGAAATGCCGTAGTCGCCCATGAAGAGCACCGGGTTCAGCGCGTAATCGCCGCCCTGCTCGTTCACGCGCAGCGCTTCGTCATACAGGTTGACCGTCGCTTGGCAGTTCTGGAGCGTCGCCACCGGCAGCGTCGAGCCCTGCGTGTTCTGGCAGACGCGCTGGTGATCCGGTCCGTAGATCATCGAGCTGGCCTTCGCCGACTTGTACTTGCCTTCGATGTCGCTCGCGCCGCCTTCAACACGCGTCGTGAAACGCACGCCCTCGCCGGTGCTCTTCCCCGACTTGGTCGTGATGTTGATGACGCCGTACCCGGCGCGCGATCCGTACAGCGAGGCCGCCGCGGCACCCTTGACGACTTCGACGTTCTCGATGTCGTTCGGGTTGATGTCCGGCAGCGAGCCGATCACGATCACGCCGTCCACGATGAACAGCGGGTCCTGGCCACGGCCCGACGCGTTGATCGACTGCGGTCCACGCAGAATGATCGACGGAGTCGAGCCCGGGCGACCCGACTGCGACACGATGTTCGCGCCCGGCACCTTGCCCTGGAGCTGCGTGATCGCGTTGCCGCCCGGGACGGGCATGTCCTTGTCGCTGACCTGCGCCACGGTGAACGGCAGCTTCTTCTGCTCCGTCCCCGCCGTCACGCCGGTCACCACGACCTGGCTCAGCTTGTTGACGTCTTCCTTCAGCTGGAAGTCCTGCGTCTGCGACCCGGCAGACAACGTGATGGCCTTCGCCACCGGGGCATACCCGATCGCGCGGACGCGCAACATCACCTGCTGACCCGTGACACGGGCACCAGGGATCACAATCGTATACTGGCCCGAGGCATTCGTGCCCTGCGACACTGTCAAAGCGTCGATCGTCACATTGGCGGCGAGAAGCGGTTCGCCATTCGCATTGGTCACCTTGCCGGTGATCGTTGCGCTCTGGGCGAACAGCGTCGCCGGCACCATTGCGACGAGTGCCAGTACCGCGGTCAACCACCACCGCAACCGAGTACTCTTTTGCATCGCGTTCCCTCTTACTGAAGGTGGAAAAGTGGGGACTCTCACTGCCGAACTTCCGGGTACGGCGTCCGAGACATGCTCGGGGGGACTGCTGGACTACATGTACCAATGCGCAATACCCGGCGGGGTCGCCCGGCGTCACATTCCTGTAGCAATACTAGTTTCACCACCTGACGTCCATCCGCGCAACCCCCGCTTGACACATTTGTTCCGTCATCTCCGCACTGAGACAATCTGGATCCGTGACGCCCCCCTCCCCCTCCTGCCCTCCAGCCCCTTATATAAGCCACAAGCTCGCTCCCTCTTCCGACCGTCGATCATGCGCACCCGCCTGCTCTCCCTGCTCCCCGCCGCCCTCCTCATCAGTGCCCTGGCCGGCGCCCTCCCGGGCGCTGCGCGCCCGACCCTCCTCGGCGCGCAAAGCCCCCGCCCAGTCGCCCCCCAGGACTCCGCGCTCGTGACTGCCGCCGACAAGGGGCGGGTCGCCGGCAACCCCACGGCCAGCATCTGGCTTGTCGAAGTGTCCGACTTCCAGTGCCCCTGGTGCAAGAAATTCCACGACGAAACCTTCGGCACCATCAAGAAGGAGTACGTCGATTCCGGGAAGATCCGGCTCGCCTATCTCAATCTCCCCCTCTCCATGCACGCCAACGCCATGCCGGCGGCCATCGCGGCCATGTGCGCCTCGGCCCAGGGGAAGTTCTGGGAGATGCACGACAAACTGTTCGATACCCAGGCGATCTGGGAGAAGATCGCCAATCCGCGCGCCTACCTCGACTCCCTGGCCGTTGCCGTTGGCGTCAAGGCCGCGGCGCAGAAGAGCTGCTCCGAGAGTTCCGCCACCAAGACGCTCATTCAAGCCGACATGGAACGCGCCCGCGCCTCCGGCGTCCAGTCCACGCCGACCTTCTTCATCGGCGGCACGAAACTCGAGGGGGCGTATCCCGTCGCGGACTTCCGCAAGGCGATCGACGCCGCCATCGCCGCCGCCAAGAAATAGCCCCCACCACGACGCCCGCCTCGCCCGACTCCAGGCACATGCCGTGAAGCCGATCGCGCGCGCGCCCTACGCATTCGCCGCCCGCCTCGCGGCTGCGGTCGCGACCCTCACCCCGGCGGGGCGCGGAAAACTCCGGACCTCGCTGCACGTCCGGCGCGGCGTCACGCAACGCTTCACCCACTGGGCGGCGGCGGGCCGCGACCGCCGCCGCCCGCTCCTCTGGATGCACGCCCCCTCGGTCGGCGAAGGGTTGCAGGCGCGACCGGTGCTCGACACGCTGCGCACCCGTCACCCCGAGTGGCAGGTCGTCTACACCTTCTTCTCCCCGAGCGCCGAATCGTTCGCGCGAGCCCTCGGGGTGGATTACACGGACTACCTCCCGTTCGATACCGCCCGCGACATGGGCGCGCTGTGCGACGCGCTCGCCCCGTCGGCGCTGGTCTTCAGCAAGCTGGATGTCTGGCCGGTCCTCGCCGAGTCCGCCGCAGCGCGCGGCATTCCGCTCGGGATGATCTCCGCGACCGTGAGCGGAATCTCCTCACGCAGCGGGCGGCTGGCAGACTGGGTGCTGCGCGATGCGTACGCCTCGCTCGACACGGTCGGCACGGTGGACGATGCCGACGCGCGTCGTCTGGTCAGCATGGGGGTCCGCCCCGGCGCCGTTCATGTCACCGGCGACACCCGCTACGATCAAGTGGCGCAGCGCGCCCAAAGGACGGATCGCACCAGCGCCCTCCTTGCCCCGCTCGTGAGCGCGCGCCCCACCCTCGTGGCAGGGAGCACCTGGCCCGCCGACGAGGCCCCACTCCTCGCCGCCTGGCGCGTGGTCCGCTCACGCGTCCCGGACGCACGCCTGATCATCGCGCCGCACGAGCCCACGGCGGGTCATCTCGGACCGGTCGAGGACGCGGCACAAGGGCTCGAGCTTTCGGTGGCGCGACTCGGCACCGAGGCACAACGCACGGCGGATGTCGTCGTCGTGGATCGGGTCGGCGTGCTCGGGGAGCTCTACGCGCTGGCCGATGTGGCTTTTGTGGGCGGTGGATTTCACAGCGCCGGGTTGCACTCGGTGGTCGAGCCCGCCGCCTTCGGCGCTCCGGTGCTCTTCGGGCCGCAACACCGCAATGCACGCGACGCTGAGCTGTTGTTGAATATCGGCGGCGGATTCCAGGCGAGCTCGGCGGATGCGCTCGCGACGCAGCTCGTGCGGCTGTTCGGTGACGAGCCCGCACGACGCGAGGCGGGGCGGCGCGCGCTCGGGCTCGTCTCGTCCGGACTCGGTGCCGCGGAGCGATCGGCCGTGCTCGTCGAATCGCTCGTCGGACGTTCGTCGGCTCGATAGTTCGCGGCGCGAACTGCGCTCGCGTTCTGCTCTGACTCTCATCGCTCTCATTCGTCGGTCGCGGGACGCCCTCCCCTTCGCGACCTCAACGGTCGCTGCGGGAAGGGCGACCCGCTCCCTTGCGTGGCTGGGTCACGCGGAAACGTCGGTGCGCGCTGGAGATCTCGCGCACGACCAGCGCGGGAGAGGGTGAGGGCTCCCCTAGCGAGCGTTGAGCTCGCATAGGGAGCCCTCACCCTCGACCAAGCGGCAATCGCAATCAAGCGAACGCAGAACGGTCCGCTGAGCGCGAACGCCGAGCGGACCGTGAACGATGCACGAGCGGAACGACTCAGGCTTTCGCCGCCGACTCCGTGACCACGCGCACTTGGTTGTCGACGATCTGCAAGAACCCGCCCGACACCGTGAACGACGGCCCGTTGCCGACCGTGAGCGTGCCGGTGCCGAGCACCGTCACCATCGGAGCGTGACCGGTGAGGATGCCGATCTCGCCATCGAAGGCGGGCGCCGTGATCGACGGCGCCTCCCCTTCGAACAGCGTCGCTTCCGGCGAGATGACCGAGACGTTGAGCACGATCAGCCCTGGAACTTCTTGGCGTTCTCGATCACGTCGTCGATGCCGCCGGCCATGAAGAAGGCCTGCTCCGGCAGGTGATCGCACTCGCCCGACACGAGACGCTCGAACGAGGTGATCGTCTCCTCGAGCTTGACGTACTTGCCCGGGATGCCGGTGAACTGCTCGGCCACCGCGAACGGCTGCGACATGAAGCGCTGGATGCGGCGCGCGCGCCCGACGATCTTCTTGTCCTCTTCCGAGAGTTCGTCCATGCCAAGGATCGCGATGATGTCCTGGAGCTCCTTGTAGCGCTGCAGGATGCGCTGCACCGCCGTCGCGGCTGCGTAGTGACGCGGACCGACGAACTGCGGATCGAGGATGCGGCTCGACGAGTCGAGCGGATCCACCGCGGGATAGATGCCGAGCTCCGTGATCTTGCGGTTCAGCACGACCGTGGCGTCCAAGTGCGCGAAGGCCGTGGCCGGTGCCGGATCCGTGAGATCGTCGGCGGGCACGTAGATGGCCTGCACCGAGGTGATCGAGCCGTTGCGCGTCGAGGTGATGCGCTCCTGCAGGTCGCCCATCTCCGTCGCCAGCGTCGGCTGGTAACCCACGGCGCTCGGCATGCGGCCGAGGAGCGCGGACACTTCCGAACCCGCCTGCGTGAAGCGGAAGATGTTGTCGATGAACACGAGAACGTCCGCGTTCTCCTTGTCGCGGAAGTACTCGGCCACCGTCAGCCCGGCCAGACCGACGCGGAGGCGGGCCCCCGGCGGCTCGTTCATCTGCCCGTAGATCAGCGCCACCTTGTCGAGAATCCCCGCTTCCTTGAACTCGAGGTAGAGGTCGTTCCCTTCACGCGTGCGCTCACCCACACCGCAGAACACCGACTTGCCGCCGTGTCCCTTGGCGACGTTGTTGATGAGCTCCTGAATGACGACCGTCTTGCCCACGCCGGCGCCGCCGAAGAGCCCGATCTTGCCGCCCTTCACGAACGGGGCGATCAGGTCGATGACCTTGATGCCCGTCTCGAAGACTTCCGTCTTGGGCTCGAGGTTCACGAAGTCCGGGCGCTTGCGGTGGATCGCCCAGCGCTCGGCCGCGGCCGGGATCTCGGCGCCGTTGTCCACCGGCTCGCCGAGCACGTTCAGGATTCGACCCAGCGCGGGCGTGCCCACCGGCACCGTGATCGCCGAGCCCGTATCGACGGCATCCATGCCGCGGACGATGCCGTCGGTGGAGCTCATGGCAACGGCGCGGACCTGGTTGCGGCCGATGTGCTGCTGCACCTCGACCGTCACGCGGATCGGCTGGCCGGCATCGGTCGTACCCTTGATCTCGATGGCGTTGTAGATCTCGGGAAGGTTCTCCGACTCGAACGCGATGTCGATGACGGGGCCGATGATCTGGACGATCTTCCCAACGTTGTTCGCGGTAGCGGTAGTCATGGGTTAGCCTTGGAGCGCAGAGGCACCGCCGACGATCTCGGCGATTTCCTGGGTGATGTTGGCCTGACGCGCGCGGTTGTAGTCGCGGCGGTAGAGCGTGAGCATGTCGGTGGCGTTGTCGGTCGCGTTCTTCATCGCCGTGCGGCGCGCCGAATGCTCGGCGGCCACCGTCTCCACCAGTGCGCGGTAGACCGCATTGCGCACGTACGCCGGGAGCAGCTCCGTGAGGATGGCCGCCGCCGACGGGTAGAGCAGATAGTCCTTCTGCGTGCCCGCGGACTCCGGACGCGCGACCGGCAGCACCTGCGTGCTGTGGGGCGGCGCCGAGAGCGCCGACTTGTACACCGACTGCACGATGTAGACCGCGTCGAGCGTGCCGGCGATGAACTGCTGCATCAGGTCGTCCACGAGCGAGGCCGCATCGGCCGCGGTTGGACGGTCGCTGATGTCCGTGCGTTGCGTGGCCAGCGGACGACCGACGTACTTGAAGTAGCCGATCCCCTTCTTGCCGACGGCGTGCAGCTCGATCTCGGTCCCCTCGCTCTCGAGACGGCCGATCAACGCGCGCGCCTCCTTGATGAGGTTGGCGCTGAAGGCGCCGGCGAGACCGCGGTTGCTCGTGAGCAGGATCACCGCCGCGCGCTTGACCTGCTGCGGCTGGCGCAGCAGCGGAAAGCTCTCGGCGAGTTCCGGATTGTAGAGACTCGAGATGACGTCACCGAGCGCCGTCGCGTAGGGACGCGCGGCGATCACCCGGTCCATCGCCCGCTTCATCTTCGAAGCGGAGACCATTTCCATCGTGCGCGTGATCTTCCGGGTGTTCTCGGTCGATTTGATGCGCCCGACGAGCTCGCGACCCTTGGCCATTACGCGATGCTCGTCTTGTACTGCTCGATGCAGCGCTTGAGCTCGGCCTCGGTCTCCTTCGAGATCGCCTTCTCCGAGCGGATCTTGTCACCGACCTGCGGGAACTGCGCCTTCGCGAAGGCGTGGAACCCCGTCTCCCAGTCGCGGACCTTGTTCACGTCCACGTCGTCGATGAAGCCGTTGGTCACGGCGTAGATGATCATCGCCTGCGACTCGAACGACATCGGCTGGTACTGCCCCTGCTTGAGCATCTCCACCGTGCGGGCGCCGCGGTCGAGCTGGCGCTTGGTGGCGGCATCGAGGTCCGATGCGAAGGCCGCGAAGGCCTCGAGCTCACGGTACTGCGCGAGGTCGAGACGGAGACGGCCGGCGACGCCCTTCATCGCCTTCGTCTGCGCCGCGCCACCGACGCGCGACACCGAGATGCCGACGTTCACGGCCGGCCGCACGCCCGAGTAGAAGAGATCCGACTGCAGGAAGATCTGGCCGTCGGTGATCGAGATGACGTTCGTCGGGATGTAGGCCGAGACGTCGCCGGCCTGCGTCTCGATGATCGGCAGCGCCGTCATCGACCCGCCCGGCTTCAGGATGTTCACGCCGTCCACCACCGAGGGATCCTCGGAGAGCTTGGCCGCGCGCTCGAGGAGGCGCGAGTGGAGATAGAACACGTCGCCCGGGAAGGCTTCGCGGCCCGGCGGACGACGGAGCACGAGCGAGAGCTGGCGGTACGCGGCAGCCTGCTTGGAGAGGTCGTCGTACACCGCGAGCGTCGCCTGCCCTTCGTTGTACATGAAGTACTCGGCCATCGCCGCGCCCGAATAGGGGGCGATGTACTGCATCGGAGCCGGGTCCGACGCCGTGGCGGCGACGACGATCGTGAACTCCATCGCGCCCGTCGCCTTCAGCTTCTCCACCACGCTCGCCACGGTCGAGGCCTTCTGCCCGATCGCGACGTACACGCAGATGACGCCGGTGCCCTTCTGGTTGATGATCGTGTCGACCGCGATGGCGGTCTTGCCGGTGCCACGGTCGCCGATGATGAGCTCGCGCTGGCCGCGGCCGATCGGGATCATCGCGTCGATCGACTTGATGCCGGTCTGGAGCGGCTCCTTCACGGGCTGACGGACGATGATGCCCGGGGCCTCGCTCTCCACCTTGCGGGTGTGCTTGGCGTTGATCGGGCCCAGTCCGTCGATCGGACGGCCGAGCGGATCGACCACGCGGCCGATGAGCTCCGGCCCGACCGGCACCTCGAGCACGCGCGCGGTGCGGCGCACGTCGTCGCCTTCCTTCAGGCGGAGGTAGTCGCCGAGGATGACCGCGCCGATGTTGTCCTCTTCGAGGTTCAGCGCGAGGCCCGTGATCTTTTCGCCCGTTTCGGATGAGGTGATCTCGAGCATCTCGCCCGCCATCGCCTTCTGGAGGCCGTAGATGCGGGCGATGCCGTCCTTCACTTCGAGGACGGTACCGACTTCCTCGACGTCGAGGGCATTGAGGTCGGCCGCTTCGATCTCGCGAAGCAGGATGTCCTTGATCTCACCGGGGCGGAGCGTCGAAGAAGCCATGGTCAGTTGGCGTTGGGTGCGGTAAAGAGAGCAGTCGGGTCGAGATGAATGTCGAGCAGCACATCGGAGCCCCGCGCATGCGAGACGCGCATTTTCTGGTACAGCTTGTGAAAATTATCACAAGCCGTGCGTTCGTGCAACCGCCGACCGACCTGTCAGACCGGCGTGGTGACGCCGCTTAGTCCGTGCTCCGGGACCTGCCGCGACCCGCGCGAAAACGCTCGATCAGGTCGGTAGTCCGGAGACGCGCCAGTGACGCCGAACGCGTGCCCACGATTCGCTGGGCGGTGCCCGTCAAATGGCTCGGGCTCGCGAAGCCCAGCACCCGCGATACGTCGCTCAGGTCATACCCCGCATTCTTGGCCAACTCCGCCGCGGCGATCACACGCACCAAGTCTATGACACGCTTGAGGTTGGGGACCTCCGCGACACTGAAGCTCCGGCTCAAATGCTCACGGGTCACGCCGAGCTGCTCTGCAATCGCCTCGGTCCGCACCGTGCGTCCTCCATGGGCAACGATTGCCTGCCAGGCACGACGTTGCAACTGGGATTCCAACCCCAGCGCGCCGTGGGCGTCGCGCAGCGCGTCGGCGAATCGTACCGTGAACGACTTGGGCGTCACCAATTCCGCCAGCGCGGCATCGTCCGTTCCCTCGGCGATCACATCGGTGAACTCATAGCTGATGCACCGAGCGATCGTCGGGCCGTCGGCCATGCGGAGCGGGGCGAGGGCAAAAAACGGAACGCTGGGGAACTCCCGGGCCAACGCCGCCGCATGCCAAAAGTCCTCGGTCACGGGCGAGGTATCGACGATGACGGCGTCCACCAAGTCGTTGGCCATGGCGTCGGCACACTCCCCCGAGGCCCGAACCACGGTCACCTTCCCGCGGCGACGCGGGAAGGTCCGCCGCAGCAGCGTGCGCGTGCGCTCGCGCTGGGTGACCGCCAGGATGTGCAGCCCCACGGCCGCCGTGGCCACCGCGCGATCGGTCACGCGGGAAGCTCCGGAACGTCGGTGTGCTCCCGTCGGCCGGTCGCAGTGTCCCGGCCACCCGCCGGATCCCCGATGATACCCGCCCCCACGAGCACGGTCCTCGCTTGCAGGAGCAGCGCGCGCGCGTTGTCGTACGCAATCAGCCGCTCGGCCTGGTCGTACGGCACCCAGGCGCACTCGGTGATCCCTTCGGCCTCCTGCGGAACCGTGGCCTGCTCCGCCGTCTCGATCAGAAAGAAATGGCAGACTTTATGGACATGCTTGCCGCGGAAGCGGAAATGCCAGTCGATCGTATCCAGCGTGCCGTGCAAGCGGAGCACGCCGAGCCCCGTCTCTTCCTGCACTTCGCGAAGCGCCGCGTGATCCGCGGGTTCGTCGTGCTCGAGATGGCCCTTGGGAAAGCCCCAGTTCCGGTAGCTGTCGCGGATCAGCAGAAAGAGGGTGTCGTCGCCTTCGCGGCGATACACGATGCCCCCGGCCGACGTCTCGACCTGCACAGGTCGCGGGTTCCGCCGACGAGGAGGACGCGGCCGATCGGTCACGCGAACGGCCCCGCCAGCATCGGGGTGGCGCGCCCTTCGATGAACTGACGGACGATGGGGTCGGTGGAGTGGCGAATCTCGTCGACCGTACCGACTTGCTGGACGCGACCTTCGTACAGCATGGCGACCCGTGTCCCGACCGCGTACGCGCTGCGCATGTCGTGCGTGATCACGATGCCGGTGACACCCAACTGCTTTTGCATGCGCAGCATCAGCTCGTCGATCACGGCGCTCGTAACCGGATCGAGCCCGGTGGTCGGCTCATCGTACAGCAGATATTTCGGGCGCAGGGCGATCGCGCGGGCGATTCCGACGCGCTTGCGCATCCCGCCGGAGAGTTCCACCGGGAGCTGACCGGCGGCGTCGGGCAGGTCGACCAAGGCCAGCGCCTCGTGCACGCGGCGGTCCAGTTCGGCGACGGTGAGCTGTCCCTGCTTCCGGACGCCCATGGCGACGTTCTCGTAGACCGTGAGCGAGTCAAAGAGCGCGGAGAACTGGAAGACGTAGCCGATTTGGGCGCGCAGGGCGTAGAGCTCGCGCCGCGAGAGGGCGGCCACGTGCTGTCCGTCGACGGTCACCTTCCCTTCGTCAGGGACGAGCAGGCCGACGATGTGCTTGATCGCGACGCTTTTGCCGGTCCCGGAATAGCCGATGATGACCATGGTCTCTCCCTCCGGGACCTCGAGGGAGAAGCCGGAGAGGACCTGACGGTCGCCGAAGGCCTTGCGGACGTTGTCGAAGATGATCATGGCACCATCTAAGATATGTGATGTGCTGGCCGGCGCGAGCCGAGGGCAAAAGTAACCGATGAACTGGTGACTGTTGTGGCAGTCCCCCTCCGGAGTTGTGGGTGAGGGTGTGCCCCCCTCCCCACCCGTCGGGGATTGCACTGCATTCTTTTTATACAGCTGTGACGCAACCTTGACGTTGGTAGTATTACCGATGAAGGTTTGAGTTGCTCCACCGGCAGGTTCGCCGACAATCACCCTCGCGGAAGCGAGGGCGCTTGTCGTTGTGCCGCGCCCAGATTCCCCCACTCCATTAGGAGGTTCCGTGAGAAGGCTCGTACTGTTGGCGGCCGCAGCGTTGATTGCGGCATTGCCTGCGAATTTGCAGGCGCAAGCTCGCGAGATCACCGGTAAGGTGACCGTGAGCGGTGCCGGGACTCCGCTCCCGGACGCGACCGTGTCCGTGCTCGGACAGCAGGTCGGAGTTCGCACGAACGAGAAGGGCGAATATCGCCTGCGCGTTCCGGCGGGGAGTGTCACGGTACTGGCCCGGGCAATCGGGTACAAGCGTCTCTCGGTCGTCGTCGCCGCGGGCGCGTCGACGGCGGACTTCTCGCTCGAGAAGGACGTGCTGCAGCTTGAAGGCGTGGTCGTGACCGGCCAGGCCACCACGGTGGATCGTCGCAACGCCTCGACGGCGATCGCGACGGTCTCGGCCGAAGAGCTGAACCGCACGCCGGCGAAGTCGGTGGAAGGGCAGCTCGCCGGCAAGGTGATCGGCGCGCGCATCTCCGAGAACAGCGGCACCCCGGGCGGCGGCATGCAGGTGCAGATCCGCGGCGCGACGTCGATTCTCGGCCAGGGCGATCCGCTCTACGTGGTGGACGGCGTCATCGTGTCCAACGCGTCGATCGGTGCCGGCCTCGCGTCCATCACGCGCTCGAGCGGCAGCACGACCTCGTCGCAGGACCAGACGGTGAACCGTCTCGCCGACCTGAATCCGAACGACATCGAGAGCATCGAAGTCCTGAAGTCGGCCGCGGCCAGCGCCATCTATGGCTCGCGCGCGACCAACGGCGTCGTCGTGATCACGACCAAGAAGGGCTCCGCCGGCAGCACCAAGTGGAACGTCACCCAGCGCGTGGGCACCCAGAACCCGCTCAAGCTCCTCGGGTCGCGTCACTTCTCTAGCTATGCCGACGTCCAGCCGTACCTCGGCGGCGGCGCCGGCTCCGACTCGGTGGCCAAGGCCAACTGCGTCACCACCTGCCCGTACTACGATTGGCAGGGGCAGCTGTACGGTCAGAAGGATCCGTCGTACGAGACGGTGGTCTCGAGCCGCGGTGGCTCGGGCAACACCCGCTTCTACGGCTCGATCAACGACCGCCTCACCAAGGGCATCCAGCTCACCACGGGCTCGCGTCGTACCGACGGCCGCCTGAACCTCGACCAGACAATCGGCGAGAAGCTGACCTTCAGCGTGGGCCTCAACATCACGCACAACTTCACGCAGAACGGTATCGGCAACAACGACAACGCCGGTGTCAGCCCGATCTACAACTTCGGGTACTCGCCCGCGATCATGGATCTGCAGCAGAAGCTCGCGAACGGCCACTACGTGCCGGTGCCCTTCAACGGCGGCGGATCGGTGAACTCGAACCCGTTCGAAGTGCTCACCAACGTGACGTCGAACGAAGAAGTCTGGCGTCAGACGGGGAACGTCCGCGCCAACTACTCGCTGTTGTCGACCGCGATGAACACCATCTCGATCTCGTACCTGGCCGGCGTCGACCGCTTCCAGGATGAGGGCACGGTGTACTCGCCGAACTACATGCAGTATGAGCCGGCCGACGGGTACCTCGGCACGTCGCTCATCAGCAACGTTTCGAGCTTCCAGTTCAACCAGAGCATCAACGGCGTGTGGAGCTTCACCCCGCGCCAGAACCGCTGGCTCACGTCGACGCAGACGTCGATCGGCGCCACGTACGAGAACCAGAAGGTCCGCAGCTATGGCGTTCGTGCCCGCGGCCTGCTCCCGACCCGTCAGCTGGTGACGAGCTCGGCGGAGCCGGCGGCGATCAGCGACGGCATCTCGGAGTTCCGCGATCAGTCGTACTACGTCAACGAGCAGATCATCGCTCTCGACGAAAAGCTCTCGCTCAGCGCCGGTGTCCGTGCCGACCGTTCGAGCGCGAATGGCGACCGTTCGACGTTCTATGCCTTCCCGAAGTACTCGGCCAGCTATCGCTTCGTGAAGCCGCTCGCGTTCGTGCCGGTGATCGGCAAGTTCGTGGACGAGCTCAAGTTGCGCGGCGGCATCGGCCAGTCGGGCAACCGCCCGAACTACGGCGCGCGCGACGTGCTCATCGGCTCCGGCGGCATCGTCGGCGGCGCCTCGTCGTTCGTGGCCTCGACCTCGCTCGGCAATCCGTCGATCAAGCCGGAGAACATGAACGAGACCGAGTTCGGCGTGGACGGCACGGCGTGGAACTCGCGCATCTCGTTCGAACTCACGTCGTATCGCCGCGTGATCAAGGACCTGCTCCTCACCTTCCCGCTCCCGGCCAGCTCGGGCCTCTCCAGCCAGATCATCAACGGCGGGCAGATGTCCACGCACGGCATCGAGGGTGGCATCACGATCATCCCGGTCCGCACGCGTGACTTCGAGTGGCAGTCCCGCTTCACGTACAACCAGAACGTCCAGACCGTGGACGTCCTGCCGGTGCCGGCCTTCAACGCCCCGGGCGGTTCGTTCGGTGCGTCCTACGGCCGCAACCGCATCGCGCAGGGCACGATCAGCTCCAAGATCTGGGGCAACGAGCCGTTCTCGTGCGTGAACAGCACGGTGAATGGCGCCCTGGTGGTGAACAAGGGTTCGGACGGCCTCCCCTGCCGCGTGCTCGCCATGGGCGAGACGCTCGCCGGCTCGGTGATCCGTGACTCGATCATCGCCGACGCGAATCCGCGTGGGACGGTGTCCTGGAACAACGCCATCACCTACAAGAATTGGTCGATCTCGGCGCTGCTCGACTGGCGCAATGGCGGCTACACCTCGACGATGACCAAGAACCTGTTCGACGAAGGCGGTCAGTCGTTCGATTTCAACGATCCGTCGCCGAAGACCGGTGTCAAGCTGGGTGACTATCGCTACGGGCTCTTCAGCGCCAGCGACATCCGCCCCTACATCGACGAAGGCACGTACGTGAAGCTCCGCGAAGTCACCATCACCTACGACGCTCCGCGGAAGTACGCCGAGCTGTTCAAGGCCCGTGACATGCGCGTCAGCCTCAGCGGCCGCAACCTCGCGATGTGGTCGAAGTACTGGAGCTTCGATCCGGAGTTCAACAACTTCGGCAACCAGAACTTCAACCGCTTCATCGACCTCGCGCCGTATCCGGCGATGCGTCAGTTCTTCTTCAGCATCGACCTGGGGTACTAACCGATGACTACCTCAACGAACCATCTGATGACGCGCATGCGCATTGTGGGCGCTGCGCTGATGGCCCTGACCCTGGCGGCCTGCAGCGACAAGCAGCTCAGCATCACCAACCCGAACTCGCCGACGGTGGCGGCCGCGGCGGGCGATCCGTCCGCGCTGCAGCTGCTGGCCACCGGGTTGCAGGCCAACTACCGCTCGGGCCGCGCCGGCCTGATCTCGGACGTCGGCATCTTCGGTCGTGAGTCGTACAACTACTTCCCGACCGACGGACGTACCACCTCGCACTACCTGATCGGCATCTCGGTCGGTGGCGTGCAGGTGATCGACCCGACCGGCTTCGCCAGCGGCGACTGGAGCACGCAGTACAACGCGCTCCGCAACATCTACAACTTCAAGAAGACGGTCACGACCAACACGACGCTGACGGATGCGCAGAAGAATGCGGCCATCGGTTTCGCGCGGACGCTTGAAGGGCAGATGTTGTACGAGTTGCTGATGACGCGCGACTCGCTGGGCATCGTTGTCGAAATCAAGGACAACGCCTCGGATCTGGCCCCGTTCGTCTCGCGCGACTCGGCGTACAAGTACGTGCTCGCGGCGTTCGATGACGCGGCCACGAAGCTTGCCGCCGGCGGCAGTGCCTTCCCCTTCACCCTGCACAGCGGCTTCACCGGCTTCAACACGCCGGCGACGTTCGCCACGTACACGCAGGCGCTGAAGGCTCGTGCGGCCGTGAACTACGCGGCCATCTCGAACAGCGCGGCCATGTACACGACGGCGCTGACCGCGCTCAACGCGTCGTTCCTGAACCTGGCCGCCACCACCCGTGCCGACCTCGACAAGGGTGTCTACCACGTGTACTCGACGGCCTCGGGCGATCAGTCCAACGGACTGAACATCGCCACGAACGCCGACCTGTACTCGCACATGTCGATCGCGACCGACGCAGAGGCAGGTGACCTGCGGTACGCCGCGAAGATCGTCACCGGGTCGGCACGTACGCCGGCTGGCGGTATCGGCGTGACTTCGACGCTGCGGTTCAACATCTGGGCGAACGGCAACACGCCAATCTCGTCCATCCGCAACGAAGAGCTCATTGCGCTGCACGCCGAGGCGAGCTTGGGCGCCGGCAATGCAGCCGCGGCGATCACCGACATCAACATCCTGCGTCAGAAGTCCGGCGGTTTGGCCGCGACCACGCTGACGGCGACGAGCGGTACGCCCGCCATCCTGAACGGCATCCTGAAGGAGAAGCGGATGTCGACCTTGATGGAAGGCACCCGCTGGGTGGACATGCGCAAGTACGGCAAGCTGGCGGATCTCCCGCTCGACATCACGTCGGGCACCTACAAGCACTTCGTGGCGCGCGTGATTCCGATCCCGCAGGCCGAGTGCCTCTCGCGTGCGGGCAAGGCTGCTCCGTACGCGGGCCCGGGTTGCTAAGCGGTTGATCGCGCAGGTGTAGGCAACGAACGGCCGGCGAGTGATCGCCGGCCGTTTCGTTTTGGCGTGTCCTGTTCGGCGGGCGCGCATTGCCGCCAGGTCGCGGATGCACACAGGGCCGTTCTCGACGCATCGAGAACGGCCCTGCGCACACCAGTGGTGATGCTTACGACGCGAACGAGCCGAGTGCGCGGCCCACGTCACCTTCGCGGAGACGCTTGAGGGCGCGATCGCGAAGCTGACGAACGCGTTCGCGCGTGACGCCGAGCATCGAGCCGATCTCCTCCAGCGTGTGCTCGCGCCCGCCCTCGAGCCCGAAGTAGAGGCGGAGGACCTTGGCGTCACGTGGGGGGAGCGTATTCAGGGCGGACTCGATCTCGTCGGTCAGGAAGCGGTTCATGGCTTCCTCTTCCGTGTCCGGCATCTCGTCCGCGACGAACCGCTCGATGAGCGAGCGATCGCCGTCCGGGTCCATCGGGGCATCGAGTCGGACGTCGCCGGTGTTCAAGGCGGCGAGCGACTGGACCACGTCCACCGAGAGACCGGTGAGCTGCGCCAGCTCTTCCGGCGTGGGCTCGCGCCGCATTTTCTGGCGCAGGATTTCGCTGGCCTTGATGATGCGGGAGAGGTCCGCGGTGCGGTTGAGCGGCACGCGCACGGTGCGCCCCTGGCGGGCCAGGGAGCTCAGGATGGCCTGACGGATCCACCACACGGCGTAGGAGATGAACTTCACCCCCTGGTCCGGGTCGAACTTCCGGGCAGCGGTCAGGAGCCCGACGTTCCCTTCGCCGATCAGGTCGATGAGCGGGAGCCCGCGGTTCTGGTACTTCTTGGCCACCGAGATGACGAAACGCAGGTTGCGCTTCACCAGCTCCTGGAGTGCATCGGCGTCGCCTGCGCGGATCTTGCGCGCGATGTCGATCTCTTCCGTCCCCTTGAGGAGGGGGTAGGTCGAGACTTCGTACAGGTACTGGTCGAGAATGTCGCGCTCGGGCTCACTCGGCGCGATGCCGGCGGGCGCGGTGCGGCGTTTGCGCTTTTTTGGTTCGAGAGCCGTTGAAGTCACGGGTGCAGGAGTCCCAGAAACCACAGCGGGCTTCGCCGAAGCTTTCGGGGCTCCCGCGACGGCAGCTGCGGCACTTTTTGAAGAGGAGGAGGCGGGTACCTTCGCCGATCCCTTGGCAGGAGCCTTGGCAGGAGCCTTGGCAGCCTTCGCGGGCGGCTTGGCGGCGGTTTTCGCCTTGTTTGCTTTGGATGACGCGTGAGGCATGGTTGGACTCGTCGCCTTGGCAGATGCCTTGGCAGACGTCTTCGAGGACGGCTTGGTCGATCGCGGTGCTGCGGATGGCCGTGCCGCCGATTTGGACGCCGCGTGGGGAGCCGCCTTTCCGGATTTCAGGGGCGACTTGGAACGGGATGCGGCGGCCGATGGGGCACCGCGCTTGGCACGCTGGACGGTCATCGCGCCACTGCCTCCCGGAGGATGGCTGGCAATCGCGGGGTCCCGATGGGACGTCCCGTGCCGGCCGGTGATTGAGAATTGAACGCCCGAAACCCGCGGCGTTTACATTGGAGCCACAAAATAGCGAATCGTTGACAATAATACAACACTTGTACCTTGACCTGATTCCTACACGTCTGTAAGTTTCTTGGTTCCTGTCGGAACGGTCTGGCTGGGCGAACGGTCGTGAGCGCAGCCGATGTTCCGCGAGGGTGTTGTTGGGCAGTTTCGGGGGCGTAGCTCAGTTGGGAGAGCGCTTGAATGGCATTCAAGAGGTCAGGGGTTCGATTCCCCTCGCCTCCATGGTCGGACCGCCAGCGGGTTGGCGGCACCCGGCGTGGACCCTGGCGGTACCGGTCGTAGCAGCCTAGCGGTCCGGGACTGCATTCCTGCGGGAATAGCTCAGTTGGTAGAGCACAACCTTGCCAAGGTTGGGGTCGCGGGTTCGAGTCCCGTTTCCCGCTCTCGAGGCGTCGGCTCCATGGCGTGCTCAAGAATGAACGTTGGGCTGGCGATGCTGGTTCCAATGGTCTGCAGGTGCAGCAGGAGTGATCAACAGGAGTGCGTAGCACGGGCGGTTAGCTCAGTTGGTTAGAGCGCCACGTTGACATCGTGGAGGTCACAAGTTCGAGCCTTGTACCGCCCATCGCCTCACGGGGAAGACTCGTGAGGCGTTCGTGTTCAGAACCATCCTCCACCCGAACGATCCGATGACGATCCGTCCTCGCATTCTCGCCGCGCTCGCGTTGGCGCACACCGTGGCGCTCCCGCTGGCCCTGCCCCGTGTCGCGATGGCCCAGCAACCGGCCGCCGCTCCCGCCGCCTGCCCGATCGACATGCAGGCGCCGAGCCAGCTGGCCCTGGCCAACCTGCAGCGATCCAAGCTCGTCAGCGCCACCAAGGCGGAGGACGCGCGCAAGACGATGCTGGACGCGGCCAAGCTCCTGCTGGACCCGAAGACCGCCGCGAATCCGATGGGGCGCGACTACATGCTGGCGCAGATGCTGTCGCTGGCGATCCCGTTCGGCGGCGAGATTCAGCCCCGCGCCAATGTGGGCTTCCCGGGCGCCGGGACGCTGGACCTCGCCGTGGTCGTCGACTCGCTCCTCACGATCGTCGAGAAGGGGAACCCGGCCTGCAAGGCCGAGATCGGCGAGTGGCGTCAGTACAAGCCGTATGCCCTGGATGTGCAGTCGGCCTACCGCACGATGGGGGCGGACAAGGCGGATTCCGCCGAGTATTACGCGAAGCGGGCGCTGATCTTCTCGAAGGAGGGGGCGCAGCCGTACGACGTGCTCTGGCGTGTGGCGCAGAAGAAGAATGACGAAGCCGGCATGCTCACCAACATGAAGATCGCCGCCGACAAGCTGGTGGGTGACACGGCCAACACCGCCGTGCGCATCAACCTGCTCTTCAACATGGGGCGTGTGATGCAGGACGGCGCGGAGAAGAAGGCCGAGCCCGCCAAGACGGACGCGTACAAGGGCTCGGTGGAGCCGTTCATGGCCGTGCTGAAGGAGGCCCCGCAGTCGGAGGAGGCCCCGTTCGCGCTGCAGGGGATCGCGACGGCGGCCACGATGGCCAAGAACGACGGGCTCGTGGATGCCGCGCTCACGGTGATCAAGGCGAACCCGCTCAAGTACAGCGATGTGACGTTGGCGCAGGCGGGCGTGCAGTCGACGCGCATGAGCCGGAACGCGGAAGCCGCCTCGTTCTTCGAATCGGCGATGAAGGTCAATCCGTACAGCCGGGACTACATGTACAACTATGCGGCCATGCTGTACGAGTCCAAGCGGCCGTCGGACATGCTGCCGGTGGTGCGCAACCTCGTGAAGCTCGACCCGAGCAACCCTGACAACGTCATGCTGTTCGCGTACGCCTTCAAGCTCTTCGGCGACAGCGTGGAAGCGAACTTCGTGAAGCCGGCGGCCAAGGACTCGGCGGCGGCGTGGGCCAAGGCCACGACGCTGGCGGCCAAGAAGGCACTCAAGTTCGACTCGCTCAAGACGCTGCGCGCGGAGTACAAGCGGTTGATCGATTCGGTCACGGCGTACAGCACGCAGTCGGATGCGATGATGCAGCAGCTGACGTACACGCAGTTCGACAAGTACAAGGACAAGACGATCCTGAAGGGGCAGATTCTGAACAAGGCGAAGGCCGCGCGCAGCTTCACGGTGGACTTCGAGTTCTTGGGGAAGGATGGCGCGGTGCTCGAGAAGAAGAGTGTGACGGTGGCGGATGTGAAGCCGGACGCCACGGGGAACTTCTCGGTGGAGATCGCGAAGGGTGATGTGCTTGGTGTGCGGTACGCGCCACTGGCGAACAAGTAAGGCGGCAGTGGTTGACTGTCCTCCTGCGGGCGCCTAGCTTTCGGTGCTCTGCGGGAAACGCGCTCGTAGCTCAATTGGATAGAGCATCTGACTACGGATCAGAAGGTTGGGAGTTCGAGTCTCTCCGGGCGCATGAGAGGGTGCAGGAGCGGTTGGGAAGGTGTGGGTGTCTGTCAGACTTTACCGATTTCGGGGCGTAGCTTAGCCCGGTAGAGCGCCTGCTTCGGGAGCAGGAGGTCGGAGGTTCGAATCCTCTCGCCCCGACTGATGTAAGTTGTTATTCGGTAAAGGGATACAAGAAGGGCCCTCGATTTTTATCCGAGGGCCCTTCTTGCGTTACCCCACCGGCACCCCACAGCGACCCTAACGCAACTTGCCTCGAATCGATGAGGGATTTGCTCGGCTAGGCTCAGCTGCGTTACCGTAATGGGGGGAGGGGAGCGATCTCACCCTTCCCGTCCTGCGCATCAGCACGTTGTGGACTCAAGCACTTTGCGTTGTCCACAGTAACAGTCACCCCATGGAGTCTCAAATGCGAAGCATGCTTCGGTACGGGCTTGGCGTTGCTGTGCGTGGAGGTGTCGCTGCGACTATCTCACTGATGCTCTTGGTAGCTGGGGTCTTATATACCAGCGGCTGTGTTCCACCTCCGCCGCCACCCCCTCCCGCTCCGTCATTCTTGGACCAAGAAAAATCGATGATGGACTCGTGGATTGGTCATACCAAGCCTGAGCTCTTACGGGCGTGGGGGCCACCGAGTAGCGTTTCTTCCGACGGGCAGGGAGGGGAGATTTTGATTTTCAATCGGTCCATGAGCTTCCCGCTTGCACCGGGAACGGCCCAGTCCGACGGCTTAGGAGGAGTCCTTTTCACACTTCCACAGAATCCGGTCGTTACTCGTAGCAGGATGTTCTACGTAAATAGCTCCGGAAAAATCTACCACTGGCTTGCCAGTGGCCGCTTGGGCCCGTAAACGGCACCGTAGGGTCGCGAAACCAAGTACGGAACCATGCACTGAACTCTTATGGACAACCTCTAAGGGCGCTCGCACAGGGCCCGTAAGGCACCACGAAGCAGCGTTTTGTAGCCTAGTTATCCGGACGAGGATTTGTCAGCTTACCTCTGACGCAGACCGTTGGAAGGTAGACTGGGCGGGTGCAGTTGACCTCGGCAAGAAGGTGAGCCGCGGGACCCGGCCAAGGCTGTCGTGCGGACGCCGTGTGACGGTCCCCCCGCCCTTCCCGCCAATCTGAGCTAGACAAACGGGCCTCACCACGTCGACGTTTCGTCGACCGGAGGCCCCATGAAGCGATCCCGATTCACGACCGAGCAGATCATCGCGATTCTGCAGGAGCACCGCGCCGGCGCCGAGGCCGGCGAGCTGGCCCGGCGCCACGGATTTTCGAAGGGCACGCTGTACGTCTGGAAACAGCGGTTCGGCGAGCTGCAGGTCAGCGAGGCGCGCCGGCTGCAGACGCTGGAGGACGAGAATCGCCGACTCAAGCGGCTCGTGGCCGACCAAGCGCTCAATCTCCAGATCCTGAAGGACGTCTTGGGAAAAGATGCGTGACCACCCAGGAGCGCCGGGCGGTGGTCACGGCGGTACAAGGGCGCTACGCCGTGAGTGAGCGATACAGCTGTCGCGCGCTGGGCTTCGAGCGCACGGCGCTGCGGTATCAGCCGATCCGCCCGGCGCGCGATGCGCCGCTGCGGGCGCGCCTGCGCGAGCTGGCGGCGGCGTATCCGCGGTGGGGCGTGCCACGCCTGCACTGGAAGCTTGGGCGTGACGGCGAGCATGTGAACTACAAGCGCGTCGAGCGCTTGTATCGGCTCGAGGGGCTCGCCGTGCGGCGGCGGGCCCGGAAGCGCCTCGCCGTGCCGCGGGTGCCCCGCCCGGTGGCGGCGGGACCGAATGACACCTGGGGCATCGACTTTGTCAGTGATCAACTCGCCAGCGGGCGTCGCTTCCGCTGCTTCACGATCGTCGATCACGCCGGGCACGAAGCGCCGGCCATTGCCGTTGCCCACTCGCTGCCGAGTGTCGCGGTCATCGCCGCGCTCGACGCGGTGATTGCGGTGCGCGGCCGTCCCACCCGGCTGTCGCTCGACAACGGGAGCGAGTTTCGGAGTCGGGCCTTCGATGCGTGGGCCGCCGACCGTGGGATCGAGCTCTGCTTCATCCAGCCGGGCAAGCCCGTACAGAACGCCTTCATCGAGAGCTTCAACGGCAAGCTGCGCGACGAATGCCTGAATCAGCACTGGTTTCTGTCCCTCCGCGACGCGCAGTTTCACATTGAGCGCTGGCGCCGCGAGTACAACACCGCCCGCCCGCACCAGCAGTGCTTTCCCTTGACGCCGTCCGAATACACCCAGACTTTCGTGTCACCCACCGCCCGTTTGTCGGCTTAGGATCGGAGAAAGGACGGGGGGACTGTCAGGTGGGATGCCTTCACCAAGATGTATGCGGAGGTGTCGAAGGTGACGGCTACCTCCGCGGTGTGCTTGCCGAAGGGG
>CAXBQP010000039.1:0-28400 GCA_963978095.1 uncultured bacterium | reverse complement strand
GCGCGTCATGGGGGAACCCGTCGCGTTGCTGTGCGCGGACAGTGAGCGGCGACAGCAGCGCGGTCAGGAGCAGCAGAAGTCGCGGAGCGCTGCTGGTCACGGCGTCACCGTGACACCCGGCCTTCCGGTGGAGGCCAACCCGGGATCGCGTCCGACCGACCACTCCAACCGGAGCGATGCGCGTTGCTGATTCCAGTCGGGCCCTGGGGCGCCCAGCAGCTGTTGGTGGCGATAAATACCGACGTCACCCGAGAGACGTAGATCGTCAACGATCCGCCTGGCCACACTGACCGCGACTCCGAACACGCGACCGGTGCCAACCCGAAACTCGTAGATGTTCTGCAGCGCGGACAGGTCGAGTCCGACGGCGAGCGCGTCGCCCCTCGTATAGCGGAGCGCTGCACTCGCATCGTTACGCGACGCCCCGTTGCCGATGGTCACTTCGTAAGTGCCGAGCGCCGAAAAGGATCCACTGCCCGCCCAGCCAAGATCGGCGCCGGCACGCCAGCCATCGGTGCGAAGACTCACCCCGGCATCGGCATCCTCGTATTTGCGGTAGGCGCCATGTGCGGAGAGCGTCACATGGCTTCCCGCAGGATGCCAATCGACGGTACTCCGCGCTTCGTTGTAACCCACGGGATTGAAGGCGCCCCAAATGGTCCAGAGCTCGAAGAATGGCACGTGGTGACGCAGCTCCGCCGACATGGCCGCGGGACCCGCGCGCATGGTATGCAGTCGAAGGCGCGCTTCGTTCCAGACGCCGGTCGCGAAGTCGTAGGCTGCGGCGCCGTCGAGCGCGAGCGCGGACCAGCGCGTGGTCGCATCGAGGGCGGCGCGCTCCGAATAGACGCCGCTCCGATCGGCGATGAGCACGCGCTGATACATCGCGGCGAGACTCGAACCCGCGGCGGTCCGCAGCCGCGTCCGCGCGCCGAGGATCCATCCGTCCTGATCCGGCGGAAAGTTCTCGAGCGTGGCGAGCGCCCCGCTCGCATGCGAATCATTGAGCCCTCCGATCAACGCGCGCCCCGCCCACCCCTCGTAGCTCCAGCGTCCGCGGCGCACGAGCGCACTGGCGCCATCGAAGTCGTAGGACCCGAGTCCGCCGATGACCCACTGTCGACCGAAGCGCGCACGTCCCCACGAGCGTTGTACCTCCACGTAGGCGTCAAGCAACGAGACCGCGTCGTCGGAGCGCGGGTAGGTGAAGCCCTTGGCGATGAGTGGCGCGCGCGCGCGAACGTCCGCGTGGACGCTGAGCCCCTGCGCCCCTCCCCACGCCGTGAGCGAGAGATCTTGGAGCACCGGAGCCGCGCTGGCGACGGCTTGCGACGCGTACCAATAGCAGTAGTTGGAACTTCCGCAGTGCATGAGCACGCCGTCGGGGCGGGGGCGCCATTCCTCAGCATTCGGGTCATACGGCGCGAAGGTGGAATCACGCGCCATGGGACGCAGCTGCACGTACTGCATGCTGGTGACGCCGGTGATGCGGAGCCCCTGCGCCATCGCCACCGGCGGCGCCGCGGTCACCGCCATCAGAGCGCCGATCAGGGCGGCGCTCCGGCGCGAGCGGTCCCTCATTGGCGTCCTCCGGCATGGGGACTCACCAGATGACAGATTGAGCACTCGTGTCCCGGCTCATGCGTGCGCTGCGTGTCGTGGCATGCGAGGCAGAGCGTGCGAGACGACGGGAGCTGCGCCACCCACGGGGCCGTATGACAGGACGCGCACGCGTCGTGCGCGGCCCGGTCATGTCCGGTCTTGGCGCCCGTGTGACAAGCGGCGCATTCTCGCTTGGGCTGATGATGATCGGCGTGACAGCCGAGGCAGGTCGCCTTCGGTGCGCGAGTCGGGGAGTCATCGTGGCACTGCGTACAGGCGAGTGCCGCGTGGCGTGCATGCGCGAAGGTGAGCGCTCGTTCCACCTGCGGAATCCTCCGCGCCGTGACGGTCATCTTCACGTCGACCGTGCGCGCCGCACTCGGCCCTTGTTGGTGGCAACTGGCACACGAGGCCTTCTGGGAGGATGCGTGATGACAGTTGCGGCATCCGTCCGGCCGCGTGACCTTCACGCCGCCATGCGTACTGGAGGTCGCGTGGCAATCGGCGCAAGGCACTGTCTTGTGTCGCGCATGCGGAAAGCGCGTCGAATCGCGGGACACCGCGTCGTGCGTCGCCCGCGCCGCGACGCGCTCATCGATCGCGACCGCTGCGGACACTCCGTCGTCCGCGTCGGACGCTGACGGCCCGCCGGGGGGCGTGGTCGGCTCCCACGCCTGCGGGTGTTTCACCGGGGGATCCCAGAGGGGTGGCGGAGCCGTCGCTTTCCGGAGTGAGGGACGGTCGGCGTAGATGTTCTTGTGGCACGCCAGGCACTCGCTGCCCTTGACCTTCCAGCTGTGCGGCTTGTGACAGGCACTGCATTCGTCGAGCGCGTGCGCCCCCAGCCCTCGATGGAACGCCGTGAGCGTATCGGTCGATCCGTGGCACTGCGCGGTCGCGCAACTCTTCAGCGCTTCCTTGGGCGTTTCCTGCCGGTGCGGGTTGTGACACGTGCCGCAGCCCCCGCGATGCGGGTCCGACGTCAGGTCGAACTTCTTCATCCGATCCGTCATCTCGTGACAGCCGTAGCACTGGATGCTGGTCGGGGACATCGACTTCGAGGCCTGCTTGACGTCCGTCGTGTCCTTCACGCGATTGCGGAAGGAATGGCACACGACGCAGTGCAGGAAGCCCGCCTGCGACATCGCGCCGAGTTTCACCTTCTTGTCGGTGTGACAGCCCGATTGGGCGCAAGTCGCGTTGTTGGGCGTGAATTTATGGAAATCCCGTCCGTGGCAGGTGGTGCATTGCACGTGCTTGAGCGCGGCGGAGTCGGACTTCATGTGCACGACATGTCCAGCCGTGAGCATGATGTTCTTGCGCGACGAATCCCCGCCCCCCTGCATGTGGCACTCGGCACACACTTTGGTTGGGACTTTGTCGTGCGCCGGGACGGCCATGCGCCGTTCCGTCACCCACCAATAAAGCTCGATCGAACTCACCCAGATCGGCTGACGATGGCATTCGTGACAGGTCAGCGACTTGTGGGCGGAGACTTGGAAGCGGTTCCAGGCGGTATCCATGATGTGGCACGACTGGCAGAAGTCGTTGTTGTGCATCATGTAGTGATAACCGACCAATCCGGTCCCGGTGCCACTCAGCGACACGATGGCGAAGGCGCTGACGAGGGCGATCTGGAAACCGCGCGATCGGGCGCGGAACCAGGCCAGCACGGCCAGGCGGTTCTTCCACAGCAACCAGGCCACGATCAGTCCGACGGGAACGCCGATCAGAATGCCGGAGAGTTGGACCCACTGCGGGACCACGGAGAACAGGAACCGGAACAAACGCGCCGCGGGTTCGGTGGACAGCGCCCCGTCAGGCGCGGCCCCCGAACCCGCAACGTGCAGCAGAACTGGCACCAGAGAGGACAACGGTTACGGGAGCGCGTAGTCGATCTTGATCTGCTTGATGCTTCCGAGGAGCAACTGCTCGATCAAGAACGGGTTGTGCACCGACGCTCCCGCCTTTTGTGCCAAGGTGACGTTGAAGGCAGAACCGCGGCCTGTGTTCATCGGTGCCGACGCGACGAAATCCGTCGGCTTCTTGGCCTTTGCCTGCGTCACCAGCGTACTGAGCGTCGTGGCCAACGTGGCGATGCGCGCATCCGCCGTCGCAAATGCGCTGCGTGCCGCCGTCTCACTCGCGTGGCACCCCGAGGCAACGCAACTGCGGAAGGTCTGCGCGGACACCGTGCACGTCTGGCTCTCCGTCGGCTGACCGTTCGCGTCGACGCACGGGGTCGCGAGGAACCGGTGTCCGGTGCTCTGGAAGACGAACTTGCCGGTCGCCTTGTCCGTGATGGTGTTGCGGCTCACATGGCACGTCGCGCACAAGTTCGGATTGCGGTCCGTGTTCCCGTGCGAACCGATCAGCGAGTCGGCCGGGCTCATGCCCGGGGGGAACCAACCGGCCGTGCCGAGCAGGGTGGGACCTTCGGGGGAGTGCGCGCCGCTGGTCGTGGTGATGTCGACGTTCGACCGGCGCTGGTGGCACTTCATGCACAGATTCGTTTCGGTGTTGGCCGTGGTGACGGGGAACCTGAGCTGCTTGGCGTTGGCCGAGCCGTGCGGAGCATGGCAGACCGCGCACACGGTCGACAGCAGGGCGGAGCCCGTGTCGGCCTTCTCCGCATAGTTGCTGCTCACTCCCCATGCCACCAGCGCGCCCTGCGCCGTGTGGCAGGTCTGGCAGTAGGTGTTCGTTTTGATCGTGGCGGTGAGCGTCGCGGTCTTGGAATGACCCGAGAGGCGCCATTCCTGGACGAAAGGGTTGTGCGTGCCACTGTGGCACTCGCCGCAGCCGGTCGTCAGATTCGTGTCGGCCTTGATGCTGGCGAGCGGGCGGTTGCTCGAGGTGGGGCTGCTGGCATGCGTCAGGCCGGCGCCGTGGCAGCTCTCGCACTGCACGTCGTGATAACGCGCATCCTTCGACCCGTTCCACCCGACCGTGGTGTCGGTCGCCGCGTTGCCGTAGGCGCCGACCGTATGGCATCCCTGGCAATAGCCCTGCATGGACCCACTGGTCGACAGCGTATTCCACGCGCTCGCGTGCTTGGTGGTCACCCAGCGCGACTGCGCGTCAACGTGGCAACCGCCGCACACCGTCTGCTTGCTGGTCTCGTCGCTGTATCCCACAAAGCTCTTCGCGGAGCCCGGGGGGGCCACGAAGTTCGAACCGCTGCGATAGACGATCTTCTCCGTGGTGCATCCGACGCTCAGCGCGGCGGCGACGACGGCGAGAGTCGTGATGGTCTGAACAATGGAGCGCCTCATAAGATCTCGTCCTCCAGAGGGCCCAACATGGAAGTGATGCGAAGCTCCGGCTCCTACCGAGGAGAACATTACGGCGCACGCCGAAATAACCCGTAGGGAGAAACCTGAAACTTGGTATCCGGATGCCTGACTGACCGGTCAGGCATCCTTCCACTTACACGTCGTCGGTGTCGGGATCAGGGCGCTCGACGCCCGAGGGGAGGTCGCCGTCGGTGGGGACGACGGTCCAGCGGCGGACGAGGGTCAGGATGAACAGGAGTCCACCCAACACCAGCGCCACCGGCAGTACGTACACGAGGGCGTTGAACCCGGACGCTTTGGGTTCGAGCAGAATCCACTCGCCGTACTTGGAGATGAAATAGGCGCGGACCTCCTCGCCGGTTTTCCCCGCGGCGAGCTGGTCACGCACGAGACTCCGCATCTGCTGCGCGAGCTCCGAGGGGGAATCCTGGATGGAGAGCCCCTGGCAGACGGGGCACCGAAGCCCGGACGCGACCTCGCTGGTGCGCGCTTCGAGCGCGGGGTCGGTGGCCTGGGATTTCGCCGACGGACGTAATCCTTCCGGCGTGACGACCTGCGCGTCTCGGGTTGCAGCGGTCGCCGCTTGGGCGCGCAGCGGTGACACCAGCGCGAGCGAGAGCACGACGACTCGCACCAGCGTACGCATCACTTGGGGCCTGCGCCGGCCGGGGCCGCTTGCGCGCCATGTTTGGGGACGCCCACGGTGGCCGCCGCGGCCATGAGGGAATCCACCACCCGATGCAGCACCGTGGCGGTCACAGGACCGGTATTCTTGAATGCGACACGCCCGTCGGCATCCAGGAAAAAGG
Source organism: uncultured bacterium (assembly GCA_963978095.1). Classification (GTDB taxonomy): domain Bacteria; phylum Gemmatimonadota; class Gemmatimonadetes; order Gemmatimonadales; family Gemmatimonadaceae; genus Fen-1231. Next base: position 22,693 of record CAXBQP010000039.1, on the reverse strand, counting down.
TCTCGGGCACTCCATACAACCCGTAGTCGATGGCGGTACGCGCCCCGGGATCGAGGACCGAGGGATAACTCTGACCGCCCATCTCGGCGATCCACTTGTTGCCGGAGAGGGCATCGTCGTTGTACAGGACCCCCAGGAAGTGGACCGGCTTTCCGATGTAGTTCCGCGCAACCTCGGACAGGGTCTCGTGCTCGTCGCGACAGGCGAGGCACCACGATGCCCAGAAGTTCAGCACCACGACCTGTCCCTTGAGATCGTCCAGTCGCACGGTGTCTCCCACGGGACGCGACAGCGCCGCTTGTCCCGGCGCGAAGACCGCCAACCGGAATCCCGGGGCGTCCCGACCCGCCAACGGCGACGGCCCAAGATCGCGGGGGTCTCGTCCCATGCTTCTCGCGAACAGCCAGATCACGGGGATCGCGATCAGCATGCCGATGACGGCGCGGGTGCGATTCATGCGGCGACTTCCGCGCTCGCGGCGCCAGCGGTCGCGACCGCGTCGACGCCCCGCGTCCGAGCGGGAAGCATCGACAGGATGGAGCCGAACACCACGATCATGCCACCGAACCAGATCCACGGCACCAGCGGCTCATAAATCAACCGCACGGTGGCACTCGATCCATCCGGGCGGAACGCCTGAAGGTTCGCGTACAAATCGCCGGCGAACGAGCTGTTGACCTGCGGCGTCGGCACCGGCTGCTGGGAGGTCGGATAGAAATTCATCTTCGGCTCGATCGTTCCGGTCACGGCACCGTTCTGCACGATTTCCAACGTCGCGCCGATCACCGAACGCTGCACCTCTTCGCGTCCCCACACCTGCTTGAGGCGTACGGTATGCCCGGAGACGGTCATGGAGTCGCCGGGCTTCAGCGTGGCCTCGGTCTCCGTCCGGAACGTGCTCGATGCCGCGATCCCCAAGGCGACCGTGAGGATGCCCAGATGCGCAACATAGCCGCCGTAGCGGCGACGGTTCCCCGCCATCAGGCGCAACAGCGCGATGAGATAGTTCTCACCGTGCGCGCGGTGGCGCGCCCGCATGCCGTACCAGAACTCGAACTTGTTGGCAGCGCCGGAGAATCCGACGAACGCGAAGGTCACCAGCGCGTAGACATTGCGCGCGCCAACCGCGATCGCGACGACCAGCATCACGATGGCCCCCACGAGCGGCGCGCGCAACTTGGCCTTCAGCTCCGTCATCCCGATCCGCTTCCACGGCATCGCAGGGCCAACCCCCATCAGAAACAGCAGCGCCACGATCATCGGCAACGACATGCGATTGAAGAACGGCTCGCCAACGCTGACCTTCACGCCGCGCACCGATTCCGCCACGAGCGGGAACAGGGTGCCCAGCAGCACCGTGAACATGAACGCGGTGAGGAACAGGTTGTTCAACAGGAAGACCGTCTCTCGCGATGCGGCCGAGTCGAAGCGATTCTCCGACGTGAGGCGTCCCGATGTCCCGGCGACGAGGGCCAGTGCCGCGAGCAGCGTCACCGCAATGAACGCCAAAAAGTAGTAGCCGATGGTCCCCGTCGTGAATGCGTGCACCGACGAGATGATCCCGGACCGGGTCAGGAACGTCCCGAGGATCGTGAGAACGAACGTGCCGACGACGAGATTCAGGTTCCAGAGTCGGAGCATGCCGCGGCGCTCCTGGACCATCACCGAGTGCAAGAAGGCGGTCGCGGTCAGCCACGGCATGAACGAAGCGTTCTCGACGGGATCCCACGCCCAGTACCCGCCCCATCCGAGCACTTCGTATGACCACCACATGCCGGCGATGATCGCCGCCGACAGCAGTCCCCATGACGCCAAGGTCCACCGTCGGGTGATCGTGATCCAGTCGTCGGTCAGCACCTCGCCGGACAGCATCGCCCCGACCGCGAACGCAAACGGTACGGCCATCCCGACGTAGCCGAGATACAGCAGCGGGGGATGCACGGCCATCAGGATGTGGTTCTGCAGGAGCGGGTTCGGCCCAGGTCCATCGAGCGGCACCGGATAGACCGGCTTGAACGGATCCGCCGGCCCCACCAGCAGGATGCCGAAGAACAGGGAGATGCCGAGCAAGGCCGTTGCCGCGTACGGGACCAAGTTCCCCGGGCGCTGCGCATTGATCCACACGACGACCGCCGCATACATCGCCAGCACCCAGGCCCAAAAGAGGATCGAGCCTTCCAGCGCGCCCCACAGTGAAATGATCGTGTAGAACACGGGCGTGGCTTTGCTCCCGACCTGCGCCACATACGACACCGAGAAGTCGTGCGCGACGAGCGCCCACACCATCGCGACCGTGGCGATGGTGATCAGCAGGAAGTTCGTGTAGACCGCCGAATAGGCGAGTGCCACCCAGTCCCGACGATCGCGCGAGATCGCGAACGGGATGAAGCACATCCCGAACGCCACCACCGCGAGGGAGACGAGAATCGCGCCGTGCGCCAGAGTTCCGGTCACGTGGTGCTGTTCCCCTGCATCAGCGTCTTCACCATGTCCTTCCCGCTCTGACCCGGCTTGGGGGCCTTGTACTCGTTGGAGTGCTTGACCATCAGGCTCGAGGACTGGAAGACCTTGTCGCGCCCATACCGTCCCTCGACCACCACCCCCATCGCGTCGCGGAACATCTGCGGGGGCGCCCCCTTGGAGTGCACCACGATGTCACTCACGCCATCGACGTCCGTGATCACGAACCGCAGATCGAGCGTCTTGTCGTCCCAGACGACGGTGCCGGGCTTCACCTGCCCGCCGAGGCGCACAGGTTTCTCGAATCCGGCATCGCCCTTGGCGATCAGCTCCTTGGGCGTCCAGAAGTACACGACGTTCTTGTCGAGTCCGCCGTACAGCAGCCACGCGAACGTGCCGAGGATACCGACCACGGCGAGGATCGCCAGGTGGCGCGACTTCACTGCGGCCATCACTGCCCTCCTGCGGCCTTCGCCGCATCCAAATCGTGCTGCGCGTCGCGCAGCGCCCGGTGCACGTGCACCCAGTACCCGATGATCGTGATCCAGGTGATCGCGTATGCCGCGATCACGAAACTCCAGTTGTTCGGTCCCGCCATCGGCGGCATCTCAGTGTCCTCCCAGCGCCATGGCCTGCGACGCCAACTCGGCGGCACGCGCCGTCATCGACGCCTCATACCGGCGCCGGATCAGATACACCGCCAGCAGGGTGAATGCCAGAAAGTTCACGAGCAGGCCGTTCCGATAGGCGGGATCCATGGTTTGCGGCGTGGATTGCATCTGGTGCAACGTCCGCCACCACCGCACGGACATCCAGACGATCGGGACGTTGATGGAACCGAGCACCCCGACCGCCGCGCTCCACTGGCCGCGACGCTGCGGTTCGTCGATGAACGCCCGAAGCGCAAGATAGCCCACGAACACCAGGAAGAGCACGAGTGTCGACGTCAAGCGTGCATCCCAGGTCCACCAGACCCCCCAGGTCGGCTTCCCCCAGATCATCCCCTGCACGAGGGTGAGTCCGACGAAGGTCGCGCCGACTTCGGCCGACGACGCCGCCAGCAGATCGTGGCTCTCCCTCCCCTTCCACAGGTACAAGAGGCTGTAGACGAACACCAGCGCGAACGTGATCGACATGATCCACGACGCCGGCACGTGCACGTAGAGGATCTTCTGCAGATCGCCCATGTCGCGGTCGGCGGGCGAGGTGACGATCGCGTACCCCTGCGCGGCCACCATGAACGCCAGCGTGAACCATCCGAACACCGGCCATGCGCCGGCTTTGGGTACCTGGATCGCGGGGGGAGCAACGGGAGCAGTCATCAGGGAATCATGCCTCGATCACATGTTCGAACGCGAGATGCGTGGCCAACAGGAAGATGAGGTCGTAGGCGATCAACATCTTGATCCACGCGCCGGCTTCCAGCATCATGTCGGCACCGATCAGGGCCTTGCTCGCCTGCATGGCGGCCAGCAATACCGGCACGAGCATCGGAAAGAGCAGCAGCGGCAGCAACACTTCACGGGCCCTGCTGCGGCTCGCCATCGAGGCGTAAAAGGTACCCAGCGTCACGAGTCCGATCGCGCCAAGCGCCAGCACCGCAATCACCGTGGGCCACGCCTCGGGGACCTTCACGGCAAAGAGCACCATGCCGGCCAGCACGACGATCACGAGCAGCAGACCGACGAAGAGCATGTTCGCCAGCAGCTTGCCGGTGAAGATGGTCCATCGTGCCCCGGGGTAGAGCAGCAGCGGCTCCAGCGCACCGGTATCCAGTTCCACCTGATAGCTGCGGTTGAAGGCCAGCACGCCGGCAAAGAGCACCGCGAGCCAGAGGGCGCCTGGGGCCGCATCCCGCAGCACCTGCGCATCCGGACCGAGCGCGAATCCGAACAGCACGAGGATGGTGATGCCGAGCGACACGACGGCATTGAATCCGGCTTTGGAGCGACGCTCGGTGGTCAAGTCCTTCCACGCGATCGCCCGGATGCGGCGCCAGGTGTCCCCACCCGGTTGAAGGACGCGCGTCACGCGACCTCCTCGGCGCCGGTGCAGGCGGCCTGTGGGCTGGCGGCGCTCGGGTCAGCCACGCGGCCATCGCGGATCGTCACCGTTCGGTGCAACAGTCCCGCCGCGGGAGCGAGCTCGTGCAGCACCACGAGCGCCGCCCCTCCGTCGCGTGCGGCTTCCGCGATGATGCTGTTCATCAACCGAATGCCGTCGGTATCGAGATTGCTGTACGGCTCATCGAAGAGGAGTACCCGCGCATTGGTGAGCATCAGTCGGCAGAGCGCGAGGCGGCGTTGCATGCCGGCCGAGAATCCGCGCACGCGTTCGTGCCGCACATGCGAGAGGTTCACGCGCTCGATCAACGCGTCGATGTCCTGGTGGCCCCCGCCGATCATCTCGGCGGCGAACTCCAGGTTCTCTCGCGCCGACAAGTCGTCGTAAAGCCCCGGGGCGTGGGCCAGGAATCCGATGTTTCGACGCACCTCGTCGGCTTCGGCAACGACATCATGCCCGCAAATGGCCGCCGCGCCGGCCGTCGGCTTGAGCAGGGTGGCCAACATGCGCAGCAACGTACTCTTGCCGCAGCCGTTGGATCCCAACAGTCCGACCACTTCACCGGGTCGCACGTGCATCGAGACCCCGCGCAGGATCCACCGAGTACCGAAGCGCCGGGCGATGCCCTGCGCCTCGATCGCGAAGACGTCCTCCGTCGGGTGCGTCATGGCGTGTCGGGCGACCAACCGAACTTGGCATGCCGGAGCGACATCGTGGCACACACAGGGGTGATGAATGGAGCGGACGGGGATCGAACCCGTGACCCCCTGCTTGCAAAGCAGGTGCTCTCCCAGCTGAGCTACCGCCCCCTAGATCAACTCTACCAACAACTTAGCTGGAGCGTAACCGGATGATAAGGTAACTCGGCCGCCCCTGCAGTCAGCGACTCCCCTAACCCCTGTAGTGGAGCTCCCCACAAACACCGACGGCAGCAGGACGTCCCCCCGCTGCCGTCTGATACGCATCCGACGCGGCCCCTTACTCGTGGGCCGGCAGCGGCTCCATCGTGACCGGATCCACGGGAATCTGCACTTCGTCGCGGTACGGCGACGTCAGCAGGAACACGCGGAACTTCGGGAAGGCATCCATGAAGCTCGAGTAGCAGAAGCCCCAAGCCCCCAGGAAACCCAAGAAGATCCCGACTTCCCAAAAGCTGAATGGCGCGTTCGACGCGACGCCGTACGACGAGGGGTACACCTCGACATAGCGGGCGATCCACAGTCCCGTGAAGCTGCAGGCGGCGAAGAAGAACATCGTCGGCCGCCACATCTTGGCCTTGACGGACAGGAGCCCGAAGAAGGGGAGCGCGAAAGTCAGCCACGCAGCCGCGAGGGTCCAGTTCTTCCACACACCGCTCAGACGAAGGGTGAAGAAGTGGGTTTCCTCGAACATGTTGCCGTACCAGATCACCAGGAACTGGCTGAAGGTCAGGTACCCCCAGAATGCCGTGAAGGCAAAGCAGAGCTTGCCGATGTCATGGAAGTGCGAGTCGGTGATCAGGTCGTCCGCACCGAGATAATCCTGCCAGAAGCGGACGAGGACCGACGTCACCATGAGCGAGACGAGCCAGCCGCCCATGAACACCTGCCAGCCGTACATCGTGCTGAAGAAGTGCGGGTCGAGCGACATCGACTGGTCCCACGCGAGGATGCACCAGCCGAAACCGAAGACCAGCGCCATGATGACCGCGAGCTTGCCCTGCAGCGAGTGGGTGCTGTGCAGTTCGCGACGCTCTTCGCCGAAGCTGGCGCGCATCCTGGCCCGGATTCCAGCGGCCCAGCCTGCCCCGCCCTCCGGGCTCACTCCGACGTCCAACCGGACCGAGGTCCAGAGATACCAGAGCTGCATGACCATGATCGCCGCGAAGGCGAGAATCGATCGCAGGGTGAAGAAGGTGTGTCCGAGATACACCTGCTTCTCGTGCTTCAGCTCCCCGAGTTCGTTCCACCACGGATACGCGTGCTCGCCCCCGAAGAGCACGAGCACCACCAGCCCGATGAAGGCCACAGGGAGGAACGCCCCGAACCCTTCCATGATGCGGGCAATGCCGCGCGACCAGCGCGCGGTGGTGATCCGCTGCACCGCCACGAACATCACGGCGGCCGACGAAATCGTGCTGAAGAACAGCCAGTTCACCTGGAACGCGTGCCAGGCGCGCGTCTTGTGGTCACCGGACAACACGCCGAACAGGAAGATGGCGAGGCCCAGCACGGCGAGGCCGATCGAGACCTGCCGAATCCAGGTCGGGAGCTGGCGCGCGCCCGCAGCGACGACGCGTTCGCGCGCGTACCCGGTATCTTGATGGCCGCTCATTCCAGCCCCTCCGGCTTCTTGGTTTCAGTCGCCGCCCCTTCGCCGTGGGCTTCGCCCTTGGCTTCACGCGGCTTCACATTCGGATGGAAATACGCCGACGGCACGGTCGGACCAAGCTTGGTATAGCCCGGGAGCAGATCGCCGGTCTCGCCGGGGCGACCCACCGCCCCGGTGTCGACCGGATACCGGCCCTGGAGACCGCGGACGTAGTTGATCACGTCCCAGCGCTCCGCCTCTTCGATGCGGTTGGCCGAGGGCATGACGCCGCGACCATTGCGCATCATCCCCCAGATGTAGCCATCGCTGCGTCCCTTGGCCTGATCGGTCAAGAGGCTCGGCGCAAACCCATAGTTGATGGCCGCGAGCGTGCTCTTGGCATCACCGGCGGCACCATGGCAGACGGCGCAGTTGATCGAGTAGTACTTGCGGCCGTTCAGCAGCGACCGGGCGTCGGGCTTGGTCGGATTCGCGATCCCGGCTAGCGAGTCGATGGTCTGCGGCAACGGCTGATAGCTGACCCCATACCCGGGCGCGAGCGTGCCGTTGGTGCCGACCGAGTGCGACGGCTGACCGCGGAACCCCTTGAGCGCCGTGCTGTCGTTGAACTCCTGCCAGGTGCCGACCGACGGCTGCTGCTTGAAGTCGGTGAACCAGTCGCAGGCGCCCAACGCCAAGGGCAGCACCACGAGCGCCAGGCGGCGCGCGATCCTGTTACTCATCACCACGCACCTCCACCGCGCCATTCCGGCGCAGAATCTCTTCGGCGTTCTTGAGCTGATCGGGCGCGCACTTGACCCACACGCCGTAGTCCCCGTGACTGAACCGGGGGTCATAACCGACCGTCATCGTCAGGCGTGGAATGCGCGAGAGGATGAAGAAGCCGGCCACCGTGGACAGCGCGCCCACGAGCACCATCACTTCGAATCCGAAAATCGTATACGGGATCCAGGTGGAAATGGCCTTGCCACCCACGACCAGGGGCCAGTACTCCGAGCTCCAGATCGCGATCCAGTAGCCGAAGCAGGCCCCGGAGAGCGCGCCGACCAGCGTGAACTGGCGGACCTTGCTCATCGGCGAATGCATCGCGTGTTCGATCTCGTGGCGCGGAGTCGGGGTGAAGACCGTGACCTCGCCCACCTTCTTCTTCTTGAGCTCCTCGATCGCCGCACAGGTGGCGTCGAGCTCGCGGAAGGCGCCCAGCATGCCTTGCTTCATGTTAGTGCCCTCCATGATGCGAATGACCATGCTTCATCTTCGGCGGCACGATCTCCTTGATCTCGCTCAGCGCGAACACCGGCAGCTGACGGATGAAGAGGAGGAACCACATGAAGAACCAGCCGAAGGAACCGAGCAGGATGCCGTAGTCGACCCAGGTGGGCATATAGCTCGACCACTGCCAGGGCTCGAACTCGTGCGACAGCGACGGCACCACGATTACGAAGCGCTCGAACCACATCCCGATGTTGATGAAGATCGAGAGGATCCAGAGCCACGTCGGGTTGCGGCGCAGCGACTGCGAGAAGAGCGACAGCGGGAGGATCATGTTGCAGGTGAGCATGATCCACGCCGCCCACCACCACTGCCCGAAGACGCGGTTCCAGAAATAGGCCTGCTCGGCCTCCACGCCGCCGTACCACGCGATGAAGAACTCGATCAGGTACGCGAGCCCGACGACCAGCGAGGTGAAGAGCACCATCTTCGCCGTGGCGTCGAGGTGGTTCAGCGTCACGTAGTGCTCGAGCTTCCACCACTTCCGGATCGGGATGATGATCGTCCACACCATCGCGAAGCCGGAGAAGATGGCGCCGGCGACGAAGTACGGCGGGAAGATCGTGGTGTGCCAGCCCGGCGTGAGCGCCATGGCGAAGTCGAACGACACCACCGAGTGCACGGAGAGTACGAGCGGCGTGCTGAAGGCGGCCAGGAACAGATAGGCGCGCACAAAGTGGCGCCACTCGGCCTCGCTGTTGCGCCAGCCGAAGCTCAGCGCGCTCAGGATCGCCTTCTTGGTCGGGTTCTTCTCCCGGTCGCGGAGCACCGCGATGTCGGGAATCAGGCCGATGAAGAGGAAGGTCGTGGAGATCGTGAGGTAGGTGGAGATCGCGAACACGTCCCACACGAGCGGCGACTTGAACTGCGGCCAGAGCAGCCGCCAGTTCGGATACGGGATCAGCCAGAAGAACTTCCACGGGCGCCCGATATGGATGATCGGGAAGAGCCCCGCCGTCATGACCGCGAACACCGTCATCGCTTCGGCCGCGCGATAGATGGTGGTGCGGAATCCGGCGCGGAAGAGATAGAGAATCGCGGAGATGAGCGTACCGGCGTGACCGATACCGACCCAGAACACGAAGGTGATGATGTAGACCCCCCACATCACCGGCGGGTTGTAGCCGGCGACGCCGAGTCCCTCATGGATCTGGTACATCCACGAGCTCGCGCCGATCGCGAGGCAGCCGATGGCGAGCAACAGCGCCATGAACCACTTCTTGGTCGGCTTGAGCGTGTCGATGATCTCGTTATCGACCTGTTCGTAGTCCTTGACCGCGGGGAGCTGGATCCCCGCCACTGCGATGTTGGGGCGGCGCGGTTCGCCGGATCCCGAGTGCGGAATCGCTGTCATCGTCGCGCCCCCCTTACGCCTTCGCCGGCGCGGACGCCGACGGATGAGTGACCTTCTGCAAGTAGACGACCGCCGTGTAGGTGTTCAGCTCTTCGAACACATGGTAGGCCCGCTCGTCCTTCACCATCTTCGCGACCGTCCAACGGTCGTCGGCCGCATCGCCGAAGATGATCGCCCGCGACGGGCACGCCTGCGCGCACGCCGTCGTGAACTCGTCCGGCAGGATCTCGCGCTTCTCGAGCGTCGCGCGGTTCTCCGCTTCCTTGATGCGCTGCACGCAGAAGGAGCACTTCTCCATGACGCCCTTGCCACGCACGGTGACGTCGGGGTTGAGCTGCCAGTGCAGCGGCTCCGGGAACGCGTACTGCGCGCGGTTGGGCTCGCCGTAGCCGAACCAGTTGAAGTAGCGGACCTTGTACGGGCAGTTGTTGCTGCAGTAGCGGGTGCCGACGCAGCGGTTGTACACCTGCACGTTCAGGCCGTCCGGCGAGTGGTACGTGGCGTACACCGGGCAGACGGGCTCGCACGGTGCATTGCCGCAGTGCTGGCACATCATCGGGACGACGCGCGTCTCGAAGTCCGGGTTCCACGCGACGTCCTTGGGCTCGCGGTCGATCTCGAAGTAGCGCTCGAGACGGATCCACGCCATCTCGCGCGAACGCGTGATGTTGGCGCCGAAGCCGGTGCGGTCAGGCATGACCTGCGCACCCTGATGCGAGGCGCCGACGGTCGGGATGTTGTTCTCGCTGTAGCAGGCGGTGACACAGGCCGAGCAGCCGGTGCAACGCGCCAGGTCGATGGTCATCGCCCAGCGACGCTTGGCGACGCCGCTCCAGTGGTTGGGATCGTACTGGCCCTTGTCCTTCGACTTGGGGTCGCCGAGTTCACCCTGCGCGTCGTTCGCGACCGGCGAGCGGAGCCCCGGGAGGAAGCCGACCTTGGCCTGCCCCACGAACGCTTCCTTCTCTTCGTTGATCTTGCCGGCCATGAGGTCGGCGACGGTCAGGGCGCGGGCGATGCCGCGACCGTGCTGACGTCCCGACCCTTCCGTGGTGACCAAGCGGCTCGAGCCGCTCGCCTTGGCGACGCTCGCCTTGCTGCCCGAGAGGACCACCGCGCCCGAGGCGCCCCCCTCGACGCTCGGCAGCAACGACATGGCGTTCACGCCGCATCCGTTGGCATAGCGACCGTACGCCGTGTGCCCACGCCCCGCCTGCACCGCGATGGTATCCGGGCGAAGTCCGATGTACAGGTACACCGGCGCCGTCACGCTCCCACTCGCCGTGGTGACCGTGGCGTGATCGCCCTCTTCGATGTTCAGCTTCTTGGCGGTCTCGGGATGCAGCTCGATCACCGTCTGCCACGCGATCTTGTTGACGGGATCCGGCAGCTCCTGGAGCCACGGCTTGTTCGCGCCGCGGCCGTCACCGAGCACGGGCGAATGATAGACGTGGAGGAAATACTCGCCGCCCTTCGCCCCGCCGTCGCCGTGCGCCGACGCGACGGCCTTGGCTGCTGGGTGCGGGAGCGCCGACCCCTTGGCGATTCCGCTGGGCAGCGCTGCCGTGAGGCCCGCGTTGCCGCCGATTCGCGACGCGATGAAGGCGCGATAGTCAGCCGGCATCTTGCTCGCCATCGACGGATCGCCCTTGGCCACGGCGATCAGCACGTCGGCCGTCTGCCGAGTGTCGAACACCGGATCCATCACCGGCTGCTGCAACGAGAGCATCCCCTTCACCGTCTCCGCATCGCCCCAGCTCTCGAGCGAGTGGTGATCGGGGAGGACGAGATCGCACAGTTCCGTCGTCGCGTCGGGGAAGCTCGAGAACGAGACCTTGAAACCCGCCTTCGCGAACGCATCGGCGAACTTCGTGGCGCCAGCCATCGTGTGCGCGGGGTTCGCACCGCGCACGAAGGCCACCGACACCTTGCCCGCCGCCATGCGCGCCGCAGCATCGCGCACCGCGGCATGCGAGGCGACGCCATCGTAGGTGTTGTAGCCCTCGGAGGGCTTCACCGTGACGCCGACATTCCCGAGCGCCTTGTTGAGCTCGGCCACCGCAGCGGCCGTCTCCGTGCTGTCGGCCCCGTCGCCACCGGCGATGAGCAGACTCGGCTTCACCGACTTCAGTTCGGACGCGAGCGCCTCGAGCGATGCCACCGAGATGCCGGCCGCGTCGGCCGCCTGCTTGAGCGAGATGCCGCCCTTGCCTCCGACCGAGGCGGCGAGCGCCTGCGCGACCATCGCGCTGCTCCCCGGACGCACCGGGATCCAGCTGTCACTGTTCAAGCCGGTGAGCGAGCGACGTGGTCCGACATACACCGCACGCGGGCCGCCATCGAGCTTGGCGCGCGCGTCGGCGAAGTCGATCTGGTGCGTGACGCCCATCCCCCATCCATCGAGGAAGTCGGCGCCGAACGAGACCACCAGCTTGGCGGCGCTGAACTCGAGCTTCGGATACGACGCACCGTAGGCCGCCTTGTTCGCCGCGAGCGCGCCGAGCGGAGCTTCCGCATCGTAGCTGATGGCGCCGGGCATGCCGTACCCCGCGAGCCATTGATCGAGGAACGCCGGGAAGGAGCCCTGCTCGTGCTGGTTGATGAAGACGGCGTCTTTGGCGGTCCCCTTGGACTTGGCTTCGCCGAGCTTGGTCTGGAGGGTCTTGATCGCGTTGTCCCACGTGGTCGGGACGAGCTTGTCGCCCTGCCGCATCATGGGGGAGCGGAAGCGATCCGGATTGTAGAGCCCCTGGAGTCCGGCCTGGCCGCGTGCGCACAGCGCGCCGTGGTTCACCGGGTGTTCCGGATTGCCCTCGGCCTTGATGGCGCGACCGTCGCGCGTCTCGACGAGGAGACCGCAACCGGCGGCACACTCGCGGCAGGTGGTGGCGTAGTAGGTGGAGACGCCCGGGACGGTGTTGTCCGGCGAGACCACGTAGGGGATCAACTTCTCGACCTTGTCGCTGCTGCAGCCCACCATGGTGGCGGCGGCGCCGCTGGCGCCGAGCACCTTGAGGAACTCGCGGCGCTTGACGCCGTCGGTCGGCGTCGTGTCGGTGACGTCCTGGCTCATGCGCCGATTCCTAGTAGTGACAGTTGGTGCAGTCATACGACGCCTTTTTGCGCGGGGCGTCGAGGGCTGCTTTATCGGGAGTGTATCCGGCCGCGCGCATGCCTTCCGCGGGCGAGTAGCCGTTCACATGGCAGGAGACGCACCAGCCCATGTTGAGCGAGGCGTACTGGAAGACCTGCGGCATGTTGTTGACCTGACCGTGGCAGCTTTGGCAGGTGACACCGGCGTTCACGTGGCGCATGTGCGGGAAGTGCACATACTCCGGGACCTTGTGGACGCGGACCCAGGGGACCGGCTGCTTCTTGTTGTAATACTCGGTGAGCTTCTTGATTTCGGGACGGTCGCCCCCGACGATTGCGTGGCAGCCCATGCATGTCCCGACGGCGGGTAACCCCGGGTCGGAGGACTTGAAGGCGGCGCTGTGGCAGAACACGCAGTTCATCTTGAGCGTGTTCACGTGCACCGGGTGCGGGAACTTGACCGGTTGCACCGGGGAGCGGCCGACGCCGCCACCGATGTAGTTGGTGTAGCCCGAGGCGCCGCTGTAAGCCCACGGGCCGGGGACGGCCTTGCCGGTCGCTTCGCGATTGGCGGCTTCGGTCGCCGTTTCCTTCTTGCCGGCGGGCGCCTGAGCGCCGCCCTGCTGTGAGCCGGCGTATGCGGACATCATCGTGGCCGTAGCGGCGATCACGACGACTCCTGCAGTGGCAGCCCACTTCCTGAGTCCGGTCATCGACTGGATCCGGTGCTGATGAGAGGGATCATGAGGATTCCTCGCTTGTGAAATCGTTCACAAGCGTGAATACAGATTGTGAAAAATGGCAGGTCGAGAGGGCATCCGCAAGACTACGTATTTTCAGAGTTCCAACCCCCGTCTGACGCGGTCGAGGGTCCGCATGACTTCGATCGCGGCGGCCCGCACGAGGGTCAGTTCGCGGGAGTTGGGGTCGGCGCGCGAGAGGAGCGACCGGATGGTGCGCATCACGTGGTCCTCGTTGCGGGTCCGGAAGAAGCGGATCTGGGTCAGGGCGTCGGTGATGCTCGCGAGGGCCAGCTCCCACTCCTCGTGCGTCGGGGGCGGGGCGTCCTTGCGCGGCGGCGCGAGCACACGGGTGGCATCGCCGGCCGCGAGGTGCAACTCGTAGCACGCCACCATGACCGCCTGCGCGAGGTTGAGCGAGCTGTGCTCCGTGGTGGGGATCGTGACGAGCAGTTGCGCGAGATCGAGCGCCTCGTTCGGGAGCCCGTGGTCCTCCTGCCCGAAGAGCAGGGCGACGGGGCCGTCGGCGGCCCGCTCGACGGCGAGCGTGGCGAGTTCGCGCGGGGTGGCCATGGGCCATTTGGCGGCGCGGCGTTTGCCGGCGAAGGCGGCAACGAGCACGCAGTCGGCGAGGGCGGCGGGAAGCGTGTCGAAGTGCCGGATGGCCGAGACGACGTCGCGGGTGCCGTGGGCGACGCCTTCGATGCGCCAGGGATCGTACGGCTCCGGGTTCACGAGGCGGAGCTGCGAGATCCCCATGTTCTTCATCACCCGCACCGTGGCGGCGATGTTGACGGGGTCCTGCGGCTTGTTGAAGACGAGGACGATGCGATCGAGGATGCTCGGCATGATGCCTGCAAGTTAGCGCGTCGTTACTATTGGTGATGCCCTCGATCGCCGACCTGCTGCACTACCTGAAGGACCCGACCCAGCTCATCGTGGCCGTGGGGATGTTCGGCATTCCCGCGATCATCTTCATCGAGACGGGCCTGCTCTTCCCGATGCTCCCGGGCGACTCGCTGCTCGTGACGGCGGGGCTGCTCGCCTCGCAGCCGGACGGGCCGGTGCCGCTCAACGTCTGGACGCTCGGCATCATGTGCTCGGTGGCCGCCATCGCGGGGAACACGACCGGGTTCTTCATCGGGCGGCGCGCCGGCAAGGCGCTCTTCGCGCGCGAGGATTCCCGATTCTTCAAGCGGGCCTACATCGAGCAGGCGCACGCCTTCTACGAGACGCACGGCGGCAAGACGATCTTCATCGCGCAGTTCATGCCGATCGTGCGCACCTTCGCGCCGGTCGTGGCGGGCGCCGCCGAGATGCGGTTCGTGACCTTCGTGACGTACAACATCACCGGGGCGCTGACCTGGATCTGGTCGATGTTGCTGATCGGCTACTTCATCGCCACGCAGTTCCCGATCGTGGGGAAGCACGTTGAGAAGCTGATCGTGGTGATCGTGCTGCTCTCGATCACGCCGGCGATCATCGGCTGGTTGCGCGGACGCGGCGCGAAGCCGTGAGCACCCCGCGGTGCGCGCGGCCGGCGCGCTGAACGGGAACCGGAGCGCACCCCCGGACCGTATATTCGATACAGCGACCACACTTCGGAGAACTCCAATGGCCCACACCCTTCCCGCCCTCCCGTTCGCACACGATGCGCTCGAGCCGCACATCGACACGCAGACGATGCAGATCCATCACGGCAAGCATCATCAGGCGTACGTCAACAACCTGAATGCCGCGATCGAGAAGGCCCCCGAGCTCGCCTCGTGGAGCCTCGACGATCTCTGCCGCAACATCGCGAAGGTGCCGGAGTCGGTGCGTGGCGCGGTGCGCAACAACGGCGGCGGACATTGGAATCACTCGCTCTTCTGGCAGATCATGGCGCCGAACGCCGGCGGCGAGCCCTCGGGCGCGCTCGGTGCCGCCATCACCGCACTGTCGGGTGACTTTGCGAAGTTCCGTGAGCAGTTCGCGGCCGCGGGCGTCGGGCGCTTCGGGTCCGGCTGGGCGTGGCTCGTGAGCGACGCCGCGGGGAAGCTCAGCATCGAGAGCTCGCCGAATCAGGACAACCCACTCATGGAAGGGCGGCATGCGATCCTCGGACTCGACGTCTGGGAGCACGCCTACTACCTCAAGTACCAGAACCGCCGCCCGGACTACATCGGGGCGTGGTGGAACGTGGTGAACTGGGGCGAGGTGGCCACGCGCTACGCGGCGGCCAGGGGCTGAACCCTCCGCGAGCCGGACGCCACGCAGGGCGCCGCGCGATCGACGAACCGGACCAGGATCACCGCGCGGCGTCGCCCTCGAGGTAGGTGTACCCCTCGAGCCCCGCGACGTAGTCGGCGATGAACATGTTCGCCTCCTCGCGCGAGATCGTCGTGGCCGCTTGGACCTTCCGGCGGAACGTCGTGAGCAAATCCGAGGCGCGGAACTGCACGTAGTTGAGCACCTCGGTGACGGTGTCGCCGTGCACGAGGTCGGTGATCTCGTACCCCTGTTCGCCGAGTCGGACGTGCACCGCATTGGTGTCGCCGAAGAGGTTGTGCAGGTCGCCGAGGATCTCCTGGTACGCGCCCGTGAGGAAGATGCCGAGCATGTAGGGCTCACCATCGTCCTTGAACAGATGGAGCGGCATGCTCGGATCGCCCTCGCGCGAGCCGACGAACCGGTCGATCTTGCCGTCCGAGTCGCAGGTGATGTCCTGGAGGGTGCCGCGGCGCGTCGGTTCTTCATCCAGACGGTGGATGGGCATGATCGGGAAGAGCTGATCGATCGCCCAGCTGTCGGGCAAGGACTGAAAGAGCGAGAAGTTGCAGAAGTACCGGTCCAGCAGGGTGGCATCGAGGTCGGGGAGGATGTCCTCGAACTCATCCGCGTGCTTCTGCGCGACGCGTGCGATCTGATTGACGGTGCAGAGATGCAGGCGTTCGGCGAAGGCGCGCTCGCGGAGGGAGAAGACCCCGCTGCTGAAGTATTGCTGCGCCCGTTCCTTGTCGAAGACGGCGTCGTGGTAGATCTCGCGAACGCGGCGCAGGGCGACGTTCTTGCGCGTCACCGCCTTGAGATCCTCCGCCATCTCATGCAGGAGCTGGTGGTCGTCGTCGCTGAGGACGGGGAGAAGCGGGTCGTGCGCCGACTCGACGTCGATGACGCTCAACAGCAGCAGTGCGTGATGCGCCGTGAGCGCCCGCCCGGATTCGCTGATGATGTGCGGCATCGGGAGTTCCTTCTCCCGGCAGAACTCCGCCAGCGTGTAGACGATGTCGTTGGCGTACTCCTGCAACGAATAGTTGACGCTGGCCTGCGCCGTGCTCTGCGTGCCGTCGTAATCGACGCCCAATCCGCCGCCGACATCGACGTGCGTGACGGGGATGCCGAGGGCGCGCAGTTCGACATAGAACCGAGAGAGCTCCTGGAGCCCGGCCTTGATGTAGCGGATATCGGTGATCTGCGACCCGAGGTGGCAGTGGATCAGCTTGATGATGTCCAGTTGCCCCGCGGCCTGCAGCCGTTCGATGACCTGCATCAGCTGCGCCGGACTGAGCCCGAACTTGGACTTCTCACCGCCGCTCTGCGCCCATCGCCCGCTTCCTTCCGTGCTGAGCTTGATCCGCACGCCGGCCTGCGGGGTGACCCCCATCTCGCCGGCGACCTTGAGGAGCACGTCCAGCTCGCTCACCTGCTCGATGACGATGTACACCTCGTGGCCGAGGCGCTGCCCCATCAGGGCGAGGCGCATGAACTCCTCGTCCTTGTAGCCGTTGCAGATGATCAAATGGTCGGTGCTCTCGGAGAGCGCGAGCACCGCCTGCAGTTCGGGCTTGGATCCACACTCGAGCCCCACCCCGGTCGCCTTGCCGAACTCGACGATCTCCTCGACCACGTGACGCTGCTGATTGACCTTGATGGGATACACGGTGGTGTAGCCGCCCGTGTACTCGAATTCCTTGATGGCACCCTGGAAGTTGCTGTTGAGCGACTCGATGCGGCTGCGGAGGATGTCGGAAAAGCGCAACAGCACGGGGAGGTTCACCCCCTGCGCTTCGAGATCACAGGCGAGTTCGAACAGATCGAGGGTGCGGTCCGCGTGCTCGCGATCCGGGCGCACAACCACGTGGCCCTTGTCATTGATATCGAAATAGCGGTCGCCCCACCCCTCGATGTTGTAGAGGGAGCGCGCGGACTCGATGGTCCAGGTGGACGCCGGTTCGTCGGGCGGCACCTGGACGGCGGTCTCGGGTGTGCTGGTTGTGCTCATGCGCTACAAGCTAGGGACAACGGGGTGCGTGCGGTATTCCCGGGCCGGCTGCGACCGATTCGTTACTTGGTCCAGATCACGATGAGCCCGCAGGTGGAGCGGGTTCCGTTGTACATCGCGGGCATCGTCGCCCCCCCGGCGTAGGACTCGACGCCGGCGATCTCCGAGAGCGGAATGCTGTTGAGATCGAACAGGGTCTCGCCGGGGTTGCCCTGATACACGAAGATGCCGTCGAGCACCACCGCCGAGTAGCAGTAGCCGGGCTTGGCGCCCTTGGCTTTGTCGACAGGATCGACCGCCGGCGTCGAACTCGAGCTGCGCGATTGGACGCCGCGTCCGCCGTACAGCCAGGCCGCTTGCGAGTTGCCCGTCAGGACCTTGTTGCCCGGCAGTCGCGCCAGCGTTTCGGCGAGTCGCCCGTTCTCATTCTTGCGGAGATCATCAGCGGTCAGGAAGTGACCGAACCCGTTCCGCCGACGCTCTTCGAAGGCCGCCAGCTTCCCGGTCGGCGCACGCTCGCCGGCGACAGCCACGGTGGGCAACACCGTCTGGGCCACGGTGAGCAGCATGTCCGTGTCGACCGTGTCCTGGGCACCAAAGCTGAGCAGACTGGAAATCGGCGAGAACCGAATGTGCCGAACCGTGACGGCGTAGTTGCCGGCCGGGATACCGGTAATGAGGAAGTGCCCGCTGGAGTCGCTCGTGGTCCTGAGGTTCAGGGCGGGCAGCGCCACCTCGGCGCCTGCGATGGGCGTCTCGGCGATGTTCACCAGGACGACGCCCTTGAGCACGGCTTGGGCATGCGTGACGGACGCGTGCCACGCGAGCGCCAGTGGCACGAGAGCGACACCGAACAGTCGACGCGCGACGAGCGCCACGTGCTCCTCCCGCGTGCGGGTCAGGTGATGGCGCGCTTCATGAAGCCGCGCTGTCCGAAATGCCAGAACAGCGCGAGCAACACGACCAGCGCGCCGCAGACGACCGCGAGATCCATGTGCGGGATGCCCGGGATCAGTGTCGCCCGCATGCCCTCTGCGACATAGACGAGCGGATTGATGAGCACCGCGTACTTCATCACGGGGACCGCGTCGAGCGCGCGCCACGGGTAGTACATGCACCCGAAGAAGATCATCGGCCCGATGATGGAGCTGAACATCAGCCCGATCTGTTGCGGGCTGATGGCGCAGCCGATCAGGAGGCCGAGTGCGCTGAAGGTGGCGGCTCCGAGCACCATCACGAGGAAGATCTCCGGGAAGTTGCCGAGCGCCAGTCCGTGGATCGGTCCCATGATGAGGCGTCCCGCGGGCAGGACGAACAGGCCGGCCATCAGACCTTGCATGGTACCCGCGACGACCAACTCCAGGGCGACGACCCGGGTCGGCACCGGTGCCAGCAGCCGGTCTTCGATTTCCTTGGAAAATCCGAACTGGGCCACCATCGGAAGCGCCACGGACTGCACGGCGGACAGCGCCAGGGACAAGGCGAGCACCCCCGGCAGCAACGTGGAGGTGTAGCCCGACTGCATCATGCCCATCTTGGGGAGGAGGTAGCCGAAGACCACCATGAGCATCAACGGCTGCAGCGTCGTCCGCAGCAGGAAGAAGGGCAGTTCACGCCGTGCGACGCGGACGTCGCGCCGGAGCATCGCGAAGAAGACCGCCGCGGTGGGGTGCTGATCGTTCATTCGAGTTTCCTCCCCGTGAGCGACACGAAGAGCGATTCGAGACTCGGCTTCGCGAGGTTGATGTTGCGGACGCGTGCGCCGACCTGCTCGACCGCGCGGATCAGGGTCGGGATGAGTTCGCCTCCACGGGCGGCGTAGGCGAGGATGTCCTGGGCCGCGACATCGACGCGCGTCACGCCGTCGAGCGCGCGGCAGGCCGCAGCCGCCGCGGCGGCATCGCCCTCGATCGAGAGGTCGATGCGGGTATCGCCCGGCGCGAGGGCTTTGAGGTTCGCGGGCGAGTCGCAGGCGAGGAGTCGTCCCTGATCCACGATGGCGAGGCGATCACACAGCTCGTCGGCTTCCTGCATGTAATGCGTGGTCATCACGATCGTACGTCCCTCACCGTGCAGACGGCGCAAGACGTCCCAGAGCGCGAGTCGCGCCTGCGGATCGAGACCGACCGTCGGTTCGTCAAGAAACAGGACCTGCGGCTCATGGAGCAGGGCGCGTGCGATCATGAGGCGCTGCTGTTGTCCCCCGGAGAGTTCCTCGACCTTGGCCTGGGCTTTGTCGCCGATGTCGAACTGCTCGAGCAACGCCATCGCGCGGCGCTCGGCCTCGCGCGCGGAAATCCCGAAATAGGCGCCGTGAAAGATCAGGTTTTCGACGGCATTGAGACTGCGATCGGGGTTCGGGATCTGCGGCACGATGCCGATGCGACGCCGGACGGCCACGTCCTCCGTGCGCACATTCTTGCCGGCCACGAAGGCCTCGCCGGACGTCGCGCGGACGCGGGTCGTGAGAATGCCGATCGTGGTGGTCTTCCCGGCGCCGTTCGGGCCGAGGAGTCCGAAGAACTCGCCCTCGTGGACGCTGAGGTCCAGGCCGTCGAGTGCGGCGATTCCGCCGCCTTCCACGCGCACGCCTTGTGGTGGCGCGGCGGTGCGCGGCGCGAAGGTCGAGGTACGCGGTCCCCCGCGTTTGCGGGCCGGCGGAGCCGCGTAGATCTTGCGCAGCGCGTGTGTTTCGATGGCCGTGGGCATCCCTGAATCTACCGGCTTCGCTGATGGCGCGGAACGGGGGCATCCCCGCACGCACGAGGCCCCGGTGGCGACAGCCACCGGGGCCTCGACGTCCCTTCGCGGTACGTCCGCCTACTCGGGGGTCTTCGCGGGCGCGAGGGGCTCGTCCTTGCCGCCGGTGGCGCTGGGCGTTCCCATCTTGACTTGATCCTTCCCCTTCTCGAGGTAGGGGATGCCGCGCTTCATCCAGTCCGGCATCGGCTCGCCCTTCAGCTTGTTGCCGAAGAACTGCTGCATCTTCATGTCGATGTCCTTCTGGTTCGCACGCTTGGTCGGATTGTGCACGTCACCGTTGTACACGACGAAGTACGCTTCCTTCTTGAGACGGCGCATGGCGTTGTAGAACTCGATGCCCTGGTACCAGGGTACCGCATCGTCGGCATCGTTGGCCATGAAGAGCACCGGCGTCGTGACGCGATCGAGCTTGAAGAGCGCCGAGTTCTCGATGTAGCGCTCGGGATACTGCCAGAGCGACCCTCCGATACGGCTCTGCGTGTGCTCGTATTGGAAGGTGCGGAGCACCCCGGGGCCCCAACGGATCCCGCCGTACGCCGAGGTCATGTTGACGACCGTGGCGTTCGGGACTGCCGCGGCGAACATCGTCGTCTGGGTGATGATGAACGACGACTGGTAGCCGCCCCACGACTGGCCCTGCAGTCCCATGTGCTTCTCGTCCACGAAGCCGCGGCTGATGAGCGACTGGACCCCGGAGACCACGGACTTCGTGGCGCTGTTTCCGGGTTCGCCGGTCGTGTAGACGATATCCGGCTCGAAAATCAGGTAGCCGAGCGACGTGTACACGTGCGGGTTGATGACGTTGCGACCGCTCGGTGCGACGTAGCCATGGAGGCCGTCGGAGAGTCGTTCGTAGTAGTAGACGATGAGCGGATATTTCTTGCTCGGGTCGAAGCCTTCGGGCTTGTAGAGCATGCCCTGCAGGCGGACGCCGTCGTTGCTCAACCAGCTGACGAGCTCGACATCCCCGCGCGGATAGTCCTTCTCCTGCGGATTCGCATTCGAGATCTTGGTGGTCGAGGCGATGCTCGTGCCGGTCCACAGATCCGGGAACTCGCGGTAGGTCTGCTGCGTCATCAGGTATTGCTCGGCTTTGCGCGCCTTGGCGAGGCCGGCGTAGCGCTTCGGGCCGTGGATGATCAGCTCCGGGGTGGTGGACGCACCGAGCTTGGCTTTGGCGTAGCCACCGTCCTTGGTGAGGCTGTCGAGCGTGGTGAGGATCAGCGGCTCGGCGGGATCGAGGTAGCGATCCTCGGTGTCGAGGTTCACCACGCGATACGTACGGATCTGCTTGCGGCCGGCGCCCGCGGTCACGTTGCGCGGCGCGGCGACGCCGGCGGGGTCGACCTCCCACACGTCGTATCGATCGTAGAGCAACAGCGATTTGTCGTCCTTGGTCCAGCCGCCGGAGCCGTAGGCGGGGATGTTGTCCGGGCTGTCGAACTCCTCGTTCTCGAACTTCACGCCCTTGATGCCGGAGGTGAGGTCCGCCTTCTTGCCGGTCGCGACGTTGTAGGCATACCAGACGCCGGCGTCGAACCACGTGACGTACTTGGCTCCGGGCGAGAGCGCGGGACGCGCATCGAGCTTCTTGATGACCGGGGTGCGATTCCCCGTCTGCGGGTCGAGCAAATACACGTCGTTCGCGCCCTCGCCCCAGGTGCTTTCGATGGCGTATTCGATGGTGCTGATGCCGAGTGCGACCTTGCCATTGTCGGCCAACGTGGCGGTCGTGATCGAGTCGTTGGTCAGCCGGGCCCACTTCTTGGTCGCCGGCGTGTAGGCGGCGACATAGGTGCGGTTGCGGTCGCGGGCCGCCTCGATGCGCTGCTGCGGCTGGATGCGCGGGTCCTGCCAGTGCCAGAGGTCGTAGACCGCCTTGTCGATGAGCGAGTCGGCGGGGACGGTGTCGATTGGGGCCGGCGCGAGCGAGAACTCCAGCACGTTGCCGTCGCGATTGAAGCCGACGCGTCCGCGATCGGAGATGAAGAGTCCATCGCCGACGGTGCCCGCCGCAACGATCTTCTCGGCGGGAGCGATCGTCTTGGCACCCTTGGCGGGCGCGAGCGCGGCGAGGTAGAGCGAGTACCGCGGCTTGGCACCGGGGTCGTCCTTGTCGGAGACGAAGGCCGCCGCGGTGCCCTTGCGGTCCATGGCCAGCGACTTGTAGTTCCCCTTCCCCGTGGCGAGCGCGGTGACGGAGCCCGTCGCGAGGTCGCGGACCCAGACGCCGGTCTTGGCGGAGTCGGCGCTGGCGGTACTGTAGGTCAACACATGTTCGGCGTCGTCGAAGATGTAGCTGGTGACGTCATCGATGCGCGTGTCGGTGCCCGCCGCGAGATCCAGATCGGAAGAGCGTCGTGTAGGGAAAGAGTG
>CAXBQP010000038.1:0-29213 GCA_963978095.1 uncultured bacterium | reverse complement strand
CCGCAGCCGGGGCCCGGACAACGCCGCGATGCGACGCGCGTGCGTGGCGTCGCGCATGAAGTCCGGGTTTCGCAGCACGCGCATCGGCCCATGCACGCGCGCGCGCTGCGAGTCCCGATGCGCGAACACCGAGATCGCGTCGATCAATCCCGCTGAATGCCAGTTGTGCAGCTCCTGGCTCAGGACGGCAAGTCCCGCCGCGTCCGCGTCGGCCACGAACCGGGCAGCCGTCATCGAGCGGGCGCGCCACTGGTGATCGATCGTATCCAGTCGCCCCGCAGCGCGGAGGAGCTTCCGCACGAGGAACGGGAGCGCGGTGATCCGCGCGCGATAATCGTCGAGCGCTCCCATGTTCGAATGGTGGATGATTCCCACACCCTCCGGGGTGAGCTTGCGTGCGATCTGGTGCACGTACCCCTGCATGACATCCGCCTCGGCGTGCACGAGCGAATCGAAGCTGAACACCAGGTCGATGGTCCCGTCCGGGACCATGTCGAGGGAGCGTCCGTCGTTGACGTGATAGCGGATGTGTGCGTCGCCCGCGAAGCGCTCCTTGCAGGCGGCGATGCAACGGTCGTTGAGATCGACCACGGTGAGCTGCTCCGTGGCGAGCGCGCGGAGGTAGTGCGTCCACCGCCCGTACCCCGGGGCGATTTCGAGGACGCGCCGCGCCGGCACGAGGTCGCGGAGGCGCGGCAGCAGGGCAAAGTGCCATTGCGCCGCGGCAGTCCCCCAGCTGTCCGACCACTCGTCGCCGCGCCGCGACCAGTCGTAGTCGCGTCCCCACATTGCCTGGTTCTCTTCGATGGTGGCCACGCGTCTGCTCCCAAGAGATGCGATGCGAGGAAAATGCCACGAGCCGCCCATTCCACGAGGGGAATCGGCGGCTCATGCGTGTGCCAGACAAGCGAAGCTGACAGAGCGGGCGACCGGACTCGAACCGGCGACGTCCAGCTTGGGAAGCTGGCATTCTACCAACTGAATTACGCCCGCAGATAGAGCGTAAGATAGCGAGTCGCGCGGCGAAGGCCAGTGGTCGACGAATATCTCAGGAAATTGCAAATTTTGCGATTTTGTTAAGTCATCCACAACCAAAAGAGCCTCAAATCGAAGTAAATGCGCAACACGGATTGCATTTTTTGCAAAATATCCGTATCATTCGTGAAAACGAACAGCTTGCTTCCCTTCCCGTCGCGATCGTGCCTGCCGTCACCAGTCCTGTCGACACCCTGTTTGTCCTCATCAGTACGGCGCTCGTCCTGCTGATGACCCCGGCACTCGCCCTGTTCTACGGCGGGCTGGTGCGCGCCAAGAACATCCTGAACACCATGATGATGTCGCTGGCGGCGATCGGCCTGGTGGGGGTGTTGTGGGCCGTGGTGGGCTACTCGATAGCCTTCGCGCCGGGCGGCGCTTTCGTCGGCGGCGTGCGGCACGTGGGGCTCAGCCACATCGGGTTCGACCTGCGCGACGGAACCACCGTCCCCCACCTGCTCTACTTCGCCTACCAAGGGACGTTCGCGGTGATCACCGCCGCGCTGATCTCCGGCGCCATCGTCGAGCGCATGCGCTTCAGCGCCTACCTCGCCTTCATCGGCCTGTGGTCGCTCCTCGTCTACGCGCCAGTGGCGCACTGGGTCTGGGGCGGCGGATGGCTGGGGTCCCTCGGCGTACTCGACTTCGCCGGCGGCACGGTGGTCCACATCACGGCGGGCACGGCGGCATGGGTCGCGGCCACCGTGGTGGGGCCGCGGCGCGACTACGGACGCCAAGCCTTCCTGCCGCACAACGTGCCGATGATGCTCACCGGCGCGGCGCTGCTCTGGTTCGGGTGGGTGGGCTTCAACGGCGGCAGCGCACTCGCCGTGAATGGCGTGGCGGTCCAGGCGACGGTCAACACTATTCTTGCGCCGATGGCAGCCCTGGCGACGTGGATCCTGCTGGAGTTCCGCCGCACGGGGCGCGCCACGGCGGTCGGCGCCGGAACCGCGATCGTGGTCGGACTCGTGGCGATCACCCCGGCCTGCGGGTACGTGAGTCCGCGGGCCGCCCTGGCGATCGGGGCCATCGCCGCGCTCCCCTCCTACTGGGTGATCCTCAAACGAGCCGCCACGCGTCTGGATGACTCGCTCGACGTCGTTGGCGCGCACGGCGTCGGCGGCGTGACCGGCGCCCTGCTCACCGGTCTCTTGGCGAGCCGCGCATGGGGCGGCACGGACGGCCTGCTGCACGGCGCGCCGGGACAACTGCTCAAGCAACTCATCGGCGTCGGCGCAACCGTCGGATGGACGGCCGTCGCCACGTGGGGGATCCTCGCCGCCATCAGTGCGGTCACCATCTTGCGCGCCGATGCGCGCGACGAAGCCGCCGGCCTCGACGTCGCCGACCACGGCGAGGAAGGCTACACCGACGGCGAAGGGGCGATCCTCGTCCTGCAAACCGCCGACCCTGCCGCCAACCGCGCCCCGGTGCGCCGGAGCGCCTGATGAAACTCGTCGTGGCCATCCTCCGCCCGGAGCGGCTGAATGCGGTCCTGGAATCGCTCTACAACGCCGACGTGCGCGGCCTCACCGTGAGCAAGGTGCAAGGACACGGGGGTGAGGTCGAGCACGTCGAGAACTACCGCGGAGTGACGGTGAAGATGGATCTCCAGGCCAAAGTGCGTCTCGAGATCGGCGTCTCGGAATCCTTCGTGCAGCCGACGGTCGACGCCATCGTCCGCGCGGCGCGTACGGGCGAAGTCGGCGACGGCAAGATCTTCGTGCTCCCGGTGGAGCGCGTGGTCCGCATCCGGACGGGCGAGGAAGACGCGCTCGCGGTGACCCCGGAGGGACGCGGCTAGCCGGAACGCCCCGCGCGGGCCACGGCGCATTCTCCGGCAAGGTGCTATCCTTGGGGGGATGACCCTCCGGAGGAACCCGATGTCGCTCGCCCGTGTCGTTGCCGTTCTCTCGTCCGCCCTCTGCGTGGCCACGGCGCCCGCGCTCCTCACCGCGCAGCAGGCACCGCGCGCCGACCTGGTCCTCTACAACGGTCGCGTGCTCACCGTGGATGCCAAGGACCGGGTGGCACAAGCCGTCGCCCTCGCGGGCAGCACGATTGTCGCGGTGGGAACCAACGCCGAGGTGCAACGCGTGGCCGCGCCCAACGCCCGCCGCATCGATCTCGCGGGGCGCACCGTGACGCCGGGCTTGATCGACGCCCACGCACACTTCGCCAGCGCCGGGACCACGCGACTCTTCGTGCTCGACCTCTCGTATCCCGTCGTGAAGAGCGTGGCCGACATCGTTGCCGCGGTGAAGGCCAAGGCGGCCACCTTGCCCAAGGGCGCCTGGATCGAGGGCCAAGGGTGGGACGAAGGAAAGCTCGCCGAAAAGCGGATGGTGAACGCCAAGGATCTGGACGCGGCGGCACCGGACAACCCCGTGTATCTCACGCAGACCACCGGGCATTACGGCGTGGCCAACAGTCTCGCGCTCAAGCTCGGCAACGTGACCAAGGACACGCCGAATCCGCCGGCGGGCACCATCGACCGCAACGCTGACGGCACACCGACCGGTGTGCTCAAGGAAGGGGCGCAGGGGCTCGTGCGGCGACTCGTCCCTCCCCGTGGGGCCGGCGACACCGAGCGGGGGATCCGCGACATGGTCAAGGGATTCAATGCCGAAGGGATGACGGCAGTGAAAGACCCCGGTGTTTCCCCGTCGGCGTGGGACAGTTACAAGAAAGTGCAGGCCGACAACGCCCTCAACGTGCGCGTCTTCGCCCTCTGGCTGGGCGGTCGGTCGGTGGAGGGTGCCAAGCGGCTCATCGAGCAACGCGCCGCCACGACGCGCCCGTATGAGAGCACCGGCGACGATCACCTGATCAGCGGCGGCATCAAGCTCTACATCGACGGTTCCGGGGGCGCACGCACCGCTTGGCTCTATGATGATTGGAACCGCGACTTCACCGGCGTCGACAAGGGCAACCACGGCTATCCGAGCTCCGCCCCCGACACGATCCGCCTGCTCATCCGCATGTTCCACGACGCGGGGATGCACGTCTCGGTGCACTCGATCGGTGACCAAGGCATCGACTGGGTGATGGACAGCTATGACCAAGCCATGCGTGAGAACCCCAAGAAAGGGCTGCGCCATGGAATCATCCACTCGAACATCCCCAGCGACCACGCCATCGACCTGATGGCCAAGCTGCAGCACACGTTCGACGCAGGATATCCCGAACCCAGCGCGACCTTCACGTGGTGGTTGGGCGATACCTACGCCGGCAACTTCGGGGCCACGCGCTCGGCGCGTTTGAATCCCTTCGCGACCTTCAAGAGCAAGGGGATCCTGTGGGCGAACGGGTCGGACTTCGGCGTCACCCCCTTTGCCGCGCGGTATGGGATCTGGTCGGCGATCGCCCGCGAGCCACTGCTCGGGGTGTATGGCGGCGATCCCTTCGGCCGCAAGGAATCGGTCGACGCCAAGACCGCGCTGCGCGCCGTGACCGTGTGGGCGGCGCGACAGCTGTTCCTCGAGACCAAGATCGGATCGGTGGAGGTCGGAAAGTACGCCGACCTCGCGATCTGGGACCGCGATTTCTACACCGTGCCCACGGCGCAGATCAAGGATGCCAAGTGCCTGATGACGATCTTCAACGGGAAGATCGTGTATCAGGCCGCCGGGGTGACGTTCTAGGCGCCGCGACGGCTCGCCGATAGTTTCCACGCATGAGGAAGATCAAGCCGGACACCCATCGCCTCGCCCCCGGCCGGCGTGTGCGATGGGACCGCTTCGATGCCGCGGCGTGCGGAGATCCCGCCGCCAAGCAGGCGATCATCGCCGAGACGGCGACCATCGTTGCGGGGTTGGACCCGCTGCAGGAGCGCCTGTACGCCGAAGGACGCCGCTCGCTGCTGGTGATCCTCCAAGCCATCGACACCGGCGGCAAGGACGGGGTGATCCGCCATGTGATGCGTTCGCTGAATCCACAGGGGTGCGTGGTGACGTCGTTCAAGGTGCCGACCCCGGAAGAACGGAACCACGACTTCCTCTGGCGCATACACAAGGCCGTTCCAGCCAAGGGGATGATCGGCGTGTTCAACCGTTCGCACTACGAGGACGTGCTCGTGACGCGCGTGCACGGGCTGATCACGCCCTCCGAGGCGCGGGCCCGCATCCGCCACATCAACGACTTCGAGCGGTTGCTCGTGGAAAGCGGGACGACCGTGCTCAAGTTCTTTCTCGTGATTTCCAAGGAGGAGCAGCGGCGTCGGCTCCAGGCGCGCCTGGACGACCCGCACAAGCGCTGGAAGTTCAGCCCCAGCGACCTGGTCGAGCGCGGGTCCTGGGACCGCTATGCCGAGGTGAATGCCGACGTGCTCTCCGCCACCAGTACGCGCCATGCACCGTGGTACCTGATTCCCGCCGACCACAAGTGGTACCGGAACTACGTCGTGGCGCGCACCCTGTTGCACACGCTGACGAGAATGCATCCCCGTTTTCCGGTTGCTCCGCCCGACCTGGACTTCACGAAGATTCGGATCCCCCGCTGAGCGGGCATCCGGCCGCGCCACCCGCCGGCGAGCTCTCATCGCAGGACGAGCCGCGATCTGTATAATTTTTTGGCGATTGCGGCGCTCATAAATTACACTATATTTGGAAAATAGTTATACAGTGACCAGACACTGATCGCCACTCGACTTCCAGTTCCCGGAGTTCGTATGACCCACTCTGATGCTGCGGACACCACGCCCGGACTGCACGTCCTCGTGGTCGACGACAACGCGACTTGGGTCGAAACGATCACGATGGCGTTGACGGCGAACGGATTCCGCGTCTCGTCGACCACGGATCCGCGGACCGCCGTCGCCGTGTACGCCACGCAGCGCCCGGACGTCGTGCTGCTGGATTATCAAATGCCGGGCATCGACGGGCTGGAACTGCTCGCGGAACTCCGGCGCGTCGACCCGACCGCCGCGGCGGTGATGCTCTCCGGACACATGGATGTTGCGACGACCGTGCGCGCCATGCGGGGAGGCGCGGACGATGTGCTGATCAAGACGGTGCCGTTCGATCAGCTCACGGTGACGCTGGCGCGGGCCGCCGCCGGGTCGCTGCTGGCCCGGCGGCATCGTGGCGCCATCGCGAGCTCCCCCGAACTGCTGGGGCTGCTCAATGACTCCCCGGTCATGCAACACACCTTCCGCAAACTCGAGGTCGTCGCGCAGACCAGCTCCCCCGTGCTGATCACCGGGGAGACCGGAGCTGGCAAAGGGTTGGCGGCGTCGCTCGTGCACCAGATGTCGCGGCGCGCCGACGGCCCGTTCGTCCGCATCAACTGCGCGAGCCTGGGCGCGACCTTTCTCGAGAGCGAATTGTTCGGTCATGAGGGCGGGGCGTTCACCGATGCCACGCCCCAGAGGCGCGGGCTCTTCGAGATGGCCGAGGGCGGAACGCTCCTGCTGGACGAAGTCGGCGAACTCGCGATGGAACTGCAGTCGAAGCTCCTGACCGTGCTCGACGAGGGCCGCTTCCGTCGATTGGGCGGCGCGCACGACATCGCCACCAACGTCCGCATCGTGTCCGCCAGCAATCACGACCTCGAGCAGGCCGTCCGCGATGGACGGTTCCGCTCCGACCTCTACTTCAGGCTGGCCGTCCTCCCCGTGCACATCCCCCCGCTCCGCGAGCGGGGACGAGACGAGATCAGCTCGCTGTTGCGTCGGTTGCTGCATGCGCACCAAGCCCGCGTGGGACGCGGTCCCACGCGCTTCTCGCCGGAGGCGCTCGCCGTCCTCCTCGCCTACAACTGGCCCGGGAACGTGCGCCAAGTGCGGAACGTCATCGAACACGCGTTCCCGTCTGCGATCGACGCGGACCAGATCGACCTGGCCCAACTCCCGTCGGTGGTCACCACACGCGGATCGACCCCGCCCATGCCGAACCCCGATGGTGGTCGATCCCTGCGCGACATGGAACGGAGCCACGTGCGCCGCGTGCTCTCCGAGACCGGTGGCAACCGCACGCAGGCCGCCCGCGTGCTCGGCATCACGCGCGCGACGCTCTACAGCAAGATGCGCCAGTTCGATCTCTCCGACGTCGGCTTCGAAGACCAACGCTGACGTCGCGCCCGGCCCGGCGAAGGCGCTACGCCACCACGTACGCTTCCATGGCGTAATACTCCGCGAGCCCCAGGCGGTTGAGCTGCGCGGCCGTTTCCTTGTTGCGGGCATCCACCCGCTGCCAGAACTCGCGGTCATCCTGCCCGGGGAAGGGTGCGGAGTCCTTCTGCGACTGATGCTTGAAGATCGCCTGGATCTTCAGCCGCAGCTCCTCCTGCGACAGGGGCACGAGCCAGGTGGCCTCCGTCACCGGCCACTCCTGCCAAGCCCCGCGATACAGCCAGATCTCGGGGCGCCCCGCACTCGTCCGCTCCGGCCAGAGTTCGGCGACCGCACGGTCGATCGCCTCCTTGCAGACCCGATGCGTGCCGTGGGGATCCGACAAGTCGCCGGCCACGAAAATCAGTTCAGGTCGCAGCTCCTCGAGCACCGATCGCACGATCGCCACGTCCGCGGGGCCGATCGGCGCCTTCTTCACCTGCCCGGTCTGGTAGAACGGCAGATTCAGGAAACGCGCCGAAGCCGCGTCCAAGCCGGCGGTCTCGATGCCGCTCACCGCCTCGGCCTCGCGAATGATGCGCTTGAGGTCCTGGACTTCCGCGCTGTCGACCTCCCCCGGCTGCTTGGCCGCCAGTGACGTCCGGACGGATCCGGCGAGCGTACGAACGTGCGCGGCCGGCAACCGACCGCTCGTGCCGAGTCGCTCCAGCACGTCGATGTACCGCCGCACCTCGTGATCGAACACCGCGATGTTGCCGCTGGTCATGTAGGCCACCGTCATCGCATTGTCGTTCAGCGCCAACTTGTGGAGGATCCCGCCCATGGAGATCACGTCGTCATCCGGGTGCGGCGAGAAGACCACGATGCGCTTGCCGCGCGGCAACTTGGAACGCCCGCGGATCTTGGCGCCAAGGATGTTGAAGATCTCCCCATTCGCGGCGCCGGGCGACCCATACCGGGCCACGAGCGACGACAGATGATGCTCCGCGTAGTCGTGCTGGGTGAGCTTGAGGATGGCCGTACCCGTCGTCAGCGAGAGCCACACCACGGCGCGCAGGGCGAGTTCGGGCGTCCACTGCACCTCGTCCAGTAACCACGGCGTGGCAATCCGGGTCAGCTCCGCGGCCGCCGCACCGTCCACGTACAGCGTGGTGTGGGGATGTGTTTGCAGGAAGGTGGCGGCGACTTCGACACTCACCTCGCCTTCCGCCGCTCGGCGCACGATGCGCGCTTTATGCTCGCCGGTGGCGAGAATGGCGATTTCGCGCGCCTCAAGAATGGTGGCGACACCCATGGTGATCGCTTCCTTCGGCACGAACTCCTCGCCGAAGAAATCGGCGGCCGCATCGCGACGCGTGATGTTGTCGAGCGGGAGGAGCCGCGTCCGGCTCTGCGCCCCGGACCCCGGCTCATTGAATCCGATGTGTCCCGTTTTCCCGATGCCCAGCAGCTGGAAGTCGATTCCGCCGTGCGCCGCGATCGCCGCCTCATAGGCCGCGCACGCAGCCTCGACGTCCTCACGGGCGAGTCGCCCGTCAGGGATATGCACGTTGGCTGGTGAGATATCCACGTGGGCGAAGAAGTTCTCCCACATGAACCGGTGGTAGGAATGCATCGCCTCCGGTTGCATCGGCCAGTATTCATCAAGATTGAACGTGACCACATGCGCGAAGGAGAGGCCCTCCTCCTGGTGCAAGCGTATCAGCTCGCGATACACGCCGATCGGCGTGGAACCGGTGGCAAGCCCCAGTACGACGGGGCGCGCATCCGCCTGGCGGTCACGGATCAGCGCGGCGATCCGGGCCGCGACGACCCGCGCGAGTTCCGCGTGGTCGTCGAACACCAGTGTCCTGATCTTCTCGGGGGGAGTTGACATGATTCGACAAATATATGGGCGGCTGGCGGGACACTGCCACGCGGCGTCCGGGATCGATGCCATGAATCTTGTGACGGGGATATGGGTTATCATATGACAACCGCCGACTCCGCAGGAGTACCTCTGATGGGACTGACCCCCGTTCTTCCGAATCGCCGCGTGCTCCTCCTCCCGGCCGGACGTCACGCCGCAGCGGCGCGGCGCCGCTGGGCCAGCCCGATCGCGGTCGCCGTCTGCGCGTTCGCCGTCGGCGCGGCCGCCTGCAGCGGGGGAGCGTCCACCGGCAGCACGGGAACCACCGGCACGACCACGGTCCCGGGAGCGCCGACGAATCTCGTCGCGACCCCCGGCAACGGGAGCGGCAGTATCGCCTTCACCGCGCCCAGCGCGGGAGGGAGCGCCATCACGGGGTACACGGCATCGTGCACCGCGGGGAGCGCCACCGTCACCGGCACGTCGGCCGCGAGTCCCGTTGCCGTCTCGGGGCTCACCAATGGCACGGCGTATTCCTGCACCGTGGTCGCGAAGAATGCAGCCGGAACCGGCGCGGCGTCCGCTGCCGTGGCGCTGACCCCAGTGGCATCCACGCCTGCCGCCGGCTCGACGGCCGCGATCGGTTGCCCACTCTCCAACAACAGCTTCAACAGCAGCACCAAGGTCAACGCCTACAGCGTCTGGAACTGGAGCTGCGGCACGGTACGGACGCTCACCGGCAATGGGATTCCGGAACATGCGGTGACCGGGGGCAACTTTGCCACACCGGTCGGCGTGCAGAACATCAGCATGACCTTCAGTCTGACGCCGTCCAACACCGGGACTGCGACCCAGAGCGGGGACGTCGGCTATGCATGGAACAGCGTGAAGCTCGACCCGGGCACGGCCGGCACCTGCACGTCCACCGCCACGTCGACCCTCCCGGGGGGTGGTTGCGTGGCGGCGGCGGGTACCGACCCGTGGCGCATCGAAGCGCTCGGCGGCGCCTTCACCTTCGGGACCGACGAGAACAACGCGCACGTGCAGCCCAACGGGCAGTATCACTATCATGGCATGCCCGAGGGCGAGATCGCCCGACTCGGCAAGGGCACGGGGCTCACACTCGTCGCGTGGGCGCGTGATGGGTTCCCGATCTACGCACGCTACGGCTACGTCGATGCCAACAACGCCAGCTCGGGGACCCGCGTCATGCGCGGGAGTTGGCAGAAGAAGGCGACGCCGGACACGGGGCGCCCGTCGACGACGATCTTCCCGATGGGCACCTTCACCCAGGACTATGAATACGTGGCGGGCTCCGGAGACCTCGACCAGTGCAACGGTCGCACGGGGGTCACACCGGAGTTCCCGAATGGCATCTACCACTATTACATCACCGACAGCTTTCCGTACATCCAGCGCTGCTACAAGGGCGTGAGCATCACCGGCGTTGGCGGACCGGGCGGCCCCCCGTGACCGGGCACATCACGCGCCTTTGCCGGATGGCGTGATGCCACGCCGCGTGCGCGGCCTCCGCGTGCTGGCGATCACCGTTGGCCTCGCGCTGCTCGGTGCGTCGCCGCTCTGGGCGCATCTCATGCCGGCACAGCAGGGGACGCTCAATGTGCTCGGCAACGCCGTCTTCGCCGCGGTCGCGCTGCCCGTCTCAGCCTTCGCCGACGCGGACGACGACCGCGATGGTCGACTCTCGTTGGCCGAACTGCGCGCGCACGACGCATCCTTGCGTGCGCGCATCGCGGCGTCGTTCCGCATCACCGACGCGGAACTCGCCGCGACGCTCGACACCCTGATCCTGAGCATGGAACCGGACGACCGTGCGCCCGGTGGCGCGGCCTCGGGGAGCCGACATTTCCTTGCCCTGCTCAAAATCAGTTTCCCGACCGCGCCGCGCGCGTTGGTGCTCACGACCGATATCTTCGGGCGCGCGCCATCGGAGCAACAGCTCACGGTCAAAGCCACGCGCGGGCGTGACGCCGAGGTGGCGATTCTGAGTCCCGGGCGCCGCTCGCATCAGTTCTTTGGTGCGCCGAGTCAGGTGTTGCGCGAGTTCGTCGGGATCGGCGTGCGCCACATCCTGGGCGGTGCGGATCACCTGTTGTTCCTGCTGACGATCATCGCCGCCGCGGTCGGGTGGCGGTATTGGGTCGGGGTGCTCACGAGTTTCACCTTCGCGCACAGCATCACCCTCACCATGGCGTTGCTCGGCTGGGTGCGGCTGCCCGCGAACGTCGTAGAACCGTTGATCGCCGCGAGCATCGTCCTGATGGCCGTGCTCAACCTGCGGCGGCGCGCCGTGGTGGTGCGCGAGCGCGTGGCGATCGTATTCGGCTGCGGGCTGCTGCACGGACTGGGATTCGCGTCGGCCATGGCGGATATCGGCCTCAGCGCCGGCTACCGCGTGATGAGCCTCGTGGGCTTCAATGTCGGCATCGAGGTGGGGCAAGCGCTGTTCTTGAGTGCCGTGCTCGCGAGCGCCGTCGTGCTTCGCCGCGTCGGAGCGGAGCGGCTGACCGAGCCGAGGGTTCCCTCCGCCGTCGCGGCGATCATCGGCAGCGTCTGGTTGGTGCAGCGGCTGTTCGGCGCTTAGGTTGCACCGGACACGAACGCCGTCAGCGCTTCGCCCGCTCCCCTCACCCCTCGTCCGATGCTCGCCAAGCTCCCCACGATCAGTCGCATCCTTCTCGGTCTCCTCTTTCTGGTCAGCGGCGTCGCCAAGCTGATGGGCGCTGGCGGGCTGCCGCCCAACGCGGCCGCGCAGAACTTCATGTTGGCGATGGTGAACAGCCATCTGCTCAGCATCGTGATGGTGGTGGAGCTCGTGTGCGGCGCGGCGCTTCTCACCGGTTTCTTTGCGCCGCTCGCGCTGGTGGTCTTGTCGCCCATCGTGGTGGTGATCAGCTGGTTCCACCTGACACTGGACCCGGAGAAGTGGCCGATGGGGGTCGTGCTGCCGGCATTGATGTTCATGGCGGCGCACGGGTACCGGACGTTGTACCTGCCGCTGTTGCAGGCGCGGCCGTCGAAGGGGTGAGGGGCGGGGGCCGCTCAGGCGGCCGCTGACGCACCTCCGCAAGACGAACGTCCCGTCCTGGCATGATGCCGGGACGGGACGTTGTCGTCGATCAACCGCTTACCTCGAGAGCCACAGGTCGGGATTGAACCGACGACCGCTCGATTACGAATCGAGTGCTCTACCACTGAGCTACTGTGGCGAGGGAACCTCATGCCCTGGCTCGGATTCGAACCGAGACGCCTTGCGGCACCACCCCCTCAAGATGGCGTGTCTACCAGTTTCACCACCAGGGCGAGGATCTCTTCCATTGTGTCCGGCGTCGATGGGCTGATGCCGATCCTGCGAACCGCCAACAACCTGTCGTGCGAGCCCATACTTCCAACGGGAGCGACGGGGCTCGAACCCGCGACCTCTCGAGTGACAGTCGAGTGCTCTAACCAAACTGAGCTACGCCCCCTGAACCTACCCTTCACCGACCCTGCACCTGCACCGGCATGCCGCGATTGGTCGTCGCCGCCGAGTCGACCCGATAGCCCCAACGGGAGTCGAACCCGTCTCTGCACCTTGAAAGGGTGCCGTCCTAACCGATAGACGATGAGGCCGACTATCGCCTGCTGTGCTGCTCATGCCACCTGCAACCTGCCCCCAACACCACGGTGAGATAGCGCTAACGGGATTCGAACCCGTGTTCCAGCCTTGAGAGGGCCGTGTCCTAGTCCCCTAGACGATAGCGCCGCAGGACTTCACTTCCGATGCATCCCCATTTGTCGACAGGCCCGGAGGGAATCGAACCCCCAACCGCCGGTTTTGGAGACCGGTGCTCTACCAATTGAGCTACGGACCTAACACTCCGACAGCAGGGTGACTGACGGGACTTGAACCCGCAACCCCCGGTGCCACAGACCGGTGCTCTAACCGATTGAGCTACAGTCACCATCGCCGGTTGGTACCCCCCGGCCGGGATTTCGTACAGACCTCAAACGTAGCGCGGCGACTTGGCGACTTCAACCTCACCTCGCCACTTTTTGGTCAGTTGTTGAAAAAAGCGCGAAGCGAACGAACCGACTTCAGTCCTTCGCCCGATCCATGTACTCGCCCGTCGTCGGGTTCACGCGCACCCGCTCGCCGCTGGCGATGAACTCGGGCACGTTGATTGTCACCCCGTTCTCCAACACAGCCGGCTTGGTGCTCGCCGTCTTGGTCGCGGTCTTCATCACCGGCGCGGTATCGACGATCGTCAACGACAGATGCTGCGGCAACTGAATGCCGATCGCCTTGCCGTTGTAATACTCGGCGAGGATCTTCATCCCCGACTGCATCCACTGCGCGTTGTCGCCCAACGTCTCGGCGTCCATCTCGAGCTGGTCGTAGTTCTCGGTGTTCATGAAGTGCCAGGTGTCGCCGCCGGCATACATGAACTCCAACTCGTGCGTCTCCATGTCGGCCTTCTCGATCGAGTCAGCCGCGCGGAACCGATGCTCGAAGCTGTTCCCGCTACGCAGGTTCTTCAGCTTGGCCTGCACCATCGCGCGGAGATTCCCCGGCGTGTGGTGACGAAACTCGATGACGCGGCACGGATCGCCCTCGAACACGAGGACCATTCCGCGACGGATCTGGGTGGCGGGCATTGCCATTGAACGACATCCCTCTTGAGCGATTCGAAAGTGTTCGGAGGTAGCCTTCAAGTATAAACCAGACAATCGGTTGGGTCAACGTGTGGCGGGGCTCCCCGGCCGCCGGACTCACCCTGGGCCGAGCGCCCGGCGAATCGACGGCCACAGGGTCCGCGCCGCCCGCCGCGCCCCCTCGGGCAGCGGGTGGATGCCGTCCCCCTGATTCAGCGTCCGCACCCCGGCCACCCCGTCGAGCAGGAACGGACTGAGCGGAATCTTGGCCTCCCGCGCCACGCGCCCGTACAGTGCATGGAAATCCCGCGTGTACGCCGCCCCCAGATTCGTGGGGGCCTCCATCTGTACCAGCAGCAGTTTCGCCGCGGGGAGGGTGGCGCGGATCTTGGCGACGATCGCCCGGAGATTGGCGGCGGTGGAATCCGGATTCAGGCCGCGCAGCCCGTCGTTGGCGCCCGTCTCGATCACCACGAGATCGGCGGGTTGCCGCAGGAGCCACTCCGTACGCCGCAGCGCGCCGGCGGAGGTCTCCCCGGACAGCCCGGCGTTCACGACTTGCAGGGGGACGTGGAGCGAATCGGCGATGGCCTGGATCACGGAGGGCCAACTGTCGCGCGCCGGGTCGTCGAGCCCGTAGCCGGCGGTGAGCGACGTCCCCAGAAACAAGACGCGAGGCGCCCCCGTACGGTCGGGGCCGGCGACCGAATTCACGCCAACTGCCACCGGCGCCCCCGCGGTGGTTGATTCCACAGGAACCGACGGGTCCCCGCCGGGGTTCGCCATCGGGGGTTTCGCCGCTGTCCCGTCGCTCGTGCGCCCGCCGCACGCCGCGCCGAACAGTCCGAGTCCGACCATCATCCCGCGCGTCCAGCGCCGCCGGGCGACACCGCTTCTTTCCTGCACCGCTGCATTCATGCTCACGGCCACGAACCTCACGAAGGAATACCAGAGCGGCAATGGCCGACTGGCGGTACTGAAACAGGTGTCCTTCTCCGTCCCGCAAGGCGCCTTCGTCGCGATCGTCGGCCCCTCGGGGAGCGGCAAGACCACGCTCCTCGGATTGCTCGCCGGGCTCGACACGCCGAGTGCTGGCGCCGTCAGCCTGGACGGCGTGGACATCACCCGGATGACCGAGGACCAGCGTGCGCTGCTGCGCGGACAGAAAGTCGGATTCATCTTTCAATCGTTCCAACTGATCCCGACGCTCACCGCACTGGAAAATGTGCAAGTGCCGCTGGAATTGCGCGGGGAGGACGGCGCGGGCGACCGCGCCCGGGAGCTGTTGCGCCGGGTGGGACTGGGCGACCGCACGGGGCATTTCCCGGCGCAGCTCTCGGGGGGCGAGCAACAGCGCGTGGCCATCGCGCGCGCGTTCTCGAACCAGCCGCGCATCCTGTTCGCGGACGAGCCCACAGGGAATCTGGACGGTGCCACCGGGGAGCGGATCGTGGCGTTGCTCCAGGAACTCAACCGCGAGTCCGGATCGACGGTCGTGATCGTCACCCACGACATCGCGCTCGCCGAGCGGACGGGACGCGTGATCCGGCTGCGCGATGGCGAGGTGGTGGAAGACCGGCCGACGGCAGCCGCCAACGGCGACGCCGGCTGATGGCGATGCGGTGGTCGGCCATTCCGCGACTCGCGTGGCGCGAGAGCCGCACGGCGCGTCGTCGCCTCCTGCTGTACATGTCGTCCATCTCGCTCGGCGTCGCCGCGCTGGTGGCGATCGACTCATTCGCCGCGAACGTCCAGAGTTCGCTCAAGGAGCAATCGCGCTCCCTGCTCGGCGGCGACGTGTCCTTCACCTACAATGCGCAGTTCCCCGAGGACGCCCAGCGCGCCTTGGACACCATCGCCGCCCACGGCACCCCGGTCGCACGGGTGGTCAGCTTTGGTTCCATGGTGCTCGCGCCGCGGTCCGGCGGCACACGCCTCGCGCAGGTGAAAGCGGTGGGGGATGGGTATCCCTATTACGGGGCGGTGGAGACGCGACCGCTCGGGCGGTGGCACGACATCCAAACGGGGCCACGCGCCGTGGTCGACCCTGCCCTGCTGATCGCGCTCGACGCGAAGGTCGGAGACTCGCTCCGCATCGGTCTCGGGCGCTTCGAGATCATCGGCGCCGTGGAGGCGATGCCCGGCGACCCGGGATTCGCCGCGGCGATCGGCCCGCGCGTGTACATCGCCGAGCGCTACGCCGCGGAAACGCAACTGCTCGGGTTCGGCAGCCGCGCCTCGTATGAAGCGCTGGTGAAGCTGCCGTCGTCGGTGGCGAGCGATGACTGGGTCAAGGCGTATCGGGCGCGGTTCCAGAAACAGAATGTGCGCGTCGTCACGGTGACGCAGCGTGAATCGAATCTCACGGAATCCATCGGGCAGCTCGCCGACTTCCTGGGGATCGTCGGATTGATCGCGCTGCTGCTCGGCGGCATCGGCGTCGCGAGTGGCGTCAACGCGTTCGTGTCGCGCAAGATCGAGACCGTGGCCGTCCTCCGCTGCCTGGGGGCGACCAGCGGCCAGGTGCTCGCGATCTACGTGTTGCAGGCGAGCGTGATGGGGTTCCTCGGGGCGGCCCTGGGTGCCGCACTCGGCATCGCCATCCAGTTCGGCCTTCCGCTCGTCCTCAAGGACTTCCTGCCGGTGGACGTCCGCGTTGCCCTTGACGTCAAGGCGTTGCTCACGGGGCTCGGGATCGGCGTGTGGGTGGCGCTGGTCTTCGCCCTGCGCCCGCTGCTCGGCGTGCGCCGCGTGTCACCGCTGCAAGCGTTGCGTCGTGACGCCGACGCGCTGGACCGTGCGCGGGCGCGCGACCTTCCGACGCAGCTCGTCAACGTGGCGTTGATCGGCAGCGTGCTGGCGCTCGCTTTCGAACGCGCGGGCTCCGTGCGGCGGGGTGCGGGCTTCGCCGCCGGAATCGCGGGCAGTGTGCTCGTGCTGTATTTGAGCGCTGCCGCGCTGTCGTGGCTGGCGCGCCGCATCGGGACGGCGCGCTGGCCGTACGTGGTGCGGCAAGGGCTCGCCAACCTGTACCGCCCGGGGAACCAAACGCGCACCGTCGTGCTCGCGCTGGGATTCGGCGCGTTTCTCGTCAGCACGCTGTTTCTGGTGCAGGCCAATCTCTTGAACCAGTTCAACGTGACGGCGGCGCAGTCCAAGGCGAACATGATCCTCTTCGACATCCAGGAGGATCAGCGCGCCGGGCTCGATTCCATCTTCTCGGCCGAAGGCCAGCATGTCATGGGCTACTCGCCGATCGTGACGATGAAGATCGCCGAGATCAATGGGGTGAGCGGCGTCCGGTGGGCAGCGGCACACGCGATGCCCGCGAACCACTGGACGCTGCGCCGCGAATACCGATCCACCTACCGTGATACGGTGGTCAGCACGGAGCGGATCGTCAGCGGCCGGTGGTTCGGCGCGGCGACGCTCCCCGATAGCGTCACCGAGCTCTCGCTCGACCAGGACGTCGCGGCCCAGCTGAAAGTGACGATCGGCGACCGGATCGCGTGGGATGTGCAGGGTGTGCGCGTGCTGTCGCAGCTCACGAGCCTGCGTGCCGTGACGTGGGGGCGGTTCGAGCCGAACTTCTTCGCGGTCTTCGCTACCAAGGGGTTGGTGACGGCGCCCAAGCAGTTCGTGACGATGGCGGCCGTCAGCGCCGACACGACGATCGCCCGCCTCCAGCGTCAAACGGTGTCGCGGTATCCGAATGTCTCCAGCATCGATCTCTCCCTCGTGCGTCGCACCGTCACGGAGATCATCGAGAAGGTGAGTCTCGCCGTGCGCTTCCTTGCCCTGTTCAGTTTGGCCATGGGGGTACCGGTCCTCTTCAGCGCCGTGGCCGCGACGCGCCGGGACCGTCTGCGCGAGAGCGTGTTGCTCAAGACGTTGGGTGCCACGCAATCGCAGATCATGCGAATCCTGTTGGTCGAATACGCGCTCCTCGGGGCGCTCGGCGCGCTCGCCGGGATGGTGCTGTCCTTCGGCGGCGCGTGGGGGCTGATCCACTTCGTGTTCAAGGGATCCTTCTCGCCCGCCGTCGGCGCGGCAGCGGCGATCGCGATGCTGATGATGGGACTCGCGGTCACGATCGGCCTCGCGACGAGCCGCGACGTCTTCCGCGAGACGCCGATGGCGGCACTGCGCGAGAACTGACCACCGCGGGGCTTCGGGGCATCGGGGCGGCCACACCAGGGGCCGCCCCGATCGTCATTGCACCCGCGCGATGGCGATGCGCAACGTGGAGGGCGGGTCGCTCCCGTTGGGCGCTTTCAGCTCGAGCAACTGACGCGCGGTCTGCGTGCCGCCGATCTCGAACAACGCATAGCCGCCCCCGACGAGTGCGGTGAGGCTCGAGGAGAAGTTGCCGTAGGTCAGCGCGCGCGGTTGTTGTGGGATCGGACGCGGGAAGAGCTGGACCGGATTCGTCGGCGTGGTGCACGGGCCAAGATCGGCACAGTATCCCGCGAAGATGTTGCGGAGATTCCACGAGGGGAAATCGATGCGCGGCGTGCCCGAGGTGAATCCGGGCAGATCATCGAGATACATGGCGAGCGACCACTCGCCGAGGAGTTGTTCCCACGGGACGCCTCCGGTCCGCGCTTCGAGCGCGGGCACCCCGGTGGATGCGCTCGTCGTGAATGCCGACAGAAACTGCGATTCACTCGGCCCGAACTGATCGACGGCCCAGCGGAGGAGCGACCACGCATTGGCATAGAAGCTCACATCGGAGGCCTGACTCTTTCCGAGCGGACTCAGCGACGGCGACCCCGCGAGCGCGGTGAAGAGCGCGGCAAAATGCTGTTGCATGAGCATCGGGCGA
Source organism: uncultured bacterium (assembly GCA_963978095.1). Taxonomy (GTDB): domain Bacteria; phylum Gemmatimonadota; class Gemmatimonadetes; order Gemmatimonadales; family Gemmatimonadaceae; genus Fen-1231. The sequence goes on along the minus strand of CAXBQP010000038.1, from coordinate 10,775 downwards.
TCCTGGCAGGGAGACCCGATGGTTTGGAAGGTGAGATCGCATCCGACGGTTGCCGCATAGCGGAGATCCGCCTTCGCGCCCGTTTGATAGAACGTGCGCGCATACAACTCCTCCGCAACGCGGGCCATTCCCTCTTCCCACGACGCATCCGCGAGGAGCGGATCCAGCGAGAGTGCCCGCGACCGGCGCTCCGCGAAGCTGGCGATGTGCTTGAGTTCGTGCACCACCGTGGGCCGGATCTGGCGGAGCCAACTGTCGCGGGTCTCGGTGGTGGTGTAACCGCCGGCGGTGCTCGTGGGCACGACGGCATAAAAGAAGGCACCGGCGTTGCTGCTGGGCAGCGTGGGATCAAGATCGCAACTGACGGCAAAGCCCTGCACCGACTGCTGCTGCATGACATTGATGCGCGGTGAGAAGACCATCACGACTTTTCCGGGTCCGCCGATCTGCGCATCGACCGCGAGCGGGTTGCCGAAGTTCGTGGTGATCAGCGGCCACACGACGGCGTCGAACTCTTGGCCGAGTCGCCGGTAGTAGTCATCCATCTGCCCGGCGAGAGTGGCGCGGGCGCCGAATACCGTACTCGTGTCCTCGAGGATGACGGCCCGCTGGCCGACGAACACCGTCCGCGCGTTGACCACGATGTTCGACGCGCAGAAGTTCGCCGCATCCAGATTGGGGAGTTTGACCGGGGCGATCGATCCGATCGTCGCACTCGCGGCGACGGTCAGCGACGAGCTGCGCACGACGCTCCCGGCCCCGGCTGCCCGCCACATGCCGCGATTGCGCTCGAGAACCGCGAGGTGGCGAGTGGCGGCATTGGAAGCGCTGGCGTCGGCCGCTCGCACCGCGGACGGTGCGTTGGCGGGGAGGATCGAGTTGCTCGCGGCGGGAAGACTGCCGACGATGCCGACTTGACCACCGCCGAGTGTCGTCGCGCCGCGCAGCGTGGCGGACACCGCGTTGAGTGCGGTGGGCGAGATGCTCGAGCGACTCGCATTGTACACGCTGACCAGGTAACGGCCACCGGTCAGGGCGAGTTCATTGCAGCGCACATCGCCGGCGGCACTCAGGATCACCGACTGGCCCGGTTGCAGCGTGCGCGGGCTGGCGACCTGGAGCGCGGCGGTGCCCCCGCCGGTCAGCCCCCCCGCTGTCACCTGGATGAAGGCTTGATGCGTCGGCTCGCAGGGGAACCCCGTGGCCGGCAGCGTGATCACCAGCTGCGTGAGCGACGAGGACCCGACGGTTGCCGGGACGCCATCGATCAGCACGGTATTGCCCGACGAGATGTTCGCGAAGTTGGCGCCCGTGAGGGTATATGTATTCCCGGGGACGAGCGTGCTGCTCGGTGCGATCGAGGTGATGGTCGGTGCATTCGCGGCTGGCGCGAGTTGCACGGTGATGGCCGCTTGGGCGGTGGCGCTGTCCATGCTGGCGCGGATCAGCGCGGTACCCGCCGCCACGGGGCTCACGACCCCCTGCGCGTTGACGCGGGCGATCAGGGGGGTGGCCGATGTCCAGGTAAAATCGGGACGGGCGATGACCGCACCGCCGGCGTCGCGCGCCACGGCCTGCAACTGCAGGGAGCCGCCGGGCAGGGTCACCGTTCCGGTGTCGCGCACCATCGTGACGGCGCTCGCGACCGGATTCCCCACCACGACCTGCGCGTCCGTGGTGACCGCCCCGAACGCGGCGCGAATGGTCGCGGTGCCGAGCGACACGCCGGTGATCAGTCCGTTGGGCTCGACCACGGCAATCGTCGGGTTCAAGGATCGCCATACCGGGAGTTGGTCGGTGACGACCGCCCCGGTTCCGTTCTTCAGCACCGCCGTGGCGAGCACGCTCGCCCCGACCGCGACACGTCCCGCCGCGATCGACACCGTGATCGAGCGCACGGCAGCCAGGTCCTGGGGCGCATCCGTGGCCGGGCGGCAGGCGACCGCGAGCAGCCACAGGCACAGTCGGATCCCCCGGAGAACATCCGCCAGTCGGCACCGCGCGGTCATGACGCGCGCACCGGCGATGACACGACATCGACCAACGCGGCGCGGAACGCTTCCAGTTCGTCGACCGTGTTGAAATAGTGCGGGGAGACGCGCAGCGTGGACGTCGCCCCTTTGCGCGTGAGATCGATCACCGCGTCGCCGATCGACTGTGCGGTGGTGTGGATCCCGCGGGCGCGCAACGCGTGCATGATGTCCCCGGCGTCGTGTCCGGGCAGTTCGAGCGAGACGATCGCGCCGAGTTGCGCCCCGTGGTCGAGGACACGGACGCCCGGCGTTGCCGCCAGCGCGGTACGGAGCGTGTCGGCGAGCGCGTGCGCGCGCGCGGCGGTACGGTCGACACCGGCGGTGACCGCGTAACGCGCGGCCTCGCCCATTCCGAGCACCAATGCATACGGCAGCTCCCACTGCTCGAAGCGCCGCGCGCCGTCGAATAGGTCGTAGGCGTTCGCCGCGGTCCAGGCGGCGCCGCGCATGTCCACCAACAACGGATGCGCGCCACGCGCCAACATCCGCTCCGAGACATAGAGGAAGCCGACGCCGCGCGGACCGCGCAGGAACTTGCGTGCCGTGGCGGCCAGGAAGTCGCACTGGAGTTGCGTGACGTCGACGGGAAGCTGCCCGACCGCCTGGCACGCATCGAGCAAGAACGGCACGCCGGCCTCGGCACAGATGGCCCCCACCGCCGCCGCCGGCTGGACGAGCCCAGAGTTGGTCGGCACCCAGGTCAGCGACACGAGCTTCGGGGCATGGCGCCGCACCAGCGCCCGGAGCGAATCGAGATCCACGCCACCAGCCGCTTCGTCCTCCGCCCGGAGGACCGTCACCCCGTGCCGCTGCGCGAGCGACAAGAACATCAACTGATTCGAGATGTAGTCGGCCGTGGTGGTGACGATCGCATCACCAGCGCGGAGCGCCACGCTGGACAGCGCTTGGGCGAACGCGGCCGTCGCGCTGGAGACGACCGCGATCTCGGACGCCCGGGCCCCGACGAGCGCCGCGATCGACGCGTAGGTACGCGCGACCGCCGGCGCGGCGAGTGCGGCGGCTTCATAGCCTCCCAGGCGCGTCTCGAGTTCGAGGTGACCGACCACCTCCGCATGCACCGAAGCCGGGACGAGCGACGCGCCCGCGTTGTTGAGGTGCGTGCAGGAGACACACCCGGGGGTGTCGTGTCGCCAGCGGGCGACGTCCGAATCCGTGATCAGGGTCGTCAGTGCGTCCACCGGCCCGTCAGTTCTGCGAACCCAGCCACTCGTCGGCGGCGAGGGTGAAGCGGGGTATCGCCGCCTCGAACTGCTCGGCGTCCTCCCGCACGAAGCGGTACTCCCCTTCCATGTAACCGCTCGGCGACTTGAGCACGCAGAAACTCCGGTATTCGTGCACACCACCGGCGGGCAACAGCGGCTGCTCGCCGACGACACCGTCCCCCACGACCTCGCTGTCCTCACCCAGCGAATCGTGGATGTGCCAACGCCGCGACAGCAACTGCGCCGCGCGGGTACCGACGTTCTCGATCCGCACGAAGTACGCGAACACGAACTGCCGCTGCTCCGGGAGCGACTGCTCCGGCAGGTAGATCGGACGGACCGTGACGCGGATCCCCTGCGTGATCCGGTGGAAGATCGGCGCGCGTGGACTCACGTCGACCGCCCCGATCCCGGGTGCATCCGCAAGCTGCCCGGCAGCGCGTCGAGCAGCGGTTTGAGCTCGTTGGCGCGCTCGAGTGTGGTGACGAAGGTCAGCCCCGGGAGCGCCACGACGAGGAGTCGCTCCACGCCGTAGAGCACCACGGTGCCCCCTTCGGCATGCACGACGTTGTTCTCGCTGTCGACGAAGGCCACGCGGCCCAGCGCCCCGTTGCCGTCGTCGTCCAGATCGCGGGCGCGGCGAAGACTGGCCCAGGTGCCGATGTCGTCCCACGCCACATCACCGCTCACGACGAGCAGTCGTTCCGCACGCTCGAGCAGTCCGCGCTCGATCGAGACCGAGTCCCCGAGTCGCGCGACCCAGCCCTCGATGTCACCCTGCGCGAGCTGCTCGAGCCCCGAAGCGAGCTCGGGGGTGCACTGTGCGAGTTGTCGCAGGACCGTTTGCGCATCGGCCACGAAGGCGCCGGCATGCCACCGCGCGCCGGCGGCGATCAACGCGGCCGCGCGGGCGGTATCGGGCTTTTCCTCGAAGCCGTCCACGAGCGCCGATCCCCCGCGACTCAGCGGGGTATCGGCGTCGAGCAACGCCCCGGGGCGCAGATAGCCGAACTGCGGATCCGCGCGCGTCGGGGTGACGCCGATGGCCACGATGGCGCGCTCACGGTGGGCGACCGCCGCCGCACGGTGGATCATCTCGCGGAACACCCCCGGAAACCCGATCGCGAGATCGCAATGCAGGGCGACGAAGGCGGTATTCGGACCCGCACGACGCGCGATCTCTTGCGCCGCCCATGCGAGCGCAGCGGCCGTGCCGAGCGGACGCGGCTCGACCAGGACATTGGCGTCGGGGACCTCCCGGATGGCGGTCCGGATGGCGGGCGCGATGTCGGAACTCGTGACGACGAGCACACGCTCCGGTGGGATCAGTGGCTGGAGGCGCCCGACGGTGTCCTCGAGCAGGGTTCGTCCCGTCACCAGCGCCAGGAGCGGTTTGGGGCGCGTCGGCGTGCTCAGCGGCCAGAAGCGCGATCCGATCCCGCCGGCGAACACGACCGCCCAAATCGAGAGGTCGGTGAGAGGCTCGTCCACGGCGACCAGCTCCGGCGTCGGCAGCGTCCCCGCGGCGGAAGACGAAGCGGAACGGAACAGGTCAGCGTTGACCGGTTGCGACGGCGGAATGGACATTGGATTTAAGATACCACGTTGCCTCCCGTTCGCGATCCACCCCACGCCCTGCACCGCGAACCACCGGCACGCTAGCTTCCTATGGTGCGACGACTCCTGCTTGCCATAGCTTGGGGGACCGTGGCCACGACCACGGTTCCCGCCCAGTCATGCCCCGCCGCCCCGACCGCCTTGGTCCTGGCTGGCGGCGGCGCCAAGGGGTTCGCCCATATCGGAGTCATCCAGATCCTCGACAGTCTCGGACTCCGGCCGGACTTCGTGGTGGGAACCAGCAGCGGCGCGATCGCAGGCGCGCTGTACGCCAGCGGGTACACCGGCAAGCAGATCGACTCGCTGATGCGGGCGCTGCCGATGGATCAGGTCATCGCCCGGTATGAGCCGCAAGTATCCACGACGATCGGCCTGCTCCGCCCCACGGCGGTATGGGATCTCACCGCCGCGGGCTACGCGTTGCAGTCGGGCGCGGCGCATGAGGGAGAACTCAATGCGCTGATGTCGGCGCTGTTCCTGCGCGGCAATGTCATTGCCCGCGGGAACTTCGATCGGCTGCCGATCCCGTTCCGCGCGATCGCCACCGATCTGCGGACCCACGCCCCCGTGGTGCTCGGGACGGGGGACTTGGCACGCGCCATCCGCGCGAGCTCGGCGATTCCCGTGATCCTGCGGCCCATGCAGGTCGAGGGACGTTGGTTGACGGACGGCGGTATCGCCGAGAATGAGCCCGTCAAGTCGGCGCGCGCCCTCGGGGCGCAACGCGTCTGGGTCTCGCGACTCCCGTATGCACCGCCCTCGCCGTCGTCGTATGAGGATCCGCTGCAGATCATGGCGGACATGCTCAACTCGCTGTTCGAGCAGGACTCCCTCGTCACGCGCGCAGCGGACGTCGTGATCCGCAACGCGACCGAGACGTACGACAATCTGGATTTCAGTCGCGCCATGCAGGATTCGCTCGTCGAGGTGGGCCGCCGCGCGGCGCGGACCGCATTCGCTGCGGCGGCCTGTACGCACCCCGCGGGACGCCTTGCCCCTGATCGCGCCGAAGCGCGCCTCACCAGCCGCGTGACAGCGGTGACCCTCACGCCGCAGCGGCGCGACAGCAGTAGCCTCCAAAGCATCGTTGATGGCGATGCCATCGTGGCGGACTTGGGACTCTCGGACGGGGGACCCCTCGACCTCCGCACGCTGCAGCGCGGCCTGATGGAGATCGGGCGGATGGAGCGCTATCGCGAGGTCTGGCTCAACCCGAGCGGCAATGCCGATACCCTGCTCCTTCACGTGACGCTCGCCGGCGCGCCCCTGCGGAGCCTGGGGGTCGGTGTCGCCTTCGATCAGTTCAGCAGTGGACGCCTCTGGATGGGCGCAGTGGACCGTGCGCTGTTCAAGGGTGACGCCGAGGCCGCCCTGCTCGTGAAGCTCGGCACGTATCAACAGGAAGCCTGGAGCTTCGTGAGACGCCGCGCGTTGATCGGTCGCCGATTCGTGCCGCTGACACTGAGCGCAGCGCTCATGCATGAGAGCGTCCGCATGTTCTCCGGTGCGACGGAACTGCCAGGCATCGATGCCCGCGCCCTCTCGGGATTCCTTGGCCTTCACGAGGATGCATCGGTCGGGCATTGGCGCTACGATGCCGGCCTCGAGTTCCGCGCCTTCCGCGAGACATACCGATCGGCGCGCGGCGCCCTTGGCATCCGCGCATCGATCGCGCGCGCGGCCAGCGACTACGAGCCCGGCACGGTCGGCGAACTGCTTGTCCTCAACGACTACCAGCGCCTCAGCTTCGAGAGCAGCAACAGCTGGCTCCGGGGCAACACGCAGACCACGCTGCGATTCGCCGTCGGCTGGGGGCACAACCTCCCCACCTACCAGACGTTCGCGCTCGGCGGGAATGAAGGATTCGCCGGATACCGGATCGGGGAGTTCCGCGGATCCCAGGAACTTTTCGGCAGCGTGCTCATCCGCCGTCCGATCACGAACCTCCTCAAACTCCGCACCGAGTTCATGGCGGGCGTGATCGCCCGCGGCTACGGGGTGCTCGCCTACGAACCCGGCACCGAGTTCGGCGCGTGGCGCGGCGGTATGCGCGTCGGCGTCGAGGCACAGACGCCGATCGGCCCGATTCGTGCCGAGGAGGGGTTCAGTGTGACCGGGGAGCGGTCGACGCTGATCCGCGTCGGATACTGGTTCTAGCCCCTGCCATCGGGGCGACAACTGCGTATCTTCGGGCATGCGAATTCTCACCGCCGCGCGTCTCGCGCTCGCCCTGACCTGTGTGGCTCCGGCCGTCGCCGCCGCACAAGAGAACTACGAGATCCAGGTGTACCCGTCGGAGACGACCAAGAAGGGCACCACCATCTTCGAGTTGCACAGCAACTTCACCGGCGCGGGCAGCGTGGTGCGCACGGGCAGCTTGCTCGCGACCAACGGTGCGTTTCACGAAACGCTCGAGATCACCCACGGCTTCAGCGACATCTTCGAAGTCGGCTTCTATGTCTTCACGAGCGCCCACGGATCGGACGGATACCGGTTCGTCGGGACGCACATCCGTCCGCGCGTTCGCGCGCCGGAGTCATGGAAGCTGCCGGTCGGACTCAGCCTCTCCACCGAGTTCGGCCCCACGAACAAGGCGTTCGACGACAGCGAGCTCGGCGTCGAGTTCCGGCCGATCATCGACCAAACCATCGGCAAGTTCTATTGGTCGTTCAACCCGACGATCGGGTGGTCGGTCAAAGGCCCCGACGCGGGCAAGGGCCTCGACGGCATGATGTTCGAACCCGCCGTGAAGCTCCAATGGGAACTGAACGACAAGGTCTCGGCCGGCATCGAGTATTTCGGCGGCACCGGGTCGCTCAAACGCATGGCCGCGGCCGCCGAGCAATCGCACATGATCTACCCCACGCTCGACTTCGATCTCGGTCCGGAATGGGAGCTGAACGTCGGCTACGGCGTGCTCGCCTCGGGGAGTGGCGACCACAACATCTTCAAGGTGATCTTCGGTCGTCGCGTCGGCTGGTGATCGCGTGCTGCGAACACGAGGGGGCGGCGCCGATCACGGTGCCGCCCCCTCGTGCGTAGTCCGGACCGTCAGCCGTCAGAATCGGAGCAGGTCGAGCCCGACGCGCACCGTCCGTGGCAAACCGAGCGAATAGATCGGTGCGGTCGCCGTGCCGGAGATCGTGACATAGTACGGACGATCGAAGACATTCTCCACCGAGACGAAGAGATCGATATCGCCCACGAGGTGCCGCTGTGCACTCAGATCCACCACCCCGAAGTCGGGAATGGTGAAGCTGTTGCCCAGCGTGGTGTTGGTGCTTTCGTAGCGACCCAGCACGGTGAAGGTGCCGATGCTCCGGTTGTCGTAGGTGATGCGCGCGGTTCCACGCTGCTGCGGCACCCGACCGATGCGCGCCCCCACGAACACCAGCGCCGTGGGTGCGACCGGCCCCAGATCCGCGACGCGTGCGTCGTCGTAGTTGCCGCTGAGCCCGACTTCGAGATGCGGCAGGGGACGCAGCGCCAGGTACAGCTCTCCACCGAGACTCTTGGCTTTCTGCACGTTCTGCCGCTGACGGGTGGTGACACCCGACGTCGTCGAGAGCGTCACGAACGTGTTGAAATCCGTGTAGTTCGCCTGATAGATCGTGCCCTTCATCTGGAGCCAATCGGCCGGCTGCCAGTCGATTCCGAGTTCATAGCCGGTCGCGAACTCCGGCTTCAGCGACGGATTCGGCAGGGAGATCGTCGTGCTCGTCACCTGCTTGCGGTACAACTCGGCGAGGTTCGGCGCGCGGAAGGCCTGATACGTGGCCGCGTGGACGGCCAGCGCCGGTGCCAGCTGATACTTCACGCCGAGGCGCGGCGAGAAGGCATCGCGCGCGGCGTCCGGATAGTTCGAGGTCCCGGTGGCTTCCACCGCGTATGCACCGCTGTTCGTCCAGTGATCCATGCGCGCACTGGCTTCGACTCGCCACGCCGCGCCGAGCGACCAGAGTCCGCTGACATACGCACCACTGAGCGTCTGCTGCCCGCCCGACGTGATGTGCGTGGTCGCGGTGTTCGCCACGGTGTTCGCGTAGTCCTGCTGATCGAAGAAGCCGGACATCAGGCGGTAGTCGGCACCGATGCTGAGCACGTCCGTGCCGAGCACTTGCTTGCTGTTCCAGGTCGCCGACGCGCCGCGGTCGTATGAGGGAATGCGCGAGTAGCTGGTGCGACGTTCATCCGCCCGCGCGACGCTGTTGACGGTGAGCAGCGTCGTGGAGTTCGTCGACTCCCGCATCTCCCGATTCCAGGCGCGCACCGCGATCGCGGAACCGCCCGCCGTGCGATAGTTGAGGCCGCCGTCGGTCGCACCATCGGTGCGCGTCGCTTGACTGATCGGGGTGCCGAGGTGGCGGTCGTCGCCGAACAGGTGGCCCGTGAGGAACGCGCTGAACGTGGACGACGGCGAGTACTCGAGCTTCGCCATCGCGTTGCGCCGGATGGACCAGGAATCCACATCGACCGCGCCGCGGTTCGCCGGGGCGATCAGGGTGTAGCCGCCCCCTTCCGCATAGTCCCCCGTGAGGGCCAGGCTGAGCGGGCCCCGCAGTGGCACGCCGACTGACGCGAAGCCGTGGCGCGCGTTGCGGCTGCCGCCGTCCATGCTGAGGCGGACCGATCCCGGGGTGATCGGGCGAGAGAAGAAACTGATCACACCACCCATCGCGCCATTTCCATACAGGCTCGACCCGCCGCCCTCGAGCACTTCCACGCGTTCGACGCTCCCCTTCGGCATCCGGTCCCAATCGATCCACTCGCCCCACGCGTCGTTCAGCGGAATCCCGTCGACGAGGACCGCGGTGCGTCCTTCGTCGACGCCGCGAATCGAGACGATCTGCGCCGTGCCACCCACCGTGCTGCTCGTGCGCGCCAGTTCCACGCCGGGGATCTCGCGCAGCATGTCCTGCACGGTACTCGCCGGTGAGGTGCGGACCTGCTCACTGGACATCGTATTGATCGTGCCCGCCACTTTGCGGGCGTCGTCGGTCGATCCGCTCGCCGTCACGAAGACGCTGGACAACATCAGCGAGCCCTTCGTGAGCTGGACGTTGTGCGTCGTGCTCCCGGCGGTGATGGTGACCGACTGCCGGCGTGCGGTGTGCCCGATCGCGCTGACGGTGATGTCGAGCGTGCCGACCGGGAGATCCTTCAGCGCATAGTGTCCGCTGGCGTCGGTGACCGTGACGCGCACCGGCTGGCCGCTGGCGACGCGTGCGCCGACGAGCGGTGCGCCGCCGGCCGCCGCGGTCACGACCCCCGTGAGCGCACCGCGCTCCTGCGCGCGCATCAGGCGCGTCGTCGTGACGGTCAGACCCAACAGCAGGGTGATGGTGCGGAGCGAACGGTTCATCGAGCAGCCCTCAGGGATGGGAGAGGTGATCCCCGGGCCGTCGCGCGTCAGGTCACCCGTCGCGCCTGCCAGAAGATCGCGAACACGCACATGGGCCACGCAAAAAAGAAGAAAATCGCCGCGAAGCGTGGCTTGGAATTCATTGAATATCCATAATACGCCGACTCGGCGCTAGCCGTTGGCATCGGCTTGCCCGCCAGACGCAAAACGGTCTCCACCACGATATTGTCGATCGTGGAACGCTCCATAACTCTTTTTCCCGCAAGCGAATACCAGATTTCTCCGTACGACGAGTCGGGATGCGCGAACAGCCCCGTCCGCCCGCCTCCACCACGGAGCTCTACGTGTGTACTTAAGACACGCTCCATGCGAGCCAGTACCCCTCGGCGCAGATCGGCGAGCCGAGGGTCCTCCGGCGCCAGATGCGCCTCGACGGTCAACTCCCCCGGGATCGACCGGAGCGCCGCCGCGATTTCCGGACTGAACGAGTGTCGCTGGTCTTCCGAGGTATCCCAACTCCAGGGAAGTCGCGCGGCGAGC
>CAXBQP010000037.1:0-29655 GCA_963978095.1 uncultured bacterium | reverse complement strand
GGTCTCTACGGCCCTGGGACGGGAAGGGTTTCGTATTAGGAACATAGGGACGGGCCGGACCCCCGTCGAGATGACAAACCCCCCGCCCCTCATTAGATTCCATTGCACGAAGCGCCGAGCGCATCGATGATCGTGCCGGGCCAAAGGCCCCGACCATCGGTACGTCCGGCGCCTCGGGGACACCGCGAGGGACTCGGCGTCCGCGCCACCAAGCGTCGTCCGGCCCTCGTGGGTAGCTCAGGTGCATCACCACCGGGCCCATGAGAAGCATGCCGGACCACCGGATGGGCGCGCTCGCCCCCTCACACACATTTGGGAGCTGCCGCATCGCGCAGACCTTCGGGCCGGAAGCCCGTGGACGCGTCGTATGCTCCCGCATCGGCGAACAGCCGGAGACACATTGACCGACATGGCACGACATTCACACATCCCCCAGGTGCGGGCGCCCATCGCACCCATGCATCGCGGCCCCCAAGCGGTCGCCCACAGCGGAATCGGCGGCATCGTCCATGCCCCGAACGCCGCCCTCCTGATCGACTTCGACAACGTCACGATGGGGATCCGTTCCGACCTCGGTCAGGAACTCCGGAACCTCCTCGGTTCCGACATCATCAAGGGGAAGGTCGCGGTACAGCGCGCGTATGCCGATTGGCGTCGCTATCCACAGTACATCGTGCCCCTCGCCGAGTCGTCGATCGACATGATCATGGCACCGGCCTACGGCTCGGCCAAGAAGAACGCCACCGACATCCGCCTCGCGATCGATGCCATGGAGCTCGTCTTCACGCGGCCCGAGATCGGCACCTTCATCCTCCTCTCGGGGGACTCGGATTTCTCGAGCCTCGTGATGAAGATCAAGGAGTACGGAAAGTACGTGATCGGCGTCGGCATCCGGGAGTCGTCGAGCGACCTCCTCGTGCAGAACTGCGACGAGTATTACTCGTACAACGCACTCGCCGGCCTCGTGAAGGCGGGTGAGGAGAGCAACGGACAGAAGCGTGATCCGTGGGAGCTCGTCACCGAGTCGATCGACCGCATGGTCCGCAACGGCGATGTCATGCGCAGCGACCGGCTCAAGCAGGTGATGCAGGAGATCGACAGCACCTTCGATGAGAAGGATCTGAACTTCTCCAAGTTCTCCAAGTTCTGCCTCGAGGCCGCCCAGAAGGGGCTGCTGGTCGTGAACAAGCTCGACAACGGTCAGCTGGAAGTCGCCCCGGCCAAGGGCGCCAAGGTCACTGTCGCTGCTCCCGCGCGCGACGCTGCCCCCGGAGCCGAGAGTGACGATTCCCGAGACGCCCGCGAGGGGCGTGAAGGGCGAGGTGGTCGTCGCGGCCGTCGCGGCGGTCGCGGGCGCAATCGTCGGGATCGTGATGAAGCACCGTTGGGATCCACCGCCGAACGCGCGGCTGTCGTGGCCCCGGCGCTGGACGCTCCGCCTGCAGCGGCCCCGGTTGCATCGCCGACCGAGGTCGTCGCCGACGCCCCGAGTCCCTCCGCACCGCAACGAGGCCGCGCAACTCGGCACGAACAGCGGCAAGAACGCAGCCCGCGTCCGTCGCCGACGGCGCACGCGGCCGACGCCAGCATCGGACTGACGGGAATCCGACTCACCCGCGACGAAGCCTTCACCCTCGTCAGAGATGCGGTCTCCGCCCTCGTCACGGGCGACGATGCGGTGCCGAGCGAACGGGTGCGCGAGAAAGCCTTCGCGATCCTCGGCCGCGACAGCGAGTCGTTGAGCGAGCGCAACTTCGCCCGCATCCTCCGCGATGCCCACGATGGTAACGTGGTCGATCTCCGCAAGCGCGGGGATGCCTTTGAGGTGGCGCTCGCCGCCAACGTGCCGAGTGTCGCCGATCAGCTCAATGAGAAGGAGGCCGCGCTCAAGGCGGTCGCCGATCGTGAGAAGGCGGCAAACACCCCGGTCGTGCCGCGAGGCATGGGGCCACGGAGTGCGCCGGGTCGCCCGGGGCGCGGTGGTCCGGCCAAGGGCGCACTGCCCCCTGACTTCCTCCTGATCGGTGTCGTCGACGACGCGCCGGCTCCCAAGGTCGAGCCAGTGGCAGAAGCCGCACCGGTGGCGAAGCCGAAGACGTCGAAGGCCGCCGAATCCGCAAGGGACGCGAAGCCTGCCGCCAAGGCCAAAGCGGCGGCGAAGCCCGCCAGCAAGGCCAAGTCAGCCGCGAAGCCGGCTGCCAAGGCCAAGTCGGCGGGGAAGGCCGCACCGAAGAGCAAGAAGGGGTAAGCGCGGCACAGGCCACCGATCGGGGGACGCTGCCCCGAACGAAACACCGAGCAGGTCGCATGCGACCTGCTCGGTGTTGTTTTTCGGGGAAATCCTGCGACGTGCTAGAAGATCTTGTCGCTGGAACGCCCGAAGTTGTACCGCAGCCCCAACGAGACGATGTAACCCACTCCATCGCCGTTGATCAGGCTGCTGCCCGTCCCCTTGGTCGGCATCAACGTCGCCTGCGCGTAGGGCGCCCACTGGCCGACCATGATCATCGCACCGACCGAACCGAAGAGCTTGCCCGAGGACTTGGCCGCATTGATTGCGCTGTTCACGGAATCGCGCTGCGCGGTCGTCGCGTAGGAACGCACGCTGTCGGTCGCGCTGCCCAGCAGATTCAGGGAGTATCCGAGCTCAGCATACGGCTTGAAGCTCCCCGCGCCGGGCGAGAGCATCGTCACCCCGAATCCCACGCGGCGCAGGTCGGCGATCGATACCAGGCGAGGGGAAGCCATCCCCGCGATGGAGAGCTGCGACGAGCCCGTAAACGTCGCCTGCTCGGCAAACAGGTGCAACGCGACCGCCCGACGAGTGATGAACCAGTCGACGCCCGCGGTCGGTGCCGTGACCCGCGCGACGTTGGTACGGAGCGAGGTGCCACCACCGTAGGCGCCCCAGAACCAGGAATCCTGCCACGGTTGCGGCGCCAGCGGCGGTGACTGCTGCGCCTCCCCCCGGCCGGGAGTCAGCGCGGCCGCGACCATACTCAGAGACAGCAGGCAACGGCGGATCGATGGCATGTCCAACCTCGCGTGAATGGCGTCGGCAACCCGGGTACGTGAAGAGCCAGGCGACCGTCGATGGCCGCCCAGCGGTTCACAATAGTGGGACGATGCGCGCGCCACGCGGGTCACGCCGCAGCCGCCGTTACTTCAGGATTCCGACCTGCTCCGCCACTCTGCGGATCACCCGAACGGCGTGATCGAGGTCGTCGCGCGTGTGGGCCGCCGATACCTGGCACCGCAGCCGCGCCGTGCCGTGCGGCACCACCGGGAACCCGAACCCGGTGATGAAGATCCCCTCGTTGAGGAGCATGTCGCTCATGCGGATCGCCGCGGCCGTCTCCCCCACGATGATCGGGACGATCGGCGTCTCACCATCCAAGGGTTTCAGCCCAGCCTCTTTCAACGCCCCCCGAAAGTGCGTGGCGTTCTCGTGCAGACGACGCACCCGCTCCGGGTGCTGCTCGATGAACTCGACCGAGGCCAACGCGCTGGCGGCGACCGTCGGCGGCAGCGCATTGGAGAACAGCTGCGGGCGCGACCGCTGGGTCAGCATGTCGCACAACGCCTCGGCACCCGCGACAAATCCCCCTGCCGCGCCACCCAAGGCCTTCCCGAGCGTGGACGTGATGATGTCGACCTCACCGACCACACCGAAATGCTCGGCAGTGCCACGCCCGGTCGCCCCCAGCACGCCGGTCGCGTGCGAGTCGTCCATGATCAGCACGGCGTCGTGGTCCCGCGCGATCTGCAGGAGTTGCGGCAGCTTGGCCACGCTGCCTTCCATCGAGAAGACCCCATCCGTCCAGATCAAGCGGCGCTTGGCCGACGCATTGGCCTTGAGCTTCTCCACCAGGTCATCCAGGTCCCCGTGCTTGTAGACCGCCGTCGCGCATTTGGTGATCGACTTGGCCAAACGGATCGAGTCGATGATCGAGGCGTGGTTCAGGGCGTCGGACACCACGAAGTCACCCTCTTCCACCACCGTCGCGGTCAGTCCCTCGTTGGCGTTCCACGCCGACACGAACGACATCGCGGCCGGAGTACCGACGAATCGGGCGAGGGCGGTCTCCAGTTCGCGGTGTACCGTGAACGTCCCGCAGATGAAGCGGACGCTCCCCGTGCCCGCTCCATACGCCTGCAGGCCATCGATCCCGGCCTGGACGACACTGGGCTCGTGGCACAGCCCGAGGTAGTTGTTGGACGACATGATCAGCACTTCACCGCGCCCTTCCATCCGCACGTGCGCCGCCTGCGGCGACGCGAGGTGGTTGAGCGTCTTGTAGACCTTGTCGGCCTTGAGCTGCGAGATCCGTCCCGCGAGATCCGCCGCGAATCCGGCATTGAGCGCCATGGTTATGCCACCTCGAAGATGACTTTGCCCGCCTCGCCCGACTTGATCGCCGCGATCGCCTCCGCGTGCTGCTCCAACGGAAAGCGATGCGTGATCACCGGCGTCGGATCGAACTGCCCCGACCGCAGGAACTGCGTGATCTGGATCCAGGTGTCGTACATCCGGCGGCCGACGACGCCATAGACGGTGATCCCCTTGAAGATCACCTCGGTCGCGAAGTCCACGTCCATCGGATTCGACGGGATCCCGAGCATCTGCACCCGACCGCCGACGCGCACCAGCCTGAACGCCTGATGGATCGCCGCCGGAACACCGCTCATTTCCAGCACGACGTCCACGCCGAGCCCGTCGGTGGCGGCGCGGACCGCCGCTTCAGCCTCCGACGGATGCACCGCCGACCGGGCGCCCATGGCACGCGCGAGCTCCAGCCGCTTGGGGTTCACGTCGCTCGCCACGATGTGCGACGCGCCGGCGGCCTTGGCGATCCCCACGGCGAAAATGCCGATCGGGCCGCACCCCGTCACGAGCACCGTCTTGCCGGGCAGATTGGTGTCGTGGAGCGCGGTGTGAAAGGCGTTCCCCATCGGATCATGGATGCCGCCGATCTCGAAGGGGATATTCGCATCCAGATGCCACACATTGCTGGCCGGCATCGCGATGAACTCGGCGAAGCATCCGTCGCGGTCCACACCGATGATCTTGGTGTTCGGGCACACGTGGCCGTTGCCCGTCCGACAGAGATGGCAACGGCCGCAAACGATGTGTCCCTCCGCCGTCACACGGTCCCCGACCTTCACGTCCGTGACCAGCGCCCCGACCTCGGCGACCTCGCCCGCGAACTCATGACCGACGGTGAACGACGGCGTGCATCGCCCGTTCGCCCACGCGTCCCAATCGTGGATGTGGACGTCCGTGCCGCACACCCCCGCGCGACGGACCTTGATGAGTACTTCGTCAGCCCGGATGGTCGGCACGGGCACTTCCTTGAGGACGAATCCCGGCGCGCGGGACTCTTTCACGAGCGCTTTCATAGTGATGAAAAGTGGTACGAGTGACAGCGTGGCGTAAGGGAGAACGGACGACACGGACAGTTCGTTCAGCGGCGGATCCCGCGTGCCGAGAATGGAATTGTCCGCTCGGCACGCACGATTCGTGGCTCCGCGCGCAACGGGAACGCACGCCGCGCCCATTTCGCGGACATGAAATTCTTGTCATCCGGCAGGCGTTGGCGACCGTGAAATCCGCCGGGCTTTCTGCTGATCGCGGCGGTCCATGTCGCGCGCGACCGCGCGCGCGACATGATGCCGCTCATCGCGTGTGGCGGATGCGTCAACGATGCTCGGCGCCTGCCGTCACTGCGTTTTCCCTCTGAAAAACGCACGTGATGCGCGGATAATCTGCAGGCAACACCACGCGCATCGCGCGTGCCCACGCACACGGCGCCGACGAATCGGACGCGACATCGTCGTCCGTTCCATCATCACGGTGAGCTCCGGTCGACGACGACCGCTGTCCCGGGCCGGTCTCGGAGGTTCCGGCGAACTCGGCGGTGGTACTTGCGCGAAATCAAACTTCGTACAATTGTCTATACAGCAGTGACGCAATATTGCTACCAAATGCAGGACGCGCAGCATCGAGTCTCGCGCGGTTCAGCATCACAGCAGCAACCTTGCGTCGCAGATGACGAAGACGATTCTCAATGCGCGGGATTCGGCGGCGAGAACGGAACGAAGAAAAACTGCAGCACCAGATCTTCACGCGCCTGATCGAGGCCGTGTCACAAGCGGGGCCGCAAGTCATCGCGGTTTCGAGCCCAGCGATCCACCGGGGGATCGCCAGGGGAACACAATCCTTTTCAAGGAGCTTGCACCATGGCTGCCAAGAAGAAGGCTGCGAAGAAGAAGGCCGCACCGAAGAAGAAGGCCGCGAAGAAGAAGTAGTTTTCTTCACGAAGCACAGAGGGGAACCAGCGCAAGCTGGCTCCCCTCTGTTCTTTTTCCCCCAATCCAGGCCCAAGCGAAAGGGCGCGCCCCATCCCGGAGCGCGCCCCTCATGCGATCAGCCCAGAATCACGCGGCCAATACCGCTTCGGCCGGCTCGAGTTCGCTCACCGGAACCGGGGCCCACTCATACGCGACCACCCGGGGCGATTCCGCCGCCGGTGCACCGAACGCGATGATGATTCCCACAGGCTCCGATTCCGTCTCCACTGCGCGTGACCGTGCCATCTGGTCCTCCGAGGGCTGAGCCATGGACCGCTCTTCCTTATAGAAGACGCCGCCGCGGCTGTTCCCTCATTGGTGTTGCACAGGTAATGCCACAAGCAAACAAAACGCAACGTGTTGTTTCACAAAGGCTTACAAAAAAATACCAGCCGTTGAGCGGCTGGTGTGTCGCAAAGAGACACGTTCGATGTGGGATCTTGTGTGTCGAAACGTTACGCGCTGTGCTTCCTCGCGAGAAAGGTACGGGCCTCCCCAGCTTCCCGATGGAACGAGACATCCCACCCCTTCTTATATGAAGCGCGGAGCTCGTCCTCGGAGATGGCTTCCTGACCAGCGATGATCGTTTCGACCAGATGCACCCCGCCATCCGTCGTCGCCGACTGCAGCAGGGCGATCACCTGCGCCCGTTCGATTCCCGACAGGCCGGCGAACGCGGCGGGCGTGCACACCACTGCCGCGATTTGGCCTTCCGGGGTCCATTGCCACAGGGGGGTCGCGACGCCGCGGACTCGCCCATCGAGTCCCTCTTCCGCGGCCGCGCTCAACACCCGCTCCACCATATCCTGTTCGGGCTCGAGCGCCGTGACGTGACAGCCATTGGCGGCGAGATACAGCGACGAGCCCTGAACCCGTGCGCCGGTCACCACGACCTCGGCGCTGGGTGACGAAGAACTCAAAGCATGCGCGAGCGGCGTGTCGGCGCGCAGTCCCCAGTGCTCCGGATTCTTGGGATCGGAGGCGTTGCGCAACAACCGGCGACGCCACACGTCGAAGCTCGGAAGCTTGAGGCGCCCCATGATGAGGCGATTCACTTCGTCCGCGAGGAGCATCTCGCGGATGCCGATCTGCAAATCTCCCTCGAGCACGGCACTCGCCGCCGCCGCGAGATCCATCATCTTGGCGTAGCCGACCGTTTCCTTGTACTGCTCGACCTCACGATCCACGTACAGCGTGTACTCGTGTCGTAGCGAGCGTTGTACGCGGAGATTCATCAGGCGCGGGGCATGCGAGTAGGTTCAGGAGGTTCCCGTCACCACAAGCTATATCAGTTGCGCGTGGGCTCAAGCCCCGAGCGCGCTACGCCGGTTCGATATGCACGGTCACATCAGCCGCGCCGACCGATGCGTGGATGGCCGCCTCGGTCGCGTCCGCGAGTTCGTGGGCGGAAGACACCGGGAGTGCGCCGTCACATCGGATCGTGACTTCGGCGAACAGCATCCCTGAGGCCGTCGTGCGCGAGCGCACCGTGGGAACGCCCACGATGTGCGGGATGGCGGCGACTACACGCCGGATCTCCTCCGCGTCAACGCCGCGCTCGTCCACGAGGATCGGCACGGTGACCTTCAGGATCTGATACCCACTGTAGGCGATGACGGTCGCGACCACCAACGTCAGCCACGCATCCGCCTTCGGATACCCCATGCGCGCCAGCCAGAGCGACAAAAACGCGACAGCGGTGACAAAAATGTCACCTCCGGTGTGCGCGGCATCGGCGAGGAGCAACGCACTGCCCAAGGCGCGACCACGCTTCTGCTCATACCACACCACCAGCACATTGATCAACGCTGTGCCGCCAAGCAGCGCCAGTTCGAACGGGGTCGGAGTGGCGGGCGTCTCGTGATGCACCAAGGTGGTGACGGCATTGCGCACGAGCTCGAAGCACGAAATGGACAAGAAGCCCACGATCACCAGAGCGCCGAGCGTCTCGAACTTGTCATGGCCGTACGGATGGTCATCGTCCGGTCCGCGCGCCGCCAGTGCCACCAGCAGGATCGCGATGACATTGTTCATCGCATCGAGCGCCGATTCCACGGTCGCGCCTACCACCGAGAGCGCCCCGGTGCGGAGCGCGACCACGACTTTGACTCCCACCACGACGATATTGAGAGCGAGGATGACCGCGAGAGTGCGTTGTACCGACGCGGTACGCGGCGAGAGCGCCGAAGGCGGAATCGGGGGAATCGTCACGCTGTGATGTTCACCCGCCGAGGGGTGTTCTGTCAATCAGGGAGGGAGTGTTGCCTGAACTACCGGAAGTCGACGAAGCCGCTCGGCGTCTCCGCGCGCACGTGGTGGGACGTACCCTGGTGCGGATCACGGGACTCCATCCATCGCAGCGCCGCGAGCTCCCTGCCGGGGCGCGTCGACGCGTCGAGGGGCAGGGAATCGTTGCGGTCGAGCGTCGCGGGAAGCACCAGTTGATCCGCTTCGCCAATGGGGCGCAGCTCCACGTACACTTCCTGCTCGACGGGGACTGGTCGTTCACGCGGAAGCACGATCCACTGCCGCGCTTCACCCGCGTAGCAATCGCACTCGATGACGGAACCCGCGTGGCGCTCACGGATCCGCGCGCGCTGTGCATCGTCCGGGTGCACGCGGCGGCGCATCCGCCCGTGCTCGCACTCGGCCCCGACGCCGACGACCCCTCGGTGACGGCGGCGTTCTTCGGCGCCGGACTCGCCCGCCGACGTACCGCCATCAAAGTCGCGCTACTGGATCAGAAACTCCTCGCCGGCATCGGGAATATCTACGCGGCCGAGGCGTTGTGGCGGGCCCGCGTCAATCCCGAAGCGCCCGCCAATTCGCTCAGCGCGGCTCGGGTCACGCGACTGCTCGACAGTGTCCGCGAAGCGCTCGCCGACGGGGTGGCTAGGGCGGAGCGATATCGTACCAGCGACCGCTCCGACCGCTTCCACGTCTACGACCGTGAGGGCGAGCCCTGCGACCGTTGCGGCACGACACTCAAGCGATTGACCCAAAGCGGACGCTCGACCTGCTTCTGCCCGAACTGCCAACGCCGCTGAAGGCGCAGGGGCGTGCTCAGTCCGCCGCCTCGAGGAGCGCACCCTTCAGGTAGCCGGTCTCCGGAATCGTCAGCACCTCGGGATGGTCCAGCGGCTGCGCGGTGAGTGTGCGCAGCACCATCCGGCGCCCGGCGCCTGCCGCGGCATCCTGCAACATCTCCCAGAACAGCGGCTTGGTCAGGTGGTAGCTGCAACTCGCGGAATACAGGAGCCCGCCCGGCGCGAGCAACTTCATCGCATGCAGGTTGATGTCGCGATACGCACGCACCGCGGCTGGTAGCGACGGACGATTCTTGGCGAACGCCGGCGGATCCACCACGATCGTGTCGTAGCGCGCTCCGTTGCGGAGAGCTTCCCTGAGGAACTCGAACGCATCGGCTTCGGCACACGCCATGTTCGTGAAGCCGTTGAGCACGGCGTTCTGCGCGGCGCGGGCAAGGGCAGGCCCCGAACTGTCGACGGCGGTCACCGCCTCCGCGCGCCGCGCGAGATGCAGCGCGAACGAGCCATGATAGCTGAACAGGTCGAGGGCCCGACCCTGTGCCGCCGAGCCCACGAGCACGCGCGCTTCCCGCTGATCCAGAAAGGCGCCGGTCTTCTGCCCGGTGCGCGGCGCCGCCAGGTATCGTACCCCGTGTTCACGGACCTCGATTTCATCAGGCACGGTTCCCCACAGGAGCTCCACCATGCGCGGCAGCCTCTCCCGGTCGCGCACGGCCGCGTCATTCCGCGCGATCGCCCCCTCGGCGCCGGACAGCATCCGCAAGGCCTCCACGATCTGCGGGCGGTACGCTTCGAGTCCCGCCGACAGCAACTGCACCACCAGCCAGCGGTCGAATCGGTCGACGACCAGCGACGGAAGGCCGTCGCCCTCGCCGTGGACCAGTCGATACGCGTTCGTCTCGTGAGTCAACGGCGCGCGACGCCGAAGCGCCCGCTCCAACTGCGCATGCCACCACGCGCCGTCGATCACCGCATCAGGATCACGGTCGATCAGCCGCAACGAGATCTCGGACCCCGGACTCCACAGGGCCCAGCCCAACGGCTGGCCGCGCACATCGCGGACGCGAACGGCGCCAGCCGCGTCAAGCGGCGGCTGCGACACATCACTGCGGAAGATCCACGGGTGCCCCTGTTGCCAGCGCTTGGCGCCACGCAGCGAGACGATTGCAACGTCACGAGACATCCGTGGAATCTACCGCGCGGTGTCCAAGGGTGGACAGCCTGTGCGCCGCGCTGCACAATTTCCCCATGGGACGTTACAATGTGCGCGCCGTTCGGGGGGCCACCACCGTGGCCTCGGATCACCCCCTGCTCATCCGGCAGGCGGTGCACGAGTTGCTCGACGAACTCCTCGAACTCAATGACTTGACCTCGCTGGATGTCATCAGCGCGGTGTTCACGGCGACACCCGATCTCACGTCGGAGTTCCCGGCGCATGCGGCACGAACGTACGGGTGGAGCGACATTCCGCTCCTGTGCGCGCAGGAGCTGGATATCTCCGGCTCCCTCCCGCGTTGCGTGCGGGTCATGCTGCATGTGGAGACGCGCCGTGAGCGCCACGAGATGCGCCACGCGTACCTGCACAATGCGGTCCTGTTGCGGCAGGATCTCGTGTCAGACTGACCGGCGCAACGAGAGCCCACGCCCCGCGGCGTCTCGCCGGTCGGCGGGCGATCAGGGTCGTTTGCCGGTGCTGTCCTTTGACAACTTCGCAGCGCCGCTGTCGCCGCCGGGCCTCTGATCACGAGTTCCGGAGGCGATCGCCGCCTTCTGCGCACGCACCATGGCGATCGCGGCCTCGTGTTCCGTGAAAGTTCGCCGGAACTCATGGTGGCCATCAGGGGCCGCGACGAAGAACCGGTAGGGCACCTTCGCCGGATGCAAAGCGGCCTCGATGCTCGCCGCGCCGGGTGACGCAATGGGGCCGGGCGGCAAGCCCACGTTCAGATACGTGTTGTACGGCGACACGACCCGCAGATCCTTGAAGAGCACGCGACCGGGCTTCTTCCCCAGCGCGTACTGTACGGTCGGATCAGCCTGCAGCGGGATGTGCGCCTTCAACCGGTTGAGGTACACGGCCGCAATCACGGGGCGCTCATCGTTTCGGAACACCTCCCGTTCGACGATGCTCGCCAGCGTCAGCACCTCATGGCGGCTCATCTTCACCTCGGCTGCCCGGGCGGTCCATTCCGGCTTCCACACCTTCTCGAAACGCTCCACCATCATGCGCACGGCATCCCGGGCGGTGGCGTTGTCGGCAAAGGTGTAGGTGTCCGGGAACAGGTACCCTTCGAGCGTCTTGGTCGGAATCCCCAACCGCGCCCGGAGTTCGGGGTCGCGAACCGCCGCGTCAATCGAATCCGGTACCAACTCGAGTTCATCGACCAAGAGCGGCGTGATCTGCGCGATGGTGAACCCTTCGGGAATGGTGACCTGATGTACGATGCCCTTCCCAAGACGGACCGCGTCGAGGATTTGCCCCCACGACAGGCTCTGACGCAGCACATACGTCCCGTAGTGGAGCTTGCGATCCTCGCCCCGCACGCGCGCGAAAATGCCGAACAGCTTCGCCGATCGGACGATCCCGTGCGCCGAGAGCGATTCGGCGGCTTCGCGGAAACTCGACCCCTTCCGGATCGTCACGCGCACCGTGGGTCCCCGGTCGTTGCCGCAGGCGGCGAGCAGCATGGTCGATACCGTTGCCATCGCCATGACCGCACGGCGCACGCACCATGCCGGCGCCATCGGTGCGACCGACGCGTTACGCACGAGGGGAAATCTCCGCGTCCGGTGCCGCGACGCCCGCGGCCTCCCGCAACTCATGCGACCGGAGCGCATGCTGCAGCAACATCGTGGCCGCGAGCGCGTCCACGTCGCCCTTGCGCCCACGGGTCGAGCCCTCCATCTCGGCGATCGCGCGGAGCGCCTGCGCGGTGGTGAATCGCTCGTCCACCAGATACGCCGCCCGGCCGGTCCGGGCGCGCAGTTCGTCTGCCATGCGGCGCGCCTCGGCCGCGCGCGGCGTGTCCTCGCCATCACCGTCCAGCGCGAGTCCCACCACGAAGGCGGACGCGTCGAGTTCCTCCGCTCGCGCGAGCAGCGCCATCAGCGGCGGTCGCTTGCCCGGCCGGCGTTCGATGAACCCGGCCGGTGAGGCAATCGTCCCCGTGGGGTCACTGATGGCCACGCCGACGCGACGGTCGCCGAGGTCGATCGCCATCCAGCGCCCGCGCCCGGAGAGCGGAGAGCCGCGGCCAGCGTCGGTCACTCGCCCTCCGCCATCCGCGCGAAGAACTCCTCGTTCGACTTGGTGCGCCCCATCCGGCGCAGCAAGAAGACGATGGCGTCCTCCGCGGCCATGTCGCCCAGGAAATGCCGAATCAGGAACGCGCGGTTCTTCTCCGTCTCCGAGAGAAGGAGCTCCTCCTTGCGCGTCCCGGACTTGAGCATGTCGATCGCCGGGAACACCCGTCGATTCGCGATCTCGCGATCGAGCACCAACTCCATGTTGCCGGTGCCCTTGAACTCCTCGAAGATCACCTCGTCCATCCGGGAGCCGGTGTTCACGAGTGCCGTGGCGACGATCGTCAGTGATCCCCCGCCGTCGATGCGCCGCGCCGCGCCGAAGAACCGCTTGGGCTTCTCCATCGCCTTGGCGTCCACACCGCCCGACAGGATCTTGCCGGACATCGGCGTGACCGTGTTGTGGGCGCGCGCGAGGCGCGTGATCGAATCCAGCAGGATCACGACGTCCCGTCCCGTCTCGACCAGCCGCTTGGCCTTCTCGATCACCATGTCGGCGACCTGCACATGCCGCGACGCCTGCTCGTCGAAGGTCGAACTCACGACCTCGGCGCTCGGTACCGACGCGATGAAATCCGTGACCTCCTCCGGCCGCTCGTCGATGAGCAGGACGATGAGCGTCACCTCGGGGTGATTCTCGGCGATGGCATTGGCCATCTTCTGCAGGAGAATCGTCTTGCCCGCACGCGGCGGGGCGACGATCAGACCGCGCTGTCCCTTGCCGATCGGGGCGATCAGATCCATGACGCGCATCGAGAGGTCGCCGGAGGGCGCCTCCAGGCGGATCCGCTGGTCCGGATAGCGCGGCCGGAGGTTGTCGAAGGTGACCCGCGTGAGGATGGCCTCAGGCGGAAGACCGTTGATCGACTCCACCTGCAGCAACGCGAGATACTTCTCCCAGGTCTTGGCCGGTCGCACGCGGCCGCGGATGGTGTCGCCCGTCCGGATATTGAGCCGCTTGATCTGGGTCTGCGACACGTAGACGTCGTCCGGCCCCGCCAAGTAGTTGTAGTCAGCGGATCGCAGGAATCCGAACCCTTCCGGGGTGACTTCCAGCGTCCCCTCGGCCCGGAGCGCCACATCCTGCGCGAGCAGCGTCTGCTCGATCCGGAAGATCAGCTCCTGCTTGCGCAGCCCGGAGGTGTTGGGAATTCGGAGCCCGTTCGCCATATCCTGCAAGCCGGCGATCGGTGTTCGACGAAGTTCAGCGATGTCCACGAAGCTGGCGAAGATCAGCGGGCATATCGCAGCGGACGTCAGGAAACGCGCGGCTGCGAAGGAAGGGGGAGGGGCACTGCATGCGCGAGGAGGGATTCGAACCCACGACCTTTGCCTCCGGAGGGCAACGCTCTATCCAGCTGAGCTACTCGCGCCCGAGCGGGCGAATCGATCCGGTTGAAACTGCCGCATGGCGCGGCGCCGGAGCAATCGTTCAGTCCTGAAACGTACCCGTCGCTCCCGTTCGGGACAAGGACGGGCTAGCGAACCGTCCCCACACACGCCGTCCCGGTCGGGAGCCCGACCAACTTCGACAAGACGACTAATGCATCCACCGCCGTCACGTCGCCATCGCAGTTCGCGTCCCCATGCGGGAAGCGCTTGGCACCCGCAGGGAGGGGAAGGCCAACGACCGCGGCAAGGATCGCCTGGGCATCCAACGCACTGAGCGTCCCCGTCGCGGTGACGTTGCCCCTAAGGGCGGAACCGGCGACCGCCAGCGTGAACATTCCGCGACCGTGCGTCGCAGCAATCAACCGGCCGCGTTTCCCATCATAGACCAGATCGTGCACCACCGTGTTCGGCAGCCCTGCGGCGAGTGGCTGCCAGGTCGTCAGCCCCTCCGGGAGCGCGAAGACGCCGATGTCGGTGCCGATGTCCAGCTCACGACTCCCGCGCTGCAGGACCACGGTGTTCACCGGGACATTCGGCAGGTCATACGAGATATCCGTCCAGCTCGCGCCCCGGTTCGTGGTCCTCCAGACATGTCCCGACCCGAACCCGCTCAGCGTCACATACGCCGTGCGCGGGTCCCGCGGGTCGACCGCGATGTAGGTCACGCTCTTGAGCGGCAGTCCCGCCGAGATGTTCGTCCAGGTCACGCCGACGTCCGTGGAGACCTGCACGGCGCCGTCGGAGGAGCCCACATAGATCGTCGCGGTATCCGTCGGTGCGATCGCGATCGTGCGGATCGTTCCGGTCCCGTTGGTGACGTCGCCCGACACTGGCGCCCAGAGGTCCCCCGAGTTCGCGGTGCGGTAGAGC
Source organism: uncultured bacterium (assembly GCA_963978095.1). Lineage (GTDB taxonomy): Bacteria > Gemmatimonadota > Gemmatimonadetes > Gemmatimonadales > Gemmatimonadaceae > Fen-1231. The sequence continues at coordinate 14,689 of CAXBQP010000037.1, read as the reverse complement.
CGATAGGTGCCGAAGTAGAGCACGGCCGGATTGACCGGATCCATGACCATCGGTGGGATGAAGGCGCCTCGATCGCTCGAGACGAGTCCCGTTCCCTTCGCGCGGAAACTCGTCGAGGGGGCGTCACGACGAAACGGCGTGCATGAGGGCCACTGGCAACTGCCGAACGTGGTATTGCCCGTACGAAAGTCCATTGCCGTGAATCCGCCGTCGCCACCGATCGGCACGGTTGCCCATCGCGCCACGCCGCTCCACTGCATCGTGCCGTTATCTTGGGCGCCGCCGACGATGATGCTCGCGTCGGTCGGGTGCACGGAAATGCCGGGATAGAACTGCGTCAACGCGAGATTCGTATTGAGGCTGACCCAGCTGACCCCTCCGTCAACCGATCGGAAGATCCCGCCGTCGTTGCCCGAGTACATCGTGCCCGGCGTCGCCGGGTCGAAGACAAAGGCGTGATGATCCACGTGGACGACTCCCGATCCCATCGTGCTGAAACTGATGCCGCCGTCCGAAGAAGCGTAGAGCGATACGCCACCGAACATGACGCGGTCCGGTTGCGACGGGTCCACCGCCAGCACGAGATTGTACCAGCATTGCGTGCTGCACGACGCATTCGTGGCGGCCAACTTCGTCCACGTGTTGCCGGCGTCGAAGGTCTTCCAGATCCCCAGCAACGTGTTCGCCGACGTCGTCTGCACCGCCGCGTACAGGACGTTCGGCATGCTCGGCGACATCCCCAAGGCAATACGTCCCACGCTCGAGGTCGGTAGACCACCCGAGAGCTTGGTCCAGTTCGCGCCGTAATCCGTGGTACGGTAGATCCCGTTGATCGACGGACCACTCGTGGAACCGACGGCGACGGTGAAGACGCCCGGTGTCGTAGGGTCCGCGACCATGTCGGTCATGATTCCGGCGAGCGACAGGGTCCAGGTCGACCCGCTGTTGTCCGACTTCCACAGGCCGGTTTGGCTGGCGGCGAAGAGCGTAGTGGTCGTGGTCGAGCCCGCCGATGCGGGATCGATCACGAGCTTCCCGATACGGCTCGCCGTGCCGCTCGCCGAAATGAAGGTGGTCGCGCCCAGTTGCGTCCAAGTCGCACCGCCGTTCGTGGAGCGCAAGACGCCGCACCCCTGATAGCTGTCCGACGAGAAGTTCTCCTCGCCGGTGCCCGCGTACACGATCTGCGGGTTCACCGGATCGACCGCGACGCTGCCGATCGCCAGTCCGCACTCGTTGTCCGTCAACGGGGTCCAGGTCGTGCCTCCGTTGGTCGTCTTCCACACGCCACCCGTTGCGCCGCCGATGTACAAGGTCTGGGAGTTCTTCGGGTCGATGGCGATGCTGGTGATGCGGCCGGCCGTCTCGTTGCCCACCCCGCTCAGTCCGATGGGAGCAGGCCCGATCGACGTCCAGGACGAGAACGAGTTGACGAGCGACGCGTACGGGCTTGCGGACCGTCCGCTGCGCGTCTGCGGCCAGCGCTGGTACATCTGTGAGAGCGCGTTGTTGAGGGCCTGCGCCGGGATCCGGTCGCCGGGGAACGCCCGTTGTTGATAGAAATACCCCTCACGCCGCAACGGATCGTCGTCCTGGGCCGGCAGGACGCGGGCGGCGGCCAACAACAGCAACGACACCGCGACCGCTCGTACGCCGCGTGGGTGCCACGTTCGATCTGTCACGGCGATGCGCCGGACCTGGGTAGGAATCATGGAATCGTCAGCGTCAGAGAGATCGTATTGCTCAGCCCGCCCGTGTTGCGGACGCGGATCGGATATACCCCGGGCTCTATCACGCGCGGCGGTGCCTCGCCACTCGAGGGCCACGCGTTCGGCACGAGCAAACGTAGCGTGCTCCCGTCGCTCGAGGGCAGCTCCCCAAGCACTGCCGCACCGAACATCACTACATTGCCCGTGCTCGTGAATCCGCTTCCGTGGATCATCACCTGGGCGACACCCCCAGGGACCAGCGCGGTAGTCGAAGGCTCCAGGCGCGCCAATACGGGCGCTGCCGCTCGCGCAGCGGCGGGCGTCGATGCGCCGCCGAGCCCGAGGACCACCGCGCGGGGCAGGAGGCTCCCGCCATCCACGGCGTTCAACTCGATCAGCGTCAGTCGCATGGCGCCGACCGCACCGCCGCGGCGCCGGAACGTGATCGTGTGCAAGGTCCCGTGCGCGAACCCCGTGGGCGCCGCGCCCGCGATCGCCACCTTGCCGGGAACCAGGAGGTTCGCGGCCTGCGTCCCGGTCGACGCCGCCTGTGTCGCAGTCGCCGTGGCACGCAGGGAGTCGTAGCTGATCTCCAGGTGAAAGCTCCCCACCGTCATCCCGGGTGGGAATGCCAGGCAGATCCGCACCTTGGTGAGCGTGTCGTGCCGGGCACCGGCAACCGTGGTGAGCGAGACACGCGCCGGGCTACCGGCCGGGACCGTCGTGGGGCATCCCGCCTGCGCGCGCAGGGCTTCAGCGCCCAGCGTGGCGAGCGTCAGGCACCCAACGACGATGGGTCGCATCACGGGGACGTCAGCGCGTCAAGGTACAGTGCGGACTTCCGTTGGAGCGACGCGGTTCTCACGCCGTACGCGACGTCGTTCAGCTCCTGCACGTCCAGCTGCAGCGCGGAAAGGGGGCGCGCGCCCGTCACCTTGAAGCGCATCACGAACAATCGTTCACTCGTGATGCCATCAGCCGCCGCCCCGGCGACCGTGATCTGTCCGGGCTGCGGATTCACGGCATGCGCCCCGGCATCCACCGGCGCCTCACCGAGAAACTCCAACTGGGCCGGGTCGTAGGACATCCGCGCGAGATAACTGCCAACGCGCGGAGTGCCCGTGCCCAGGCGAACGTTCGCGCTGACCGTGAGCTCGTCACCGGTGAGAACCGCACTCCTCGAGACGGAGAGGTACGCAACCATGCTGGCGGACGACACCGTCGGCGGCGCCGTGATGACCGGCGTGCTCCGGTCCGTGCACGCGCTGGCGAGAATGAGCGATGCGCCGATCATCACGGCGTGGCGTCGGGCGCTCGGCGAGGTCACAATCGACACGGGCAACTCCTAGCGGGTGTAAAAGGGATACGAGAGCACCAGCGTCTTGGCCAACAACGAGGTGAACGTCCCGGCCGTCACGAACTCCGACGCGAGCAGCTGCAAGGATCCCCGCTTCGAGGCGTTGGCCACGCGGAACGTGATGCGTCGCAGCTCCACGAATGCGAACCCGGTGGAGGAGGCCGCACTCAGGGTCAGTGAGCCGTTGGCCGCGTTGGTCGCGTTCACCGAGGCGCCGGCGTTGTTCGCCCCCTCGGCGTCGCTCACGTAGGTCAACGCCGTCGGATCCCACAGAACCTGCACGGTCACCGCTCCGAGCTTCTCGCCGGACGACCGCATGTCGGCCACGATTGTCACCGTGCGCACCGTATCCTTCTTGAGGTCGAACGCCGTCACGTCGGTGCGCAGTAGCGGGCCCGTCGGCGAGGTGACCGCCACCAGCGCCGAATCCCCGACGGTCCCCGACGCATCGAACGCCACGACCATCGCTTGTCCTACCCGTGCCCCCGTGATGACGCCGCCGGACGACACGGTGGCCGCATTACCGCGAACCGCGTAGGTCAAGTTCGCGGGGAGGGGGAGGCCGAACTCATTGAGAGCCTGGAAGGTGGCGGTCGACGTCGCGCCCGAATCGATGACCACGATTCGCGTGCTGGTGAGTGCCACCGACGTGATCGTCCCGGCCGTCGCCGTGTACGACGGTGACCGCCCGGTGATCCCCTGGCCGTCCGTCGCCGAAACGGTGAGCGCCTGGCCCACCGTCGAGCCCACGGTGAGCGTCACGCGCGCGACGCCCCCACTGTCCAGCGGCGACGTCGCGGACGAAAAGCTTCCCCCCGTGCTCGTCGTCGACCACGTCACGCTCTTGTTCAGTCCCATGCCTTGGGCGGCATTCCCTGCGGCATCGCGCAGCTGCGCCGTGAACGCCGCCGCACCGCCAGCGATAAGTTGCGTCACCGTCGTGGCCACGGTGTACGAGACACCCGGACCAGCGACGGTCCGCACCGCCGTTGCGGTGCTCCCCGCCACTCCACCATTGTCGGTCGCGGTGAACGTGTACGAGCCCACGACCGGATCGCTGGTGAACGACACCGTCGCCACACCCGACGCGTCGGTGGTGGTGGTCGCCGACGCAAAACTGCCGGTGCTGGCGTTCTTCGACCACGTGACCACGCGTCCCGCGGTGGCCACCGGGGCATCGTTCGCGTCCAACAACTGGGCGCTCACCGTCATCGGTTGCCCGGCGACCGGCGCCGCCGGCGATGCCGTCAGCGAGTACTTGGCGGCCGCGCCAACGGTGAAGCCCACCGACGCCGTCTGTGAGAGCGCCGTGCCAGCGAGCGACGCCGTGACCGTGGCCGTCTGGGCGCCGAACGTGGACCGCAAGGTCGCGACATACCGGCCGTTCGCGCTGTCGGTGACCGCCGAGAGCGTTCCCTTGGTGGTGGACATCGTGAGCGTTCCCCCCGAGGCCTGCAGTGCCGTCCCGGCGGCATCGCGCAGCTGGACCGTGATCACGACGCTGCTCGTGCCATTCGCGGGAATGCTCGATGCCGCGGCCGTGATCGTGCTCGCCGTCGTCGACGGGACCGCGGCCACGGTCGTGACCGTCGCGGATTGTCCACTGATCCCGGCGTTGTCGGTCGCCGTGAAGGTATAGCTCCCCCCCGCCGTGGTCCCGGTAGTGAATACCGCCGAGGCTTTGCCCGTCGCATCGGTGGTCGTGCTGGAGCTCGTGAAGCTCCCTCCCGTACCACTGCTGCTCCAGCTCACGGAGCGTCCGCTTGTCGCCACGCTCGCGCCGCTGCTTGTTGCCAACTGCGCCGTCACGGTGACGCTCGATCCGGCGGTCGGCGAGGTGCTGGACGCGCTGACGATGTACTTGGTGGCCACCGGCACCACGGGCGCCGTCGGAGCCGTGGGCGTACTGCCGCCGCCACCGCTGCAGGCCAACAGCAGCAATCCCGTTGTCGCCAACCAACGCCCGCGAATCGGCATCACAGCGATATGGCCCCTTTTCGAAAATCGGTCAGCCCGATGTGCACATTCACCAGCACCGGCGTTCCGCTGCGCGCCACCCGGAGCGCGTCGGCCAGCGTCCCCTCGACCTCGTCAGGTCGCGCGATCCGGAACCCCCGGGCACCGAGCGCCGCAGCGACCCCGTCGTAGTCCTCGCGTCCCAACACGGTCGCCACGTCGTCCCCGAGCATGGGAACCTGGTCGCGCATAATCTGCGTCCACGCGCCATCGTTGCCAATCACCGCGATCACCGGCAACCCGTGTCGGACCAACGTACTGAACTCCAGCAGACTGAATCCGGCGGCCCCGTCCCCGTACAGCAGCCAGACGTCGCCCGTCGGACGCAGCGCCCGCGCACCCATCGCAAAGCCGGCCCCCACCCCCAGCGTTCCGAAGACCCCGGGATCCAACCACGTCAGCGGCGAGCGCGGTCGCAGCACGTACGCGGCCGTGGCCACGAAATCCCCACCGTCGGCGACAATCGTGGCGTCGTCCTCGAGCAACGCATCGATCGCGCGGCACAGCGCGATCGGATTCACCGGGTCCACCGGCGCCAGGGCGCCAGCCACGATCTCGGCGTCCCGCGCCTCCTCCCGCGCGCGCATCGCGGCGTGCCACGCGTCCCACGACTGGCGGGGCCTTTCCGACGCGAGCGCGCGCACGAACAGGTCGGCATCACCGGCCACCCCGATCGTCGGACGGCGGTTCCGCTTGAGCTCCGCCGGGTCGGCGTTGGCCGTGATCAGCGTTGCCCCATGCGCAATATGCCGCCCGTAATCAAGTCGGAAATCCATCGGCGTCCCGGCAAGGATCACGCAGTCGGCCGCGCGCAAGGCCTCACGGCGCTTATGACGGTATTGGATCGCGTCCGAGCCACCCAACAGCCCACGGGACATCCCCGCGAGGTACGTGGGCACGCCGAGTGCGCGGATCGCGGACGCAAGCGCCGACGCCTCGAGCGGCGCATCCATCGCCTGGCTTCCCACCAACAGCACGGGCCGCTCGGCCCGATCAAGCGCGGCGCGCGCCCGTGCGACCGCACTCGTCGACGGCGCCAGCCGACGTCCGACGGTCGGCGACGGCATGTCCACATCCGGGAGCCCCCCCGACCCCAGGGTCTTGGCCAGATGCCGCTCCAGATACCAGCGCTCCACCCGCTTGCGGATGGGGGCATCCGCACCAAGCGGCGTCGTCACGCCGTACATCTCGCGGACGAGCGCGGTGTTGTAGAGCAGGTCGACCGGACACTCCAGCGCCACCGGACCACGCACCCCATGCAACGCCATCCCCACCGCGCGTTCGAACATCGCGATCAGGTCATCGGCACGATCCACCTGTCCGGCCCACTTCACATGGGACCGCACCGCAGCCATTTGGTCGATATCCTGCAACGACCCGCGCCCACGCAGCACCGTCGCCGTTGCGCCGCACAGGAGCACCACCGGCGAGCGCGCCATGAGCGCATTCCGGAGCGGCGTGAGGGCATTCGTGAGTCCGGGCCCGGCCGTCACGGCGGCCACGCCGATGTTCCCGGTGAGACGTGCCGTGGCATCCGCGGCGAACACCGCGTTGGCCTCATGTCGCACATCGATCACCCGGACCCCGTGCTGTTTGGCCGCCACCACGATCGGCGAGATATGACCGCCCGCGAGCGTGAACAGCGTGCGCACGTCGTGTCGAACCAACGCCGCCGCGAGACGTTCGCCTCCGGTCAGCGATTGGGGATCAGCCATGCAAGCACCGAGAGAGGGCCGAGACCGTACGGGAACTGCCGCTCTGGAAAATAGCACAGGACTGGCCTGCCCGTCTCCCTTTCCACGGCCCATGGCGCTGTCCGAAAGTACGAAGCCCCCCAGGCCATCGCCTGAGGGGCTTCGTGGTCGATCCGGAATCCGCGGGCGTTACCGGTTCGCGGTGTTGTCCAGGTACGGGCGGTTCGTCAACGTCGTCGACACGATGGTCATGTCGCCGCGCGCCGTGATCGTGTAATACTTGCCAGCGACGAACGACACCGCCGTACGGCTGATGGCATTCGTGCTCGAACCGGACACACGCGTGCCAAGGTCGTACACCGCTGCCGGCACGGCCGTGAACGCGCCGGCCGCCTTGTAGGCCACGAGATCGCCGACCGCGACTTCCGTGGTCGTCGTCGTGTTCTTGGCGAACAGCGTCATCGGGCTCGAGTTCGGGCTCGCATTCACGAATCGGACATACGCCTGGGTGTAATCGAAGGTCGCCGGCATGGCGTCCTCCACCAGGAACCCTTCCACCGACTTCGCCGTGGCATCGTAGAACCCGCTGATGTAGAACGAGTACAACTTGCCATTGGCGACCGCGCCCGTCAGTGACGACACCACGAGGTCCTTGTCGACCGTCGCGGCGATCTTGCCGGTCAGGGCGTAGGATCCCGGGGCGATCGTCGAGTAGTTCCCACCGGCGCTCACGCTGCCGTACGACACACCGGTCGTGGCTTCCACGCCGGTGGTCGAACTCGTCGCCGACATCTTGGTGCCGTTCGCGTAGAAGTTCACGCTCGGCGCATTGATGCCGAAGTTGAAGAACCGGATGCGGGCACCCGCCAACGGTCCAGTGATGTCCTGGATCGACGACGTCCCACACGAGGCGAGCATGGCTGCGCTCAGGAGCAGCCCGAGAGTCTTGAGTTTGGTCATGTGTGGGTTACGGTTGAATGATCCACATCGGCTTCGTGTGGTAGTCCAGCGCCAGACCGCCGATCACGTCGAGGCCGGCACGGTTCCACACATACTCCGAGTTGTAACGCGGACGGATGCGCTGCACGATCTTGCCGTTGTTGTCGGCATACAAGTTCGTGGGCGGCGCGAAGCCCGGATACACCTGAGCCGCGCCGGCCGGATCCATATCGGTATAGTGGTACCGGCGCAGATCCATCCAGATCTCGTTGTGCCCCCAGCCCCACAGGGCGATGTACTTCTGCGACATGATCTGGGTCAGCGTCAGCGACGCGGCCGCCGCCGGCACGATCCGGACGTCCGCCAGGAACGCGGCCTTCTCCGCCGCGGTGATCTGCGTCGGGGCCTGCCCGTTGTCCGTGTTGCGGGCGTTCACCCAGTCGAAGTGCGCCGACAGGGCGTTCTTGTAGGCCGTGAGGGCCGTCGCCTTGTCCCCGCTCTTGTACGCCGCCTCCGCCTTGATGAACTGCAACTCGGCGTAGGTCATCGCCGGCAACTTCGTCTTGTCATCAAAGATGTACCGGCTCGGAATGCCGGCGGTGGTGCCAGAGCCAACCTGACCGAAGAAGTTGTTCGGCTGCTGCGCCGTCGTGAGAGCGCCGAACCCGGTCGTGTTGATGTCCAAGCCGCGGTACAAGCCGTCCGGCGACGGCGACAACATGCGGCTCATGCGCGGGTCCACCGCGCCGCCGAACGCCGTGCCGTTCATCAGGTTCACCACGAACGCGGTCTGCCGATACGACGGCAGGTTGGCGCGCGTACGACCGAGGAAGTTCATGTCGTCGTTCTGGGTCGCCGGATACGCCAACAGCGCGTCGTCGGAGCTGCTCGCGAACGAGGCGTCGACCGCCGCGATCACGTCCGCCGGCTTGTACGTCGCCTTGTTCGAGTAGTGGTTCAGATTCCGCGCGAGCAGGCCGTAGGCGTACTTGAGCCACTTGGTGCGGTCACCGTTGTAGATCTTGTCCGTGCGCCCGAGATACGTGGCGTCGACCGCGCCGTCGGTGCGCTTCAGGTTCGTGATCGCCAGGTTCAGCAGGCGCTGGATTTCCGTGTACGCATACTCCTGCGTGTCGTAATCGAACGCGAAGCGCGACGCGTCGATCGCTTCCTTGACGATGATCTCGCCATGCAAGTCGGTCGTCACCTGCCAGCCCCACGCCTTCAGGATGTAGCCCACGCCGAGCAGATCCCAGCGCTGCTCCGCTTCGGCCTTGGTCATCATGTCCACGAGATTCTGACCGAGGGTCCAGTACACGTCGCGCCACTGCTGCGCGCCGTTGTCGCTCGACGGGTCGTAGCCCATGCGGTCCCACGTGCTGAGGCTGGACCCGGGAAGCGTCCACTCCTGCGCGTAGCGGCCCACGAAACGGGCGTCATACTGCGGAGAGGTCACCATCCAGTGGAGCATCGGCGAGAGATACAGATTCGCCGACACCGTCTGTGGAGCGTTGGGGTTCGTGTTCACCGCGAGGAAATCCTTGCAGCTGCTCAAGGGCAGCGCGAGGAGTCCTGCCAGCAGTATACCGTTGATTTTTCGCATCGACTGGTATGAGGAAATGGGAGAGTTTCTCATGACGGATCGGAGGGTGCTGCCGCGCGCGCGCGTCAGAAACCCACCTTCAGGCCGAAGCTGACGCCGCGCGGAATCGGGAAGTTGCCGAAGTCGATGCCCGCACCACCCGCGCCGCCGACCGCCGCCGAGTTGCCGTTGACGATCGGATCGAGACCGGTGTAGTTGGTCTTGAGGTACAGGTCCGTTCCGGTCAGGAAGACGCTCGCGTTCTTGGCGTTCCACAGCCAGCCCTTCGGCAGCTGATACCGGAGCGTCACGTCCTTGAGGCGGATCCAGTTGATGTTCTTCTCGATGAACAGCTCTTCGCTCATGCTGGTGTAGTACGCCGTCTGCACCGCCGGCACGACGACGATGTTGTTGGGCGTCGGCGTGGTGCTGTTCTCCTTGCCGTCACGGAGCACGCCCTTGATGATCCGCGGGGTCTCACGGTCCAACGTGCTGGTCGCGAGCCCGACCGTGGTCAGGTAGTGCTGCGTCGCGTTGAAGATGTCGCCGCCCTTCCGGATGTCGATCAGGAAGTCGAGCGAGAGGTTCTTGAACTTGAAGGTGTTGCTGACGCCGATCGTGTAGTCCGGCTGACGATCGTAGCCGTGATCGATGAACGTCGCCGACCGGAGCGGGAGCCCGGTCGTCGGGTCGATCAGGATGTCGCCGGCCGTGTTGCGCAGATAGTACAAACCGGTGAGCGACATCGTCGACAGCCCGGGCATCACGCCGCTGCGCACGTTGCCATACAGCCACGTGTCCGACATGTACGACTCGGGGAGGGCATTCGGCAGCGCGAGCACCTTGCTGCGCCCCTTGGCGAAGTTCACCAGGAAGTCCCACGAGTAGTCGCGCTTCAGGATCGGCGTGCCCTTCAACGTGATCTCGAGCCCTTCGTTCTGCGTCGATGCGCCGTTCAGGTTGAACAGGATGAAGCCGGTCGCGTAGCTGCCGCGGATGTCGTTGACGATCTGGTTCTCCGTCCGCTTGCGATACGCGGTCACGTCGAGGCCCAACCGGTTGTCCAGGAAGGTCAACTCCGTGCCGAACTCATACGACTTGGCGAACTCGGGCATCAGCTTGAGGTTCGGGCCGTAGAAGCCGTAGCCGTAGCCGCCGTTCGTGGTCGTCTTGTACTCGAGCGAGGTCTTGTACGCATACGGACGGGCGTCCTTGCCCACCGCAGCGTAGGCACCACGCAACTTGCCGGTCATGTACTTCCCGAGCTTCGGGAAGGCGTCGGAGAACACATAGCTCATCGACACCGACGGATAGAAGAACGAGTTCGACCCCTCGGGGATCGTCGACGTCCAGTCGTTACGGCCGGTGACGTTGAGGTACAGGTACTTCCGGTACTCGAGCGTGGCCTGCCCGAACGCGCTCACCAGGCGGCGCTGCGAGAGCGTCGTGCGGTTCGTGCGCAGATTCGTGTTGTTGACCGAGACGAAGTTCGGATCCAGGAAGTCCTGACCCTTGAGCGCGTCGGTGTTGGAGTAGTAATCGGCCACGGAGTGCCCGACCAGCCCGCTCACCGTGAAGCTCTTGCCGATGGTCTTCGGGAAGACATTCAGGATCGTCTGCGCGCTCAGGTTGCGCGTCATGTCGTCCGCCACGTCGAGCACGCCGTTGTACGTGTAGCCGTAGGCGCTCTCCGGGTGGCGCAGGAGCAGATTCGAGTTGGTGTAGTTGTCCACGCCGATGTTGGTCTTCAACTCGCCCCAGTTGAACGGCGTCAGCACGAGCCCGAAGTTCAGGATGTAGCGCCCCGTCGAGGAGTTCAAACGGTTCTTGTTGACGTTGAAGTACGGATTATCGACTTCCGACGCCGTTGCCAACGCCGTCACGCGGCGTCGCGTCCCGGCGGCGGAGAGATAGTCCTTGGCGTTGTCCGTCGCCGGCCAGAGCAACAGGCCGAGGAGCGGACCACCCGTCCCCTTGAAGCCCTGGTTGTTGTCGGCCTTCGAATACGACATCGACACGTCCGTCTTCAGCCAGTTCAACACCTGGGCCTGCGACGCTGCGGTGATGTTCGTGCGCTGATAATCGGCGCCGGGAATCACACCCTGCTGCTTGTCGGTCGAGGCGGCCACTCGGTAGTTGATCCGGCCGTCGGGCGCCGCACCACTGAACGAGATGTTGTGCTTCTGCGTCACCGCCGAGCGGAAGAAGCCGCTGATGTTGTCGTAGAACGTCGTCCCGGCGGCGTACGGGGTGCCGAAGTAGCTGAACGCCCCCAACGCCCCGCCGCTGATCGACGTCGGGCTGTACACGCGCTGCACCTCGGGTCTCGCGTTGGTGCTCTCGATGCGGTAGCTGTTGCTGTACGAGAAGCCGCCGTTCGCCTGGCCCCGCTTCGTCGTGATCACGATCGCGCCGTTGGCGGCGTCGATGCCGTAGAGCGCCGAGGCTTCCGGTCCCTTGAGGACCACGAGCGACTCGATGTCCTCCGGGTTCAAGTCCGCCGCGCGGTTCGTGAAGTCGACACCGCGGTTGTTGAACGCGGTCAACGAGCCGGGCGCGTCCGATGCCAGCACGCCGGTCGCCAGCGTCTTGTTGTCGAGCGGGAGGCCGTCCACGATGATCAGCGGCTGGTTGCTCGAGCTCACCGAGCTCACGCCGCGGATCGTGATCGTGGTCGACGCACCCGGCACGCCGGAGCTGCTCGTCACGTCCACGCCGGCCACGCGTCCCTGCAGCGAGTTGATGAAGTTCTCACGCTGCGTCTGCGCGATCTCGGGCCCCTGCACGGCCTGCTGCGAGGTACCGAGCGAGCGCTGCGACGCGGTCTGGCCAAGCGCGGTCACCACCATGGCGTCCAGGCTCGCGACCACCTTCTTGAGCGACACATTGATCACGTTCTCGGCACCAACCGTCCGCTCCACCGGCGCGTTGCCGATCAGGCGGTACTGCAGCACCTGCCCGACGGCCGCCCGGACGGAGTACGCACCGTCGTTGTTCGTGAGCGTACCGGTGGTTGTTCCTTTGACCACGACCTGGACGCCCGGCAGGGGATTCCCCTGCTCGCTCGTCACCGTGCCGGTGACGGTCTTCTGCTGGGCGAGTGCTGGTGAGGCCAGCAGGAAACTGCCCAGCACCAGTGTGAGAAGTTTTCTCTTCATCATTGAGGAGTGTGAAGGGGGGTGGAACGGGGGAGGAACGGGCCACGACCGACCGCGGACCCGCCCACGCACGTGCAAAAAACCCCGGTGGGGTACCGGTGCTGCATGAACCTGCGATGGGCGCGACGATGCGTCCCGACGAAAATCGGGGACAGGGACCAGCGGTCCTTCAGGCCGAGTGGCCTACCGCGTCCCACTGGGATTGACCGGCATCGGTCTCCAGGGCACCATGTCGTAGAGTAGGTAAATTTGCGGTGGGTGTCAATGTTGTGCTACTATAGTGGCGACACGCGAACTACCGCCTCGACCAGGAGCGCCAATGCCACGTACTGCTCGCCGTTCCGCCCAAGCGCTGCTCGCCGCTGTCGTACTGGCCGCGTCCTGCAAAAGCACATCCACCGGACCGGCGGACACCACGCTCGACGTCGCGAATGTCCTGAGCGAGCTCAACAGCACCGCCAACGTCTCCTCCGGGGCGATCGCGACCGGAGCGGTTCCGTCGAGTGCTGCGGTGCCAAGCGGCGTGATTCCCGGGCCCTGTGTCTACACGGCGGCCACCCAGAACTTCGTCTGCCCGCCGATCACCGCCAACGGGATCACCTATACCCGCACCTATTGGCTGAGTGACGCCAGCGGCACCTTCCTCAGCACCCCGGACGCCAAGCGCATCAATGCCGTGCGCACCCTGACCACCGCCAAGGGGACCTACACCATGCCCAGCGTCATCGGCATGGTCGGCACGCCCGGCGCCGCAGGGACCGCCACCGCCGTCAGCCCGCCCGTCATGGCCGGCACCTCGACCATCGACCGCTCCGACGACATGACCATGGGCGGCCTCCTCGGCCCGCAGCGCACCATGAACGGGGTGTCGAGTCTGACCAACGACCTCACCTTGGGTACCGGCACCAGCGCACAGAAAACGCACATCGTGCAGTCCACCGTGACCGCGAATGTGCTCTTTCCGCCCATTGGCAAGACGGCACAGATCCCGATCGGCGGCTCGATCACCAACGATGAAGTCGTGACGGTGGCCGCGACGACCCCGCTCAGCATGCACTCGGTGCTGACTTTTCACGCTGATGGCAGCTCCACGATGGTCGTGACGTACAACGGCGTGACCAAGACCTGCACCACCGGTCCGATCAGCATCAGCGGCGGGGTCACGACAACGTCGGGGAACAGCACCAGCGGCAGCACCAGCGGCAGCACGGGAAGCGCCGGCGGAACCGTCAACAGCGGCACGGCGACCGTCTGCCGGTGAGCACGCGGCGGTAGCTGGTTCAGTCACGAACGACGCGGGGCCCTCGGTGTCGACCGAGGGCCCCGCGTCATTGGCGACATCAGTCGGGGCGAGAGGATTTGAACCTCAATGCCCCGAAAGTGTGATGATAACACGGGGGCGCAAAGGGGCATGAAACCAACAAGATACGCGGCTTGCCTTATGCAACAATTCCCTCCGGTTCCCCAAATTCGTCCCAAAATTCGTCCCGCGCACAGGCGGCACAAACTCGACGCTCGACACCGCCGGATGCTACCCACCTGTGGCCGGCGTCGAAACACCTTGACATGCACAGGTCTGGCGTTAGAGAGGATCGCGTGATGTATCAGCGGGACTTGGTCCCGATTGCATGTTTAATTTCTTGTGATTGCCATGACAGCTTTTGCGAACGTAGTCACGAACACAACCTACGCCGGCAGTCGAGGGGAACCGTATTCGCGTCGCTAATGATCAAGCGTATCATCTTACGTCCACTTCGCCGAGAAGAATCTTTCACTTTTTTCGAGGAAAGAAAATGACTACCAAATCCCCGCGATTCATTCACGAAAAAGCCGAAGTTCAAACTGCGCTGATTGGCAGCGAAACGTTCGTGTGGCAAAACTCAATTATCTTGAAGGGTGCAAAGATTGGCAATAACTGCAACATAAATGCGCATTGTTTTATAGAGAATGACGTAGAAATTGGTGATAACGTAACAGTAAAATGCGGGGTACAACTGTGGGATGGAATAACAATCGAAGACGATGTATTCATCGGCCCGAATGTCACTTTCACTAACGATAAATATCCAAGGTCAAAAGTATACCCAGATCAATTTTTGAGAACCATAGTCAAGAAAGGCGCTTCCATAGGCGCCAATGCGACAATTCTTAGCGGCATCACGATAGGTGAAAATGCGATGATTGGTGCTGGAAGCGTGGTAACGAAAGATATTCCACAAGGCGAGCTATGGTTT
>CAXBQP010000036.1:0-30071 GCA_963978095.1 uncultured bacterium | reverse complement strand
GGCTGGCCGTCGACCGCTTCCTGGAGGCGGCCCGCGAGCAGGATCTGGCCACCATCGGGACGCTCTTCGGTGATGAATCCGGTCCCGCCCGCACCCGCGATGACGTGCGCGCCTTCGAGCGGCGAGAGGTGATCATGGTGTGCGCCCTGCGGCACGACAACGCGCGGGTCACCGAAGGCGCTGCCAGCGTCGGCGGCAAAGTGCTCTTCAACGTCGAGCTCGTCCAAGGGATGCTGCAGGCCACCACCAAGTTCACGGTGGTCCGTGGGCCGGCGGGTCGCTGGTTCGTGTCGGAGTTCGATATCGTGACACTGCAGAACAAGGGGTTCTGCCGCAACGCCGGTATGGGCAAGACGCCGGCCGGCGGGGGGATTTGACGCAGCGATTAGTATTCAGAGAGTTCGATCAGCACCCCTCCCGTGGACTTGGGATGCAGGAAGGCGATCCGTTTGCCCTCCGCGCCGATCCGCGGGACGGAATCGATGAGGGCGATGCCGGCCGCGCGGCACTTCTCCAACGTGCCGTCGAGGTCGTCCACCGCCAGGCAGACGTGATGGATGCCAGGGCCCCGTTTCTCGATGAACTTGTCGATGGGGGATCCGACGGCCTCAGGTTCGAGGAGTTCCACCAGGGATTCCCCTGCGGCGAGGCCGGTGATTCGCGCACCGTCGGCGTCGTCGAGTGGGACCTCGGGAAGTCCGAGGACATCGCGGTACAGCGGTAGCAGGGCGTCGAGGGACCGTACGGCGATGCCGATGTGGGCGATGCGGGTGCCACGACGGATGGGGGAAGTCATCGGTGAGTGTTCGCGAAGGAATGGGCGGGATGCCCGTTGTGGAGCGGTACGGCACCGTGAAGGTTAGCGCGACCCGGGGGCACTCGGCACCTGTGGCGCGCAGGCAACAGTCAGACGCGGGGAGAATCCGGGGCAATGTCGAACGCAATCGTGGTGACGGACGCTGATTTCGAAGCGAACGTGGAGAAGGCCGAGGGGCTGACCGTGGTGGATTTCTGGGCGACGTGGTGCGGTCCGTGCCGCATGATCGCGCCGATCCTCGACCAGCTGTCGGTGGAGTACGCGGGGAAGGTGAAGGTGACCAAGCTCGACGTGGACTCCAATCAGAAGACGTCGATGAAGTTCAATGTGCGGTCGATCCCGACGCTGCTGTTCTTCAAGGACGGCAAGCTCGTCGATCAGGTCGTGGGTGCGGTGCCGAAGGCGGCGCTCGCGGAGAAGTTCAACAAGCACCTCGCCTAGTCATCGCGTTGCGGGCCGCGCGCCCGCGCGCGATTTTTGCCGGGAGACGGCACAGGTGCCGCCCTCGCGGGCGGCCTGTCGGTCCGTCTCCCGTCGTCGTTCCTTCCACCGCTCAGCCCTTGTCCGCGTCCGGCCTACGTTTCCCGGTGGATCGCGTGCGGCTGCACCGCATGCGTCGAGCCGCATTGCGTCCGCACCACGTCCTGACGGACGCCGCCAGCGGCCACGCGTTTCCGTCCGCGGGGCTGTACGTGACCGTGGTGAGGTCGGTGCACTGGTGAGCGCCGGGCAGCTGTATCTCGTCAGCACGCCCATCGGGAATCTGGGCGACCTCAGCCCGCGGGCGATCGAGGTGCTCCAGACGGTCGAGATGATTCTCGCCGAGGACACGCGGCACTCGCGGCCGATGCTGGATCGGTTCGCCGTGCACACGCCGCTGGTCGCACATCATGAGCACAACGAGGCCAAAAGCACGCCGGCACTGGTCGAACGGCTCGAGGCGGGGGCGCGACTGGCGCTCATCAGTGACGCGGGGACGCCGCTGCTCTCGGATCCCGGGGCCCGGTTGGTGCGTGCGGCCATCGACGCCGGGGTGACAGTGGTGCCGGTGCCCGGTGCGTCGGCGTTGCTGGCGGCGCTCGTGGGTTCGGGCCTGGATGCGACGCGCTTCACTTTTTACGGCTTCCTGGCGCGGAAGGGGAAGGAGCGCAGCGCGGTGGTGCGCGAGATCGTGGCGTCGGCACACACCTCGGTCCTGTATGAGGCCCCAGGGCGGGTGGGGGACACCCTCGCGGAGTTGCAGGAAGCCGGGGCCGGGGACCGTCCTGCCGTCGTGGCGCGTGAGCTCACGAAGCAGTTCGAGGAGTTCCGGCGGGGGACGGTCGCCGAGTTGGCGGGGGGGTACGGAGAGACCGCGCCGCGCGGCGAGGTGGTGCTGCTGGTGGCTGGTGCGACGGTCGTCGCGCCCGATGAAGCGACGCTGCGGGAGCGGGCGGCGGCGCTCCGCGCGCGCGGGTTGAGCGCGCGCGACGTGGTCCGCGTATTGATGGAAGAGTCCGCTGCCCCCCGAAACTTGGCCTATCGCCTGGCGCACGAGTGAACCGTCTCCGCCGTCTCGCCGTTCTGTTGCTGCTCGTCCCGTTGGCTGCATCGGCCCGGGCGCCGCGGCTGACCGTTGCACGCCTGCAGTACGACGGTGGCGGCGACTGGTACGCGAACCCGTCGAGCCTGCCGAATCTGCTGCGGGCCATCCGGGAGCGCACGACCTTGTCCGTCGAGACAACGGAAGCTCGCGTGACCCTGATGGATGATCGCCTCTGGGACTATCCGTTCCTGCACGTGACCGGGCACGGCAACATGAAGTTGAGCGACGCCGAGGTGACCCGGCTCCGTGAATACCTGACGCGCGGCGGGTTCCTGCACGTGGATGACAACTACGGGCTCGACGAAAGTTTCCGGCGCGAGATCAAGCGGGTTTTTCCCGACCGCGAGCTCGTGGACGTTCCGTTGTCGCACCCGATCTATCATGTGATGTACGACTTCCCGCGGGGGATCCCCAAGATCCATGAGCACGACGGGAAGCCGGCCCGAGGATTCGGCATCTTTCTGGGGAATCGCTTGGCGGTGTATTACAGCTCGGAGAGCGACCTCGGCAACGGCTGGGAGGACATCGGGACGTACAGCGATCCTCCCGAGTTGCATGAAGCGGCGCTGCGGATGGGCGTCAACTTGTTCGTGTACGCGATCACCGGGCGGCCAACGACATGAGTGTGCTCGACATCCTGATTCGCGAACGGGCCCGGGTGGTGCGACTGGTACACGCCGGCACGGGCGTGTCGGTCCTGGCCGTCGCGGCCGCGGTGCTGGTGCTCGGGATCCAGCTGTTGGGCGGGGCCCGGTGGATCGCGCTGCCCCGGGCGGTTCCGTTCGCGGTGTGGGGCGTCGTGGCGCTCGCCGGGTGGCTGGTGGCGCGGCGCGGGACGCGCGCGGCGCAAACGGTGGCGTCGCTGACGTCGGTGGCGGCGGCAGTGGAACGCGAGCAGGCGCTGCGCGATGGTGCGGTGCGCGGTGTGGTGGAACTGGCGGAGGATCGCAGCATCTTCGTTCGCGTGGCGGAGCAGAAACTGGCCGACCAGTTGCGACGCAGCGGGGGCGCGTTGGCACCGGCACTCGAGCGGCAGTTGCGGACGCGGGCGCTGCGGGCGGGTGCGGTGCTGGCGCCGATCGTCCTGGCGCTCGTCCTCGGGGCCGCGTCACGGAGGGACGGCTGGGCGGCGCTCGTGCATCCGGTGGATGCCTGGCGCGGGACGTTGCTGTCGCCGATCGAGATTCCCGGGGCCCCGCGACGGGCGCAGCGTGGGAGCCGTGTGCGGTTCACCGTTCGTGCCGCGGGCCGCAGCGCGCTCGTGCTGCGACGCCGGACTACGGGGAATGCGTGGTCGGAGACGCCGATCGCCGTGGACCGCGGTGAGGCGACCGTGGAGTTCGGTCCGCTCGACGCGGACCTGACGCTCGTGGCGACGGATGGCCGTGCGCAGAGCGACACGGTGGTCGTGCGGGTGGTGGACCGTCCGTTCGTCGGCGACGTCGCGATCCGGGCGACGTACCCCGCGTACCTCCGCCGTGCGCCGGAAACATTAGTCGCCGATGCCCCGCTGCGGCTGCCGCGCGGGACGGCGTTGACGATCGAGGGGCATTCGTCGGAGCCACTGGCCGCCGTGACGTTGGCCAACGGTGCCGAAACGATCACGCTGACGAGCGACGACCGCCGCTTCAGCGGTCGTATGACCCCAACGACGAGCGGCACCTGGACATGGAGTGCCCGTGGCCGCACGTCGGTGATCGCCGACGTGCCGGCGCCGCTGGTGCTCGACGTCCTCCCGGACTCCGCGCCGGTGGCCGAGATCCTCTCGCCCGGCAGCGACAGTTTGGTGCAGGCGACCGACAAGATCGAGTTGCAGCTCGTGGCGAGCGACGACCACGCGCTGGCGTCCGTCGCGCTCAAGGTCTGGCGGGTGACGCGCGATGGTCGGAGCACGTCGCCGAACTCGCAGCGGGTGGCCGGTGGGGGCAGTCCCGATTGGAGCGGTACACTCGTGATGGACCTCACCCCCTTCGGCCTCGAGGCCGGGGATGCCGTGCACGTGCAGTTGGTGGCGCGTGATGAGTCGCCCAGTGGACAGGAAGGGGTGAGTCGGGAGCTCGTCCTGCGCATTCCGGCCACGGAAGAGCAGCGAGTGGCGGCCCGATCGGCCGCCGATTCCGCCGCTGCCCGTGCCGCCGCCGCGGCGAAGGCGATGCAGCAGTTGCAACAGCGCACGGCCGACGCCGCCAATCAGCGGACGGGAAAGCCCGAGGACGCGGCGAAAGCCGGCCAGAGCGCCAGCATGAAGTACGAAGGGGCGCAGCAGGCCAAAGCCCTCGCGGCGGAGCAGAAGGCGATGGCCGAGCGCGTGCAACAGTTGCAGCAAACGTCGAAGGCGCTCGAGGAACGGATGCGCGCCGCGGGCGCGCTCGATACCGCGATGGCGGGGCAGTTGCGCGAGGCGCAGCGCATGTTGCGCGAGGCGCTGACGCCGGAGATGATGGACGCGCTCAAGAAGCTCGACAACGCCACGCAGAATCTGTCGCAGGAGCAGTCGAAGGTCTCGTTGCAGCAGATGGCGGATCAGCAGAAGAAGATGCGCGAGGCGTTGGAGAAGAGCGCCGAGATCTTGAAGCGCGCCGCGTTGGAGGGCGCCATGCAGACGCTGCGCGACGAAGCCAAGGAACTCGCCAAACAGCAACGGGCATTCGCCGATTCCGGCGCCAAGGGGCCGGACGCCAGCAAGCGGATGCAGGATCGCACGGCGCAACTCGCCAAGGACATCGAGGCGCTGAAGGATCGGTTGAAGAAGGAGAACGCGGACACCGCGGCCAAGGACGCGCAGCGCGCGCTCGAGGAGGCGATGAAGGCCCAGAGCGCGATGGATCGCGAGCAGGCGGGCGAGAAAGCCGGAGAGAAGGGGCAAGCCGGCGACGACAAGGCGCCGCCCAAGGACGGAAAGGGCGCACCGCAGGGGCAGCAACAGAATCAGAGCGGCCAGCAGGGCCAGCAGGGCCAGCAGGGCCAGCAGGGCCAGCAGGGGCAGAAGGGACAACAGGGACAACAGGGACAGAAGGGACAGGCCGGTCAGAAAGGGCAGCCGGGACAGAGCGGGCAGGGTGCTGACGCGGCGCGCGAAGCCGCCGATGCCATGGACGCGGCGGCCCAGGCGCTCTCTGACGGTCGCAAAGCACAGGTGGACGAGTGGAAGCAGGAGGTGACGGGAGAGCTGGATCGCTCGGTTCAGGAAATGCTGCAGCTCGCGCGTCAGCAGGAGGCGCTGGCGAACAAGGCGAAGCAGAACCCCACCGATCCGACTCTCCGGTCGGAGCAAAGCGCACTCGCCCAAGGCGTGCAGAAGGCCTCCGATCGCCTGAACAGCCAAGCCAAGCGCTCGGCGCTCGTCTCCCCCAAGTCGCAGAAAGCGGTGACCGACGCCGAGCAGAAGGTGGCGCAGGCCGTCAAGGACGCGTCGGATCAGCGCAGCGTCTCCCAAGCGAGCGGGACGATGGCCGACGCCGCCGACGCACTGCGGCAGGCGGCCGCTTCCCTGACGCGCGATCGTGAGCGCGCGGGGAATTCGCAGTCCGCGAGTGGCTTGCCGGAGTTGTTGGCGCAGCTGCAACAACTGGCGCGGCAGCAGGGATCGCTCAACGGGCAGATGCAGAGTTTCCTCCAGAACGCCCTGCAGCAGCAGAAGCAGGGGCAGCAGATGACGCCCGAGGGGCAAGCCCTGGCCAAGGACCTCGCGCGCACACAGCGCGATGTGGCGCGCAAGCTCGATGACGTGGGGGATGCCGACGCCTCGGGGAAAGCCGCGGAGTTGGCACGCGAGGCGCGGCAGTTGGCGCAGTCGTTGGAGCAGGGGGCCGCGGATCCGACGGTCCTCGAACGGCAACAGCGGCTCTTCAAGCGGATGCTCGACGCGGGACGTACGCTCGAGAACGACCAGAAGGACGAATCGTCGCGCCGTGAATCGAAGCCGGGCAATCAGGACCATCCGTTCGTGCCCCCCGCCGGGAATGCCGCCGGCAGGGCCGCGCTCAAATATCGCGTCCCCGAGTGGAACGAGTTGCGCGGATTGAGCAACGAAGAACGCCGGCTCGTCATTGAATACTTCCGCCGACTGAACGGCGAGAAACCGTGAGGTCGGCCGCGATGGTCGTGCGCGCGCTGGTGCTGGGCGCGTGCGTCGCACTGATGCTGCGCCCCGAGAGCGTGCGGGCGCAGGCACAGGACCAACTCATCCAGCGCGCCATCGATCTCGAGAACGCCGGGAAATGGCGCGAGGCGGTGAGTGCATGGCGCTCGGTGATCAGCGCGGGGCAGCCCGGGCAAGGGGTGTTGGGGCTGGAGCGCGTGTTCTCGCAACTGGGCCAGGACGACAGTGTCCTCGTGGCGCTGGACACCCTCATCCGCCAGCGCCCCACGGACCGGATGTTGCGCGGCGCGCAGTTGCGCGTGCTCCGCGCGGTGGGGCGCGATCCGGCGGCCCGGAGCGCGTTCGATGACTGGGTGCGTGCACAGCCCCACGACGCCACGCCCTACCGCGAGTTCGCGGGACAACTGCTGATGGAGGGGCGCGCGCTCCTGGCGGATACGATCCTCCAAGCGGCGACGCACGCGCTGGGCAGCACCAAGGAGTTGCGCATCGAAGTCGCGCAGCTGCGGGCCGGACTTGGCTTGTGGCACGAGGCCGCCGTGGCATGGCGCGAGGCGCTGGCACAGGAGGGATTCCTGGAGCAGGCCGCGCAGTACTCGCTGCAACCGGCCCCGACCGACACCCGTGATTCGATCCGCGCGATTCTCCGTGCGGCGCCCGCGCCGCTCTCGGTGCGCAAGACCCTCGGCATGCTCGAGATGGGCTGGGGGCAGCCCCGCGAGGCGTGGCGTACGTTCGCGACCCTCGCCCCCGCGGATTCGGCCTATGACACGTGGAGTGATTTCGCGTCGGACGCCGAACGCGCGACGGCGTGGGGGCCGGCGCGCGATGCGCTTGCCGCCATGCTGACGGCGCGTCCCTCCGGACCTGTGGCCGTGCGTGCCGCCGCCGCCGCGCTCAACGCGGGAGAGCCGCTCTCGGCGCTGACCTTCGTGGCGGCGGCGGGCGCCATCCTCCCCGCCGCCACTGTGCGCGCGCAAGTGCTGCCGCTCGAACTGAAGGCGCTCAGCCAGCTGGGGCGTGCGCGCGATGTGGAGACACGGCTCGCCGCCAACGCGGCGCAGCTCGATCCCGCTGCGGTGAGAAGCTATGCGCGCGTCCTGGCGTGGGCATGGATCCGCAGCGGCCAGGTCGACAAGGCACGGGCGGCGCTCGCACAAGCCTCCGGCGACGATGCGGACGAAGTCACGGCGTGGCTCGCACTCTTCGACGGGGATCTGGTCACCGCGCGCAACGGATTGCGTCACCCCACGGAGAACACGCCCGAGGTGTTGAACGCCATGGCCCTGCTCGGCCGCACCAAGGCCGACAGCTCCCGCGCGATCGGGACGGCCTTCCTGGCGCTCGCGCGCAATGATTCCGGACAGGCGGCGCAGCGATTCGAACGGGCCGCCGACGAGTTGACCGACGCGGCGCCCCTGCTGCTCGCCCTCGCGGCCCGGATCCATGCCGCGCGTCGTCGTGATGCGCTGGCGATTCCCATCTGGCAACGCATTCTCCAGCGGCACGGCACCTCCCCCGAGGCCGCGGAGTCGGACCTGGAATGGGCGCGTGCGTTGGGTCGCGCCGGCGACACGGCGGGCGCGGTGGACCGGCTCGAACATTTGATTCTCACGTATCCGCAGAGCGCGCTGGTGCCGCAGGCACGACGCGAGCTCGATCTCGCTCGTACCGGGGTTTCGTCATGACCAGTGGTCGCTCGTTCCTTCGCGTTCTGGTCGCCGGCGTCGCGTGGATCGCGTGCGCGACGACCATGCTCGGCGCCCAACACGTACTGGTGCCGATGGACGACATGCAAGCCAATCACTTGAAGGCGTACGGGCTCGCCTTCACGGCGCTGAAGACGGGAACCAAGACCGAATGGTTCCTGAACTATCGGGGTGGCGCCTTCCTTCTGCCGGAGGATCCCGCGCTCCGCCGGAAAGCCGCGCTCGATGGCATCACGGTGGAATCCGTCTCCGACGCGACGCTCGCGGGAATCCGGAAGGAGATCGCGGCAGGGAACATGGATGCGGTGGCGCTCGAGAAGGCCCCTCGCATTGCCATCTACTCGCCGCCGAAGTCGCCGCCGTGGGACGACGCCGTGACGCTGGCCCTCAAGTACGCCGGGATCGAGTTCACGCAGATCTGGGACGACGAGGTGCTCAAGAGCGACCTCACGAAGTTCGACTGGATCCATCTGCACCACGAGGATTTCACGGGACAGATGAACAAGTTGTACCTCGGCTTCCGGGATACGCCGTGGTTCATCGAGCAACGCGACCGCGACATGGGAACGGCCCAGCGGAACGGGCTGCCGCACGTCCCCGCGCTGAAGAAAGCGGTCGCGGCCAAGCTCCGGGATTTCGTGGACAAGGGCGGCTTCCTGTTCGCCATGTGCGGGGCGACCGAAACGATCGAACTCGCGATGGGCGCGCAGAATGTCGATATCGCCGGCGCGTACTCCGACGGGACCCCGATGGACGCCGATGCCGATGCCAAGATGGATTGGATCCACACCTTCGCGTTCCAGAACGTGCATCTGGAGATGTCGCCGGGGGTGAATGCCATGAGCGACATCGACGGGCATCAGGTGAACGTGCCCGCGCGTCGGCAGCCGCTCGGACAGTTCACACTCTTCAACTTCTCCGCCAAGTTCGATCCCGTCGCGACCATGCTCCTGCAGGATCACCGCAAGGTGATCCCCGATTACTACGGGGTCACGACCTCGTTCGCGAAGGCGGTGCTCAAACCCGGCGTGACGATCCTGGCCACGGAGGACGGAGCCCCGTGGGTGAAATACATCCACGGGGACTACGGCAAGGGGTCCTGGACCTATCTGGGCGGTCACGACCCGGAGGATCCGCAACACAACATCGGGGCGGCGCCGACGGATCTCGCGCTCCATCCCAACTCGCCGGGCTACCGGTTGATCCTGAACAACGTGCTGTTCCCAGCCGCCAAGAAGAAGCCGCTCAAGACGTGAGCGAGCGCGTGACCCCCATCTCGCGGATCGCCCCCGGGCCGGCCCGCGCCATGCGGACCGCCATCTCGCTCGCCGGCGGGAACGAAGTGTGCTTCGCCTGCACGGTGAGCGACGAGGGGATCATCACGGCCGCGCGTCCGGTGGCGCGCGGCGATGTGTCGAGCGTACTCGCGCTCCCGGGGTTCGCACAGCGCGGCGAGATGCTCGTCCACAACCACCCCTCGGGGGTGCTGCAGCCCTCGGGCCCGGATCTGGAGATCGCCGTGCGCGTGCATGGCGACGGGATCGGCTTCGGGATCATCGACAACGCCGTCAGCGATCTCTACGTGGTGGTCGAGGTGCCCCGCGCGCAACCGATCGTCGCGATCGATCCCGACACCGTGGCGGATCTTCTCGGGCCCGACGGTCCGATCGCGGCGGCGTTGGGACGCTATGAGGATCGCCCCAGTCAGCGCGAGATGGCCCGACGCGTCAGCACGCTCTACTCGCGGGGCGGCATCGGGCTGATCGAGGCCGGGACAGGCGTCGGCAAGTCACTCGGCTACCTGGTGCCGGCGCTGCGTTGGGCCGCGGCCAATGGCGAGCGCACGATCGTATCGACCGCGACCATCACCCTGCAGGAGCAGTTGGTCGGCAAGGATCTCCCCTTTCTCGCCGAGGCGCTGACGGACCAGCCCGTTCGCTTCGCGCTGCTGAAGGGGTGGAGGAACTATCTGTGCCTGCAACGCCTCGAACAGGCACGGGCCGCCGGTGCCTCCCTGTTCGACAGCGGCGCCTCGGCGGAGCTGGACGCGCTGGCTGCATGGGCCGACCAGACCCGTGATGGCTCCACCGCCGATTTGCTGGTCGCACCGAGAACCGATGTGTGGGACGAAGTCGCGGCGGAGCCCGACCTCTGCACGCGGCTTCGCTGTCCGCATTTCGAGCAGTGCTTCGTGTTTCACGCGCGAAAGCTCGCGGCCCAGGCCGATATCGTCGTGGTGAACCACCATCTGCTCATGGCGGATGTCGCGGTGCGCCGTGCCTCCGGCAACTGGGCGGAGTCGGCGGTGCTGCCGGCGTATTCGCGGCTCGTGATCGACGAGGGGCATCACCTCGAGGATGCGGCGAGTTCGCATCTCGGGCAGACGGTCACGCGCCGTGGCGTGCAGCGGCTGTTCGCGCGGCTCGACCGCAACGGGAAAGGCCTGCTGCATTCGCTCGAGCGCAAACTCGTCGCAGCCGACGACCTGCTCAGCATCGCCAGTCTGGATCTCGTGCGGGCGCGCCTCGTCCCCGCGGCGACGACGGCACGGGCCCTCGGCATGCGCCTGTTCGATATCCTCGACGAGTGGATGCATGCGCGCGGCGAGCAGCAGGTGCGACTCACGCCCGGTTTTGATGATGAGCCCGTCTGGCGCGCGGGGCTGGGCGCATCGCTGGACGACGTGCTGCGCGAGATCGAAGTGCTCGCAGAGGGACTCGTCATGGTGCGCGAGCGCCTGGAAACGGACGAACGCCGCGCCGAGGAGCTGGCGCCGTTGCTCAATGAGATCCGCGGGGTGACGCGCCGGCTCGGGCATGCGGCCGACGGCATGCGGATGGCGCTGCGTCCCGGGAAGGATGCCGAGACGCTCGTCCGGTGGATCGAAGCGCGTTCGGACGCCCGCCGTCGACCGAGCGAGCCGTCCGACGACGACGCGGATCGCTTGGACCGCAACGTGGCGCTCGCGAGTGTTCCGCTCGACATGGCGCCGTTGCTGCGCGAGGATCTGTTCCGCCGGATCGAGACCTGTGTGGTCACCAGCGCCACGCTCGCGGTCGGGGAGGCGTTCGACTTCGTGAGTCGACGGCTGGGGCTCGATGCGGACGATCTGGAGCCCGTGACCGCGTCTCTGCCGTCGCCGTTCCAGTACGCCACGCAGTCGGTCCTCGCGATCCCCACCGATTTCCCGGCGCCGAACGAAGATGCCCGCGTCCACTTCCGGCGGACCGTGCAAGCCGCAGCGGATCTGGTCGGCGCGTCAGGGGGCGGGGTCTTCCTGCTCTTCACGAGTCATCGCGATGTGCGGGAGGCCGCGCAGGCGATGCGTGCCTTGGGAATGGAAGGCCGGCATCCGCTGCTCGTGCACGGCGAGGACACGCGCGACGCGCTGCTCCGTCGGTTCCGGGAACATGGCGATGCCGTGCTGATCGGGACCGCCTCGTTCTGGGAAGGCGTCGATGTGCCCGGACGCGCGTTGCGCGGACTCGTGCTCGGCAAGATCCCCTTCCGCGTGCCCTCGGAGCCCGTGACCGCCGCGCAGTGCGAGGCCATCGACGGCGCCGGCGGGGATTCGTTCGGAGAGTACATGGTGCCGCACGCCGCGCTGCGGCTCAAGCAAGGCTTCGGTCGCCTGATCCGCACGGCGACGGACCACGGCGTCGTGGTGATCTGTGACCCACGCGTCGTGCGGAAGTCGTACGGCAGGGCGCTGCTGGCGGGACTTCCCCCGGCGAAGCGCATCGAGGGGGGGTGGCCCGTCCTCCTCGAGCAGCTGCGGGTATTTTACGGGACGACCCTTTCCACCACTTCAGGGTAAATTACGACATGAAAACGCCAGGGAAGATCGTATGTGTCGGCCGCAACTATCTCGAGCACGCCAAGGAGATGGGGAACGACGTGCCCAAGGAGCCGCTGCTCTTTCTGAAGCCGCCGACCACCGTGGTCGCATCGGGCGCGGCGATCGAGCTGCCGGCGGATGCGGGCCGCATCGACTTCGAAGGGGAAATCGGTGTCGTGATCGGCGCGCGGCTTCGGAAGGCCAGCGCGGCCGAGTGTGCGGCCGGCGTGCGGGGCGTCGTGGCTGCCAACGATGTCTCCGCCCGCGAATGGCAGAAGAACGACGGCCAGTGGGCCCGCGCGAAGGGGTGCGACACCTTCCTGCCGCTCGGTGAGGAGTCCACCGCGCCCTTCGATCTCGCCGATCTCACCGTCGTGACTCGCCATAACGGGGTCGAGACGCAGCGCGGCCACAGCGCCGATATGGCGTTCTCGATCCCGGTGTTGCTCGAATACATCACGCGCTACATCACGCTTGAGCCCGGCGACCTCGTCCTCACCGGTACGCCCGCGGGGGTCGCCCAGATCGGGCACGGCGATGTGGTCGAAGTGGAGATCGTCGGACATTCGGTCGTGCGAAGCCCGGTGGTCGCGCTCTGATGGCGATCCGCCCCTGATGACCCCGCCGCGCCGGCAGCTCATCAGCACGCCGGGGACGCATCGCGATCCGTCGCGACGCGGCCCCGGTGCCGTGTTGGTGTCGGTGCTGGCGCACGTGCTCGGGATCACCCTGCTGGTGCGACTCGTGGTGTTTCCTGTCGACTGGGCACGACTCATGAACGCGGGAAACAATCCGCCCGTGGTCGAACGGATCGGGTTCATCGCCATGCCGAAAGGCGATCCCAAGGAGACCGCCCCCGCCCGTGCGGGCGGCAATGGTCGCCCGATCGTGCGGACCAACAACCCGACGCCGTCGCTCCCACCGCTTGTCGCGCCGACGATCGTACCCAAAGGGCTGCCGGACCTGCCTCGACCCTTCCGGCCTGGCGATGAGGAGCAGGGGAGCGGGCCGATCGTCGGCACTGGCGGGCCTGCGCGCGGCATCCGTCCCCAGTTCACCGATCCGCGCGTCTGGGCGCCGGGTGCGACGGTGGTCCAGATGCCACTGACGGGAACCCGCAAGCTCGACAGCACGCTGGCCTCGCGACTGGGCGCGCTCAACGATTCGCTCGCGCAAATCCCCAAGGAGCGCGAGCCCGGTGACTGGACCGTCGAGCGCGATGGCAAGAAGTACGGCATCGACGGCAAATACATCCGTCTCGGGAAGTTCCAGTTGCCCACCGCAGCGCTCGCGCTGTTGCCGCTGAATCAGACGGCGAATCCCGGCCAGGCGGAACGCGCCAAGACGCTCGGACAGATTCGCAGCGAGATCCTGGACCAGGCGGCACGCGGCGCCCGCGATGATGACTTCCGCGCGGCGGTCAAAGCGCTGCGTGAGCGCAAGGACAAGGAACGGGCCGCCGCCAAGAAGGACGCGGGCGACACCAAGGTGCCCGGCACGCCCTGAGCTGCGCGGCGCTACGCGTCGCGCGACTCACCGCTCGGTGCGTTGCGCGATGCGCTGCGGATGACCCCTCCGAGCACCCCAAGGACGGCGTAGTCATCCATCGGGCCCAGCTCGAGCGACTCGCGCTCCCCGGACGGCAGCAACCGGATGTTGCTGCCGATCCGCTGCATCCGCCGGACGAGAATCGCCCCGCCGACGCGCACCACGAGGGCGTCGCCGTCGCGCGCCCGTTCCGACGGATGCACGATCAGCAGGTCCCCCTCGAGGACCCCGACCTCCTCGGCCCCGTCGGGGAAAGCGTGCGTCAGAAAGGCATCGCTGGCATGGATCAGGGTGCGCGCGATCGTCAGGAATCCGTCGTCGAGCATGGCGCGCCGCGCGCCGTCGGGGCGCATGACCGGCACCGGTACCGTGCCGGCGCCACCGGCGAACCCCAACAAGGTTACGCCACGGGAACGCCCCGCCTCGCGCTCGATGTAGCCTTTCCGCTCGAGCGATGCGAGCAGATCGGCCACCGACTTGGTGCTCGCGATCGAGAATCGTTCGGCGATCTCGCGCACACTGGGCTGGAAGGTGCGTTCGGCCAGGAAGTCGAGGAGGAAGTGGTAGACCTGCTCCTCGATCGGCGTAAGCGGCGTACGGGTCACGCGGCGGACGTACCGGCGAGGGTCGCGAGGGCGCGATCGATGTTCGCGAGCGCGAGCTCACGCCCCAAGCGGAAGATGGTCTTGGTGATGCTGATGCCGACACCTCGCCCGGTGACCGCGACGCGCGTTGTTTGGAAGAGCGGGGAGACCCCGACGCCGAGTTCGGCGGCGAGGGCCTTGAGGTCGGCCTCGATGCCGGCGTCCGTCCACACCGTCAGCGCCGCGAGATGGGCCCGCACCGCCGTCAGCCATGCGATGGCCGTGGCCGGCTCCGCCCAATGCTTCGCCGCGGCCGCCGGGTCGATCACCAGGGGCTGGCCCGGGAAGAACGGGCGTGCGAGCTCCACGAGTTGGTCGGTGGTGCGGGCGCGTTCCTTGCAATCCTCGAGCACGGTGGCGAACCAGTCGCCTGCGGCATCCGCCGCGGCCGCATCGGGGAAGAGTCCGGCGGCGACGAACGACGGTGTCATCGCGGCCACGAGCGCGTGACCCGTCAGTCGCGAGAGATGCTGTCCGTTCATCCACTCGAGTTTCTTGGTGTCGAAGACGCTCGCCTTGCGCAGCAGATGATCGGTGGAGAACCGCGCGATCATCTCCTCACGCGTCATCACCTCGAGATCGCCGCCCGGGCTCCACCCCATCAGGGCGAGGAAGTTGTTCATCGCCTCCGGCAGGATCCCCAAGTGCTGGTAGTCGCCGACCGCGGTCGCGCCGTGGCGCTTGGACAGCTTCTTGCCATCGAGGCCGTGGATCATGGGAAAGTGCGCGAACACCGGGAGCGCTGCCCCCAACGCCTGGTAGAGCAGGATCTGTTTCGGCGTGTTCGAGATGTGATCGTCGCCGCGCATCACGTGCGTGATGCGCATGGCGATGTCGTCCGAGACGACCGCCATGTTGTAGATCGGCGTGCCGTCGGAGCGGAGGATGACGAAGTCCTCGATGTCCTTGTTCGGGAAGCTGATGGTCTCGTGTACGAGATCATGCCACGCGGTCGCGCCGTCGGGGACGCGAAAGCGGACCACGGAGGGGGCACCAGCGGCCACGCGGCGGGCCACTTCGTCGTTGTCCAGGCGATCGCACCGGCGGTCGTACTTGAAGGCGGTCTTGGCGAGTTCGGCGGCTTTGCGGCGCTCGTCGAGTTCGGCGGGCGTGCAGAAACAGCGATACGCGAGTCCGGCCGCGAGCATCGCGTTGGCGTCGCGCTGATGGCGCTCGAGATTCGCCCCCTGGTACACGACCTCCTCATCCCATTGCAACCCGAGCCAGGTGAGCCCTTCGAAAATCGCCGCGGTGCTCTCGTCGGTGCTGCGCGCCTTGTCGGTGTCCTCGATGCGGAGGAGGAACTCGCCGCCCATCTTCCGCGCGAAGAGCCAGTTGAAGAGCGCCGTACGCGCCCCCCCGACATGGAGATACCCGGTCGGCGACGGGGCGAATCGAACGCGAACGGATACGCGAGAATCGGCGCTGTGTGAAGCACTCATGGCAGATGCGAGATCGGTGGAACGGGAAAGCCGTGCCGGTCACCGTGACCGGGAAACGGGTGTTTATCCTCAGCCGCAATGCACGACGCGGGTCCAACCGAGATCCGGCGGACCCGCGCCACGGAGCGAGAGGGATTCGAACCCTCGATACAGGCGTAAACCCGTATGTCGGTTTAGCAAACCGGTGCCTTCAGCCTCTCGGCCATCGCTCCCCAACACCTGCGAACATCCGCTCGTGCCTCGAACGCGCCGCCGTCGATGAACCGGCGGCGGAGCGGAGGGCACAGGACTCGAACCTGTAAGCGGCTTTCACCGCGGCGGTTTTCAAGACCGCTGCCTTACCAATTCGGCGCAGCCCTCCCAAGGACCCGTAATGTCGCCGGAGAAGCGCTCGGACGCAACCTCGCAGCGGCGGTGTGGCGCAAAGCCATCGGTCGTGGGTATGCTTCCGTCACAGGGACCAACGCGTGAGCGCGAGCGCATCACGCGGAGCTCCATCACCGCACCCGCTGCCGCTCGAATCCGTTCTCATGGCGCAGATCCCGGACAACGCCACGCCGGCCCTCGACATGCTCCGCAGTGTCGGCGGCGACGCGATGCTGGCGATGATGCTTCAGACCTTCGTGCAGTTCGCGGATGAACGGATTCCGCAGATCGCCGCCGAGGCTGCGGCCGGCCGACTCCGCGAGGCGGCCTCGGGCGCGCACGCCCTCAAGGCCAGTGCCCGCCAACTCGGCGCGCTCGCCCTCGGCGACGCCTGTCAACGGCTGGAGGAGGCCGGAAGAGCCGAGCACGCCGCGGCAGTGGCCGACGGCGTGCTCGACGTGCAAGACGCGTATCGCGTCGCGCGCGACTGGATGAGCGCGCTCGCTACGGCTTCGTAGCCGGCGCCTTCGCCGGCGCCTTCGCGGGGGCTTTCGCCGGCGATGACGGTCGCAGCGCCGTATCCCCGAACGGAACGGGGGCTGGTGCGGTGGGTTGCTCCGCCCCGAAGAGGTCCTCGAGCTTCGTCGCGCGCGCCACGAGTCGGGCCCGTTTCATGGCCTCCGCCGAGCCCTGCGCATCGCCCTGCGCGCTGAGCGCTTCGCCCAGCACCACGCCGGTGGACACGTACAGATACGGGATGCCGACCGACGGGCGATCGACCCAGTCGCCCTTGCGGATGAGTGCCTCCGGCGCCTTGAACTCCTTCCAGAGTGAGGCGGTCGTGGTCACATCCACGAACCCTTCACCCGGCACACGGACGGTGTCCTTGGCGGCTCTCACCGAGTCCTGCATCAGTTTGCGTGCCATGCCCTGCGTCAGCAAATACGGCGAGAACCCGAGTTCCGTGCCGTAGCCGCCTGAGGTACGGCTGAAGTACATCGGACGATCCGAATCCTGGATCATGCGCAACACGAACATGTCCGCGCGCTGCAGGAAACGCGGAGCCACCACCGCGCGGATCTTGTCCTTGACGAACAGCTGCGGCTCACGCAGCTCGGTCCCGAGCGGCACGGCATCGGCTTCATTCATGGTCATCGCCAGCACCGGCTTGGTGGGCTTCTTCCACACGCGACCCTTGTACGCCGCGGGCCCCTTGGCCTCGTCGTAGTCGAAGACCGGGCGCCGGATCATCTGCCGCGTGTACCAATCGGTGTTGAGGAGCGAGGTGTTCGCCACGAGCACATCCTTGCGGACACCGAGGACTTCCTGCGCATACCAGAGCGGGAAGGTGTCGTTGTCGCCGACCGTCACGAGGATGCCATACGGCTCCACGGAGTTGAGCATGTCGATCGCGAAGTCGCCGGTGTCGGTCTGCCCGCGGCGCGACGACGCGTCCCAGTTGCCGAACAACGGCACGACGGCGAGCAACAACACGGGGCTCGCCGCGATCCAGGCGTTGCGCGTCGGCAGTTCGATCCGCTCCTTGCCGAGCACGACCTCCTCGCGGCCGATCACGGCGGCGATGGATTCCCACACGTACACGAGCCCGAGCGCGGCCCACACGCTCCACGCCGAGAAACTCCACAGGTAGAAGTAATCGCGGTCACGCACCTCGCGATTCACCGTGTCCCCGAGCTCGGGGTCCTGACTCGCGCCGTACTTGAAGTTCAGGTAGTAGATCAGCAACAGCGTGAGCGTGAACATCAGCGGTCCGAAGAATGCGAAGCTCCGGGGATCCCGCTTCCAGTGGACGAACCCTCCGAGCAGGCCGAGCACCAGGAACACCGCGGCCAGCGCGCTTTGCAGCCCCGGGCGCTCGCCGTGCGCGTCACGCACCCACTGCCACTTGAAGTACAGCCACCACATCCCGATCTGCGCCGAGAGCGGGGCCTGCCGTTCACTCAACTCCGGCTTGCCGTACTGGCCGCGGTTGAAGTTGTACATGAACGCTTCCTTGGTGCCTGACGAGAACGTGCACGCCACCTTGAGGCCATCGCGGCAGGCCGTGGGCTCGCCCTCGTTGATCGCCGGGAAGAGCGCCGCCCGGATGGGCTGCGTGGCAAATGACGATCCGCCGATCAACACCGCGGCCGCGCACGCCAGCAGCAGCTTCCAGCGGAGGATGGTCTTGGGGCGACGGATCAGCACCGCGAGTCCGACGGCGGGCGCCACCAACATGCCAGCCATGTGAACGGCGTAGCCCAGGCCGATCGTGTAGGCGATCAGCACCAGCGTCTTGTCGGCGGACGCACCATCGGGCTCGTCGCACCACCGGACGGTGAGCCACGCGGCGACGGCGAGCCCAGCGAGCGAGATCGTATACACCTTCTCGTTCACGACCGACTGCGACCAGACCGTGAAGGCCGTGGCGCCGATCAACACGGCGAGCGCGCCCCCCACAATGCGCTGCCAGCGCTCGGAGAACCAGCCCACCAAGACGCGTTCCGTGACCAGGAACCACATGCCGGCGCTCACCGCGCTCGAGAGGGCGGCCATCACGTTGATGCGCATGGCGACGTTCGGCGCAATCGGGAGCAGCGCGAAGACGCGTCCCATCAACACGAAGAAGGGGTTACCCGGCGGGTGCGGGATGCCCAACGTGTAGGCGGCGGTGATGTACTCGGAGGTGTCCCACATCGCCGTGTCGGGCGAGAGGGTGAGTACATAGAGGCCGAACACCAGCGCCGCGGCGATGCCGGCGGCGAGGTAGGACGGACGATAGTCGAGATCGTGCGAGGCGGTCGAAGACGCCATGGGACCTGGCTGTGTTTGGTAAAGCTTCCGGAACAACCGTGAAATGTCGCCTCCCCGGGGTAGCGAGGGGAAGCGGGGGCGAGGGGGCTGCCCCCCCTTCCGATACCAGCACCTAGTGGCGGAAGGTCCGCCGGCCGGTGAAGATCATGGCGATCCCATGCGCATTGGCGGCGGCGATGACCTCCGCGTCCCGCACCGAGCCGCCGGGCTGCACGATGGCGCGCACCCCGGCGGCGGCGGCTTGGTCGACGCCATCGCGGAACGGGAAGAACGCGTCGGAGCCCAACGCCGAGCCCTCGGTCGAGTGCCCGGCGCCGTGGGCTTTGTGCACCGCCAGAAAGGCGGCGTCGACCCGTGACATCTGGCCGGCTCCGATCCCGATCGTCGCGCCGTTGCGGGCGAGGACGATGGCATTGCTTTTCACGCTCGCCACCGCGCGCCACGCGAACAGCAGGTCCGCGCGCTCGGCGGCCGTGGGCTGACGCTCGGACACGACGGTCCAACTGCTGTCGTCGTCGAGCACCGGGGTGGCGCGCTCCTGCATCAGAAAGCCGCCGCGGACGGTCTTGAGCTCCATCGCCCCGGCCTTCGCCGGTGCGCTCCCCACGAGGACGCGGAGGTTCTTCTTTTCGCCGAGCAGCTGCAGGGCTTCGGGGGTGAAGGCCGGCGCCACCACGCACTCCACAAAGAGCGACGCCACGGCCGCGGCGGCGGGGGCATCGACTTCGACCGTGAAGGCGATCACCGATCCGAATGCGCTCACGGGATCGCAGGCGAGGGCCTTCTGATAGGCCTCGAGCGCCGAGGTGCCCACGGCGAGTCCGCACGGCGTCGTGTGCTTCACGATCGCGCAGCAGATTTCGCCGGCGTAGGGGTCGGCCGCGAGCAGGGCCCCTTCGAGATCGAGAAAGTTGTTGAACGAGAGCTCCTTGCCGCCGTGCTGGACAAGCCCGGAGAGACCGGCACCGCGTTCCTCCACGTAGAACGCCGCCTGCTGCCCCGGGTTCTCGCCGTAGCGCAGTGACTGCTGGCGCTCGAGCGCCACGGAGACGCGCGACGGGAACTGGTCGCCCCGTTGTGCCGCGAACCATGCCGCGATGGCGGCGTCGTAGGCGGCGGTGTGCTCGAATACCTTGGCCGCGAGCAGGCGACGCTGGTCGAGATCGTCGCGTCCGTCGCGCAACGCCGCGAGCACGTCCGGATAATCGGCGGGGTCCACCACGCAGGTGACCGACGCGAAGTTCTTGGCCGCGGAGCGGATCATGGACGGGCCGCCGATGTCGATCTGCTCGATCACGTCTTCCGGAGACACCTGCGGTTTGCGCGTCGTGGCCTTGAACGGATACAGATTCACGCACACGAGGTCGATCGGTGCGATCCCGTGCTCGGCGATCGCGGACATATGCTCCGGCAGGTCGCGGCGTGCGAGCAATCCGCCGTGCACCGCGGGGTGCAGCGTCTTGACGCGGCCGTCGAGCATCTCGGGGAACGCGGTGACATCGCTGACATCGCGCACGGGGAGACCGGCATCGCGCAGGGCTTTGGCGGTTCCTCCCGTGGAGAGCAGATCCCATCCCAGCGCGTGGAGACCAGCGGCGAAACTGGCGAGGCCGGATTTATCGGAGACGGAGAGCAGGGCGCGAGGCATACCAGGAGGCGTGAAATGTGGTGACGATCAGGAGTCGGAGGTCGACGCGGGCGCCGGGGTGAACTCGAGTGCGACGGGAGACGGCAACAGGGCGGCGGACCGTGCGGCGTCGGAGGCGCCGTGCGCGCGCCCATCGGTCCCGAGCGTCACGAGTCCCAGGGCCACCGCATGGAGCGCACGCGGGTAGAGCGCATGTTCTGCCGCCAGCACACGTGCCGCGAGCGTGTCGGCGGTGTCGTCGGCGTGCACGGGAACGCGCGCGCGGCCGATCACGGCGCCCCCGTCATAGACATCGTCCACGAAATGCACGGTGGCGCCGCTCTCGCGCGCGCCGGCCGCCAGCACCGCTTCATGCACGCGATGCCCGTACATCCCGGGACCGCCGAACTGCGGCAGCAACGACGGATGCACGTTGAGCACGGTGCCGCGCCAGTGCCTGGTGACCTCCGCCGGCACGAACTTGAGGTATCCCGCGAGCGCGATGAGCGTGATGCCATGCACCTCGAGCAGGGTGCGGAGTGCTGGCCCGTCCGCGGGCTGTTCCACCAAGGCCGTGGGCACCCCAGCGGCGGCGGCGCGCGTCAGCACTCCCGCCGTGGCGCGATTGCTGGCCACGAGCGCGGGGACGAAGGGTGCTGCGGCCCCGAGCGCGGCGTGATAGTCGAGGATCGACTGGACGTTGGACCCGCCGCCGGAGGCGAAGCATGCCAATCGATGCATCATGAATCCGGGAGGATCCGATGCACGGCATCCGCGAGCGACTCGGCAACCTCGGCCTTCGCCCGCGCCATCGCGACATCCTCCGGCGGGGTGTGCGGACCCGGGATCAGAATCCCGAGGGCGGCGTAATGCAGCGCCGGGGCGACATCGCGCCATCGATCACCGAGGAAGACCGAACGCGATGCGTCGATCCCGTGCTCTGCGATCGCACGGTCGAACAGCGCGGTGCCTGGCTTGCGGCAGTCGCAGGCGCCACCGAAATCCGGATGGTGCGGACAGAAGTAGTGGGCGTCGATCCGTGCCCCGTGCTCGGCCAACTGCGCGTCGAGACGCCCCTTCACAGCGGCGTAATCGCGCTCGGTGAGCATGCCGCGCGCGATTCCCGACTGATTGGTCACGACGATCACCGGCCATTCCGCGGCGTTCATGCGGCGCACGGCCGCGGCGGCGTCGGGGATCAGTGTGACCTGTTCGGGATCCTTGATGTAGGAAACGTCGTGCATCAGCGTCCCGTCACGGTCCACGAAGAGCGCGGGGCGCCCCGCTTGCAGGAGTGTCATGCCAATGCGCCTTCGATCGCGGCAATCAGGAAGGGGTCGGTCTCGGGGAGGACTCCGCGCAGGTCGAGCAACACACGCCCGTTGGCGACGCGTCCGACGACGGGCACCGGCGCTTCGCGCAACCGCGCTTCCACGCGGCTGGCTGATGCGCCTGCGATGGCAATCGCGATCGAAGGAATGCGCGCCGTGGGGAAGGCACCACCACCCACCGACGCGTCCACCTCGACGATCGCGGCGCCGATGCCGCGCGCGCGCAGATCGCTCGCCAGCCCGGCGGCGCGTGCCGCAAGCGCGTCGACGGACGCCGTCAGCATGGCGAGGGCGGGGATCTCCCGGACGGCGCGCTCGGGCTCGCGGTACAGCGTGAGCGTGGCTTCGAGCGCGGAGAGGGTGAGTTTGTCGACGCGCAGCGCGCGCGCCAACGGGTTGCGGCGCAACGCGTCGATCATGGATGCGCGTCCCAGGATGATCCCCGCTTGCGGTCCGCCGAGGAGTTTGTCGCCGCTCATCATCAGGAGTGCGGGGCGGCTGTGCATCGCGTCGCGGGCGGTGAGTTCGCCGCTGAGTCCCCAGGCCGACAGGTCGAGCATGAGTCCGCTCCCGAAATCGTGGAGCAGGGGCACGCCGGTTTCGTCAGCGAGCGGTGCGAGCGCGGCGGCGCTGACGGAGGCCACGAACCCCTCGATCGCGAAGTTGCTGCGGTGGACGGAGACGATCGCGCCGGACGCGGCCGACAGCGCACGGCGATAATCGTCGAGGTGGGTCCGGTTGGTGGTGCCCACCTCGACCAATCGGGCGCCGCTCTTGCGCATGATGTCCGGCACCCGGAAACTGCCGCCGATCTCCACCAGCTCGCCGCGTGAGATCACCGCGTCACGTCCATCGGCCACGGTGTTGAGCGCGAGCACGAGGGCGGCAGCGCAGTTGTTCACCACCATGGCGTCATCGGCGCCGGTCAACTCGCAGAGGAGATCGGCGCAGTGCCTATGCCGCGAGCCGCGGACGCCGGCGTCGATCTCGTACTCGAGATTCGAGAAGCCGCTCGCCACCTCGCGCATCGCGTCGAGTGCCTGACGCGCGAGCGGCGCGCGGCCAAGGTTCGTGTGGAGCACGACGCCGGTGGCATTGATCACCGGCCGGAGCGATGGCGTCCGGCGCTGCGCCAACCGCTCCGTGATGAGGGCCACCCAATCCACGTCGGTCGGGATGTCGACGAGTCGATGTCGTGCATCGTCGATCACGCTGCGCACCACATCCGTGACGAGATCCCGCGGCGCCTGATCGAGCAATGCGCGGACGGCGTCCAGTTCGAGCAGCGAACCGACGGCAGGGAGGGCACGGCGCCGGTCGCCGGTCATGGACGCTTCCCGGCGAGCGTGTCCGCGGCGCCAGGTCTTGCGGTGGGGGTCGCTTTCGCGGAGTCCTTGGGCGGGGTCGGCGGCCGGTACGTGAACTGGCGCGACGACGAGCGCTTGGCACCGCTCAGCCCCACCGCATCCTTCACCGAGAGTTGCAGCGGTACGTTGGCGAGCACCGGTTCGCCCAGCTCGAGGACGATCTCGGACCACGGGGCAGGGCGCGTGGGCTTGGCCGTGAGGACGGTGCGCGTCGTGTCGCGCGCCTTGGCGATCTCCGCCGACTGCGCCCGCTTGACGGAATCCTCCCGCTGCGCGGCGCTCAGGGAGTCGGCGCGGGCCCGGGCGCGTCGACCAGCCGCGGTGGTGTCGGCGCGGGCGGTCGAGTCGGCCGTGGCTTTCTTGCGCGCCTGCAGCAGCGTGTCGTACGCCCCCGCACCGACAATCCGTCGCACCGCAATCAGCGAGGAATCCCTCACGCGCATCACGCGAAAGGCGCTCGGGTCCGGGACGGCGCCCGGCAGGAGCGGCCGCGTGAACCTGATCTTGAGGGCACTGGAGTCCGTGCGCGTGATGTCGCTCAGGCTCGGCCCGAGGGAATCGTGTTCGAACACGTAGATCTCGCGCCGTGCGGTGTCGGCCGCACTCACCGTGGCGGTGTCCCACCGTTCCGTGCGATCGAGGATGCGATTGTTGTTGGCGTCGATGAACGCCCGCAGATGCAATGGACCGTCGGGGAGACTCCTCAGCGTGAAGACGCCGGTGGAATCCACGCGCGCCACCCACCGCAGGGTGGTGTCGTTGCCCGAGGTGGCCTCAATGCGCCCGCCGGCGGCCACCTTTTGTCCCACCCAGTCGAACGCGGTCCCGCGGATGGTACGCGTGGGGATCGTCGCACCGGTGGAGAAGCGGAGTTCGATGGGTTGCGTGGTGGCGTTGGCGCCGAGATCCGACAGCCCAGGGGCGATCGTCACGGTATACGCGGTGTTGGGCCGCCATCCCTTGCGCGGCCGCACCGCGATCGCCTCGCGACGCCAATCGACATCGATCAGCCCTTCGCTCGGGGATATCGTGATCAGCGCATCGAGGGTCGCGGCTCCCTTGGGACGTTCGCTCACGACTTCGTCGAAGGTGAACACGACCTCGCGCAGCTTCCCCAGGTTCCGCGCGTCGCTGTCCGGCGACACCTTCACCAGTTCGGGGGCAAACTTGTCGGTCGGGCCCCCGGGAGGCATGCCGGGCGACGCGCACCCGGCGCCCCACCCCCACAGCGCAACGCTCGCGAGTGCGAGCCCCGGGAACGCGCGGTGCGTCACCCGCACAGCGAGCGCACCTTCGCGTGCAGTTGCTCGCTGCGCGCGGTCCATTCACGCTCCTTCGCCCGTTCCGCTTCGACGAGCTCAGGCGGCGCCTTGCCCGTGAACTTCTCGTTGCCGAGTCGTCCGCGGAGCGCCGCCAACTGCTTGTCCAACGCGTCCACCTCGGCTTTGATGCGCGCGCACTCCTTGCCGAGATCCACGATGCCGGCGAGCGGCAGCACGATCTCGAGTCCGGTCCCGCCCAACATCAGATGGGCGGCCGGGCCCTCAGGAGCCGGATCCGCCGTCACCACGCATTTGGCCATGCGGCCGAGCAGGGTGGACTCCGCGAGCACCCGCTGCACGAGCGCCTCCGGGCCCACTACAGAGGCCGTGACTTCCTTGCCCGGTGCCAGCCCGTAGTCGGAGCGGAGCTGACGGATCCCGGTGATGACCTCGCGTACGAGATCGAACGCCGCGCCCCCACCCGCGTGCGACGCATCGCGGCGCGGCCACGGCGCCTGTGCGATGAAACGACCGGCGGTGTGGGTCGGCAAGCGCCGCCAGAGCGATTCCGTGATGAACGGGATGGCCGGGTGCAGCAACCGCAGTGCCTGATCGAAGACATGCACCAGCACGGCACGCGCGACCTCGCGGTCTGCGCCGGGTTGGAGCAGGCGCGCCTTGCACGCTTCCACATACCAGTCGGCGAGATCGTTCCATACGAAGCGGCGGGCGGCTTCCGCGTAGGCGTCGAGCCGCATCCCGGCGGTGCGTTCCTGCTCGGTCCACGTGGCGCCGGTCGGGCGGGCGGGTCCCAGTGCGGCGTCGCAATCGGTGATGCCGCGGTCGAGCCGGTCGAGGATCCAGCGGTCGACACTCGTGAGTTCGGCGTCGGAGAGCGACGCGAACTCGCGGACGGGATCGGTGCCGACCTGCAGCAGCAGGAACCGCCCGATGTTCCAGAGCTTGGTGGCGAAGTTGCGCCCCGGGGCGAATGACTTCTCGAGGTCGGTGGGGTCGAGCATCACGTCGACGCCGAGTCCCATTCCCTGCAGGAGGGTGAACCGCATGGCGTCGGCGCCGAACTGCGCGACGACGTCGAGCGGGTCGATCCCGTTCCCCAGTGACTTGGACATCTTGCGATGCTCCATGTCGCGCACGGTGCCCGTGAGGTACACCGTGTGGAAGGGCGAGCGCCCCATGCAGTAGTAGCCGCTCATGATCATGCGGGCCACCCAGAAGAAGAGGATCTCCGGGGCCGTGACCAGCGCGTCGGTCGGGTAGAAGGCCTTGAGGTCCTCGGCGTTCGCGTTCGGCCAGCCGAGCGTGGAGAAGGGCCAGAGCTGTGACGAGAACCAGGTGTCGAGGACGTCGGTGTCCTGCGCCAGCGTCGCGTGGCCACACTGTTCGCACCTGGTCGGGTCAACGCGGTACGCCTTTTCGACGTGGCAGGCGGTGCACCGCCACACCGGGACGCGGTGCCCCCACCAGATCTGCCGCGAGATGTTCCAGTCGCGGATATTCTCGAGCCAGTTCACGTACACCGCGTTCCACCGCTCAGGGAGGATGCGGATCGTACCGTCGCGCACGGCCTGCAGGGCGGGGGCGGCGAGCGGGGCCATCTTCACGAACCACTGGTCGCTGAGACGGGGCTCCACCACCGTGTCGCAGCGGTAACAGTGGCGCACGGCGTGCTGGTGCACCTGCTTCTTCGCGAGCAGCCCCTCGGTCTCGAGCTGCTGCACGATGCGCGTGCGCGCGTCGAAGCGGTCGAGCCCGATGAGATCCGTCGGCACGCGCCCCGCCGCGTCGACCCCGTCGGCCATGGTGGCTTCGGGCGTCATGATCACCGGCATCTTCAGTGCATGCCGCTTGCCGACTTCGAAATCGTTCGGATCGTGCGCCGGGGTGATCTTCACCACCCCCGTGCCGAACGCGCGGTCCACATAGGTGTCCGCGATGACGGGAATGTCGATGTTGCTGATCGGAAGGCGCACCGTCTTTCCGACGAGATCGGCGTAGCGCTCGTCGTCGGGGTGCACGGCCACGGCGATGTCGCCGAGCATCGTCTCGGGACGCGTGGTCGCGACCTCGATGCTCCGCGTCGGATCGTCCGACAGCGGATACCGGATGTGCCACAGGGCGCCGGTCTCGTCGTTGAACTCGGCTTCTTCGTCCGAGAGCGAGGTGAGACACCGCGGGCACCAGTGGATCACGCGATGGCCACGGTAGATCAGTCCGTCGTCGTACAGCCGCACGAAGATCTCGCGCACAGCCACGCTCAACTCCGGGCTCAGCGTGTAT
This sequence comes from uncultured bacterium, assembly GCA_963978095.1. Classification (GTDB taxonomy): domain Bacteria; phylum Gemmatimonadota; class Gemmatimonadetes; order Gemmatimonadales; family Gemmatimonadaceae; genus Fen-1231. The sequence goes on along the minus strand of CAXBQP010000036.1, from coordinate 3,318 downwards.
GCGGTCCGTGTCCAGTCGGCGCTCGCGCCGATCGCGCGCAGCTGCTCGAGGATCACCCCGCCAGTCTTCTCGACGTGCGCCTTCACCCGCTCGACGAACGCCTCGCGCCCCATGTCGTCGCGGGTGAGGTGCTCCTTGGCGATCTGTTTCTCGACGATGTTCTGCGTGGCGATGCCCGCGTGGTCGGTCCCGGGTACCCACAGCGCTTCGTCGCCGGACATCCGCCGCCAGCGGATCAACACGTCCTGCGCGGTGTTGTTGAGCCCATGTCCCATGTGCAGCACACCGGTGACGTTGGGCGGGGGGATCACGATCGTATAGGGCGCCCGCTCACCGCCGACGCGGTCGGAGCGGGCGGCATCGGCGCGGAACACGCCGGCAGCGTCCCACTCGGCGTAGAGGGCGCTTTCAGTCGCCGCGGCGTCGTACTGCGGCGGGAGCTCGTCGGGATGGATGGGGGTCGTCATTGCGGGGATAAAGTTAGCCACCACAACGGGCTACGGGCTACGGCGGGGATGAACTCCCATATAGTGGCGACCCGCGTCGCCCGTGGGTAATTTGCACCCCACATGATTACACTCGTGCTTCCCGACGGCGCGACCCGAGAGGTCCCCGAAGGCACCCTGCCGCGTGAGGTGGTGGGGTCGATCGGCCCCCGCCTGCTGATGGCCGCGGTGGCCGTCGCGGTCGATGGCGAAATCCAGGATTTGATGACCCCGCTGCGCAAGGGCGGGGCCTTCGTGGTGATCACCGAAAAGGATCCTCGAGCCCTGGGTGTCCTTCGGCACTCCGGGGCACATATCCTCGCGACCGCCGTTCGCCGGTTGCGCCCGGACGCCAAGATCGGATTCGGCCCGGCGATCGAGGACGGTTTCTACTACGATTTCGAAGTCGACACGCCGTTCAGTCCCGAGGATCTCGAGGCCTTCGAGGCCGAGATGCACAAGGTGTGCGCCGAGGCGTACCCCTTCGTGCGCGAAGAGGTGTCGCAGGAGGAGGCCAAGCGGCGCTTCGTGGACGATCCGCTCAAGCTGGAGCGTCTGCAGGACTTCGAAGGCTCGGACGAGATCATCTCGACCTACACCGACGGCCCGTTCATCGACCTCTGCAAGGGACCGCACGTTCCGGACACCTCGCGGCTGAAGCACTTCAAGTTGCTCAGTGCTGCCGGCGCGTATTGGCGCGGTGACGAGAAGCGGCAGATGCTGCAGCGCATCTATGCGACCGCGTTCTTCAAGCGGGAGGAGCTGGATGCGCATCTCCATCAGATCGAGCAGGCGCGCAAGCGCGACCATCGCGTGGTGGGGAAGGCGCTCGACTTGTTCATGTTCCATCCGTACGCGCCGGGAGCGGCCTTCTGGACCGACCGCGGCACGACGATCGTGAACACGCTCAACGATTTCCTGCGTGAACTGCAGGCGGACGACTACCACGAGATCCGCACGCCGCTGCTCTACAACAAGGGGCTGTGGGAGACCTCCGGGCACTGGGGGAAGTACAAGGAGAACATGTTCCTGGTACTCGACAACGAGTCCGGCGAGCATGACTTCTCGCTCAAGCCCATGAACTGCCCGTCGCACTACTTGATGTACGGGAGCAAGAAGCACTCGTACAAGCAGCTCCCGTTGCGCTACAACACGTACGATGTGTTGCATCGCAACGAGGTGAGCGGGGCGCTGTCCGGCCTGACGCGGGTGCGGCAGTTCCAGCAGGACGACTGCCACATCTTCCTGATGGAGTCGCAGATCGCCGACGAAGTGAAGCGGCTCACCGACTTCATCCTGTCGTACTACCACACGTTCGGCCTGACCGCGAACCTCAAGTTCGCGACCCGTCCCGAGACACGCGTCGGTACCGACGAGATGTGGGACAACGCCGAGGCCGCGCTCAAGGCCGCGCTCGACGCCACGGGGCTGCCGTACACGCTGAAGCCCGGGGACGGCGCCTTCTATGGCCCGAAGATCGACTTCGACGTGACCGACTCGATCGGTCGTCATTGGCAGCTCGGCACGATCCAGCTCGACTACGCGGCTCCGGAGCGTTTCGACCTCACCTACACGGGGGAGGACAACAGCGCACACCGTCCGGTGGTGATCCACCGCGCCGTGTCGGGCTCGTTCGAACGGTTCATCGCGATCCTCATCGAGCACTTCGCGGGCGCTTTCCCGATCTGGCTGGCGCCGGAGCAGGTGCGCGTGCTGCCGATCGCGGACGACCTGGCGCCTCAGGCGGCGGCGGTGGTCCAGACGATGCGTGCCGCCGGCATCCGCGCGAAGCTCGACGACCGTGGCGAGACGTTGAACTATCGGATCCGTGAGGCCGAGGTCATGAAGGTGCCGTACATGGCCGTGCTCGGCCGTCGCGAGGCGGAAGGTGGTACGGTGGCCGTGCGGGCGCGTGGGGCGGGGAAGAACAAGCAGGACATCCTGACGGTGGACGCCTTCATCGCGCAGTTGCAGGACCAGATCCGGACGCGGGCGTTGGAGCCGAGCGGGATCAACGACTGATGACGATGCGGCGCCGTCTTCTGCGGTGCGTGCAAGTGATTGCTTGCATGGCGGCGACGTCGGCGCCCGTCGGGGCGCAGGGGGCCGCAGCGGCCCCGGTCGGGGCGCCTCGCCCCGCACTCTCCGCCAGCAGCGCCAGCTTCAGCAGCGCCATGCGCACGTACAGCCCGTTCTTGGCCTGCCGAAAGTAGGCGGCGCGCGGGTCGGCGTCGACGTCGGCGGCCAGGTGATCAAGCCCGTCAAGGCGACCTGGGCGACGAAGGACGGCGCGTTCTCGCTCGTGCTGCCGGCATCGGCGGCAGGCAAGGCCGTCACGTTCTGGGAGCGCAGCCAGCGCGTCTTCCTGACGACCGCGGCAGCCCCCGGCGGCTCGATCGACCCGTCGATCTGGCCGAAGAGCCTGCCGGACGCGGCCGTGCCGCGCATCGGCTCGGCGACGTCGATCTGGCCCGGCGCAGAGTGGATGGAACGCGAGGCGTACGACATGTTCGGCATCGTCTTCGAGGGGAACCGCGACCTGCGGCGCATCTACATGCCCGACGACTACCGGAGCCATCCGCTGCGCAAGGACTTCCACCTCGCCGACGACGCCTCGCGATCGCCGGCGGCCGGCGTCCGCAACATGGAGCGCGTCGGCACGCCGCGCGACGCGACCGCCGCCCGCCAGCCACAGGTCGGTGAACAACACCCCGTCGTGCGCGTTGCCGAAGCCCAGCACGCGGTTGGTCACCGCCAGCTGCGCGTAGTCGTAGGCCGCGCCGGTGACGGCGATCGACTGGCCGGCGAGGGCCGCGTTCGCCATGTCTGGACC
>CAXBQP010000035.1:0-32070 GCA_963978095.1 uncultured bacterium | reverse complement strand
ACTATCCGATATCAGGGAAGCGTTCATCAGGGTCGGGGCGACCAAGCTTCTGGTGAAGCGCCTTGCCGAGAATGACAATTCGAAGAATCAGGTATATCTCGCCGGAAGCTTCGCTCCGACGAACCTGATCCCTTCCGGAGCCCCGGTCGTTGAGACAAGCGGCCACGGCAGACAGGTTCTCCATGCGCCCATGGCACTGTCGTGGTTGCGCGAGAATGGGGAGCTGTCGCTTGCGCCGCATGCCAAGCTCATTCTCTATCCTCAGTATCCCGAGGTGCGCTTCTCCGGCTTCTTGCGTGGTTCGGCTGGGGCGCCAGCGGATCTCATGAACGACAGAGCCCGCGTGGCAGGGCGGATCCTATTTTTCGGAATTCGGCGCGATAGAACGGTCGTCGCGTTGGTGATTGCCCCCACGTCGCCTGCCGCACGAGAACTCGAGCGGGCCTTGGCGGTGTCGGATCGAGGAGTGCTTCATGAGATTCCTTTGGGCACTTCGGATCCGAAGCGCGAGGTGCTGGCGAAGTTGCATGAGATCTCGAGTAGGGGCTGGATCGACTCGGTGAAACTGGAGCCGGGAGGAATCACCAAGCCCTGCAATTCCAGAAACTGTGGCGGATACACATTGGAAGCGCAGTTCGGAGTCGTTCCGAATGGTCGGGCCGAACCCGACTACCTCGGGTGGGAGCTGAAGCAGTATGGCGCCCGGAACTTCACGACCTACGCTGCAAAGAGCTTGGTGACCCTGTTCACTCCCGAGCCGACGACAGGCGTCTACGTTGAGGAAGGGCTGATTCCGTTCGTGCGAAGCTATGGGTACGCAGCGCTGGACGGAACGGTCGACCGACTGAACTTCGGTGGGGCCCACAAGATCAACCGCAGAGATGCCCGTACTCGACTGACGCTTCGCCTTGAGGGCTTCGATCACGAGCTTGAGAAGATCACGGACGCATCCGGTGGCCTCGTCCTGCGGGACGAACGAGACGAGGTGGCAGCAGGTTGGCCATTCGCAACACTGCTCGGCCATTGGAACAGGAAGCACGCGCAGGCCGTGTACGTGCCTTCTCTGCTCGAGGCTTCACCACAGAAATATCGATTCGGAGCGGTGTGTTGGATGGGAGAGGGGACGGACTTCACCAAGTTCCTGAAAGCCGTGTCTGAGGGCGCGATAGTCTACGATCCGGGAATAAAAGTCGAAAACGCCTCCAGCGCGAAGCCGAAGACGCACCGCCGTAGTCAGTTCCGAATCTCAGTTCCCAAGCTCAGAACTCTCTACGACAGATTCGAGAAGCAGCACGCGACTCCGTGATGCTCGCCGTTGGGGCCTCAACAAGACAGATTCTCCGCCATGCCCACCTCCCGCCGCACCTTCCTCCAGCGCTCCGCCGCCGCCGCGGCCGCTGCCTCCCTCGCCCCTGTCGCGGCCTCGGCCGCCGAGCGAACCGAGTCACGCAATAGCGCCGCTGTCGACACTCCCGCCCAGATCCGCGCCTTCGAAGCGCGCCTCCTCCGCGCACGCCCGGTGCCGCTCGCCAGGGTGCGACTCACCGGCGGCCCGCTCAAGCATGCGCAGGAGATGAATGGCGCTTACCTTCTGGCGCTCGATCCGGACCGCATGATGGCCTACTACCGCGTGCGCGCGGGGCTACCGAAAAAGGCCGAGGGGTACACCGGGTGGGACGGCGACAAGCGGAACCTGACCGGACACATCGCGGGACATCACCTCTCGGGGGTGAGTCTCATGTTCGCGGCCACCGGCGACACGCGCTACAAGACGCGCGCCGACTACCTCGTCCGCGAACTCAAGGAAGTGCAGGACAAGAACGGCGACGGCTACCTCGGCGCACTCGAAGGGGGACGCGAGGCCTTCGCGGCCGTCTCCAAGGGTGACATCCGCTCCGGTGGCTTCGATCTCAACGGCCTCTGGTCCCCGTGGTACACCCTGCACAAGACCTTCGCCGGCCTGCGCGACGCGTATCGCCACACGGGGAACGCCACCGCGCTCGACGTCGAGATCAAGTACGCGAAATGGGCCGAGTCGGTGCTCGCGCCGATGAGTGACGCGCAGGTGCAGAAGATGCTGCTCACCGAGCATGGTGGGATGAACGAAGTGCTCGCCGATCTCTATGCCGACACCGGCGATCAACGCTGGCTCGATCTCTCGATCCGATTCGAACATCGCGCTTTCACCGACGCCCTCAAGCGCCATCAGGACAACCTCGACGGCAAGCACGGCAACTGTCAGATCCCGAAGCTCATGGGCTCCGCGGTGCGCTACGGCTACACCGGCGACTCCGCCGACATCGAAGCGGCGTCGTTCTTCTGGGATCGCGTCGTACAGCATCACTCGTACGCCACGGGCGGACACGGGCTCTCGGAGTATTTCGGCGATCCCGACAAGCTGAGCGATCGCGTGGACGGCCGCGCCTGCGAGACGTGCAACGACTACAACATGCTCAAGCTCACGCGTCGGCTCTTCGGGTTCCGTCCCGACGCGTTCTACGCCGACTTCCACGAGCGCGCGCTCTTCAATCACATCCTCGCGTCGATGGACCCCGAGGATGGTCGCACGTCGTACATGGTCCCTGTGGGCCGCGGGGTGCAGCAGGAATACCAGGACATGCAGCGCGACTTCACCTGCTGCGTCGGCTCCGGGATGGAGAGTCACGCCCTCCACGGCGACGGCGTCTACTACGAGTCCGCGAACGCGGCCTGGGTCAATCTCTTCGTCCCCTCCACCGCGCAACTCGCACTCGGCAACGCCCGCTTCGCGATGGAGACGAGCTTCCCCGACGGCGACCGCGCGACGCTCACGATGACGCTGCCCGCTGCGAAGGAGTTCACACTGCATCTGCGCCGCCCGTCGTGGGCCGGTGATGCCTTCGCGGTGAAGGTGAATGGCGACGCGATCACAGTGCCGCCGCTCGCGTCGCTCCGTGCGGGCGCCGCCGGTGGCCGCGCACTCGGGAATGAGGACGCCGCGCCACTCGCCGGTTCGTACGTGGACATCACGCGCACGTGGAAGAGCGGCGACAAGGTCGAGATCAGCATCCCCAAGACCGTGCATCTCGAACCCACTCCCGACAACGCGCGCGTCACCGCGATCATGTGGGGGCCGCTCGTGCTCACCGGCAATCATGGCCCGCGCCGCGAAGGACGCGCGACACGCAATGCGGAGTCACCGATCCCTGTGCTCGTGGCGGCGGACCGCCCGCTCACCGATTGGGTGATCGCCGGATCACAGCCCGGCGATTTCACCGCGAAGCAAGTGGGGCGTATCGCGGGAAGGCCGACCGAAGGGCCGCTCGATGTGGCACTGACGCCCTTCTGGCGCACGCACCGTCGCGTGTACAGCGTGTACTTCGATCTGCTGACCCCGAAGGACTTCGACGCGAAGGGCGCCGCGATCGCGGCGGAGTCGGAGCGCAAACGTCGCCTCGAGGCTGCCACCGTCGCGATGGTGCAGCCGGGAGAGATGCAGCCCGAGCGCGATTTCAATTATCAGAGCGATCCCGCGGATCGTCCGACGGCGCGCACGAACGGCCGCGGCAATCGCGGCGGCACGGGGTGGTTCTCCTTCGATGTCCCCGTCGACGCCACGAGCCCGACGGCACTGCTGGTGACCTACTTCAACGAAGTCGGTCTTCCGCCGCAACTCGGCAACTTCGAGATCCAGGTCGAGGGCACGCGCATCGCGAAGTACGAGCCGGTGCGCGGGGCGAGCGGGTTCGTCGAGGGGCGCTACGATGTGCCGGCGGAGTTGGTGCGCGGGAAGCAGAAGGTGACGGTGCGCTTCCAGGCAGGGGCGACGAGCGGACGGATCGTGCCGATCTACGGGGTTCGCGTGGTGCGGGCGGATCGGCTGTAGTCAGACGGTCGGACAGGGAGTGCGCGACTCGCGGGATCTTACCCCACGAGCGGCTCTCCCGGCACGATCCCCCGCAGCGATTCCGTGATGGGCACCACGCGGAGGGAGTTGGCGCCGCACAGGCGGCAGCGGGTGAACAAATGCCCGTCCTGACAATAGATGGTACCGCCGTCCAAATCAGGCTCTTTCGGACGGTGTTACCGTCCCAAATCACCTATTGCCCTCAAAAATCAGCGGTTTGCCGGTCAGACGCGACCACCCCCCGGACGCGACACCCCTCCACATGATCATTCACCATCCCCATCGCCTGCATGAACGCATAGGCGGTGGTCGGCCCCACGAACGTCCACCCGCGATCCTTGAGCTCCTTGCTGAGTGCGGTGGACTCGGGGGTCGTCGGCATCGCCCGGAGCGCCTCCCAGGTGATCCGCCGCGGGCGTGACGCCGGGTCGGGCTCGAACCGCCACACGAACTCTGCCAGCGACCCCTCCGTCGCCACGAGCTCGAGATAGCGCCGCGCGTTGTTGATCACGCTCTCGATCTTCCCGCGGTGCCTGACGATCCCGACATCCCCGAGCAGCCGGTCCACATCCCGGGGGCCGAAGCGGGCCACCTGCTCGGGATCGAACCCGGCGAATGCGCGACGGAAGTTCTCCCGCTTCCGGAGGATCGTCAGCCAGCTCAACCCGCTCTGGAACCCTTCGAGCGAAATCTTCTCGAACAGCCGGCGATCGTCCCGCACCGGAAACCCCCACTCGTGGTCGTGGTATGCGATGTAATCCGGGCCCGCCTGGCACCACGCACAGCGAGTCACCCCCTCCCTCGCGAACAGACCGCTGGCTACCACAAGAACTCCTGGACATCACGTGGGAAATCACGAGCGCTCGCCGCATCGTATAATAGATGGAGGTAGCCTTCTTCGCGCTCGACCAACCTGCCCACCGACCATGACGACTCGTCGCGATTTCTTCTCGGTTTCCGCCGCCTCGGCCGCCGCGCTCGCACTCGGGGCTGACCCCGTGCACGCGGGCGTCGCTCAGGCGCAGGGGAAGCCCGCCGCTTCCGATCTGCCGCCGGCGATCAAAGCCTTGACCTCCATGAAGGCGCTCGCCAAGCCGATCACCGTGGACGAACGACGTGCCCGTCTCGAGAAAGCGCGTGCGTTGATGAAGGCCAACAACATCGATGCCCTCATGCTCACCGGCGGCACCTCGATGGAGTACTTCACGGGGATCCGCTGGGGTGTGAGCGAGCGCTTGCTCGCGGCGATCATCCCGGTGAAGGGCTCGGCCTTCCTCGTGACGCCGAAGTTCGAAGAGGAGCGCGCCATGGAACAGGCGCACCTCGGCCCGCTCGGCAAGGATGCCGATGTCTATGCGTGGGAGGAGGACGAGAGCCCCTACGAGCTGATCGCCAAGGGATTCAAGGCGCGCGGGATGTCCACCGCGACGATCGGCGTCGAGGAGACGGTGCGTTTCCAGTACGTGGACGGCGCGATGCATCTCCCGGCGGTGAAGGTCGTGTTAGGCACACCTGTCACTGCGGGATGCCGCATGGTGAAGGACACGCACGAGATCGCGCTCATGCGACTCGCGAGCCAGGTGACGCTCAAGGCGTATGAGGCGGCGTGGAAGTCGCTCAAGGAAGGGATGACGCAGGATCAGTTCGCGACGCTCGTCGCGCAGGCGCACACGCAGCTCGGCTTCTCGGGCTCAGCGGGCGTGCAGGTCGGGAAGTTCTCCGCGCTTCCGCACGGGTCGGCCACGCCGCAGGTGGTGCGTGAGGGTTCGATCCTGCTGATGGACGGCGGCTGCAAGGTCGAAGGGTACAGCAGCGACATCTCGCGCACCTTCGTGCTCGGCAAGCCGACGCAGCGGATGAAGGACGTGTTCGAGATCGAACACAAGGCGCAGACGACCGCGGTGAAGACCGCGCGTCCGGGCCTCGCGTGCGAGGCGGTCGATGCCGCCGCGCGCAAGGTGATCACCGACGCCGGCTTCGGTCCCGACTACAAGTTCTTCGGCCATCGCGTCGGACACGGCATGGGGATGGACGGGCACGAGTGGCCGTATCTCGTGCGCGGCAACAAGCTCCCGCTGCAGCCCGGCATGGTGTTCAGCGACGAGCCAGGGATCTACATCCCGGGTGAGTTCGGGATCCGTCTCGAGGATGACATGGTCATCACCGAGAACGGCGCCGAGTTGTTCACGCCGCAGAGCCCCAGTCTGGAGAAGCCGTTCGCGACGGTGTGATCGTCCTCCCCCCCCCGAGCCCGGTAGAACATGTTGTCAGTCGCATTGGCCCTGCAGATCATCGCCGTCACGGGGGTGACGCAGGGTGTGGATACCAGTACGTATCGAACCCCAGCGTTGCGCGCGCTGGTGACGGAGGCGGCGCGCATCAATCACCGGGTGCCCGCGACGCTTGGTCGGTATCACGCACAACTGGAGAGCGAGATCTCCGTTGGTGCCACCAATGGGGTGGGCGCCGAGAATGCGCTGACGCTCGAGCAGGTCGCGAGCGACCTCACGTGGAATCGGATCGGCGAGTTCGAACAGCACGTGATCGGGTATCGCCAACAAGCGGCGGGGTTGCAGTTCTCAACGCTCGGCGTGCTTCAGAACTCCTGGGCGGTCCCTTCACTGTATGGCAACCGGTTGGCGTTGCTGTTCGGGAGCGATACGGGACGTCGCGGGATCGGTCGGGGATCCAACGACCGCCGCACGATGTTCGCGGTACATCCGCTGAGCGATGATCGCGAGCGGTATTACCGCTATGCCGGCGGCGACACGATTCAAGAACTCAAGGTCGGCGATCGCACGATTCGGATCGTGCGTCTCGAGGTGGCGCCCCGCGGCGTGCTCCCGGCGCGCTCGGTGGTGTTCACGGGCGAGGTAGACCTCGACATGGACCGCAAACACATCGTGCGGATGCGAGGGGCCTTCGCCGTGGCCGGGGAAGAGCCGCAAGGGCCGCTCGGGGGGATTCTCAAAGCCACGAGGCTCGAAGGCATCGCCTACGTGGAGCTGGTGAACAGCGAAGTCAACCAGGAGTTCTGGTTGCCGAGTTATCAGCGATTCGAGGCCCAGGCCACGGCTGCGATGCTCGGTGATTCCAAAGCGGTCTTCCGGATCGTTTCACGGTTCCGAAGCTATGACATCGAGACTCCCGCCCAGGCCGATCTGGCGGTGGCGGACACGCTGCGGTCCGCGATCCATGCGCTCACCAAAGCGACGCTGGACTCCCTGGCCGCCTACGGGACGTGGAAAGAAGAAATCGGGAGCGCCACCTCCGCGACGCACGCCGACGATTTCAAGGACGTGTCGCCCTCGCGGTATCGCGGCGACGGACCTGGAACGTTCGAGTTGCAGGCCGAGCGGCTCTCGGATTTCGGGCGCTTCAACCGGATCGAAGGACTGTATACCGGGCTGGGTGTCACCTACCATGGCAACGCGACGCTCCCGGGCTACACGCTGCAGCTTCAAGGCGGGTATGCGTGGACCGAGAAGACCCTGCGTGGGCGGGTGGCCGTCGAGCTCAAGCGCGGGGGATGGCGCTACGCGCTCCGGGTCGGCCGCACGCTCGACAACACCAACGATTTCCGCAACGTCTTCGATTCGGCGGGCACCATCGGTGCGTTCTTCGGGCAGGATCGCTACGACTACGTCAGTCGCGGCTTCGCCCTGGCCTCGGCGCAGCGTGATCTCCTGGGTGGCGACGCACGCGTCCGCGTGGAAAGCGGATGGATGCGCGATGAAGCCACCGTCAATCATGTGAGCTGGGCACCGATCAAGGGAAAACGCTATCTCCCCAACCGATCGATCGCTCCGGGGGACTACGTTCGCACGAAGGTCGTGTATCAGTGGCACCCGGACGCGAACGCCGAGTTCATGCGTACGGGGTGGGGAGCGCAAGTCAAATACACGCGCGGCGATGGGCAAGTGACGTTTCAGCGTCTTGAGGTTCAGGCCGAGGAGCGCGTGAATCGTGGGCGATGGACGTACGCCGGGCGCTTTGACGCCGGCACGATGCTCGGCCGCGATTTTCCGCCGCAGTATCTGTTCGAGGCCGGCAGTGAGAGCGGCCTCGCCGGATACAACTACAAGGAGTTCGTGGGAACCGAAGCGGCGCTGCTCCGCGGGATCGCCATGTACCGACTCGGCGTGTTGGAGCGCCCCATCCGGCTGACCGAGCGTTTCTGGCTTCCCGGGATCGCGCCGGCGATCACGGTTGGCGTACAGAGTGTCTGGACGGCGATTCCCGGCGGCACACCAGCGAGTGTCGGGCTCAATGCCCTGACGTCGCAGCCACCATACGCGTGCTCGATCGCGTCACTGGCCCGGTCGAATCTGTCGGTGGGGATCAGTGATCCGGTTGTGCCCGCGTCCGATGGTGCGCCGTGCGCTTCGGACTACACCAGCACCGCGAGTCCGCCGCGTACGACGATCTCCGCCGGGCTGCGCTTCTTTGGCGGTGCGTTCGGTCTCGTGATCGGCCGACCTGTGGACCACGCAGCGCCCTGGAAGCTGGATCTCCTGTTCGGACGGCTGTTCTAAAAGTCGCCGATGAACCCGATCTCGGGTTCCAGCCGCTCCCCGAACTTCTCCAGCACCGCCCGCTGGGCATGGGCAATCAGGGCGCGCACATCGGCCGCGGTCGCCCCGCCCAAGTTCACCATGATATTGGCGTGGATGTGCGAGATCTGCGCCCCGCCGATCCGGTGTCCCTTGAGTCCGCACTGATCGATCAGCCGGCCTGCACCGACCCCTTCGATCTTCTTGAAGATCGAGCCGGCACTTGGGTGGATCTCGAGCCAGGGGTGACGCGAGCCGCGCCAGCTCAGGTTCTCCTGGAGGATCCGGTGCATCATGAAGGAGTCGCCACGCGCGAGCTTGAAGGTGACCGCGAGGGCGATCTCCCCGGAGCCGTGCAGTCGGCTGGTGTCGTAGCCGAAGGCCATCTCCTCGGCACTGACGGTCCGGCGGGCCCCATCAGCCAGCAGGAGCTCGACCGAATCCACCACCTCGGCGATGAACATCGTCCGCGCCCGTTCCGGGGCGGGCGAGAGGAAGTGGAGGTTCTGCCACACCGCCCCGCCGACGGTGCTCGGGATCCCCACATAGTGCTCGAGCCCGGAGAGCCCCTTCCCGACCGCGATTTTGATGAGATCGGCGACGGTCGTGCCGCTTTCGGCGCGGATCCGCTCGGCGTCGGGAAACTCCAGGTGCGCTGCCGTGTTTCTGATGACGAGGCCACGGAATCCCTTGTCGCCGACCAGGATGTTGGCCCCCAGGCCGAGCACGAACCAGGGGATCCCGGCGGCCCGGGCGGCGGTCACGGCGCTGGCGAGTTCCTCTGCCGTGGTGGCATCGTACAGGAGGTCCGCGGGCCCACCGATCCTGAACGAGGTACGGGGGGCCAGCGGGACGGCAGTTCGTAGTCGCTCAACGGCGATCCCGCCGCGGAGCGCTTCACGCATCGCGTCGGGCGATTGGGCCGGGGCGGAGACTTCACGGGACATGATGAAGGAAATCAACAAGCGCTGGCGGCAGATCGCCAGCGTACCGACCATCGTGGCGACCGTTGCGCTGTCCAGTGTGGCGGCTGGCGCGCTTGTTGCGGCCACGGCAGCGCCGGCACGCGCGCAACGCGCCGAGTTGGAGAAGGTCATCCAGCGCAAGGTGCTCCCCAACGGACTCGAAGTGATCGTGTTCGAGTCGCACGGCGTACCGATCGTGACCGCGGAGATCACGGTACGGAACGGGAGCTTCACACAGACGCCGGAGTATGCCGGGCTCGCCCACCTGTACGAGCACATGTACTTCAAGGCCAACGATCAATATCCGAATCCTGATCAGTACATCGATCGCGCGTCGGAGCTCGGGGCGGTGTTCAATGCCAGCACGCGCGAGGAGCAGGTCAACTACTTCCTGACGCTCTCGTCGGACTCGCTCGAAGCCGGGCTGAAGTTCCTCGTCGCGCCCCTGCTCGCCCCGAAGTTCCGCCCCGACGAACTCGAGCGTGAGCGGCAGGTCGTGATCGGTGAATACGACCGCAATGAGTCCTCCCCCTTCTTCCGGTTGGAAGAGGCGATGGGCAAGAAGCTCTGGACCACCGAGTGGAGCCGCAAGAACGTGATCGGTGACCGCAAGGTGATCAGCACGACCACCCCGGACAAGATGCGGTACATCCGCGATCTCTACTACGTGCCGAACAACTCGGTGCTCATCATCACGGGCGACGTGAATCCGGCGCAGGCTTTCGCGCTGGCGGAGCGGATCTTCTCGCCGTGGAAGCGCGGGGATGATCCCTTCGTGAAGGCGCCGGTGCCGCCGATCCCCCCGCTCACCAAGAGCGACGGGGTGATCGTCGAAGAGGATGTGAATGCCGTCAGCGTCGTGATCCAGTGGCACGGTCCGAGTGTGCGCAAGGACGAGGCCGCGACGTTCGTGGCCGACGTGTACTCCGACGTGCTGAACAACCAGCAGTCACGCTTCCAGAAGAAGCTCGTGGACAGCGGACTCTGGCAGGGCGTGGCGGTCAACTACTACACGCTCAACAACGTCGGCCCGATCTCGGTCAGCGGGCAGACGTCAGCCGACAAGCTCCGCCCGGCGATGGCTGCCCTGTACAAGGAACTCGAGGCCTCCACCAAGCCCGGCTACTTCACGCAGGAGGAACTCGAGGCCACCAAAGCGTCGCGTGCCGTGTCGAGCGCGTTCGGACGCGAGAAAGCCAGCGATTTCTCGCACACCATCGGCTTCTGGTGGGCTGCCTCCGGGCTCGAGTACTACATGAAATACGTGGACGAGATGGCCAAACGCACTCCCGCCGATCTGCGGTCCTACGCCACCAAGTACATCATCGGCAAACCGCATATCGTCGGGGTGATGATGACGCCCGCCGATCGCGCCAAGCTCAAACTCACGCCGGACGAGCTCGCCCGGCTCGGGGAGACCGTGCCATGACGCGCTTCGTACTGAGCGCCCTCCTGCTGTTCGTCTCGATCCCCAGTGGCGCGCAGATTCAACGCGACACCGCCACGACGAGCTACACGGTGTCCGGGGTGAAGGTCATCCACCGGCGTACGAACACGTCGATCGTGGTCGCGAACCTGTATCTCCTGGGCGGCGTGCGCCAGCTCACGCCGGCGAATGCCGGCATCGAGACCTTCCTGCTCGCCGTGACCGAACGCGGGACCAAGGGCTACTCGCGTGACGCGCTGCGACGTGCGATGGCACGCACCGGCAGCGAGATCGGCGTGAGCCCCAAGGAGGACTGGACCGTCTTCGGTCTCCGCACCACCAAGACGGAGCTCGATTCCTCCTGGGCGATCTTCGCGGATCGTCTCATGCGACCGAACATCGACACGAGCGATGTGGAGTTCATCCGCGACCAACTCGTGACGGGAATCCGTCAGCGCGCCGACAGTCCGGACGCCACGCTCGACTATCTGGCCGACAGCATCACCTTCGCCGGTTCGCCGTTCGCGCTCGATCCGGTGGGTTCCGCATCCGCGGTCTCCCGAATCACCGCCGCGCAACTGCGCGCGTATCACAAGAGCGAGATCGTGACGTCGCGCATGCTGCTGGTGGTGGTCGGTGACGTCTCGCGCGAGCGGATCGAGGCGTTGATCACCACGAGCATCGGACGGTTGCCCGTCGGCAACTACCTCTGGACGGCGCCCGACACGCTCGTCACCGTGCGCGCCGATGCGGTCTTCCTGAAGCGATCGCTCCCGACGAACTATCTGCAGGGGTATTTCCTGGGACCCCGCGCGGATTCACCGGATGCCGCACCGCTGCGCGTGGCGACCGCCGTCCTCTCGGGACGTCTCTTCAGCGAGATCCGCAGCAAGCGCAATCTCACCTACGCGGTCTCGTCGAGCTTCCGCGATCACGGGCTCACCACGATCGGACTGTACGTCACCACGAACGATCCCGAGCAGACCATCACGATCATGCGCAACGAAGTGCGGGCGCTCAAGGATCTGACGATCGACACCCAGCTGCTGCGCCCCCTGATCCAGCAGTTCATCACCGAGTACTTCCTCGAGAACGAAACGATCGGGGCGCAGGCGGATTTCCTGGCCCGCAATCAGCTGTACCGGGGAGACTTCCGCGCCGGTGAACGGTTCGTCCAAGATCTCCGCAACGTGAAGGGGACCGACATCCAGCGTGTCATGCGCCGCTACTTCCAGAATGTGCGGTGGGCGTACATCGGCGACCCCTCGAAGATCCGTCGCGAGCGTCTCCTCGATTTCTGATCACCCTCGCGCCCGCGTCCGCAGCACGTCCCGCACGCCGTCGAGGGAGCCCCCGACGGCGTGCAACGCCACCAAGGCATGATAGATCAGATCGGCCGCCTCCTCGGTCGCGCGCGACCGATCGCCATCGGCGCACGCGGTCACGAACTCGCTCGATTCCTCGCCGATTTTCTTGAGGCGCAGGTTGCGGTCGGCGAACAGCGTGGCGGTATAACTCGCACCGGCCGCGGCGCTCCGACGAGACGCGATCGTGCCGTCGAGTGCGCCGAGTTCCTCGGCGGCGCCGTCACCGAAGCAGGTGATGGCCCCGGTATGACAGGCCGGGCCCGCCGGGATCACCCGCGCGAGCACCGCGTCGCGATCGCAGTCCGCCGTGAGCGACATCACCCGCTGGACATGTCCGCTCGTCCCCCCTTTGTGCCAGAGTCCGCGGGTGCGCGAGCGGTAGTGCATCTCGCCGGTGGCGAGCGTGCGTTCGAGGGCTTCCCGATCCGCGAATGCGGTCATCAACACCTGGCCGGACCGCGCATCCTGCGTGACGACGCTCACCAGACCGTCGCCCTTCGTGAAGTCCAGCGCATCGAGATCAAGCATCGGGGCTCGTGAGGAGGGTCCGCGCGTCATGCGCGAGGACCGCATTGGACGCCATGGCATGGCCGCCGAACGGGCTCGGCACGCCGTTGAGATCGGTGAACACTCCGCCAGCTTCGGTGATGATCGGCTGGAAGCAGGCGACATCCCACGGATTCACGATGGGGTCGATCATCACATCGGCGCGACCGCTGGCGACGAGGAGATAGCCGTAGGCATCCCCCCAGCTGCGACACACGGCGGCGCGGCGGGCGAGACGATCCCATCCCCCGGGCGTGATCGGTGGGCGGTTCGTACGGGGATCCGTGATCAGAATGGTCGCCGCGTCGAGCGAATCCACGGCGCTCACCTGCGCGCGTGCGCCGTTGTGCCAGCACCCACAGCTGTTCGCCGCCACCAGCGCCTCCCCGACCCCCGGAAAATTCGCCGCACCCGCCACCACGGTATCGCCGTCGACCACCGCCACGAGCGATCCCCAGAGCGGGACGCCGCGCACGAACGCCTTGGTGCCGTCGATCGGATCGATGATCCATCGGCGACCGGTGGTGCCGCCGGAATCACCGAACTCCTCGCCCAGCACGGCATCGCCCGGAAAGCGCTCGCTGATCCAGGCACGGACCCGCTCCTCCGCGCCGCGATCCGCGACCGTGACGGGGCTTCCGTCCCCCTTGGTCTCGACCGCGATGCCAGTGCGGTAATGTCGCATCGCAACGGACGCCGCGAGCGCCGCGGCTTCGCCCGCCGCGTGCATCAATGACTCGATCGAGGCGCGCGTCATGCCGCCACCGCGCGCACCGGGATCTGCGCCGCATGCATCGCCTCCTTGAGGGCGGCCACGGTGGTGACACCATCGTGCAGGATCCCCGCGACGAGCGCCGCATCGGCTTCCCCCTCGCGGATCGCCGCACACACGTGCGCGGCGTTCCCGGCCCCGCCGCTCGCGATCACTGGCACTGCCACCGCGCGCGCGATCGCGCGCGTGAGCGCCACGTCGTAGCCGTCGCGCGCGCCGTCGCGGTCGATGCTCGTGAGCAGGATCTCCCCGGCTCCGCGCGCGACGACTTCACGGGCCCATTCCACGGCGTCGAGTCCCGTCGGCTTCCGTCCGCCAGCGGTGTACACGCGCCACGAGTCCCCTTCACGCTTGGCATCGATGCTCGCCACCACGCACTGCGCCCCGAACCGTTCGGCGCCGGCGGTGAAGATCGACGGATCGCGCACCCCGGCAGAGTTCACGGCGACCTTGTCCGCGCCCGCGCGCAACGCCAACCCGATATCCGCCGCGGACCGAATGCCGCCCCCGATCGTGAGTGGAATGAACACCCGCTCCGCGGTGCGCCTCGCCAGGTCGAACAAGGTCGCCCGTTCCTCGTGGGTCGCGGCGATGTCCAGGAACACCAGCTCGTCAGCCCCGTCCCGCTCGTAGCGTTCCGCGAGTTCCACCGGATCGCCCACGTCGCGCAGGCCCACGAACTGCGTGCCTTTCACCACGCGCCCCGCCTGCACATCCAGGCAGACGATCACCCGTCGCATGAGGCTCACGGCACGTCCTGCTGCACCGACACCGCCCCCTTGGTGCTGAACACACTGCCCGTGTCAGCCAGCGCCTGTCGCAAACAGAACCCCAGCGCCTTGAACGCCGCCTCCACGATGTGATGACGATCCGTCCCGCGGAACACGCGGAGGTGCAGCGTGAAACGCGCGGCATCGCAGAACGAACGGAACCAGTGCTCATAGAGCGAGCTCGGGACCGGACCCTGATAATAGGGCCGCCCCCCCGCATCGAGGACCGCCTGCACGAGCGCCTCATCCATCGGCACCGTGCGCTCGCCATACCGCGCAGCCCCCACCGGGACGATCCCCGCGATCGCCTGCCCCACCGTCAGCGCCACATCCTCGATGATGTGATGCCGCAGATCCCCCGTGGCCGACACGGTGAGATCCACGCCACTGTATTTGGCGAGTGCCACCAGCATGTGATCCAGAAAGGGCACGGACGTATCCACGACCGCGACGCCGGTCCCGATCACCGCGGCCACGCGGACCGTCGTCTCCTTCGTCACCCGCTCCACCACCGACGGCGTGCTCATCGTCCGAACTCCTCCGCGACGGCGCGCGGGTCCAAGGCTCCAGTATAGAGTGCCATGCCGAGCACGGCGCCGGCGATGCCGATGTCATCGAGCGCCCGCAACTCGCCGAGCGAGGAAATCCCGCCCGAAGCGAACACCGGATGGGCGCTCGCCTCGGCGACATCCTCCATGAGCCGCATGTCGGTCCCGCCCATCAACCCCTCGCGATGTACCGCGGTCACGAGGAAACCCGCCAGAGGGAGCGGGGAGAACTCCTCGACGAAGTCCACGACATGCCTGTTGGTGTCCTTGACCCAGCCGCGGGTGGTGATCTTCCGCTCGCGGACATCCGCCGCGACGATGATCTGTCCCGGATGCGCATCGGCAATCTCGACCATCCAGTCCGTCTCCTCGATCGCACGGGTGCCCACCACGACGAACGCGGCCCCCGCCTCGAGCAACGCCTGCACCCGATCGGCGGTGCGGATCCCCCCGCCGACCTGGAACAGCGCCTCGTCGTCGTCGAGGAGGGTGCGGATCGCCGCATGATTGGTGCCCCGCCCCGTCGCCGCATCCAGGTCCACGCAGTGCAGCCGCGTGAAGCCCGCGCGAACCCACTCGCGCGCGACCTCCACCGGGTTGTCGAGGCGCACCGCCTCGTTGGCATAATCGCCGCCCACCAACTGGACGACCTTCCCTTCTCGCAGATCGATGGCCGGAATCGCAAGCATCATCACATGGACTGGAGGAATGACTGGATGAACCGAACGCCGGGCGCAGAACTCTTCTCGGGGTGGAACTGCACGCCTAGGGTTCGTGCCGTGCGTACGGCCGCGGGAAAGCGGTCGCCGCCGTGCGACGACCATGCGGTCACCACGGCCGCGTCCGTCGGGCGGCACACAAAGCTGTTCGCATAGTACGCCGTATCGAGCCGTGCCGCGCGGATCGACGGATCCGTCACCTCGTCGAGCGTGTTCCATCCGATCTGCGGCAGTTGTGGCGCATGTATCGGCGTCACGCGCCCTGCGAACACCCCGAGTCCCGCGCCCGCGCCTTCATCGCTCGCGTCGAACATGAGCTGCATGCCAAGGCAGATGCCGAGTGTCGGGAGCCCTCCACGCATCGCATCACGCATCGCCCGGCGGGCCGGCGCGAGCGCTGCGGCCGCCGGCGCGAAGGCGCCGACCCCGGGCAGCACGAGCACGTCGGTCGCCAGCGCGGCGTGCGGATCGGTCTCCAGCACCACGGAGCGCCCGTCCCCTCGCAGGGCTTTCGCCAGCGAGTGGAGATTCCCGGCGCCGTAATCGAACAGCGTGATGCGCATCAGGCCACCGTATCGAGTGCAGCCAGGAGTCGTTCCATGATCGGCCACGGGCCGGCGGTGATGCGCAACGCGCCCCCGATGCCAGGAAGTGCGGCGAAGGCCCGGATTCCGACGCCGGCCGTGCGCGCCGCCGCGGCGTAGTCCATCGCGCGTGCGGTGGGCACGCAGAGGAAGTTCGTCGCCGAGGGAAGCGCCACGAGTCCGCGTGTCGCCAACGCCGCCGCCAGACGATCCCGATTCGCGACCGCTTCGGCCGCGCGCGCCACGACCCACTCACGGTCGCGCGTCATGGCCGCCACCGCGGCCCGCTCCGCGAGCGCGTTCAACTTGTACGGTCCGCGGGACCGTTCGATCGTCTCCACGATCTCGCGCGAGGCCACCCCATACCCGACACGCAGTCCGGCGAGCCCGTATGCCTTGGACAACGTGCGCGCCACCACCACCCGCCCCAACGCCGGCGCCTCGGCGAGCAATCCCGCATCACCCGAGAACTCGGCGTACGCCTCATCGAGGATCACGAGGCCCGGCGCCTCCGCGATCACACGACGGATGTCGGCCGCCGGTGTCGTCGTGGCCGTCGGATTGTTGGGCTGGCACAGGTAGATGATCCGCGCCTGCGTCGCGAGCAGGGCGTCGACATCCATCGCGTACGTGGCGGTCAACGGCACCGCGATCGGCGTCACCCCGTTGATGCGCCCGAAGACCGGAAGCATCACGAACGTCGGGTCCGGGTGTGCGATCGTGTCGCCCGGCGCCGCGAAGGCCCGGATCGCGCAATCGAGGATGTCATCAGAGCCGTTGCCCGTGACCACGCACTCCGGCGCGATCCCCGCCATCGCGGCCACCGCCTCCTTGAGCGACTGGCCGTAGAGATCCGGATACTCCGCGACATTCGCTCCCTCGCGCAACACCGCCGCGGCCTGTGGCGGGGTGCCCCAGAGATTCGTGTTGTCGGCGAGATTCACCTCGACCGTCGCCCCCGCGCCATAGCGCGGGATCGAGGAGAAGCCCTCGCGGGCGAGTTCCGCTGGCGTGCGTTGCGTCATGCGATCCTCATCCATTGACGGGCCGCCGCGGCGTGACCGGGCAACCCTTCGGCATCGGCAAAGCAACCGACATCGGCCGCCAGCGTTCCCGCGGCGGCCTGATCGATCACCTGCCAGGTGGTCCAACGATAGAAATCAAGCGTGGAGAGCCCCGAATAACTGCGCGCCATCCCGCCGGTGGGCAACACATGGTTCGCACCGGACAGGTAGTCGCCGAAGGCGACGCTCGCGGTCTCGCCGACGAAGATCGTGCCGGCGTTGCGCAACTCCGCCGCCACCGCGCGCGCGTCGCGCGTGGCGATCAGCGCATGCTCCGCCGCGTACGCCGACCCGAAGGCGATCGCCTCCGCGCGCGTGGCGACGGTCACCACTCCGCCCTTCGCCGCGAACGACGCCCGCACGATGTCCGCGCGCGGTGTGAGCGGCACGAGCCGTTCGAGCGCCAGCACCACGCGCGTGGCGAGTTCCGGCGCCCAGGTCACCAACACCACCGATGCGAGCGGGTCGTGCTCCGCCTGCGCGATCATCTCGGTGGCCACGACGACCGGATCCGCGAACGCGTCCGCGATCACCAACAGCTCCGATGGCCCCGCGGGCGCATCGATCGCGACCGCGCCCGCGACCTGCAACTTGGCCTCGGCCACGTACGCATTGCCCGGTCCGACGATCCGGTCCACCGCGGGCACCGTCTCCGTACCGTAGGCCATCGCCGCCACCGCACCAGCCCCGCCGATGGCGAACATTCGGTCCACGCCAGCGATCGCCGCCGCCGCCATCAGGACGGCAGAGGGCCGCCCGGACGCATCCGGCGGCGAGCAGACGATCACCTCACCCACGCCGGCGACGCGCGCCGGCACGGCACCCATCAGCAACGAACTCGGATACGTCGCCCGCCCGCCGGGCGCGTACACACCCACGCGCCCGAGCGGGTCCGGACGACGCCCGATCCGCACGCCATCGACGGTCGTGACCTCGCTCGACACCGGACGGAACGCCTCATGTACCGTGCGGATGTTCGCGGCGGCACGCTCCAAGACGCGCCGCACGTCCGGATCCAGCCCGTCGAGCGCTGCGCGCCAGAGCGTGCGTGGCACCTCGAGCGACGTCAGCGTCACGCCGTCGAACTCGCGTGCCATCTCGCGCAATGCCACGTCGCCGTCGCGGCGCACCCGCTCCACCACCGCGGCCGTGCGGTCGCGGATCCCGGCGTCGCGGCTCGTCGCACGGTCCATGAGCGCCGCCCGCGCGGTATCGCGCAGCGCCGTGAGCGGCCCGAGCGCCGCGAAGGTCACGCCGCTCATGCGGTGAGCCGCTCGATGCGCGTCACGAGAATTCCCTCGCCGCCCAACTTCTTGAGATCGCGGATCGTCCGGTACAACCCCTTGGCATCGACCACCGAGTGCACCGCCACCATCACGCCGTCGTTCATCAGATCGATGACCGTCGGGCCGGTGATTCCGGGCAACACCCGCCGCACCTCGTCCAGCTGCGCCCGCGGGACATTGGCCATCACATAGCGCTTGCTGCGGGCGGCCACCACCGACTGCAGCGCCGACGTCAGTTCGTCGAGTGCCGCCGCCCGCGTGGGGTCGTCGGACGGCGCCGCCCGCGTGATCAGGCGCGCCGACGACTGCAGCACCGATGCGATCTCCTTGAGACCGTTCACCTTCAGCGTGCTCCCGGTACTCGAGAGATCCACGATCAGATCCGCGATCCCCAGGTGCGGCGTCACCTCCACCGCGCCGCTCACCGGGACCACGACGATCGGCTTGCCCGCCTGCTCGAAGAACTGCCGGGTCAGATGCGGGAAGACCGTGGCCACGCGCGGCGTACCCGTGATCGCCTCGACCGACGTCACCCCGCTCTCCTCGCGCGACGCCACCACCAACCGGCAGCGCCCGAACTCCAGATCCAGCCGCGACGTCAGGGGGCGATCCGATTCCCGCACCAGATCCCACCCCGTGATCCCCGCGTCGGCCGCGCCATCGGCGACGAGCTCCGGAATGTCCTGCGCACGCACGAAGATCGCCTCGAACTCGCCGCCCAGGGAAGCCGTGAGCGACCGTTCGGAGCTCGCGCGGACCTCGAGCCCGGCATCACCGAGCAGCTCGCGACAGTCGAGATTGAGCCGTCCTTTGTTGGGGAGCGCTATGCGGAGCATGGGGAAGACCTGACACCAGAAGGGTGAGCAACGAAAACGGCCCGTCCAGAAGTGGACGGGCCGGGCATTGGGCGGTGCAGTGGGTCGCCGTGGCGCTAGGCGGACATCCGGACACGCGCATCAATGACACGACCCGTCGGGGCGTGATGATGATGGCGATGGTGGACGAGCGTCCGCGGGAGCGTCTGGCGCATTGTGGAGCGAAGTGTAGTCTCATGGGGTGCCGCAGTCAACGTGGGGGAGGCGACGACCCCACGACGTCCCCTCGAACGGAGTCCGTCATGAAGCGGTGGTTCCTGCAGCGCGGTGTGTGGTCGGTGGTGGCGCTCCTTGTGAGCTCGGCGTGCCAGAAGAGTGCGCCCGCCACGGGCGACACCATGGCCGCCGCGATCGCGCATGTCGAAGGCGATGCGACCGCGCCGATCAGGGTCCTGTACTTCGACGACCTCGTGTGCGACGACTGCCGCCAGTTCTCGCAGCAGGCGGCGGAACCGATCCGCACGCAGTGGGTGGCGGCCAAGAAGCTGCAGTTGACCGTCATCGATCTGGCGTGGCACCGCGGGAGTGTGGCCGGGAGTGCCGCGACCGTGTGCGCCGCCGAACAGGGGAAATGGTGGGAGATGCATGAGTTGCTGTTCGCGCGCCAGGACAGCTGGAAGCGCGCCGGTGACATCCCGGCTATCCTGCAGGGGTATGCGCAGGAGCTCGGGGTGGACACCGCCCGTTTCGCGCGCTGTGCCGCCAGCAAGGAGCACCAGCGGCGGTTGGACGCCGCGGACGACCTGGCCCGTCAGACCGGGGTGCGCGGGACTCCCGCCTTCGTGGTGAACGGGAAGCCCTATTTCGGCGCGCAGGACTGGGGGTGGATGGAGCAGGTCCTCACGGCGTACGAGGCCGGGAAGCCGGAGACGGCCCCCCCTCCCCCGCTGGCGATTCCCACCAAGAAAGTCATCGACTCGGCGCGCCTCAAACAGCTTCAGGATTCCGTGGCCAAGGGGCGGGCCACGCCGGGCGGGAACCGCGGGTGAAACGGTTGCGTTATGGGGGTGTTGTGAATAATTTCACAAGGCTGGGGCTTGATCACCCCGGCGCTGGAATTCCATCCCATTCGTACAGACTGTACTGGAGGCTGTAGACACATGCGTTCCATCCGTTTCGCGCTCCTCTCGAGCGCTGTGGTGCTCGCCGCTTGCGGCGGTGAGAAGAAGGCTGAAGAGGCGAAGGCTCCCGAGGCCGCTCCGGCGGCCGCTCCGGCGGCGGCGGCTCCGGCCGGTGGCGTTGCCCCGATCACCGGGACGACTCACGAAGTGAAGATGATCGGCGACGCCTCGGGCTATAAGTTCGAGCCGGCCGCGATCACCGTGAAGGCGGGCGACGGCATCAAGTTCACCTTCGTCTCGGGCGGCCCGCACAACGTCGCCATCGATCCGGCCGCCGTGCCGGCCGACGTCAAGAGCGCGCTCGACGCGAACTTCGGCGCCGACAAGATGGGCGAACTCTCGAGCAAGATGCTCCTCAACGCCGGCGAGTCGACCACGATCTCGTTCGGTGGCATCAAGGCCGGTGTGTACGAGTTCCATTGCACCCCGCACCTCGCGATGAACATGAAGATCAAGGTCACGGTCCAGTAAGCGCGGATCGCACCAGGACGCACAAAGGCGGGGCACCCGTTCCGGGTGCCCCGCCTTTTTCGTTGCCGAAAAGATGGAAAAAATGCAGAATATCGCGTCAATAATAGAACATTATAGCACCATCATAGGGTCATTTTTAGGACTTTCCACCACTTTTTGCGCTCCAAGACGCTCCGATCCAAGGCGACGACCTGCCAGCATCCGCTCGCGCGCCCTTGGCGACTCCGCTACCTTTCCCGCAAGAACTCCACTGTCCTTCCCTCGATCGCGATCCCACGGATGACCGGCTACTCCGATCGCATCAATCACGCCTTCGCTTTCGCCGCGAAGCACCATGACCGCGAGGTCCGGAAAGGCACGCGCCTGCCCTACCTCACGCATCCCGCGAATGTCGCACTCATCCTCACCCGCTATGGGCAGGATGAGGACACCGTCGTCAGCGGCATCCTGCTCAATGTGGTGGAGGACTACACGCGCGACGGCTGGACGCGCGAAGAAATCGCCGATCGCCTCGAAGAGAAGTTCGGTGCCGACGTGCTCGACACCACCATCGCGATCGCGACCCGCAAGTTCGACGACGACGGCTACGAAATGGATCGCGACGAACAGCGCGCCGACTACCTGGCGCGCCTCGCGCGCTCCGGGCAGCGCTCGCGCTGGCTCGCCGCCGCCGACCATGTGCACAACGGCTCTTCCCTCCTCGCCGACTTGGGGCGCACGGTCGATCCGGATAGCGTCTGGAGCCGCTTCGCTGCCGGCCGCGTCGGCACCGAACGCTGGTACCGCGCGGTCTACGAGCGACTCGTCGAGATCGGATTCAACGGCACGATCCTCGAAGAGCTGAAATCGGTGAGCGCGGAGCTATCGCACTTCGGCAACTGATCCCGCTTCACGTCCCTGCCCTGCCCGCGAACGCTCACGCCTTCGGATACCGCTGCTCCACGTAGCCGTTCAGGATCTCCAGGAACTCCGGCACGATGTGGTCCCCCTTGAGCGTGACGCGCAACGCACCGTCCACGTACACCGGCGCTTTGGGCTCCTCGAACGTCCCGGGGAGCGAGATCCCGATGTTCGCGTGTTTCGACTCGCCGGGACCATTCACCACGCATCCCATCACGGCCACCTTCATTTCTTCCACGCCGGGATGCACCCCGCGCCACACGGGCATCTGCTCGCGCAGATACCCCTGGATATCCTCGGCCATCTTCTGAAAGAAGGTGGACGTCGTCCGACCACAGCCGGGGCACGCCGTCACCTGCGGTGTGAAGGATCGCAAGCCGAGGGACTGCAACACCTGTTGCGCGACGAACACCTCTTCCGTGCGATCGCCGCCCGGTCGCGGCGTGAGCGACACGCGGATCGTGTCGCCGATCCCGTCGGCCAAGACGAGCGAGAGCGCG
This sequence comes from uncultured bacterium, assembly GCA_963978095.1. Lineage (GTDB taxonomy): Bacteria > Gemmatimonadota > Gemmatimonadetes > Gemmatimonadales > Gemmatimonadaceae > Fen-1231. Next base: position 9,717 of record CAXBQP010000035.1, on the reverse strand, counting down.
GCGGTCGTGGCGACCACCCCTTTGGTGCCGAGTCCCGCTTCGGTGAGGCCGAGGTGCAACGGATAGTCGCAGCGCACCGCGAGCCGGCGATAGCAGTCGAGCAGATCCTGGACCTGCGAGATCTTGGCCGAGATGATGATCCGGTCATGCGCGAGCCCCACCTCTTCGGCGAGCGCCGCTGACCGGAGCGCCGACTCGAGCATCGCTTCCATGTAGACGTCCTTCGCGTCAGCCGGCTGCGCCAGCGCGGCATTCGCGTCCATCATGGAGGTCAGCAGGTCCTGATCGAGCGATCCCCAGTTCACGCCGATCCGCACCGGCTTGTCGTGGTCGACCGCGACCTGCACGATCGTGCGGAAGTTGTCGTCGCGGCGCTTGGCCCCCACGTTCCCGGGATTGATGCGGTACTTGGCCAGCGCGCGCGCCGTCTCGGGGTACTTCACCAGCAACAGATGCCCGTTGTAGTGGAAGTCGCCGATGATCGGCACCGTGCACCCGAGGTCGGCGCAGCGCTGCACGATCTCGGGCACGGCCGCGGCGGCCTCGTCGTTGTTGACGGTGATGCGCACCAACTGCGAACCCGCCGTCGCGAGGGCGGCGATCTGCGCGGCGGTGCTCGCCGGATCGGCGGTGTCCGTGTTCGTCATGGATTGCACGACGATCGGGTGCGCCGAACCCACCGGCACCTGACCGACCATCGCGGTGACTGTCTTGCGTCGGGACGTGAAGACCACAGGCACTCCTTTCGGGTCCGGAGGTGGGGCAGGGGATCGATGGAAAAATAGCCACCCACTTGGCGGGGCGGGGGCTGGGGCGCAACTTCCTACGAGCTGGAGCCGTACGGAAGGCCGGACCCAGCGATGCGGGCGCGCGAAGGGCGCCCCGCGGATTGTCCCCCAGCTCCCGTGCACCCGACCATGGCCGACGCCACTCCACGCCCCGCTTCCAGCTTCTTCAGCCGTCACTGGGGGAAGCTGACGCTCACCACCCTGATCCTCGTGCCCGCGCTCATCTTCACGATCTGGGCCGGCGCCGCCATGACCTTCACCTATTCGAGCGGCGAGCGCTCGGGGTTCCTGCAGAAGCTCTCCCAGAAGGGGTGGGTCTGCAAGACGTGGGAAGGGGAGCTGGCGATGGTGAACATGCCGGGGGCGATGAGCCAGATGTTCAACTTCTCGGTGCGGAACGACTCGATCGCCGGGGTGATCAATGAGGCCATGGTGCAGAACCACCGCGTGGTCCTGACCTACCGACAGCATGTGGGAGTCCCGACGAGTTGTTTCGGCGAGACCCAGTACTTCGTCTCCGGGGTGAAGGTGATCCCATAGGGGGGGGTCAGGACCTGAGGAGTTGCCGGGGTCGGGCACGCCGGCGGGCGGGCTCTTGCACTTTTGACTGGATATCTGTAGGTTCTCAGGGTTGCGCATTGTCACTCGGTTCTTGACTGGGGGTGCGCAGCGGTCCATCGCGGGGGATCTCATGGATCCCGCGAAGTAGAACAGATTGTCAGGGTACGGCGTGTTCCGCTCCCTGCATCAATCATCACACAGGAGTTGGGAATGCGTACGACCGGAAAGGTGAAGTGGTTCAACGACGCGAAGGGGTTCGGCTTCATCACCCCCGACAACGGGCAGAAGGATTGCTTCGTGCACTACAGCGCCATCCAGGGCTCGGGCTTCAAGAGCCTGGCCGAGGGTGACGCGGTGGAGTTCGACATCGTGCAGGGCCAGAAGGGCCCGGCGGCTGAGAACGTCACGAAGGTCGGCGGCTGAGCTGAGCTCAAGTCACTGAACCACGCACCAAGAGGCGGGGCGCTCCGAAAGGGGCGCCCCGCTTTGGCTTCGTGGGGTCTCGATGCCGATCTGCGCGCGAACCAGGGTTGCGAATGTCAGATATTCGCATATATTTATCTGACAAAAACCACGGCATTATGACCTACCAAAGCGTTGTCGATAAAATACTTGCGCGTATTCGTCGATTCGGACGAGGACACGTGTGTACACCGCGCGACTTCGTTGATCTAGCTTCGCGAGCATCAGTCGATCAAGCGTTGAGTCGCCTCGTCCGCGCCGGCCAGCTACGCCGCATCGGACGGGGGCTCTACGACTATCCCAAGACCAGCGCTCGACTGGGGGTCTTGGCTCCGAGTCCGAAAGCGGTGGAGCGGGCACTCGCTCGCAGGAGCGGCGCCACGCTCAAGTCGTCAGCAGCCCAGGTGGCGAACGCGCTCGGCGTGAGCACGCAAGTGCCGATGCGTACGGTGCTCGAGACGACCGGTCGATCGCGGACCGTCACGGTGCAGGGCAGGACCATGCGCCTTGTCCATCGCGCGCCTTCGAAGCTGGGCCGTCCGAGCGGTGTGGCCGACGATGTGATTCGCGCACTTTCGTACTTGGGAACGGGCGGCGTCGATGACACCGTGATCCATCGGCTCGCCGCAACGCTGCGACCGGCCGACAAGCGCGCGCTGCTCGGGATGATCCGCCATGCCCCCGGTTGGCTCCACTCGGCGATTCGCCGAATCGCGACGGAGGGGTGAGTGGGCAAGCTGACGTCCGTGGCGCAATGGCGCGCAGAGGACCGTGCCGAACTCTTCACCGAAACGGCAGCGAGAACGGGAATCACCTCCCCGATCGCCATCGAAAAGGACTACTGGGTGTGCTGGGCCCTGGACCTCGTCTTCCAGAGCGCCTATCGCGATGTCTTGGTTTTCAAGGGAGGAACGAGCCTCTCGAAAGTCTATCGCCTAGTCGACCGCTTCTCCGAAGACATCGACCTGTCGGTCGCTAGGACCGTCATCAGCGAGCATCCTCTTGACCCCCGCACCGCACCATCCAGCGCCGAGGCGCGGCGGATCATCGACGCAATCGCCCCCGCGTTGCGAGAGTGGGCGGCGGGTCCGTTCCTCCGGGAGATTGCCGCGGCGATGTCGCACCGCCTCATCGGGGAGAGCGTTGACCTGCGCGTTGACGGGATGTCGGAGGCGACACTCCTATTCGCCTACCCGCGGGCGTTCAGCGCGGAGGTGTATGGCAACGCCGACTATATCATGCCGACCGTCAGGCTCGAGCTCGGTGCCCGCTCAGAGCCGTGGCCCGTCGAGTCGCGCGAGATCACCTCGTACTGCGCAGACGCATTTCCGGACACGGTGCGCGAGTCGGTGGGTGGCGTTCGAACGCTTGCCGCCGAGCGCACCTTCTGGGAGAAAGCCACGATTCTCCACGCCGAATATCACCGCCCCAAGGAGAAGGCGCTGCCGGCACGGCTCGCGCGACACTATTTCGACATGGCGGTGCTCGCCGAATCAGCGGTGGGGAGTGCCGCCTTGGACCGAAGGGACCTCTTGGAAACGGTCGTCGAGAATAAGTCCCTGTTCTTCGCTTCCGGCTGGGCGAACTACCACACCGCCAGATCAGGAACGCTTCGCTTGCTCCCGGCACCGGAGCGCGTGAGCGCGCTTGGCGAGGATTACCGAAAGATGCGGGAGATGTTCTTCGGGGAGCCCCCAAGCTTCGAGGATCTTCTGGATCGACTGGCGGCGCTCGAAGCGCGGGTCAACGGGTCCTTATAGCGCCACGACGCGGCCGGCCGCGGGGCGGGGGAGGGGGCGCGGCTTCGAGGGCGTCGGCGATGGCGTGGCGGAGGTGGAGGCGGAGGGCGGGGAGGTCGGCGGAGAGTCGGAGGATCGGAGAGAGTTCGATGGTGGCGGGTGCTGGACCGGCTCCGACGGACTTCTGTGGGCTGGCAGCGGAGTCGGCCTTGAGCAGTCGTTCGGCGAGCTGAAGGGCGGGTCCATCCGGGATCCGGAGGTCGCGGGCGAGGAGGAAGGCCAGGAGGAGTGGTTCGAGCGCCTGCTCCGGGATGGGGCGGCGGCGCCCTTGGCGGCGTGCCGACGGTTCTCCGGCCAAGTGGGGGCCGTGTCGGGAGAGGAAGAGACGGAGCCGAGTGGGGGAGACCCCGAGCGCTAGGGCAGCGGTGCTCACGATGATTTTCATAAATATTATCCAATATCATAATATTTTTTGATGCGTCCACAAGTTGTTGGGGAGGGTGTTGGCGACAGCGCGAACATCCATAGGGTCCGTCATCGTCGTTCACGCGCTCGCCGCGACGGGGGGATCGACCTCCAGGAACCCCCAGAAGTCCACGACCTTTTCCAAGTCACGTTGGCATTGCTCGCCCTTGATGACGGCGACGCCGAGGGTTGCGCGGCGCATGACGGCCAGATCGCGACCGCTCGGGGAATCTGTGAAGCCGTCCGTCACGATCAGTGCTCGGCGCACGTCGAACTTGGCCATATGGCGAGCGACGCAGGTGATCTCGGTCCCGAGCGAAGTGCGCATGGCCCCCCGACGGAACCGCTCGATCGGCATATCGTAGACCTGCGTCGAGAACAGATGCACGACAGGGTGCACATCCGCCTCCACGTCCAATAGGGCGCCGTAGAGTTCCTCGAGCAGATGCCAGACGCTGCCCGAAACATCGAAATACACGTGCACCCGCTCGCCGGGACAGTTCGCGCGCCGTGCCACGCGTTCGTCCCAATGGAGCAGCGGTTGGTGTCCGAGCAGGCGCTGCACCGAGGCACGACGGTCCATGGTCGGCATCGCCTGCTCCACCGGTCGGGCCGTCCAGTCCATGATCCGCTGGGTGCCGCCTCGTCCACCTCGTGCGATCCGCGACAAGAGACGCCGGAGCGCTGCCCGGTTCCGGTGGTTCGTCCGCGGTTTGACGATCCGTTCGACCGGAGCCATCGCCGTCCCGCGTCTCTCGTACCGCATGTACACCTCGTCCGTCCAGATGTGCGGGAACTCTTCAGCGAAGGTCGAGCCGAAATCCGCGGCGATCTCCGCCAGTGAATTCTCCAGGACCAGCTCGGTCTCGCTCGCGTGATCGCCGAGGAGTCGCCCCGCGACCGGCGCGGAACCCAGACCGAAGGACGAGAGCAACACGTAGAGCTCCGCGTAGGAATAGCCAGCCTCCGAGTACAGTCCGCGATGCGCGGCCGCCGCCGCCTTGACCTGACGCGGATCGCGCAACGCGGTGATCCCCAAGGCGACGCCGCCCTGTTCCGGCCAGTCCGGAGGGGGGCGTAACAGACACTCGGGAAACGACTCCGAGTAGTAGTCGGTCAGGAGCGAGGTGAAGGCTGGCGTCGGAAACATCTGGCAGAGCACGCCATTGATGACCGCATCGAAGACGAAGTTGTCGAACGGCGTGATCCGAGGGTGGGAGACCGTGTGCCCGAGCATCATGTGATGCAATTCGTGCATCACCAGCATCAGCAATTTCTCCGGCGTCTCGGCGTGCTGCTCGACGAAATCCGGGTTGATGAGCATGCGCGGCGAGATCTTGTTCTCGATGGCGGCCGTCGGGACGTCACGACTTTCGACGATGTCCACCACGCGCAGGAACGCCGTGATCGCGTAGTGGCCGGTGGGAAAACAGTTCAGGATCCGTTCAAGCAGTGACACGAGGCACCCTCCGCCGGAAGCGCTGGCGTTGCGCTGGGGTGAGAAAGAGCGACACGGAATGACGTTCGTTCGCCGCGTGCACCAACGGGAGCTTGCTGCGCACCCACACATGCGGCGAGGACTTGGCCATGACCGCGATCGCGCTGAGCGGTTCCACGAATTCGTCACGAGGGGGGATGGCCCTGGTCCAATCCGCGACGGGACAGACATCCGGAAGGGTGAGTTGTGCTGCGACCCGCTCGATGATGCGCTGGAGCGAGGCCTCCGCATCCTCGCCGGCGGAGAGACCGAGCGCGGCGAGCAACTCGGCCGGCGAAAGTCCGACGAATCGATCGTCCAGTCTGAACCGCACGATCCGCCAGTCGATCCCGAGGTTCGAAGCGGTCGTCATGCGGCCCTCCCCGCGAGCCGCGCACGGGTCGCGCGAAAATCCGTGATGAACGACACCAGGTCCTCGCGAAACAGTGCTTTGCCTTCAGGACCGACAGCCCCGCATTGTTGCGGCAGGTCGATCGGCTGATCGGGGTCGAGGAACAGGACGTCGCGAAGCTCGATGACGTGTCCGTGCTTGCGGAAATACCCCAGGGGTTCGGCGTACTCCTGATGACGCTGAAGTCCATCGTGCAAACCATGTTCCTCATTCTCCATGATCTGCTTGAATGCGCGAGCGGTCTGATCCGCGATGGCGACGTTCAGGCGGCTCGCCGCGTTGCTCTCGTACAAGTGCACGGCCGAGGCGTAGCGTTCGCCGCTGCGCATCCGTGCGAGACAGTCAGCGACGATCGACGAGAAGTCACGCGACGGGATGGTCGGCGCGGCGATCGCGGCCTCGAAGCGCGCGAGCGGATCGGCCAGGAGGACGATCTCGCGGAGCTCGGCGCACGGATGCGCCGCCCACGCCTCGCGGTGGCACGCCACGAGCTTCCGATCGTCGATCGCCTCGCCAGAGGCGAGATGTGGCAGTGACGAGCGCAGTGTGAGCAGCGCGCAGCGCGCCATATCCAGATCCGGCGCAATCACCGCCGCCGCGGCGATGACGGCGAGGGTGTTCCGCAGGATGATGCCGCGGCGCCGCGGACTGAGGGTGATGTCGCTCTGCGCGACCAACGCGCAGACCGTGCGCGTGTAGTCCGCCAGCGCGGCTTCGACGGGCTCCGCAATGGCCGCTCGGACGCGACGTACTTGATCGATCACCGCGCGCAACTCCTCACCGATGCCTGGATCGAGTGGCAGGTCGGTGGCGCGGATCACGGCGATCTGCTGCGCCTCGCTGAGCGCGCTCCAGTCCGGCATGGTGACCACGAACGCGAAGCGGTCCGCGAGCGCGACATCGAGCGGCTCGGTGCCGATGTACGTCGGAGACTTCTCGTCGGTGAGCGGGGGATTCATGGCGGCCCAGCGGTAGCGCAGTCCCTCGAGTGGAAGTCCCTGCACTTTCCGCTCGTGGATGATGGGGAAGAGCTTGTTCTGGATCTCGGGGCGGCAGCGGGAGAGCTCGTCGAAGATGACGGCACCGGCCCCCCAGATCGCGGCCGGGGTCTTGGCATAGTCGAGGGAGCCGTCCTTGCCGGGGATCGGGAATCCGACGAGGTCGTCGAAGTTGAGCAGACTCGCGTTGTAATGCCGGGCGCTGAGCTCGAGGGCGGCGGCGGTGCGCGTGAGCAGGAGCGACTTGGCCGTGCCGTGCGGTCCGAGGAGAAGGAGGGGTTCCTCGGTCACGAGCGCGGCGAGGAGGACTGGAGCCAGGGGCTCGAAGCCGTGGAGTCCGAGGCGGGCGAAGATGTTGTGCGGGGCGGTCATGGGCTACTCCTCTGGGTGGGGCGAGGAGCACGAACGATTTCCCATGCCGAGACCCGCTCGGTTGCGTCCGGTGGAAGTACCGGGCGCCGCATGCCACCTTGGGAGGTGGGACCACCTTTCCCGGGTCGGGGAGGTTGGCGGAGGCGTTCGCCTCACTCGCGATGCTGGTGGAACGTGTCGGTCGCGGGCCGCGACCGTGGCGGAAAAAGAAAAACCCTCCATCTGGCATGCAGAGGAGGGTGAGTCTCGCGCAGCCCGTGAGATTGCCGGAGGCCGCATCCCCTTTCGGGATCCACCTTACCCGGGCGGGCAGGTTGGCGAGGGTCGTCCCTCATCTTGATGCTCCCGTAGTATACACCCGCTTGACGCGGCGCGCAAGAGATTGTGCGACGCTGGCGGACGCCGTGGGCGCGTCGGATATTAGGACGAGCAGTTCCACATCTTATAGATGACATGGTCGTGATACCACCCGCCGGAGCGATCGAGATGGCCGTACGGTTCGTGCGTTCGTGTGTGATGTCGTTGGCCGTTCTCGCCTGGCTCGGCGCATGCGCCTCGCCGCCTGCGGTGACGACCGGCGCGGCGCCGGTCGCGGCCACGGGTGCGATCGGTGGCGGCATCCAGAGTACGCCGCGCGCGCCACAGCCGGTGCCGCTGCAGATCCCGGCTGGGCCCCGTCCCAAGGTGCTGGTGATCGCGACGGGCGGCACCATCGCGGGGGCGCAGGACCAGCCGGGCACGACGGGCGCGTATCGTGCGGGGAGTTTGAGCGCCGAGGCGATCATTGCGAGCGTGCCGGAGCTGCCGCGGTATGCGGAGGTGGAGAGCGAGCAGTTCTCGAACGTGGCGAGCACCGCGATCACGCCGGCGCAGTGGGTGGCGCTGAGCCGAAGGATCAACACGGTGTTGAGCGAGCGGAAGGATCTGGCCGGCGTGGTGGTGACGCACGGCACGGACCGGCTCGAGGAGACGGCGTTCTTCCTGTACCTGACGGTGCGCAGCGACAAGCCGGTGGTGGTGACGGGGGCGCAGCATCCGGCGACGGGGCTTTCGCCCGACGGCCCCATCAATCTGCTGGCAGCGGTCCGCACGGCGGCAGCGCCGAGTGCGGTGGGGAAGGGAGTGATGGTCGTGATGGACGACCGGATCATCAGCGCGCGCGAGGTGCGCAAGAACTACCAGCGCGTGGGCGGGTTTAGCGGCGGCGAGATGGGGATGCTCGGCGTGGTGAGCGGGAGCGGGGTGGAGTTCTTCTTCTCCCCGACGCGCCGCCACGGGAGTCAGAGCGAGTTCGATCTGGCGGGGGTGGATAGTGTGTTGCCGCGGGTGGAGCTGACGTTCAGTTATCCGGGGGGGACGGGGGTGAAGTTTGATACGCTGCCGGCTGGCGTGGTCGTGGCGACGACTGGGTTCTCGCGGGGGGAGCAGGCTCCGTACTTGGCGTTGCGGCGGGCTGGGGGGGTTGTGGCGACGGCATTTCCGTCGGGGGATAACGTGACGGCGGTCGGTGGGTTTGATGGGGCTGGGGCGCCGGTTGCTGGCGGCCCCGGAGGCGGACGCGGTGGGGCAGGGGCAGGTGGTGCTGCTGGAGCGGGTGCGGCGGATCAGGCGCCGCTCGCGCCGCAGGTGACGGTGCAGCATCTGACGCCGCAGAAGGCGCGCATATTGATGATGGTGGCGTTGACGAAGACGAAGGACGCTCGGGAATTGCAGCGCTTCCTCTTGCAGTACTAACAGAACACGCGGTCCAACGCTCAAGAACCGCGATGATGATGTTCAGGCGGTAAAGCACACCACAAGCGCGATTCCGCCTCTTACTGCAACCGCGTGATACTCGCCGAGTCAACCCAAACGGCGTACATTGCTTCAAGTCAAGCAGTTGATTCGAGAGGCCGCTCCGTCTATCGCGCGCGAGAAGTGGCGGGGTGTGAAAGCTACCGCTCCTAAACACCTAACGGCACATCGGTCGACCCAAAGCGAATCGTTTCCAAGGGTACGATGCGGACACCCTCGCAGTCAGAACAGGACTAAGGCTCAATGGCAAATAGTAACACCGCCTTCAACAACCAGTTGGACACGTGGGTCCGCCGAGTTTCCAGCGCGAAACCCTTCCTTCGATGGGCAGGCGGAAAGCAACCGTTCCTCGCCAGATACGGCGGAATACTGCCGCGGTTTCACGGAAAATACATCGACCCCTTTGTTGGCGGCGGCTCCGTTTTCTTCTATCTCGCACGGCGCGAGACACGACCCTTCTCGGCAATACTCGGAGACATCAACCGTCAGCTCATCGCAACCTTCGCTGCTGTAAAGACCGATCCGGAGGCAGTCAATCGGCGACTTAAGGTCTTGCAAGCCGAGTACGGGGAATCAGATGACAAGGCCGCCTACTACTACAGGCTCAGGGAGCAATTCAACGGTTCACGCCCGAACATTGATCCAGCTT
>CAXBQP010000034.1:0-32115 GCA_963978095.1 uncultured bacterium | reverse complement strand
GCGCGTAGACGTTGCGGAAGATCCTATGCAAGACGGGAGTTCGAATCTCCCCGCCTCCACGTTGGTGGGTTGATGGCGAGGCGAGCCTTCAGGGCTCGCCTCGCCATCACCTTTTAGGCGATGGAATGCCCCTCGATTCGCTGCGGCTCTCGCCCGCGGAGGGAGCCCAACTACAACCCCTTCGGCAAGCACACCGCGGAGGTAGCCGTCACCTTCGACACCTCCGCATACATCTTGGTGAAGGCATCCCACCCAGCATCGTGCTTCGGACCCGGGCTTGGCGGGTTGGTGTGGAACGTGATCACTTGCGTCGAATCCACCACGTATGTGCTGTCCACGCGCTTGTACATCGGAACCACCACCTGCTTGTTCGTGGTCACCCCGTGATCGCGATACCACTTTGTATGGGCGTCAACCGCCGCTTGAAACTTGGCCGGCGACCCGGTGAGAGTCGACGTGCGCATGATGGCGCTCGTTCCTTTGCAGCCCGGAAGCCCCGCTGTCGCCGTTTGGCCGTGCATCGTCGTGGCAGACGTGATCAGCACGGCGGCGATGATTGTGTGACGGATCTTCATGATGAGGCAACTCCTGGAGGAAGGTTTACGGTCTAAAGGTCAGGTCGGCCGCGCGGGCAATCCGGCGCGCCGCTGGTGCTACTTCGCGGCAGCGGGCGCGTGATCAGGGCCCCACGCGTCTCGCGCGACACGCCAGACGCCGTCCGATTCACGGCGATACACAATGAATCCCCACCCCGTGTCAACGATTGGCGTGCCACCGGCAGCGGGGACGTCCGTCGAGGTGTAGCGGTAGCGCTCGTACGCAAAATCACCGGCCACTACAAACTCTTCCACCGGCTTGTCCCACGTGGTGTGGAACGCCTTGTAATACCCATCGATCCACGGGCGGACGGCTCCCTTGCCGACGAAGGGTTTCGCGCCTGATGCGAGGTACACCACGTCCTCCGTCAACATGGACATGAGTGAATCCGTGTTGTTCGAGTTGATGACCCGGACGTAGTTCTCGTGAGCTTTGTGCGCAGCCGCATCGCTGGCTGCGGAGTCGGGCTTACTCGACGGGTTGCAGGCAGCGAGTACAAGCAGTCCAGCGACAGAAAACCGAACGAAGCGGGAGCGTGCGATCATCATCGATCCTCCTGAACGTGGGGAGTCAGCGAACGGCACGAAAAAACAATCAACAACTGAGTGACTAAAATAGCGTCAGTCCGATCGGCGCAACCGTCAAAAAAAATGTTCATAACTTCGAGAAATAGCCGGCAAATAGACTTTTTTTTGTGGCAATAGCCAACAAACGTATAAAAGGGAAACACCCACCTCCCGTGCGGTCGATATCGCAAAACGGAGAGAATGTGCTCTGCGCGACCTCCTGTGACCCGGGAGTCGTCTGAGATTCGTGGGCCGTGAGCCGGTGTTTTACCAGCGTCTCTTTGCCCAGAGCGCCACATACACCAACCCCACCAGTGCCGGCACTTCGATCAACGGTCCCACGACGGCCGCCAGCGCCTCCCCCGACCCGATCCCGAACGTCGCGACCGCGACGGCGATGGCGAGTTCGAAGTTGTTCCCGGCCGCGGTGAACGCGAGCGATGCGGTGGTCTCGTACGGGAAGCGCATTCGCCGCCCCAACAGGAACGCGCCGCCGAACATCAACAGGAAATACGCGAGCAGCGGGACTGAAATCCGCAACACGTCCATCGGCAACGCGAGGATGCGATTCCCCTGCATCGCGAACATCAACACAATGGTATAGAGTAGGCCGAGCAGTGCGGTCGGGCCGAAGCGAGGCATGAAGACGCCGTCGTACCACGACTCACCCTTCCGTGCGATCAGCACGCGTCGCGTGAGATACCCGGCCACGAGCGGCACGCCAAGGAAGATGCCAACACTCTTGGCGATCGCGCCCATCGATACCTGCACGGTGGTGACATCGCCACCGAACCAGCCGGGGATCACCGTCAGGAATAGCCAGCCGAGCACCGAATAGGTGAGGATCTGGAACACCGAGTTGAGTGCCACGAGCACCGCGGCGATCTCCGCCGAGCCGCAGGCGAGCGCATTCCAGAGCAACACCATCGCGATGCAGCGGGCGAGGCCGATCAACACGAGGCCGTTGCGGTATGCGGGGAGGTCGGGGAGGAAGAGCCAGGCGAGCCCAAGCATGACGAGGGGACCGATCACCCAGTTGAGCACGAGCGACGTGCCGAGGAGTCGCCCGTCGGCGAGATGCGTGCCGATGGCGCCGTAGCGCACCTTCGCCAGCACGGGGTACATCATCCAGAGCAGGCCGATGCCGATCGGCACCGACACACCAGCCACCGTGATTCGGTCAAGCGCGGCCCCGAGCTCGGGATACGCGCGGCCGAGTCCCACGCCGATCGCCATGGCGGCGAAGATCCAGAGCGGAAGGAAGCGGTCGACGACGGAAAGGCGCCGGAGGATCGGCGCGTCGAGGGACGTGGCAGAGGTCACGAGATCAGCGTTTCAGAGGGGGTCGAGACGTGCGCCGCCGCTGCGTAGATACTCGGCGAACTCCGCGGGGAGGCCCCCCGCGGTGATCGCGGCCGCGGCGCCCTCGACGTCATAGGGGACGCGCACGAACTCCACCTGCCATCCGGCGGCGTCGTGCGTGACGATCACATAGCCGGCGCGCGGATCGCCGTCCTTCGGACGCCCGACGGAGCCGGTGTTCACGAAGCGGATCCCGTCGACGACTCGAGTCCACGGCTTGTGCGTGTGTCCGAAGGCGATGAGATCGCCGCTTCTGAGTTGTGCCGTCTCGGCCATGCGACGACAGAAATCGTCATCGCGGTCCTCGTGCCAATACGCCGTGTTGAGCACCGGGGTCCCATGCACGAGCACGAGTTTCGCGCCGCTCTTGTGTCCGCCATCGGCGCGCACGGTCAGTGAGAAGGGAAGGGCACCGAGCCAGCGCTTGGCCGCATCCGAAGTGTGGGCGAGCGTCCACGCATAGCTCTCATGCGCGAGCGCCTCTTGGCGCGGATCCTCGTAGCGGCACCCGCAGTGCTCGTACGTCGTTGCGACAGTGGAGTCGTAGTTGCCCGCGACGCCGTTGATGCCGCGCTCGCGCAGGAGGGACACGACCTCGTTGGGCCATGGCGCGTAGCCCACCAGATCGCCGAGGTGGAGTGTGCCCGTGACGGTCGTGCGCGCCTCGATGTCGGCGAGCACGGATTGCAACGCCGGCAGATTGCCGTGGATATCCGAGATCAGGGCAACGCGCATCAGTCGCCGAGCACGCGGTGCATCGCGACCGCGCTGGAACAGGTGCCGCCCATGAACTGCGGCGATCCGCGCACCGCCTCGGCCACCCGGTCTCGGGCAACCGGCGCGAAGCCGAAGCGTGGTGCCCACTCGACGGCGGTCGTGGTGAGCAGGTAGAGATCGGTGATCCCCGCGGCCGTCGCGCCGTCAATCGCGCGTTCCACGAGAGCCGCGCCGATGCCGGTGCCGCGTGCGCTTGGGCTCGTCGCGACCGAACGCAGGAGCGCGGCGTGGCCGTAGCGTTCGAGGCCGATGGTGCCGAGAATCTCTGCTACGTCCACCGCTACCCAGAACCCGTCGAGCGTCGGGGAGATATCATCGAACGGCAAGTCGACCGCGGCCAGCAACGCAGTGACCCCGCCTAAATCCTCCGGCCGCGCCGTGCGCAGCTCGTATGATCCGCTCACGGCTTGGTGGCGCGCACAAAGCCGCTCATGAACTTGCCGTCGATCGCCGCCGCGAAGCGGTCGACATCCAGTCCTGCACTTTCGGCAAAGATTCGCGCGTCGTCCGTCGTGTAGATGCGTGTGGGTTCTATGGTCGGATTCTCGAAGCCCGCCGCACGCAGCATCCGCAGGAACTGCTCTTCTTCGAGTGCACCGGCCATGCATCCGACCCACAACTCGGCCGAGCGACGCACTTCCGGCGGAACCTCGCCACGCGTGATCACGTCGGACACCGCGAAGCGTCCCCCCGGCTTGAGCACACGGAACGCTTCGCGCAGGACCATCGATTTGTCGTGGCTCAGGTTGATGACGCAGTTCGAGATGATCACGTCGACCGAGTTGTCCGGCAGCGGGATCTGCGTGATCTCACCGCGGAGGAACTCCACGTTCGTGGCCCCTGCCGCCGCCTTGTTCTTGTTGGCGAGCTCGAGCATCTCATCCGTCATGTCGAGCCCATATGCCTTGCCCGTGGGGCCGACACGCTGGGCGGAGAGGAGGACGTCGATGCCGCCGCCAGAGCCCAGGTCGAGGACCGTTTCTCCCACGTTCAGCTCCGCAAGCGCCGTCGGATTCCCGCACCCCAGTGAGGCGAGCACGGCGTCTGCGGGGATCCCCTGGACTTGCGAGGCTTCGTACAGGTTCGAGGTGATCGGGTCCGTGTCGCAACAGCCCCCCGTGCCGCAGCACGCGGCTTTCGGTTCACCCGACAAAATCGAGAGCGCCGCCTTCCCGTAGCGTTCGCGCACGATGGTTGTGACTTTGGTGCCCAAAGTTGTGGCTCCTGAGAAAGGCGGTCGAGGGGACAGTTCCTGACGCGGTTCAGTCGCAGCAGACGACGTGCGTGCTCGGCGTGCCTGTCGTGGCGGTGGGGCGCAGTGCTGCGATCGCATCGTGGGCCGCCGACCATCCGGCGGGCGACAGGCGGTAGTGCATCCAGCGTCCGTCTCGTCGGCTCACCACCAACCCCGCATCGCGCAGGGCCTTGAGGTGGAAGGAGAGGAGGGACTGCCCCAAGTCGATGGCATCTTGGAGGTGGCAGACGCACCGCTCACCCGCCTGCAGGTGCGTGAGAATCGTCAGACGGCGCGGATCGGAGAGGGCATGGAAGAGTGCCGCCTGTCGCTCAAAATCCGCTGACAAGGACGTCGCCGTCGCAACCGCCTCGGGGCGCTCCACGTGGTAGCGCGCAGCAGCGGGGGCGAGAACGGTGAGTGATTTGGCCATACGTATCAATATATCTAAATATATTGATACGTCAAATGGTCTGTGGGGCGCCTAATCCGACCGTTCGGTCCGCCAAGCGTGGACGACGAAGACCAGCAGGGCCGCGAACAGGGCGGGCGCCCCCATGAAGAACCCCATGTTGAGCAATCCCTCCACGATGGGGCCGGCATGCTGCAGATCGTCCCCGCCGAACCGCAGCCGCGACCCGTGGTCCACGCCGAGCCAGATCGTCCCCGGGATCCAGACGAGGAAGAAGGCCAGGATCGTCCACCGCATGCGGCGCTTGAGCACCGGGGAGTCGAACATCGAGGGCTCTCGGCTCCGTCTCCTGGTTTAATCAGCCCAACGCCGCCTGACCGGCCGCCAATCGCGCGATCGGCACTCGGAAGGGCGAGCAGGACACATAGTCGAGCCCTGCGTGATGGAAGAAACGCACGGATCTTTCCTCCCCGCCATGTTCACCGCAGATCCCCACCTTCAGGCCGGGGCGCACCGCGCGCCCCTTCTGCGTGGCCATCGTGATGAGCTGCCCCACGCCACCCTCGTCGAGCACGCGGAACGGATCCTCGGGGAAGATCCCCTTTTCGACGTACAGCGGCAGAAACCTGCCGGCATCGTCCCGCGACAGCCCGAGCGTGGTCTGCGTGAGGTCGTTCGTGCCGAAGGAGAAGAACTCCGCTTTTGCGGCAATGAGATCTGCCGTCAGGGCGGCGCGCGGGAGCTCGATCATCGTGCCGACGAGATACGGGATCTGCTCCCCCATGGCGCCCAGGACCTTTTCGGCCTGGTCATCGATGACCTTCCGTTGGTTCACGAACTCCTCAACGGTGCTGACGAGCGGGATCATGATCTCCGGGCGCACGTCGACGCCGCGCCGCTTCACCTTGACCGCGGCTTCGAAGATGGCGCGCGCCTGCATCTCGGTGATCTCGGGATAAGTGATGCCGAGTCGGCAGCCGCGATGCCCCAGCATGGGGTTCGTCTCCCGCAACGACTCCACGAGGTGATTGAGTTCGGCGCGGTTCATGCCGAGGGTACGGGCGAGCAGCTTGGATTCCTCGCCACCATGCGGGAGGAACTCGTGTAGCGGAGGATCGAGCAAGCGGATCGTCACTGGAAATCCGGACATCGCCTCGAAGATCCCCTCGAAGTCGGCGCGTTGCATCGGCAGGAGCTTGGCCAGGGCGCGGCGACGGCCGGCTTCGTCGTGCGCGACGATCATCTCGCGCATGGGCGTGATGCGATCCCCCTCGAAGAACATGTGTTCGGTCCGGCAGAGGCCGATCCCTTCGGCACCGAACTGTCGGGCGACGCGCGCGTCCTTCGGCGTGTCGGCATTGGCGCGCACCTTGAGTCGACGGGCCTCGTCGGCCCAGCCGAGCAGTTCGTCGTACGACTTGAACACCGGCGCATCGTCAGCGGCGAGCGATCCGCCGATCACGCGCATGACCTCGCTCGGGACCGTCGGGAGGTGTCCGGGATACACCTTGCCCGTGCCGCCGTCGAGGGTGATCCAGTCGCCCTCGCTGACGACGACCTCCCCGACGGTGAAGCGACGGTGCGCGATGTCGACCGAGATGTCCTTGCATCCGACGATCGCGCACTTGCCCATGCCGCGCGCCACGACGGCGGCATGGCTCGTCATGCCGCCACGCTCGGTGAGCACTGCACGCGCGGCGACGATGCCGTGGAAATCCTCAGGCGTGGTCTCCTCGCGCACGAGGATTACGGCCTCGCCTTTGCCGGCGCGTTGCTCCGCGACATCGGCGTCGAACACGACGATGCCGCTCGCCGCACCGGGGCTCGCCGGGAGACCGGCGCAGATGGCCTTGGCCTGCGCACTGGGGTCGAGCACGGGATGCAGCAGCTGGTCGAGTTGCGCCGGGTGCACGCGGCGGACGGCGTCGTCGGTGGCGATGAGTCCTTCGGCCACCATCTCGTGCGCGATCCGGACGGCGGCGGCCACGGTGCGCTTCCCGGTGCGCGTCTGCAGCATATACAGCGTGCCGCGCTCGACGGTGAACTCCAAGTCCTGCATGTCGCGGAAATGGAGCTCGAGGGTGTCCTGCACCTTGATCAGCGCCTGATACGCGTCGGGGAGCGCGCGCTCCATCTGGTCGATGGGAAGCGGCGTGCGGATGCCCGCCACGACGTCCTCGCCCTGCGCGTTCACCAGGAACTCCCCGTAGAATCGACGTTCGCCGGTGCTGGGGTCACGCGTGAACGCCACGCCGGTCCCGGAATCGTCGCCGAGGTTGCCGAAGACCATGGCCATGATGTTCACGGCTGTGCCCGGTGCCTCGGGAATGAAGTTCACGCGTCGGTAGTCCACCGCCTTCTTCAACGTCCAAGACTTCCAGACGGCCTCGATCGCGCCCCAGAGCTGCTCGCGCGGATCCATCGGGAGCTCTCGGCCGGCGGTGTGCCGCACGAGCGCTTTGTACTCGCCAACCAAGATCTTCAACGCCTCCGCGGGGACTTCCGCGTCCGTCTTCACACCGGCCACCATCCGCTTCGAGGCGAGGAGCGCCTCGAACTGGTGGATGTCGACTCCCATCACGACATCGCCATACATCTGCAGAAAGCGACGATACGAATCGTAGGCGAACCGCGGGTTGTTGCTTTGCGCGGCCAGCGCTTCGACGGTGGTGTCGTTGAGGCCAAGGTTGAGGATGGTCTCCATCATGCCGGGCATCGATACGCGCGCCCCGGAGCGCACGGACACGAGCAGCGGATTCTCGGGGTCTCCGAAGCGGCGCCCGGAGTGGGCCTCGAGCTTCGTCAATGCGGCATCCACTTCCGCACGCAGGGCGGCCGCGATACCGCCGCCGGCGAGATAGCTGTCGCAGACGTCGCAGCAGATGGTGAATCCCGGTGGTACGGGGATTCCGAGGTTCGTCATCTCGTGGAGGTTGGCACCTTTTCCACCAAGGCGATCCTTCCACTCACGCGTTCCTTCCGCGATTCCGTTACCGAATGAGAAGACAGACTTACTCACGGGGACCACACGGGAAAGAGGTCAGGCGCGACCGCCAAGGCGCATTTTGCTCGCCACCGACGGTGGCTGCGTCGGATACTGGCCAGAAAAACAGGCGTGACAGAAACCGTGCGGGCCGTCCGGCACGGCGCCGAGCATCCCGTCGAGCGAGATGTACCCGAGCGAGTCGACGCCGATGGCATCGGCGATCTCGTCGAGGGGGAGCCTGGCCGCGATCAGTTGATCCTTGTCCGGCGTGTCGATCCCGTACCAGCACGGGCCGGTGATCGGCGGCGAGCTCACGCGCATGTGGACTTCACGCGCGCCGGCCGCTCGCACGAGGGCGACGAGCCCGCGGGTCGTGGTGCCGCGGACGATGGAATCGTCGACCATGACGACGCTCTTCCCCTGCAGGATCTCACGGACGGGATTGAACTTCACCTTCACTTTCGCGTCCCGTCCCGCCTGTGTGGGCTGGATGAAGGTGCGACCCACGTAGTGATTGCGGATCAGGGCGTGTTCGAGCGGGAGCTTGGCTTGTTCCGCGTACCCCAGTGCCGCCGCATTGGAAGAGTCAGGGACCGCGAAGACGAAATCCGCTCCCGGCGTCGGGTGTTCGACGGCGAGCCGCCGGCCGAGCGCGCGCCGCGCGCGATCGACGGAGCCGCCGAACACCTGACTGTCGGGACGGGCGAAGTACACATGTTCGAAGACGCAGCGGTGCAGGGGGGAAGCCGCCGGGAGTTGATGCGAGCGGAGGCCGTCACGATCGACGGCGACGATCTCGCCGGGGAGTACTTCGCGTACGAGCGTCGCTCCCACGATGTCGAGGGCGCAGGTCTCGGACGCGAAGACGACGGCGTCGCCGAGCATTCCCATCACCAGCGGTCTCCAGCCATTCGGGTCGCGCGCAGCGAGCAGGGTGTCGTTGATCAACACCAGCAACGAGTACGCACCTTCCACCCCCTGCAGGGCCTCGGCCATCTGTGCTTCGGGGCGCACGGCCATGGATCGCGCCAGCCGATGCACGAGGACCTCGGAGTCCATGGTCGAGCTGAAGATGCTGCCGACGGACTCGAGCTTTCCGCGGATCTCCGTCGCGTTGGTGAGATTCCCGTTGTGCGCGAGGGCGATGTGCCCGCCCTTGAAGTTCACCAGCGCGGGTTGTGCGTTCTCGATCGTCGACGATCCGGCGGTCGAGTAGCGGGTATGGCCGATGGCGGTCGAGCCTTTCAGTTTCTCGAGAACGTCCGGGCCGAATTTCTCGCCCACGAGTCCCATGGCGCGGATGCCGTGCGCCTGACCGCCCTCGTCGGCGGCGACGATGCCGGCCGATTCCTGCCCGCGATGCTGCAGCGAGTAGAGTCCGAGGTGCGTGAGGGTCGCTGCGTCCGCGTGTCCGGAGATGCCGAAGATTCCACACATCAGGCTGGTGCTCCCGCCGCAGGGTCGGTAGTGATGGCGTCCGCGGGGGCACGCCGCATGGCAACAGGAAGTGCCTCGTGGAACGACATCGCGAGGGTCGTGACGTCCGCGTGCACCGGGCGCGATCCGCCTTCGATGCGGAAGCCCGCGCTGGCATCGGTCACGCGACCGATCACGCGCGCCGGAACGCCGTGCGCCTTGGCCACGTCGAGCACCGCTTCGGCATTCGCCGTGCTGACCACCGCACGTCCTTGTGCTTCACCGAAGAGCAGCGCCCGCAGCGGCAGTGTGTGCCATGCGGCCAGGTCGACGGCGACGCCGAACGGATGCTCGCGGTCGCCGATCGCAGATTCCGCGAGAGCCACGGCCAGGCCCCCTTCGCTGCAATCGTGGGCGGAGCGAAGGAGTCGAGCGTCCGCGAGTGCGCAGAGCGTATCGATCAGGGCGCGCTCGCCGGCGAGATCGCAGGACGGTGGCGCGCCGGCGACGACGCCATGAATCCACGCGAGGTATTCGCTGGCGCCGAGTTCGTCGGTGGGTGTTCCAAGGAGCACAATCGCATCGCCCGCGGACCGGAACGCTGAGCCGACCGCCTTGGAGGCGTCCTGGAGCAACCCCACCATGCCGATCGTCGGCGTCGGGTACACGGCGCCGATCGGGCTTTCGTTATAGAGCGAGACGTTGCCCCCCGTGACTGGAGTGTCGAGCGCGCGGCAGGCATCACCCATCCCGCCGACGGCTTCCTTGAACTGGAAGAAGATCTCGGGGCGCTTCGGGTTCCCGAAGTTCAGGCAGTTCGTGACGGCCAGGGGGCGCGCCCCGGTGCATGCCACATTGCGGGCCGCTTCGGCGACGGCGATCCGCCCGCCGACCCGCGGGTCGAGATACACGTATCGACCATTGCAGTCGGTCTTCATCGCGAGCGCCTTGTTCGTGCCGCGCACGCGCACCACGGCGGCGTCGGCACCGCCGGGACCGAAGACCGTGTTGGCGCGAACCGTGGAATCGTACTGCTGCGAGATCCAGCGCTTGCTGGCGATCGTGGGTGCCTCGAGGAGGCGTGCAAGGGTCCACGCCGGATCCGCTTCTTCGGCACGCTCGGCGACGGCATGCACATCGCGCGCCCGCAGCGCGACGATGGTCGGACTTTCCGCCGACTCCGGGTAATAGAACGGGCAGTCGGTGACGAGCCGCGTGCCGGGGAACTCGGCCACGACATGGTCGCCTTCCTTGACGCGGTAGACCGGCTCCGCGATCACCTCGCCGATCACCGCAGCGGTGAGGTCCCACTTCTGGAGGATGGCGCGCACTTCGGCGTCGCGTCCCTTGTGGGCCACGACGAGCATGCGCTCCTGCGATTCGCTGAGCAGGATCTCGTACGGCGTCATGCCAGCTTCGCGCACCGGCACCTTGCGCGTATCGATCTCGACGCCGACCTCGCCGCGCTCGGCCATCTCGGCGCTCGAGGACGTGAGTCCCGCCGCGCCCATGTCCTGGATCGCCACACAGGCACCGCTGGCGATCAACTCGAGCGTGGCTTCGAGCAGGAGCTTCTCCGTGAAGGGATCACCGACTTGCACGCGCGGGCGCTTGGCGTCGTTCTCGTGCGACAGATCCTCGGAGGCGAAGGAGGCGCCATGGATGCCGTCGCGCCCGGTGCGCGCGCCGACCGCCATGATGAGATTGCCAACACCCTCCGCTTTGGCGCGGATGAGTTCCTCTTCGCGCATGACGCCGACGCACATCGCGTTGACCAGCGGGTTCCCCTCGTACGCCGCGTCGAACATGACGTCGCCCGCGACCGTCGGAACGCCCATGCAGTTGCCGTAGTCGCCGATCCCCTTGACGACGCCGCCGACCAAGTAGCGAACGCGCGGAGTGTCGAGCGATCCGAATCGGAGCGAGTTGAGCATCGCGATCGGGCGTGCACCCATCGTGAAGACATCCCGAAGAATGCCACCCACGCCGGTCGCAGCCCCCTGATAGGGCTCGACGGCCGACGGGTGATTGTGCGACTCGATCTTGAAGGCGACGGCCATGCCGTCGCCGATGCTGATGACGCCGGCATTCTCACCGGGACCCTGGAGCACCCACGGTGCCTGCGTGGGGAGCGTCTTGAGCACCGGGCGCGAGTGTTTGTAGGAGCAGTGCTCGCTCCAGAGCGCACTGATGATGCCCAGCTCGGTGAAGGTGGGGGTGCGCCCGAGCATGCGTTCGAGGCGCTGGTATTCGTCCGCGGTGAGCCCGTGTTCGGCCACGAGGGCCGGTGTGATGACGGGATCGCCTGAGCGTGGAGTTGCAGTCACGAGATCGGCAGCCGGGATAAGGTCAGGCGCGAGCGGTGGCGAGCAGTGATTGGAACAGGACCAATCCATCGGTCGAACCGTGGAGCGGCTCCATGGCACGCTCCGGATGCGGCATGAGGCCGATCACGTTGCGGGTCGCGTTGCACACGCCGGCGATGTTGTGCGTGGCCCCGTTGGGATTGGCGGCCTCGGTCGGTTGCCCGGCGGCATCTACATAGCGGAAGATGACCTGGCCCTCGCTTTCCAGGCGGTCCATCGTGGCGTCGTCCGCCGTGAAACGTCCCTCGCCATGCGCGATCGGCATCGTCAGGCACTGGCCCGTTCGCGCGGCGGCGGTGAAGGCCGTGTCGGTGTGTTCCACGCGGATCGTGACCGGCATCGATCGGTATCCGCGATCGTTGCGAAGCAGGGCGCCGGGGAGGAGGCCCGCCTCGCACGCGATCTGGAAGCCATTGCAGATGCCGAGCACGATGCCGCCGCGCCGGGCGTGGGCCTCGACTTCCGTCATGATGGGGCTGAACCGGGCGATCGCGCCGGAGCGCAAATAATCGCCATAGCTGAAGCCCCCGGGGAGGATCACGACGTCCGATCCTTGGAGGTCGTGGTCCTTGTGCCAGAGGATGACGGCCTCCTCGCCAAGGTGGTCGACGATCGCGTGCCACGCATCGTCTTCGCAGTTCGAGCCAGGGAACCGAACGATGCCGACCTTCACGCCGCCACCACGGAAGCGATTTCGAAGTCTTCGGTCACCGGATTCGCGAGCAACTTGGCGCACATCGTGCGAACGCTCGCTTCCGCGGCGGCGGCATCAGTGGCCGTCGTCTGGATCACGAGATGCCGACCGACGTGCACCTCCGCAACGGCGGAGAAGCCGAGCGAATGGAGTGCTTCGGTGACGGCCTTGCCCTGCGGGTCGAGGATGCCACGGCGGGGAACCACATGCACGGCCACACGAAACGACATCATTCTGGCGAATCCTCGGAGGTGTTCTGGTCAGGAGTACGGGGGCCGCCACGGGGACGGCGGCGACGACGACGGCGACGCTTGCTGTGCTCGGACGGCGGGGACGATTCCCCGTCCTCGCGATCGTCCGCGCGCTCGGCGTCCGGGGCGGCTGCGGGTCTGGGTTGCGGCTGCCCTTGCGGTTGCGGCTTGGGTTCCCGCTTGGGTTGCGGTCTGGTCTGCGGCTTATGTGTTCGCTCTGGCGACGTACGCGGGGGCGGGTCATCGAACTCGACATCCTCGAGTTCGTCGGCCAATGTGGTGACGTAATCGTCCTCGTCGAGATCCTCCTGGAACTCCTCGCCGTGCGGTTCAGGAGTACCCGGTTGCCGCTCGGTCAGGCCGCGGAGCACGGCGGCCAGCACGCCGAACAGCACGTAGCTGATCCCGACGGGGAAGAAGAACTCCTTGGGGAGGAAGATCAGGCCGAATCCCAGTCCCACGAAGAGGACCAGACCGATTCCGCCTCGCAGCGTGCGAAGGCTGAAGGTCGGCCACGCCGGGTACGGTACGTTGCTGATCATCAGGAACGCCAGCGTCGCCATCAACCATCGCAGCAGCGTGTACCACGGCAAGTCGACGAGGATGGTGTCGTTGTACAGCGGCGTCTGGCTGAACCAATAATAGGTGGCGAGCACGCCACCGGCGGCCGGACTCGGAAGTCCGCGGAAATATTTCTTGGCGCGCCCCGCCTGCTCGACGTTGAAACGCGCGAGTCGCATCACGGCGCAGGCGGAGAACAGGAAGACGTAGATCCAGTCCCAGTTGTCGTGCCGCAGGACGGCGAAGTACATCATCAGGGCCGGCGCAAGCCCGAACGAGATCGCGTCGACGAGCGAGTCCAGCTCGGCGCCGAACGGGCTACCGGTCCCGGTCGCGCGTGCCACGCGTCCATCCATGGCGTCGCACATGGCTCCGATCAAAATGAAGCGTACGGCCAAGGGGTGCTCGCCCTTGGCGGCGAGGATGATCGCGTAGATGCCGCAGAACAGATTGGCGAGGGTGAAGCCGTTGGGTAGCATCACCATCGACGGGCGTGGAAGCCGGGGGCGTCGCACGTTACGGGAGCTCCGCGAGGATACTCGTCCCGCTCATCGTCGTGTCGCCGATCTTCACCTTGACCGTGCTGTTGGTCGGCACGAAGACGTCAACGCGGGACCCGAACCGGATCAGACCGAACCGCTCGCCCTGTTGTACGACGTCACCGTCCTTGCTGTAGGTGACGATTCGACGGGCCACGAGACCGGCGATCTGACGCACCAAGATCCGGAACGGGCCCGATTCGAGCCCGACCGACATCTGTTCGTTCTCGAGTGACGACTTCTCCACCGCCGCATTCAGGAACTTGCCGGGATTGTAGTGCACGTAGCGTACGGTGCCCTCGACCGGGTAACGATTGACGTGCACGTTGAACACGTTCATGAAGATGGAAATCCGGAGTGCGCGCCCGTGGATGAACGAGGGTTCGTCGACTTCCGTGATCAGCACGATCCGGCCATCGGCGGGTGCGATCACCAGTTTCTCCCCTCGGGGGCCGGTGCGCTCGGGGTCACGGAAGAAGTACGCGACCCACAGGGCGATCACGGTGAGCAGGAACGCCAGGACCCACAGCGCGAACGAGCGCCGGCTGTTGGCGAGGGCGAATGCGCCTCCGGCGACCGCGGCGGCGATCAGAATGAACGGAATCCCTTCTTTGGCTACGCTCACGGCAGACTCGCGGTGTCCAGGGGGGCGCCGGTCAGGCGCGCGAAGGCGTCGAGATACCGGGCGCTGGTCGCCTGGACTACCTCGGGGGGAAGGGACGGCGGTGGGGCATTGCCGTCCCAGCGAGCGGCACGACGCTCCGCGTCGAGCCAATCACGGAGGGGTTGCTTGTCGAAGCTGGGCTGCGTGCGCCCCGGCTGGTATTGATCCGCGGGCCAGAAACGCGAACTGTCGGGGGTCAGCACCTCATCGACCAGAATGATGCGCCCGTTCCGCGAGGCGAACTCGAACTTCGTATCGGCGATGATGATGCCGCGCGCGGCGGCCAGATCGCGTCCATGCGCGTAGACGAGGCGCGACAACCGTTCCAGCTCCGCGGCAACTTCGGCGCCAAGCTGTACCCGGACCTGCGCGACCGTGATGTTCTCGTCGTGTCCGGTCTCGGCCTTCGTGGCGGGACTGAAGACGGGTGGGTCGAATCGGTCGGCCTCCACCAGTCCCTCGGCGAGCCGCTCGCCGGCCAACGTGCCGGAGGCGCGGTACTCCTTGAGCGCCGAGCCCGACAGGTACCCGCGGATCACGCATTCCACCGGGAACACCTGACCGCGCAGGCCGAGCATCGAGCGGCCCGCCAGGGTGTCGCGGTGCGGGGCGAGTTCGGGAACGAGCGAGACGATCTCATCGGCGTCGGCGGTGATCATGTGGTGCGGGACGACATCCCCCAACTGCCTCAACCACCACGCCGTGATCTGCGTGAGCACGGCACCCTTGTATGGCACCAACTCGCGCATGACGACGTCAAACGCGCTCACCCGATCGCTGGCGACCAGCAGCAGGCGATCCGCACCCACCGCGTACACGTCGCGGACCTTGCCGCGCACCACCAGCGGGAGGGGCAGCGCGGTCGTGCCAACGGTCAGTGTCATACGCGGATCTCCGCCACGGGGGCGGCCGCGGTCGCGGACGCGAGAATCGGTGCGACCACTTCCGCGAGGAAATCGTCGACCTGTTCCGGTGCGCGTCCCACGAAATGACGGGCGTCGAGCGAAGCTTCCAGATTGCCCAACGGCACGCCGAACTCCGGGTCGGCGGCGAGGCGGCCGAGCATGTCGTTCCTGGCGCCATCGTCCTTCATCGCGCGGGCGGCGGCGATGCTGTGGCGGCGGATTACCTCGTGCGCGACCTGACGATCTCCGCCGGCCTCGACCGCGCTCACGATCAGCTTCTCGGTGGCCATGAAGGGGAGCTCGTCGGCGATGCGCGCGCGAATGCGCGCCGGATGTACTTCCAGCCCGCTGGTGATGTTCTCCATGAGGATCAGGATCGCATCGGTCGCGAGGAAGGCCTCGGGAATCACCAGCCGGCGGTTCGCGCTGTCGTCGAGCGTCCGCTCGAAGTACTGCACACTATGGGTCTGATTGGCGTTCCCCTCGAGGGAGAGCACGAAGCGCGCGAGCGAGTTGATGCGCTCGGACCGCATGGGGTTGCGCTTGTAGGCCATCGCGCTGGAACCGATCTGCTCCTTCTCGAACGGCTCCTCGATCTCGCCGAAGGACTGCAGCATGCGCAGGTCGCTGGCGAACTTCGCCGCACTGGCCGCGATCCCGGAAACGACGCTCAGGACCTGCGCGTCGAGCTTGCGCGTGTACGTCTGGCCACTGACGGGGATCGACTGCTCGAATCCCATGGCCTGCACGACGAGCCGGTCGAGCTCGCGCACCTTGGCGTGATCCCCCTTGAAGAGTTCCAGGAAGCTCGCCTGCGTGCCCGTCGTGCCCTTCACCCCGCGGAGGGGAAGGGTCGCCAGCCGATGGTCGATTTCGGCGAGGTCGAGGACGAGGTCCTGCATCCAGAGGGTGGCGCGCTTCCCGACGGTCGTGAGTTGCGCCGCTTGCAGATGGGTGTAGCCCAGCGCCGGTTCGGCGCGCCACGCGGCGGCGAAGGTCGAGAGTCGTTGGAGCACCGATACGAGGCGTGCGCGGAGCAGTTCAAGTCCGCGCCGCATTTGGATGAGATCGCCGTTGTCGGTGACGAAGGCCGAGGTGGCGCCCAAGTGGATCACGCCGCGTGCGGCCGGCGCGACCTCGCCGAAGGCATGCACGTGGGCCATCACATCGTGCCGGAACCGCTTCTCGTACTCCGCGACCTTGGCGAAGTCGATGTCGTCGAGGTGTGCGCGCATCTCGACGATGGCGGCCTCGGGGATGTCGACCCCGAGCGTGCGCTCGCTTTCCGCGAGCGCCAGCCAGAGGCGACGCCACAGCCCATGCCGCGTGTGGGCTGACCACAGCGTGAGCATCGCGGGGGATGCGTAGCGCTCGGCGAGCGGGGAAGAGTAGCGCTCGTGATTCATCGTCCAATCTGGAAATCGGTCCAGTACGCCTGGCCCCCACGTTCGATCCACATCCGGATCGGGCCCCGACCCGAGAGATACTCGAGCATCTTGGCCACCTGCGGTGCATCCGACACCGGCGCGTTGTTCACTTGGAAGATCAGATCGCCCGTCTGGATGCCGAGTTCGTCGGCGACGCGCGCACTGATGGTCGCCACCACGGCGCCGGCGGTGCGCCGGATTCCGCGCTCGGAGCGGATCGCCGGCGTGAGCGAGATCAGCTCGATCTCCTTGAGCACCGAGACCTTCTGCGCGCTCACTTCCGGGAGGTCGGCAATGCGCACCGTGACCGTGAGTTCGCGCGAGCCACGCTTCAGCGTGAGGGGGACCTGGTCGTCGACGCGCAGTTCGAGCAGCTCCGCTTCCCAGTCGTACGCATTGCGCAGCACCCGCTCGCGCGAGCGCACGAGGACGTCGCCCGACTGGATCCCCGCCTTGGCGGCCGGAGAGCCGTCGACGACCGTCCGCACCTTGGCGCCGCCATTGAGCGCTTGCCGTTCCATGGTATTTGCCTGCGGGAACTCGGTTTTGACGCCGATCCACGGACGTCGCACCTTGCCGTGCGCCAGGAGGTCTTCGGCGACGCGTCGTGCGCGATCGATCGGGATCGCGAATCCCAGTCCCACCGAGCCGCCCGAGGGCGAATAGATCGAACTGTTGACGCCGATCACCTCTCCCATGGCGTTGACCAGCGGGCCGCCCGAGTTCCCGGGATTGATCGCGGCGTCCGTCTGGATCATGTCGACGTACACGCCACTGCCTTCGG
Organism: uncultured bacterium; assembly: GCA_963978095.1. Classification (GTDB taxonomy): domain Bacteria; phylum Gemmatimonadota; class Gemmatimonadetes; order Gemmatimonadales; family Gemmatimonadaceae; genus Fen-1231. Next base: position 14,574 of record CAXBQP010000034.1, on the reverse strand, counting down.
AGCGCGCCGTCAGATTGCGTCCCGTGCCGGAGATCACACCGGCGGTGACGGCCGGTTCGGTGTTCCCGAGGACGAATCCGTAGGGGTTGCCGATCGCGATCGCCCACTCGCCGATCACGAGCCCGCGGGAGGTGCCCAGCTTGGCCACAGGGAGTTTCCTGGCGTCCACCTTCAGTACGGCAAGATCGTTGAGCTCGTCGATGCCGATGACCTTCCCGGGGTAGGTCGTTCCGTCAGGGAGCGCAACGCTCATCTTGGTCGCACCGGAGACCACATGCGCGTTGGTGATGATGACGCCGTCCTCCCGGACGATGAACCCGGAGCCGATCCCGGACTGCACTTGTTGCTGTCCCTGCGATCCGCCGAAGAAAAAGTCGAACGGCGACGCCTGTACCCGCTGCACAACCTCGGTCTGAACAGTCACGACGGTCGGGCCGACTTTGGCCACCGCGTCGGTGATGGCCGTCCGGCGTTGGGCGGTGATGGCCTGTGGGGCCGACGCCGGGAGTTGCGCTGCCTGGGCCGCCTGCGCGCTCTGCGCGATCGATGGCGTCGGCGTCACCCCGTCGCACGCCGCCAAGCAGGCGACGGCGAGTGGGAGGGAGAGGGCCCGGCCTCGCGAGATCATCGCGCGCGGCGCGGCTTGGGGCGACGACTGATGTCGCCGAGGAAGCGGTCGAGTCCGCGATCGGTGAGCGGATGCTGCAGCAGGGAGCGCAGGACCGGCGGCGTGATGACGGCGATCTCCGCACCGGCGGCGGCGCACTCCGCGAAGCTCGACGCGCTCGTCGGGCCGGCGGCGGCGATGTCACACTCCGCGTGGGCGTGATCGAAGGCGTGGCGGAGCTGTCGGATCACGACCGCGCCGCTCTGACCGACGGCCTCGAGCGCATCCACTGCGATGGTGACCATGGAGGCTCCCGCCTTTTCGGCCAGGAGTCCCTGTGCCGCCGAGTAGACGAGCGTGGCAGCGACCCGGATGCCATCGTTCGTGAGCCGCCGGATGGCTGGCGCCGAATCCTCGATGAAGGGCACCGCGATGATGAGGTGGTCCGCGAGTTTCGCGAGCTCCTTGGCCCCTTTGTAGATGTCGTTGGCGCCGATGGCCGCGACGCTCGCACAGATCGGCAGCGTCGTGACGCGCGCGAGGTCGGCGACAATCTCACGGACATCGGCACCCGGCTGCTCGCTGGCGATGATGGTGGGGGTCGCGACGACACCGTCGATCAAAGTCGCGGCGCTGGCCCAACGGATCTCGTCAGGCGACGTGGTGGCGAGGAAGATGCGCATCAGGTGGTCAGGTACAGGTCGTCGGGGTAGGTCACGTGCTCGAGGCAGAGTCCTTCGGGCGGTGCTGGCGGAGAGACCTCGTCATTGGCAGCGGCTTCGAGAAGCGCGACGAAGTCGTCACGCCGTCGGTGGCCGCGTGCCACGTCGAGCATCGTTCCCACCAGGAACCGCACCATGTGGTGCAAGAAACGGTTCGCCGCGATATCGAGGACGAGCCCGCCGGTCACATCGCGCCACCGGCAGAGCCGTACCTCGCATCGGTGGTCGTCGGTCGGCGGCGCTGTTCCGCGCACGGCAAACCCGATAAACCGATGCCATCCCAGCGTTTGTTCCGCACACCAATCGAGCGCGTTCCGGTCCAACACCCCTTCGTACGGCGTCGCCCACCGGCGAGCAAATGGCGACTCCGCGTCCGAGCCGAACCCCAACGTGTAGCTGTAACGCCGAGCGGTCGCGCTGAACCGCGGGTGGAACGCGGGATGCATCTCGTGCACCTGCGCGACCCACACATCCTGCGGCAACCGGCCGTTCACCACCTGCCGGAAACGCTCCGGCGTCCAATGCTCCGCCACCTGCACCCCGGCCGCCTGTCCGCGTGCGTGGACGCCGGCATCCGTGCGCCCCGCGCCCGTCACCCGAATCGGCTCGCCGCACAATCGCGAGAGCGTGGATTCGAGCTCCCCTTGCACCGTACGGCGCTCGGGCTGAACCTGCCAGCCCGAAAACCCGGTGCCGTCGTAGTGCAACACGAGCTGGAAGAGGCGCGCGGCCATCGTGGGAAAAGTAGCCGCCGACTCGTGTGACTTCAAGGAAAAACGATCCCGCCCGCGCGATTGACAACACGCATCCCGCTCGGCAACCTTCGCGCGTCATGACGCGGCCGCCGCATTCGGCTGGCGGTCCCCACGTAGCCCCCTTCCGACCCCGCCGTCCTCTCGTGCACAGCAGCCCTTTCGTGGCGATCAACGACGCCGTCCGCGCCCTGGCGCACGGCCGCTCGCTGTCCGTGACGGAATCCATGGCGGCGTTCGATGCGGTGATGGCTGGCACGGCCTCACCGGCGCTCGTCGCCGCGCTGTTGATGGGGCTCCGCGTCAAAGGGGAGACAGCTGCTGAAGTGGCGGGCGCTGCCATGGCGTTGCGGAACGCCATGACGCGTCTTGGGGCGACCAATCCGGCTGGGCTGGTGGACACGTGCGGCACCGGCGGGGGCGCGCTCACGACCTTCAACATCTCGACCGCTGCGGCACTGGTCGCGGCCGGGGCGGGCGTACGGGTCGCCAAGCACGGAAATCGGTCGTTCACGTCGAAATCCGGCAGTGCGGACGTGCTCGAGGCCCTTGGCATCGCCATCGACCTCACCCCGGATCGGATGGGAGAGGTGCTCAATGAGGCCGGGATCGTGTTCATGTTCGCGCCGACCATGCACCCCGCCATGCGTCATGTAGGGCCCGTGCGTCGCGAGCTTGGCGTTCCGTCCGTGATGAACCTGGTCGGCCCGCTGGCGAACCCCGCCATGGCCGGCCGTCAAGTCATGGGAGTCGCGGACGCGTCGCGCGTGGAACTCGTGGCCGCCGCGCTCGCTGAACTGGGCACGGCGCACGCGCTGGTCGTCCACGGCGAGCCCGGGCTCGATGAAATCTCCCCACTCGGAGCGACGCGCGTGGTGGAGGTGCGGGGCGGGGAACTTTCGCGGTGGACGATCGATCCGATGGCGGAGGGCTTTGCGCCTTCGAACGCCGCTGATCTGGCGGGGGGAGAGCCGCTGGAGAATGCGCGGGTGATCGAAGCCGTCCTCGAGGGCCGAGGCACCCCTGGCGCGGAGGCGGCGGTCCTGTTGAACGCTGCGGGGGCCATCTACGTCGCCGGGCTCGCTTCCCACTTCTCGAGTTCGCTCGGCGTGGCACGTGAGGCGCTGCGGAGCGGCGCGGCGCGCGAGGCGCTGGCGCGACTCCGCAAGGCGGCGCCTCGGCGGTAAAACAAAGACGGCGCCCGAAGGCGCCGTCCGAAACTGGAGCACAGCCGGGCGCGCTAGTAGCGCCGCATCACCCCGACCACCACGCCCTGCACGCGCATCTGGTTCTCATGAACGTAAATCGGGGCCATGGTGTCGTTGGACGGCTGCAGCCGGATTCTGCCGTCTCGCTCCCGGAAATAGCGCTTGACGGTAGCCGACGAGTCGTCGAGCATGGCGATGACCATTTCACCGTTGTCGGCGCCCTGACGCTCTTGGACCACGACGAAGTCACCATCCTGGATGTGGTCCTCGATCATCGAGTCGCCACGCACCTTCAGGACGTAGTGACTCGATCCGCGGCGGATGAAATCCTCGGGGACGGCGATCGTCTCTCCATGCGTGGCCATTTCGATCGGCATGCCGGCGGCGACCAACCCTTTGAGCGGAAGCTCGACCGAGCGCGGAATCACATCCGACGGGAGGATCTCGATGGCGCGGCTCTCGTTGTAGCTGCGCTTGATGTAGCCTTTCCGTTCCAGGTTGCTGAGGTGTTCATGAACGGTTGCCAAGGAGTTATAGTTGAATTGTTCCGCAATCTCCTCGAAACTCGGCGCGTAACCGTTTTCAACGGCGTAGGAGTTCAGATAATCCAAAATCTGGCGCTGCTTCTTGGTGAGCGGCATGATACGGCCCCTGCGAAGAGTGAGCGAACCCGGGTGCGGTCCTGACCCGGCAACATTCCGGAGACGACCGAACAACACCCGAAGTAACGGTAGCCGAACATTGACCGAAGCGCAAGCGAAACGCACGCCGTGGCGCCCTCCCGTCGGTCCGCTGGGGGAGCTTACCGCGCGCGCCTACGCTGCCGTGGACCTGCTGCGTCCGTCCGCGGCGGCCCTGGAGGCAGCGGCAGCGGCTGCGCCGGTTCCGACCGGATTCGCGGACGCGTTGCGGCGGCCAGAGGTCGCGGTCATCGCCGAACTGAAAAAGCAGAGCCCGAGCAAAGGGGCGATCAACGCCGACATGGACGTCGCGGCGCGCGCGCTCGACTACGTCCATGCCGGGGCATCGGCGCTCTCGGTGTTGACGGAATCCACGCGCTTCGGGGGGTCGCTCGACGATTTGCACGCAGTGCGTCAGGCGATGCTTCGGGCCACCCGCCCGATCGGGGGGGCGCCCCTGCTGCGCAAGGACTTCATCGTCGATCGTCTGCAGCTGTTGCAGGCACGGGCGGCCGGTGCGTCGGCGGCGTTGCTGATCGCTCGGGCGTTGCGGCCCGGACAGATGGAAGCCTTGGCCTCGGACGCGCGCGCGATCGGGCTGGAAGTGCTGATCGAGGTCCGCGACGAGCACGAGCTCGAGCGGGCGTTGTCCGTCGAACCCGCGGTCGTCGGCGTGAACAATAGGAATCTCGAAACGCTGGTGATCGATGACGCGGTGAGCGCCCGTCTCCTGCCCATGATCCCCCGGGGGCGTGTGGCGGTCTTCGAGAGTGGTATCGCTGACCGGGGGGGAGTGGAGCGGGCGGCGGCCTGTGGTGCCGACGCGGTGCTGGTCGGCTCCGTGCTCTCTGCGGCATCCGACGGTGCGGCGGCGGTCCGCGCGCTCATTGGCGTGCCGAGGCAGCCACGTGGTTGAGGTCAAGTTTTGCGGGCTCACGCGGGTCGTGGACGCCCGGTTCGCGGCCCAGGTCGGTGCGACCTATGCGGGCGTGATCTTCGCCGGCGGGCCGCGCGAGCGTACGGCGGCACAGGCGGCGGAGCTGTGGGAGGCGATCCCCCGCACGGTGCGTCGGGTGGGCGTGTTCGGGCACGATGCCGTGGAGCGGATCCCGCGCGTGCAGGAAACGGTAGCGTTGGATGTGGTGCAGTTGCATGGTGATCCCACGTCGGCGGAACTTCAGGCCGTGCGTCGGTTGTTCACCGGTGAGGTGTGGGTGGTCGCGCGCACCGAGGGCGCCGCGCTCCCGGAGGGGATGGCGACGTTTTTTGCCGAGGCCGATGCCGTGGTGCTGGACGCGAAGGTCGCAGGCCAGTTGGGGGGCACCGGCGTCGCCTTTGACTGGCAGGGTGTTGCCGAGGCGCTCGAGCCCGCGCGCGCCACGGCGCGGCTCGTGGTGGCGGGCGGCTTGCGGCCGCACAATGTGGCCGAGGCCGTGCGTATCTTGCGGCCGCAGGTGGTGGATGTCTCGTCGGGAGTCGAATCGGCGCCCGGTATCAAGGATCAGTCACAGATGCGCGCCTTCTTCGAGGCGGCACAGGAGCGAGCGGGATGACGGCGAGCATGGTGGACAGTGGACGTTTCGGAGCGTTCGGCGGGCGCTATGTGCCCGAGACGCTCATCCCGGCGCTCGATGCGTTGGAGGATGCCTATGCCGACGCATTGCGCGATCCAGCCTTTGTCGCCGCGCTCGGGGATTCGCTCCGGACGTATGTGGGGCGCCCCAGCGAGTTGAGCGATGCCCCGCATTTCTCGGCGCTCATCGGCGCCCCCGTGTACCTCAAGCGTGAAGACTTGAATCACACCGGGGCGCACAAGATCAACAATGCGATGGCGCAGGCGCTTCTGGCGCAGCGCATGGGGAAGAAGCGGATCATCGCCGAGACTGGGGCGGGTCAGCATGGCGTGGCCACGGCCACCGTCTGTGCACGCCTCGGTCTCGAATGCGTCGTGTACATGGGCGAAGAGGACATGCGGCGCCAGCAGCTGAACGTGTTCCGCATGCGTCTGATGGGGGCGACCGTGGTCCCGGTCCTGTCCGGGACGCGGACGTTGAAGGATGCGACCAGTGAAGCCATCCGCGACTGGGTGACCACCTGCGAGGAGAGCCATTACATCATCGGGTCCGTCGTCGGTCCCGCGCCGTATCCGCGGATGGTGCGCGATTTCCAGGCCATCATCGGTCGTGAGGCGCGCGCCCAGATGCTCGAGCGTGCCGGCCGGTTGCCGAAGAGCGTGGTCGCCTGCATCGGCGGCGGCTCCAACGCGATGGGGATCTTCCACGCCTTCGTGCCGGACTGCGACGTGGAGCTCGTGGGAGTCGAGGCGGCGGGGCACGGCCTCGCCACCGGACAGCATTCGGCGTCGCTCGCGCAGGGCACGCCCGGGGTGTTGCATGGGGCGCTGAGTTACCTGCTGCAGGATGATGACGGGCAGATCTTCCCCGCGCACTCGGTGTCGGCGGGGTTGGATTATCCCGGCGTGGGTCCCGAGCACGCCTTCCTGAAGGACAGTGGTCGGGGTACGTATGTGTCGGTGACCGACGAGGAGGCGCTCGCCGCCTTCGGGCAGTTCAGTCGCATGGAGGGAATCATCCCGGCGTTGGAGACGGCGCACGCGATTTCATGGATCATGGCGAACGCGGGACGTTGGGCGCCGGATGAGCCGGTCCTCCTGTGTGTGAGCGGCCGCGGGGACAAGGATGTGGCGCAGGTGGCGGACATGGGGATCGTACCGCTGTGATGTCGTCTTCCTCCAGGATCGCCTGAGTGATCACGCAACGATTCGATGCGCTGCGCGCGGCGGGACGCCGTGCCCTCGTCTGCTATGCCACCGCCGGGCACCCCGACCGCTCGCGCAGTGTGGCCTTGCTGCAGGGGCTCGAGGACGCGGGCGCCGATGTCCTCGAGGTCGGGGTGCCCTTTTCGGACCCCGTGGCCGACGGTCCGGTGATCCAAAGTTCGTCACAACAGGCGCTCGCGCAGGGGATGACCTTCGAGGGGGCGTTGGCGTTGATCACCGAGGCCAAGCTCTCGATCCCGGTGGTGCTGTTCTCGTATCTCAATCCGATCGTTGCCGCAGGTCCCGACGCGTTGCAGCGGGCGCGCGCGGCGGGTGCGCACGGCGTGCTCGTCACCGACCTTCCCGTGGGGGCGGACCCCGAACGCGAAGCCTGGTTCGGTGCCGGACCGCTCGATTTCGTCCGCTTGGTGGCCCCGACTACGCCCCGGGATCGCATGGGGCTGATCGCGACCCACGGGCGTGGCTTCGTCTATTTGATCAGTCGGCTCGGCGTAACAGGTGTGCAGAATGAAGTGTCCGCCACCCTTCCGAGCACCCTGGCCACGCTCCGTGAAGTGTGCACCCTGCCGATCTGCGTCGGCTTCGGCATTTCGACGGCCGCGCACGCGCGTCAGGTCGGTGCGCTCGCCGACGGGATTGTCGTCGGCAGTGCGATCGTCCGCGCCGCGGAGCGCAGCGTGGATGAAGCCGTGGCCCTCACGCGGTCGCTCCGGGCGGCGCTGGACGCCTGATGGAGCCGCCGTCCGTCGGAGCACCGGTTCTCCCCTCGTGGGCGCAGGTGACGGAAAAACGGCGCGCGCACATCGGGCGCGTGACGACGTTGTTGGATCGATGGGCCCGGGAGTTGGCGCTCGACGCCGATGAGGCACAGGCATGGCATGACGCGGGTCGGTGGCACGACGCGTTGCGCGATGCCCCCGAACCGCTGCTGCGCGCGCTCAGTGGGGATCAGAACTCGCCGATGGAAATCCTGCACGGTCCGGCGGCGGCCACGATGTTGGCGCGCGAGGGGGAGAAGCGCGCCGGCGTCCTCTCCGCGATTCGCTTCCACACCGTGGGGAGCGCGGGCTGGGACCGAACGGGACGTGCGCTCTTCATGGCCGATTTCCTCGAACCTGGGCGTCAGTTCATGCAGGCCGACCGCGCGTTCCTCGCGGGGCAGGTCCGGCGGGACTTCGACGGCGTCTTCCGCCAGCTCGTGCGCATGCGTCTCGAGTGGACGCTCCGGGAGGGGAAGGCCCTCTTTCCGGAAAGTGTTTCCCTCTGGAACTCCGTTCGATGAATCCGGGCAACGGGCGGCGGCGTCCGCGGAAGATCGGCCGTTGGATCCTGCTCGCCTTGCTCGTCGCCGCCGGCGCGTCCTGGGGCTACCGGCGCAGCGGATCGTCGCGACCGCCGAAGGTCTCGGCGCCGGTCCCAGCGTCGATCGACACCCCGCAGGTGATCTTCGACTCGAAACGCGCGGACAGTCTGACCATCAGACCGGCGTCGCCTGCCGAGTTGCGCCCGAAGCCGGTCATCACCCGCGTCGTGCCGGACGGCGTGCGCATCAAGGTCGAGGTGCTGAACGGCACCGACGTGTCCGGGCTGGCGCGGCGTGGGATGTTCGCCATGCGCGACGCGGGGTTCGATGTCGTCAACTTCGGGTCCACTAGGGAGCGCACGGACACGACCGTCGTGATCGACCGCACTGGACACGCGGACTGGGCCGCGCTGGCGATGAGTGGACTCAGTGGGCCGGTGGTCGTCAAGCAGGAGCCCGATGATACGCGCTACGTGGATCTGACGATTCTACTGGGCCGGCTCTGGACGCCGCCGCGCGAGCCGTTCCACCCGTAACTGCCCGCACGCCGCCGAGATGTCGGTGCCGCGGCTCTTGCGGATCGCCACTTCGACCCCGCGATCCTTGATGCGCCGCGCGAATGCCTGAATCCCGTCGCGCGGGGTGGGGGTGAATCCCATGGAACCGCCCGGGTGCAGGGGAATCAAGTTCACGAAGGCCTTGCACTGTTGCGCGAGCAGGGCGAGCGCGTTGGCATGCTCCATCTGATCGTTCACGCCGCCGAGCATGACGTATTCGAAGGTCACGCGGCGATCGAAGTTCGCCGCCGCCTCGATCACGTGGGCGAGCGGGAACTTGGTGTTCACCGGCATGAGCGTCGCGCGCAGACCGTCCGTGGGCGCGTGAATGGAGATCGCCAATCGGAACTGCTCGGCGCGTGCGGCGAGCGCCTCGATGCCCGGCAGCCAGCCAACGGTCGAGAGCGTGATGTGTCGCGCCCCGATCCCGAAGCCCTTCGGGCTGTTCAGGGTGGTGAGGACCACGTCCACGCTGGGCCAGTTCATGAGGGGTTCCCCCATCCCCATGAAGACGATGTTGGTGGCTTTGACGGGGGGATCGAGCAAGGCGAGCTCGCGGACCTGTCCCGCGATCTCGTGAGGAGAGAGGTTGCGCAGGAAGCCCATGGCACCGGTCGCACAGAACGCGCACTGGAGCGCGCAGCCGGCTTGGGAGGAGATGCAGAAAGTCAGGCGGTCGCCGTCCGGAATGGCGACCGTCTCGATCGCCTGACCGTCGGCCATGCGAAAGAGGAACTTGCGCGTACCGTCGCCCGACTGCTGCATCGTCTCGAGCGCGAGACGGGGCATGGTAAAATGCTCCGCGAGTTTGGCACGGAAGTCCTTAGGGAGGTCCGACATCTCGTCGAACGTTCCCACTGGCGAGGTCCACAGGTGGCGCGCCGCCTGGCTGCCACGATATGCACCAGCGCCGACGGAGTGCGCAAAATCGCGCAAGGCGGACTCCGCTTGATCCGGGGTGAGGTCAAGCAGATTCACGCGATCAGTGATTTCAACGGAATGTGTCACGAAATAGTGGTGTAAGTGTATGGAATATAGCAACTTGCATGGTGCTCACTCAAGTGGAGTCGGGCTCACCACCGCTCCCCGTGGGACGGGGCGCGCGTTATGTTTGTCTGTGCACATGCCTGCGAATCTGTCGTGGTGAGCGAACTCCTTCCCGCCGTGCGCGTTCGGGAGCCGTTGGTCAGCCGTGCCAAGTCTGCGCTCTTGCGTGAGTTGGTGGGGTTGGCGGTTCCGGATGCCGACGCCGTCGCCGCCCACGGTATCCTGGCGGCGGTGCGCCTTGCCGCGGGCCGCATCGCGCGCCTGGTTCATGTCCCGGCGTCGCGGGCGGTCCTCCCCGGGTCGTCGAGCGCCGGAGCGTTCGCCGACGTCATCGCACAGTCCGAGCGCGCGTGATGCTCGGACTCCTTTCGTTCGCAGGCCTCCGCGCGCTGCGATTCCTTCCCATGCCGGTGCGCAAAGCGCGCCGGGAGAACTCGTTGTGACCGATTTCGCCACCTCGTATCGCACAGATCTCGCTGGTTCCCTCCGCGTCGCCCATGTCGGAGCGTCCGTCCGTCTGGGAGGATGGGTGCATCGTTCGCGGAACCTCGGTGGCATCGTGTTCGTCGATTTGCGGGACCGCGACGGCATCGTGCAGCTCTCCTTCGGCACCGATTGGGCCAGCGCCGAGGTGATCGCCGCGGCGGCGGCCGTCGGGGTGGAGAGCGTGGTGCAGGTCGAAGGCACCGTGGTGCTGCGCGATGCGGCGACGCGCAACAGCGAGATGGGCACCGGAGAGATCGAGGTTCGCGCCACGGGGATCCGCGTGCTTGGACCCGCGGTGACGCCGGCAATTCCGGTGGCGCGCGGCAAGGGGGAGAAGCTCCCGGCGGAGGAGCTGCGGCTCCGGCATCGCTATTTGGATCTGCGGCGCCCGGAACTGCAGGCCACGCTCGTGCTGAGGCACCGCTTGCTGCAGGAGACGCGTCGGTATCTGACGGATCGTGGCTACCTGGAGCTCGAGACGCCGATCCTTACGAAGCCGACGCCGGAAGGCGCGCGCGACTATCTCGTGCCGAGTCGGGTGAATCCCGGCGAGTTCTACGCCCTGCCGCAGTCGCCGCAGATCTACAAGCAACTGTTCATGACCTGCGGGTTCGATCGGTACTTCCAGGTCGCGCGCTGCTTCCGGGACGAGGACCTGCGGGCGGATCGCCAGCCCGAGTTCACGCAGATCGATATCGAGGCCAGCTTCGTCGATCAGGAGGACATCCTGGCGATGGCGGAAGGCTTGATCGGGTCGCTCTGGCGTACCGCGGGGCAGGACGCGCCCGAACACTTTCCACGCATGACCTATGCCGACGCGATGGAGCGCTACGGCTGCGATCGGCCCGACTTGCGGTACGGCATGGAGATCACGGACTACAGTGAGGCGTTTCGCCCGCTGGCGTTCGGGATTACCCAAGGGGCACTCGCGCGCGGTGAGCGGATCCGCGGGATTCGGATCCCTGGCGGCGCGGCGTGGAGCCGGAAACAGGTGGATGAGCTGGAGGTCCTGGCCAAGGGGGCCGGTGCCGGCGGGTTGCTCCGCGTTCGCAAGGCGGACGGAAAGTACGATGGCCCGATCGCGAAGTTCCTGACGCCGGAAACCGAGCAAGCGCTCGGACTCGCGGAGGGAGAGCTCGCCCTCTTCGTCGCGGCCGCGGATCGGATCTCGAATCCGGCGTTGGACCGTGTGCGTCAGGAGTGCGCGTCGCGTCTCGGACTCGCGTCACCGGACGATCGACGGTTCCTGATCGTGACCGATTTCCCGATGTTCGAGCAGGATCCGGCGACGGGGGCGCTTGGGGCCGTGCACCATCCGTTCACGTCGCCGAATGCGTCCGACATGGCGGCGTATCCCGATGCGCCGCAGCGATGGCGCGCGACCGCCTATGACGTGGTCCTCAACGGCCTGGAGCTCGGCGGCGGGAGCATCCGCACGCACGATCCCGCGGTGCAGTCGCGGATGTTCGCACTGCTGGGTATCGGCGATGCCGACGAGCAGGAGCGTCGGTTCGGCTTCCTGCTCGAGGGACTGCGCGCCGGCGCACCGCCGCACGGGGGCATCGCGTTCGGATTCGACCGCATCACCATGTTGTTGGCGGGTGCGAGCTCGCTGCGCGACGTCATCGCATTTCCGAAGACCACCACCGCGCGGTCGCTCTTCGAGGGCGCGCCGACGCACGTGCCGGCCGAGGGACTGGCGGAGTTGCACATCCACGTCGGGGAACGCTGATGTCCGAGCAGGCGGTGGCGGCCGGCGTGGATGCCGTGACGCAGCGATTGTCGACGGAAGGCGCGGATCTCCTGACTCTCGCCGGCGTGGCGGATGGCAATCTGGTGGAGCTGCAGAAGCTGTTCCCGGTGCGCGTGACGCTGCGGGGCGACGCGCTGTCGCTGAGCGGTGCCGCGGAGGCGGTGGAGCGTGCCATGCCCGTGGCGCAACGGATGATCGATGCCGCCAGGCAGCGGACCGCACTGGACCCGGACGACGTCCTCCGGTACTCGCTCGAAGGCGGGCGCGAAGCGGCGAATCCATCACGCATCGTGCTGCCGGGTGTGCGGAAGATCATCCAGCCCAAGACCGCCGGGCAAAGCGCGTACATGCAGGCGATCGTCGATCACGATATCGTGATCGGGATCGGTCCCGCGGGAACGGGTAAGACGTATCTTGCCGTGGCCGCGGCCGCGGACGCGCTGGCGCGGAAGCGCGTGAAGCGGATCGTGCTCGCGCGGCCCGCCGTCGAGGCCGGCGAGTCGCTCGGTTTTCTTCCCGGCGACATGCAAGCCAAAGTCGATCCGTATCTGCGGCCGCTGTACGACGCGCTCGAGGACATGATGCCGCATGAGCGCGTCCAGAAGTGCCTCGAGACGCGCGTGATCGAGATCGCGCCGTTGGCGTACATGCGCGGGCGTACGCTGGCGGATGCGTTCGTGATCCTGGACGAGGCGCAGAACGCGACGGCGGCGCAGATGAAGATGTTCCTGACCCGTCTCGGGGTGAACTCGCGCGCCGTCATCACGGGAGACAAGACGCAGATCGATCTCCCGAAGCGTGACGACAGCGGTCTCACGCAGATCGAGCGGATATTGCCGGGAATCGACGGGATCGCCATTCACTACTTCCAAGAGGCGGATGTCGTGCGCCACCGATTGGTGCGCGACATCGTGCGGGCGTACGCTGCCGACCAGGACGGGGCATGAGCGGACGCGCGTCCGGTGCGCTCGGCGTGGCGGTGGCGACGGACGGCGTGCGCACGCCGGTCTCGTCGACCCGGATCGCCCATGCGGTACGACTCGTGCTGCGCGCGGAGCACGTCGAGCAGGCGCTGATCTCGGTGGCGCTGCTGAACGCCCGTGCCATGGCGACGATGAACCGTCTGCATCTCGGGCATCGCGGTCCGACCGATGTGATCTCGTTCGGGTTCGGGGCTGCCGAAGGAACGGGAGTCGTGGGCGACATTTACGTCTGCCCTTCCGTGGCGCGCCAGAACGCCAAGGTCCACCGATGCGGCGTGCGCGAAGAACTCCTTCGCTTGGTGGTGCACGGGGTCCTTCACGTGCTGGGTCATGACCACCCGGTGGATGAGCGGCGTGAGCACTCCGCCATGTGGAAGCGTCAGGAGCAGTTGTTGGTGCGCGTGCTCGCCCGCACGGCATGATCGTGCTTGCCGTCTGCTGTGCGCTGTTGGCGATGGCGCTGGCGGCCCTCTGCGCCTACGCGGACGGCGCGCTGCTGGCGCTGGAGGACGACGAACCTCCGTCCTCAGTGCTGGTGGCGGAGCTGCTCGCTCGGCGGGAGCTGGTGCATCGTGCGCTGGCCTTCGGCCGGATTGTCGGGCAACTCCTTGCCGGCGGTGCGGTGGCCGTGGCACTGCGCATGGCGGGACTTCCGGCGGACGATGTGACGATCGTCGTTTTCAGCGCCGGCATCCTGGTGGTGGCGGTTGCCGAGATCGTGGCGCGGACCGCCGGTGATCTCGCGGGGGCCTCCGGGGTGACGCGCTGCGCTGGCTGGATCCACGGCATCGAGCAGCTGCTCGCACCCGTGGTGTTCTTCGGTGCGCGGCTGGACGCGGCACTGTTGGCCTGGTTGCCGATTCGCGAGCCTGACGCGCACGCGCGAGAGGAGCACCTCGAGCAGTTCCGCGAGGTGGTCGCGGCCGAGGCCGAAGCGGAACCGGACAGTCCCGCGTCGGTGCTCTTGCACGGCGTGTTCTCGCTCGGTGAAACGACCGTACAGGCCATTATGGTGCCACGCGTCGACATCGTGGGAATCGAGCGCGGGACGCCCTGGTCGGAAGTCGTGGACAAAATCCGCAGTGCGCGCCATGCCAGACTCCCCGTGTATGATGGCAGCATCGACGAGATCGTCGGCGTCCTCTACGCCAAGGATCTGCTGCCGTCGATCGTCGACGACCGGGAACCCGCCGGCGGGTGGACAACGCTGGTGCGTCCCCCTGCATTCGTGCCCGAAACGAAGTCCGTGGATGAACAGCTGCGCGAGTTCCGCGTCACGCATCGGCACATCGCGATCGTCGTCGATGAGTACGGTGGAACTGCCGGGCTCGTGACCCTAGAGGACGCCCTGGAACTGATCGTGGGCGAGATCCGCGATGAGCACGACGTCGAAGAGCCGGAGGTGGAGCAGGAGGGGACGGACCGCTGGTGGGTCGCCGCCGGAGTGAGCCTCGACGAACTGAGCGAGATCGTCGGTGCGGACTTCCATCACGAGGACGTCCAGACGGTCGGGGGGCTCGTGACCGAGTTGCTGGGTCGCGTACCACGCAACGGGGAGCGGCTGACCGTAGGGGCGTTTCGCGTCGTGGTCGAGCGCGTCGTGCGTCGGCGCGTCGAGCGCGTGTATTTCGAGCGGATGTCGGGCGCCCCGGGCGACGAGACCGTATGACGACATT
>CAXBQP010000033.1:0-35993 GCA_963978095.1 uncultured bacterium | reverse complement strand
GGGACGCTGGTGGTGGTCGCCGCCACCGAGTCCGGCGTGGCGCGGCTGGGCGCTTGTTGCAGCGGAGTCGGACCCGGGGCGGGCTTGGCGCGGCACGCGGCGAGCACGAGGGTCACGACGAGAAAGGCGCTCGTCCGACCCGGTCGGAAGGAGGCGGGCATGGTAGTGGTCATCATTTGGGACTGGCGAGGCGGGGTGACCACGAGGCCATGCGCGCCGAGCCCACACGCGTCAACTGCCGCGATCGGAACGTCTCGGTGTCCAGGACCCAAATCTGATTCTCTCCCGATCGGTTCGAGGTGAAGACCATGTGCCGATCATCCGGCCCCCACGACGGATCCTCGTTGCTCCCGTCGCTCGTCAGCTGATTGGTCAGCCGGTCACGCAGGGTAATGGTCATGACTTGGAATCCGCCCTCGGCTTGCGCCTGATACGCGATACGACGACCATCGTGGGACCAATCAGGGTTCGACCGATACGGGTTCTTCTCCGTGACGGTTGTCGTCAGCAGGTCCACGTTCGTGCCGTCCACGTCCGTAATATATACCTCGGCATGCCCCAATCGGTTCGAGGTGAATGCCACCCGCCGACTGTCCGGGCTGAAACTCGGGCTCATGTTCTGGCTCCCGCGCCCGACCGTCACCCGAATCGGCGGATCGTTCCCCGCGAGCGGCACGCTGAACAGATCGATGCCATCCTCCCCGCCGGCGAAGACCACGGTCTTTCCATCTGGCGAGAAGACCGGGGAGATGTTCGTGCCACCGACGCGGGCGACGCGCCGGGAGGTGCCGGCCACGATGTCGCGGATCACGATATGGGTGCCCTCCGAGGTGAGCTCGCAGTACGCGACGTACCGTCCGGTCGGATGCCACGCCGGCGAGAGCGCCGCCCCCAATCCCGGCACCGCACTGGCGTTCGCGCCGTCGTAATCCACACTCCACATTCTTTGATCGCGCACGAACAGGATGCGCGTCGCCGACAGTCCCCGCTGTCCGGTGATCCAGTACTCGACTTCGTCCGACGCCGTGTGGACGGCAAGCCGCCACTCCGCGCTGAGCGCCGGGCCCGGCATCGGGAAGTCGGCCACATTGATGACGCGGGCGGCGCTGACATCATGCAGCACCACATGGAGCAGTCCGGAGGGGGTGACCGAGGCCTGTACCAGGGCCGCGGCTCCGATCTGCCCGAAGAGCCCATAGTTGATGGCGCCCGAGGGCGGATCGCCGCCGTCCGGTGCGATCACGCTCACCCGGTCCCCGTAATCGAGATCGCGGGAGAGAATCGTGCGTATCGAATCGGCATTCGGTCCGCTCACCGGAGACACGAACACACCGGGACGGGTCCCCGTGGCATAGGTCAGGCCGATTCGAACCGATCGCGTGGTATCCTGTGCTCGGAGCGAGACGGGGAGGGCGATGGCCGCAATCAGCGCGGCGGGGAGCAGACGGCGAAAGGTCATCGAATTTTGCTCGGGTCGAAACTGAATCGCACGGGTAGCACGTCATCGGTGAAGCCCGCCGGGAGAGGTCCGAACGCCTTCCCGGCCGCCTCGATCGCCCCCTGGCATTCAAGGTCGAACACCTGACTGCCACTGCGCTGCAACCATCGGAAGTTGGCCACCGTCCCGTCACGCCGGATCATGAAAAACACCTCGGCGGTCAGATTCGTCGCACCGCGCGCACTGAAGTTGAGGTAGATCTGGCGCACGATGTTGTTGAGATACCCCGGGAATGGAAATGCGATGCCATCGGTCGTGATCCCAACGACATCGGTTCCCGCCCCCCCCGCAGCACTTCCGGCCTTTCCCGGCGTGCCCCCCCCTTTGGAGGGCACGACGGTCGGTGTGGCGGCGACCTTGGCGGGCTTCGCCGCGGCGGAAGCCTTGGGACTCGGCACCGGAGCCTTCGCCTTGGGGACCACCTTGCTCTTCGCCGGGGCCGGGGGATCCGCGGCCGGCACCGATTCCGGATCGCCGACCGTCCCCGCCGCCACCGGGCCCTGTGGCGCCGCCACCAGCTCCACCTTGTACATGGTGGGGGGCATCGGCTTGGGCGCGGGACGTAACGCCAACGCCGTGGCGATCATCCCGATATGGAAGAGCGCCGAAACGCCGATGGGCATCGCCAAGGAGCGCGGCGCGGACCGCATCGCGCTCACCGCGAGACGTTCTCGGGCTCAGCGACCAGCCCGGTATTCGTCACCCCGGCCGCCCGGATGATGCCCAACACGACGACGACCTTCCCGTACGGCACGTTCTGGTCCGCACGCACGTACACCCCCTTCTTGGCCTGCCGCGACGCGATCGAGCGGAAGGTCGCGCGGAACTCACTCAGCGTGTACTTGGCATCATCCACGTAGATCGTGCCGTCACGCGTGATGGTGACCGCCATCCCACTGTTGGCTTCCAACGGCTTGGCCTCGGCCTTCGGCAGCGAGATGTCCACCCCGCCCTGCATCATCGGCGCGGTGATCATGAAAATGATCATGAGCAGCATCATGACGTCGATCAGCGACACGACGTTGATCTCCGCGTTCAGCGGGGTGCGTTCGCCCCGGCTCCGGCGCCGCATCTAGATGCGCCCCTCGCGCGCCATCAGCGCGATGATCTCGGAGCCGAACCCTTCGAGCGCGCCGTCGAACCGGTTGAGCTTGTTGGCAAAGATGTTGTAGCCGAACGTCGCGGGGATCGCGACCGCGAGCGCCGCGGCGGTGGCGATGAGCGCTTCGGCGACGCCGGGAGCCACCGCGGCGAGATTCCCGGATCCGCCCGCCGCGACGCCAAGGAAGGCCGTAATGACGCCCAGCACGGTGCCCAAGAGCCCCATCAGCGGGCTCGCCGAACCGATGACCGCCAGCGCCGGGATGTAGCGCCCGAGTTGGTCCCGCTCGGCGTTGGTTTCGGCGTCGAGCACCAGCCGCAGCGCTTCAACCTGCGACCCGGACAAGGTGCCGCCGCCGGCGGTATCGTCCACGCCGAGTGGGCGCGTCTCCTGCAGAAACTGGATCGCGCGGGCGAACACGCGCGTGTACGGGCTCGGCTTGACCCGCTTCGCGACCCCGGCCACCTGCTCCAGCCGCGACGCGCGACTGAACTCGGACAGGAACGACGCCGACGCCTTCGCGACCCGACTGAACTCGAGCCACTTGGAGAGCATCACGCCCCAGCTGACCAGGGACAGGACGGCGAGCACCACGAGCACGACCTTCGTCGCGACGGTGGCGCTCAGGATGAGTTCGAGCGGCGTGCTCGGAATGGCGTTGGCGAGTTGCATATCGGGGATGCGGATCCGGGTCTCAGCGGGCGTCAGGCGACGTAGTGTGCGGCGAACCAACGAAAGGTCTGGGCAAGTCCATCGGCGAGTGTCGTCGCCGGCGACCAGTCGAGTTCGTCGCGTGCCTTGCTGATATCGACGAACGATCGCATCTGCTCACCCGGGCGATGTGGCGCGAACTCATTGGACAGATTCGTCCCGGCTGCCGCTTGGAGGGCCGCCGCGAGCGCGACCACCGACGTCGCGACTCCGGTACCGATATTGAAGGCGCGCGCGTCCAGGCGGCCGGCCTTCGGGAGGGGCCGGGTAGCCGCCCGGACATTGGCATCCACGACATCGCCAACGTAGACATAATCCCGCGTCTGCGATCCGTCGCCGAAGATCCGCAGTGACTTCCCGGACAGAAGACGTTCGCAGAAGATCGCCACGACGCCAGCTTCGCCATGGGGATCCTGTCGGGGACCATAGACATTGGCATAGCGCAATGCGGCGACATCCAGCCCGTGCACGCGTGCGTAGTAGGCGAGATAATACTCCACGCTCAGCTTCGCGATCCCATACGGCGATTCGGGATTCTTCTCGAACGTCTCGCGGCTCGGCGGCGGATCGAAATCCCCATACACGGCACCTCCCGTTGACGAGAAAATCAGGCGCGTGCGCGGCGACCCGGTGCGGACCGCCTCGAGCAGGTTTAGCGTCCCGAGGATGTTTCGCGACGCGTCATTGATCGGGTCCGCCACCGACTTGCGGACATCCATCTGCGCGGCGAAATGGCAAATCGCGTCAAAATCCCCCGCGCGGACGAGCGCGGCGGCTTCCGGGCTCCGAATGTCGTGGGGATGAAAGGTCGCGCCAGCCGCTACCCGGTCCCGTTTGCCATTCGACAAATCATCGATCACGGTGACCGCGGCCCCGGAGGCCAGAAATCGGTCGACGAGATGCGAACCGATGAAGCCCGCGCCGCCGGTCACCAGTATGCGAGAAGACGTCATGAGAAAAACCGTGGAAAATGAGATACGCCGAGCGTGCCCCCCGAACGGCCACGCGGAGGGGACACTTCCTCAAGTTAACGCCGCGCACGAGTCTCCTGGAGGGTCAGGGCATCTTCGCGCTCACCCGCGCGCGCGCCCCGACCGACACCCCGCCGTTCCGAACCGTCCGCACGATCGCCGTCGCGCCGCGGGGGGTGACTCTCGTGACCTGCACGACCGCGAGTTCCGCGTCGCCATTGGCTGCATCGCGCACGGTGAGTTGATCGCCGGGAACGAGTCCGTCGGCGCTGCCGGCCTCCACCACGAGATACTGCCCCGGCACGCTCACGAGGGCATTGCCGGCGATCCAACGGACTCGTGTTTCGCGTCCCGTCTGGGTCGCCGTCGGAAGCACGCCGACAGGCATGGCCAACGTCTCGAGCGGAATCACCGCGAGGTCGGCCGTCACGTCGTCGAACTTTCGCGTCAACTCGGCGTCGGCCATTCCGTTGGCCGCGGCCGCGGTGATGGTCAGCACACCCACGGGGACGGCGACCTGGGCATCGGGACCGAGGACGTCCGACATGCGAATCACGAGAAACTGCTCCCCCACCGCCCCCGCCCCGCCCATCGGGAGTGCGATGCGCACGACATCCCGAAACTGCACGGACCGGAGGCGGGACGTGGTGGCACCAAGCGTCTCGCCGATCGCGCGCTCGATTCGTCCGGCGCCTGGCGGGCCGCCGAGGGGTACGACAAACGGGGAGGTGAGGAAATCCCCAGCGCGCACCGCAGTCGGACGCGCGTATTCGCGGGTCAGGCGGGAGGCGTCGGGCCCGGGCCGCGAGGCCGCCGGGTGCACGGGCGTCTCCGGGAGCGGCGCCTGACCGACCACGCGGAGGTCAGTGACCGTGGCACCGGTTGGGGCTTGATCAGATTCTGTCATCGCGGCCGCAAGCGGCACCTCGGCGGCGGTCAGACGCAAGACCATGCCGGGCTCGAGCCAATGGGGGTTCAGCACCACTCCCCAGTTCAGGCGGTAGAGCACCTGCCAGCGATGCGGATCCCCGAGGTAGGTTCGAGCGAGGTCCCATAGCGTGTCGCCCGCGCGGACGACGTGCGTCCGAGGCGTCGACGCGGAGACGTCGGAGATCCGACCCTGCGTCTGAGCATCGACGGACACGGTGCTGACCACGCATCCCAAAATGGCGGTCATCGCGAGTTGACGCAGTGGGAACATAGTCGCCATTTCCGGCCGTGGGCCATCGCGCGCCACCGCGGAAGTGCGGGGCGCGACTCATGATTAGGACGAGCGCCTCCCCCCCGGGGATACCGGCGGCCGACCCGGAAACCCGCCCGCGTCCGAGTGGCGGACGCCGCGGTTCCAACCAATTACGACACAGGGCGCCCACCAAGAAAGGAATGAGCGCCCCGATACCGCATCGCTGAAAACTATCGTGCTAGAACGGCAGATCGTCGTCCTGCTCAAGCGCCCCCGGGAACTCCGTGAAATCACCGCCAGATGGCGCCGACTTCGCCGGCGAGCCACCCGTCGCCCGGCGCGCCGGCGGTCCGTCATAATCCCCACCGCCCGCCTTGCCGCCACCGAGCAGCAGAATCTCGCGGACGTTGATCTCCGTCACGTAGCGCGTCTGCTTGTCCTTGTCTTCGTACTGACGGTACTCAATCCGCCCCTCGACGTAGAGCTTGTCCCCCTTCTTGACGTACTTCTCGACGACATCGGCAAGTCCGGTGCCTCGCGTGCCGACATTCCACGCGACGCACTTGTGCCACTCCGTCTTCTCCTGCTTCTCACCCGACGCCGAGCTCCACTGACGGCTGGTGGCGATCGAGAAGGTCGCCACCTTGTTCCCGCCGCTGGTCGTCCGAATTTCCGGGTCGTTCCCGAGATTCCCGATCAGCGTCACCTTGTTCAAGCTGCGACTCACGTCCTCCTCCTGGCGAATGGATACACGGCGAATATGAATCTAGCGTCCCGACACTGCGTCACCAATCCGTTGCGGCCGACATCAAGAACCCGCACGGTCGTCAGTTGAGGGACCGGCTGCCCCGATCTCCAAGCGCATCAGGACGGCGTCCTCCGTGGGGAGAGTGTAATACGCCCGACGACGCCCCACGGGCTGAAAACCAGCGGCCCCGTACATGGCGCGCGCGGCTGCATTCGACTCCCGAACCTCCAGGAACAGCTTCCGGCTTCCGCGCCTCCGGCAGACCAGCAAGGCGGCATTCAGCAGCGCGCGTCCCACACCGGTTCTCCGCGCGTTGGCGGCGACGGCGATCGTCGCGAGCTCGGCCTCGTCCGCCGCGAAGTAGGTCACGGCGTGCCCCACGACATCACCCGTCACGTTGATGGCCACGTGCATCGTCGCCTGATCAGCCTCGAGCGTCTCGCGGTAGGCTTGCTCGCTCCACGGATCGCTGAAACTGTCGTTCTCGATCACCATCACCACGGGGAGATCCGCGATCGTGGCATCGCGCACACGGACCGCGTCCCGCGACTCGGCCTCCCTCACGCCCTGTCCTCGGCCACCGCGGGAGACGCGGGCAGCGCCCGGCCATGCGCGGCCTCCCACTTGACCTGCGCCTCGGCAAGCCGACCGTACGTCGGCTCCCATGCATCCAGCGCCAGCGACGGCAGGGCGTCCCAGGCACCAGCGACCACCAGTGCGCCGCGGGCGTGGGGCCGCGCGTCGAGCAGTTCATCGGGGCCGATTGCCGTGGCACCGAGGCGTTCACAGACCCCGGGAACATCGCGCACGGCAATACGGTCGAGCGGATCCTCAAGCACCACGCGCCCGGCTGCCGTCACACGGATCCGCTGAGCGTACCGCTCACCACGCATGGCATCGAGGAGCGCGAGGTAGGTCCCCGGCACCAGTCCATCGACGCGAGCTCCGACCATGAGTGCGAGCGACGGCACGGCATGCAGCGTCGCGCGCCCCTGCGTCCCGGTGACGATCCCTTTGGCGATCGCCGCGGCGATGCGCAATGAGGTGAAGCTCCCGGGACCGTCGCCGCAGACCACGCGCGCGACATCGCGCAACAGCGCGCCGCCCTCGGCCAGTGTTGCGATCACGGCGGGCATCAGCCGTTCCTCGTCGACGCCGCGCATCAGCGCCTCCCCCTCGGCCACGCGCGCGTTCCCGCGCCAGACCGCCACCGTTCCGACATACGTCGAGGCGTCGACCGCCAGCGTGATCGGGAGGGTCATGTGGTCAGCCGCCGTAACTCAGGATGCCCCGGCACGTGCGCAAGGTGCACCGCGCGTGCGTCCGGAGGCAAGCAACCCTCCGCGCGGTCCGGCCACTCGATCAGCACCACGGCGCGATCCCCCAGGATGTCGTCCCAGCCGAGGTTCGCGAGGTCCGGCGGACCTTTCAGCCGATACAGGTCGAGATGGTAGACCGGCGCACGTGGCGAGGCGTACTGGTGCACCAACGCGAACGTTGGGCTCGTGACCGGTTCAAGGACCCCGAAGCCACGGCAGATGGCCTGTACGAGCGTCGTCTTCCCCGCTCCCAGATCGCCGGAGAACGTGAGGAGCACCGGCGCGTCCAGCGATGCCCCGCACTGCTCCCCCCACTGCACCAGCGCGTCGAGCGCCAGGTCAACGCTTGCCATGACCACGGCGCGGCTCGTGTCGCGTGCCATCCATGCGCGCGCGAATGTCGAACAGCTCATCGCGGAGCCTTGCGGCCGTCTCGAAATCGAGATTCTTGGCCGCGTCCCGCATCTCCTGCTCGAGACGCGCGACGAGCGCCGGCAGATCATCGGTCCCGTAATGGGACGCCGCTTCGGCCACTTTCTTCTCGCGCCGCCTCGAGTTCCGGTCATCGTCTCGCGCCTCGCGTTCGTCCCGCGAATCGGCCACGCGCGTGATCAACCGCACCTCCTCGATGCTCTTCTGGACGCCGGTCGGCGTGATCCCGTGCTCCACGTTGTACGCCGTCTGAATCACGCGTCGCCGATTCGTCTCGTCCATCGCGCGCCGCATCGAACCGGTGATCTTGTCCGCGTAAAAGATGGCGCGGCCATTCACGTGGCGGGCGGCACGGCCGATGGTCTGGATCAGCGAGCGGTCGCTGCGCAAGAACCCTTCCTGGTCCGCGTCGAGGATCGCCACCAGCGACACTTCCGGCATGTCCAGCCCTTCCCGCAGCAGATTGATGCCGATGAGGACATCGAACTCGCCCAGCCGAAGCCCGCGCACGATCTCCATCCGTTCGATGGCATCGATGTCCGAGTGCATGTACCGGACCCGGACCTTCACCTGCTGGAGGTAGTCCGCGAGGTCCTCGGACATCCGCTTGGTCAGCGTCGTGACGAGCACGCGCTCCCCCTTCCGCTCGCGGATCCGGATCTCGTTCAACAGGTCATCCACCTGTCCGCGCACCGGGCGGATCTCAATCTCGGGGTCCACGAGTCCCGTCGGCCGGATGATCTGTTCGACGACGACGCCCTGCGACAGCTTGAGCTCGATGTCCCCCGGCGTTGCCGACACGAGGATCGCGCGCGGTGTCAGCGCCAGGAACTCGTCGAACATCAGCGGACGATTGTCCAGCGCGCTCGGGAGGCGAAAGCCGTACTCGACCAGGGTGTTCTTGCGCGCCCGGTCCCCGTTGAACATGCCGCCGATCTGCGGCAACGACACGTGTGACTCGTCGACGACCACCAGGAAATCATCCGGGAAGTAGTCGAATAGCACGGCCGGCCGGTCCCCCGCCTCGCGCCCCGACAGATGCCGGGAGTAGTTCTCGATGCCGGGGCAGGTCCCGATCTCGAGCATCATCTCGATGTCGAAATTGGTGCGCGATTCGAGCCGCTGCGCTTCGAGGAGCTTGTTCGCCGCACGCAGGTCCTTCAGCCGATCGGCGAGCTCGTCGCGAATCAGCCGGATGGCGCGTTCGAGGGTCGGCCGCGTCGTGACGAAATGCTTGGCCGGATACACGGCCGACTTCTGCAGGACCGCGATCGTCTCGCCGGTCAGCGGGTTCACCTTCGAGATCTTCTCGATCTCATCCCCCCACAGCTCGAGGCGCACCGCCTGCTCCTCGTAGGCGGGGAAGATCTCGACGGTGTCACCGCGGACGCGGAACGTACCGCGCTCGAACGCCACGTCGTTGCGCGCATACTGGATCTTCACGAGCGACCGCAGGATGTCGTCGCGGGCGATCTTCTGCCCGACATGCAGCATCACCATCGTCTCTCGATACGTGACCGGGTCGCCGAGTCCGTAGATGGCCGAGACCGTCGCCACGATGATCACGTCCTCGCGTTCCATCAGCGAGGAGGTGGCGCGCAAGCGCAGGCGGTCGATGTCGTCGTTGATGCTCGCGTCCTTCTCGATGTAGGTGTCGCTCGAGGGGACGTAGGCTTCCGGCTGGTAGTAGTCGTAGTACGAGATGAAGTACTCGACCGCGTTGTTCGGAAAGAACGACTTGAGCTCGCCGTACAGTTGTGCGGCGAGCGTCTTGTTGTGCGAAAGGACCAACGTCGGCCGGCCCCAGTGCTGAATGACGTTCGCCACCGTCATCGTCTTCCCGGAACCGGTCACGCCCAGCAGCGCCTGAAAGCGGTCGCCTCGTGCCAAGCCGGCGTCCAGCTCGGCGATCGCTCGCGGCTGGTCGCCGGCGGGCTGGAAGGGCGCTTGGAGGTCGAACTGGGCCTGGGACATGCCCGGAAAGCTAATCTATCGGCTTTTGTTCGGGGAGCTCACTGGGCGGCGGTCAACCGGAACCAGGGGATCCCCCACAGCATCAGCGCCGTCGACAGGGCAAAGAAGGCGGTCGCGCGACCGAACTTCACGCGATCGGTGGGCGCCTTCTTGGCAAAGACGCTCCCCAGATGCGCGAACAGCACCGAGAGCACCATGATGGTCGGATGCTCAACGACGAAGAACCGGACCGAGGGCTCGTGCATGGCCGTTGCCATGTCTTTCATCGCCCCGCGGGTGATCGGGCTCACACCGTACAGGACGAAGCCGACCAGGAGCTGCGTGTCGAGGAGGATCGTGAAGGCGAGCGCGGCGGCACGGTCGGTGGAGGTCCACGTTGCCGCCTTGGCGTATCGGAAGGCCATCGTGGCGGTCACCGTGATCATCACGATGAGTACCGCCCAGCGCAGCAGGCTGTGGATGAGAATCAGTGTGGGAGTCATGCGTGGAACATAGCGATAATCCGCCCCGACCGCTCCTGCCGGCTCACTCGGACGTCAGGCGATCCCGCCGCACCACTTCGCTGACCCCCTTCACCCGTCGGACAGCCTTCACAATTTTGTCCAGGTGCTGGAGGTTCTCGACCTCCACGAGCGCCGCACCGATCACCCGGCCGTCCACGGACTTCAGCTCCAGCGAGCGGATGTCCGTCCCGGTCTCGCTGACCGCCTGCGCAAGATCGGCGTAGAGGCCGCGACGGTCGCTCGCCTCGATCGACAAGCGGATGGTGAACCGCTCGCCGGCGCTCTCCTGCCAGTCGATGTCCAGGCGCCGCTCGGGCTCGTGTGCCAGGAACAGCAGATTCGGACAATCGCCGCGATGGATGCTCACGCCGCGCCCGCGGGTCACATAGCCGACGACCTTGTCGCCCGGGACGGGCTGGCAACACTGCGCATACCGGACCATCAGCCCGTCCACACCGGAAATGCGGATCCCCTTGGAGGTCTCGGACCGCTTCATGCGGTCGATGAACCGCTCCAACGGACTCGCCTTCAGTGCCGCATCGTCACGCGCATCGAAGTCGGGATAGATCGCCCGCAAGACCTGGGTGACATTCACATCGCCCTGCCCGATCGAGGCATGCAGGTGCTCGACATCGGTGAGCCTCAGCGTCTCCGCGGCCTCCCGGAGTTGCTCATCGCTCAGCTTGGGATGGCGACGCCGCTTGAGCTCACGCTCCAGGATCTCGCTGCCGATCCGAATCGAGGTGGACTGCTCCTCCCCGCGCAACCACTGCCGGATCCGGTGCCGCGCCCGGCCCGTGCGCACATGCGCGAGCCAGTCCCGACTGGGGCGCGCGTTCGCGGACCGGATGATCTCGACGGTCTCGGAGTTCTTCAACTCGCGCGCCAAGGGGACGATGCGTCCGTTGACCTTCGCGCCCTGCGCATGGAGCCCGACTTCGGTATGCACGGCGAACGCGAAGTCGATCGGCGTCGCACCGCGCGGCAACTGGATCACGTCGCCGGTCGGGGTGAAGACGAAGATCTCATCCTGGTACAAGTCGAGCTTCAGGAACTCCAGGAACTGGTCCGGCGTCTCGGCATCGAGTTGCAGCTCAAGCACCTGACGGAACCAATGCAACGCGCGATCGATGTCGTCGCCCTTCGCATCCCCCTTGTACGCCCAGTGCGCGGCGATGCCGAACTCGGCCGTTCGATGCATCTCGCGCGTACGGATCTGGATCTCGAACAGCGTCTTGTTCGGTCCGAAGATCGTCGTATGCAATGACTGGTAGCCGTTGCTCTTCGGGCTCGCGATGTAATCCTTGATCCGCTCCTGCAACGGAGTCCAGTGCCCGTGGGTCACGCCAAGCGCGTGATAGCATTCCTGGACGTTCTTGACCAGCACCCGGATCGCGAGCAGGTCGTAGATCTCCTCATACGACTTGTCGCGCTTGGCCATCTTCTTGTAGATGGACCAGAGGTGCTTGGGACGTCCGCTGACCTCATAGACCACCACGCCGGCCTGCTCGAGCGTCGCGCGCAACGGAGCAGTCATCTCCTCCACGGCGGCCTCGCGGTCCCGGCGCTTCTGCACGATCAGCTTGGCGAGCGCGCGGTATTCCTCCGGCTCCAGGAACTTGAACGCCAGATCCTCGAGTTCCGCCTTCATCTTGGCGAGCCCGAAGCGATGCGCCAGCGGCGCGTACAAGTCGCGCGTCTCCTGTGCGATCCGCACGCGCTTGCCCTCCGGCATGAACTCGAGCGTCCGCATGTTGTGCAGGCGGTCGGCCAGCTTGATGAGGATCACGCGCGCATCCTTGGCGACCGAGAGCAATAGCTTGCGATAGTTGTCGACCTGCCGCTCCTGCGAACTCGTCAGCGGCAGATGTCCGATCTTCGTCAGCCCGTCGACGATCTGTGCGATCTCGCGGCCGAATTCCCGCTCGACATCCTCGATCGACGCCGTGGTGTCCTCCACCACATCGTGAATGAGGCCGCTGGCCACGGTGACGGAATCGAGCTGCAACTCGGCGAGGATCTTGGCGACTTCGACGCAGTGCGTGACATACGGATCGCCGTTGCGACGCACCTGCCCCGCATGGCGCACCTCGCTGAATCGGTAGGCGCGCGCGAGCAGGTCGACGTCGAGACGCTCGGTGTGCGCCTCACCGTCGAGATCCCAACCCGGAATGATCTCAGCGAGAACGGAAGTGGCCATAAGGTGGCCCGCAGGGGGCCACACGCTATATCGCCCGATACCGACGTCGAAGTCAATAGGGTACTCACAGCAGCCCCGACTCGGCGAACGACAGATAGCGTCCACGGCCGATGACGACGTGGTCCGCCACCGGGATGTCCAATACCCGCCCCGCCTGCACGAGCTGCGTCGTGATCAGCCGGTCATCAGGACTCGGACTCGGGTCTCCGCTCGGGTGGTTGTGCACCAGGACGATGGCGGCCGCGCGTTCGGCGATCGCTTCCCGAAATACCTCCCGAGGGTGCACGAGTGACGAGTTCAGGATCCCTCTGGTGATCGTGATGTCGCGCTCCAGGCGGTGCTGGGCGTCCAGGACGGCCACGTGGAACTCCTCCACCGGCAAGTCCTCCAGGCGCGGCGCGAACGCGGCCCAGACATCCCGAGGGGAGCGGAGCGGTGCCCCATCATCCCGTCGTTCGGCCGCAAGACGCCGTCCCAGTTCGAGCGCGGCGTGGATCGCGATCGCGCGCGCCGCGCCGAGCCCCGCCACCGTCGTGAGTCCGGCCACGGGCTGGGTGGCGAGCCGCCGCAGGGACCCGTCCGTGGTGGCCAAGGCGTCGTGCGCCAGCGCGAGGGCGGACCGTCCGGCCGTCCCGGTCCCGATCAGGATGGCGAGCAGCTCCGCCGAGCTCAGCGCGTGCGCGCCGAGCGACTTGAGACGTTCCCGGGGACGCTCGGTCCGCGGCAACTCTCGGATGTGAAATGCAGAGGAGGGTGGCATCTCGCGAACGTAGATCGCGAGCGGCCACCCTCCGACATCAATCGAGCCTGCTGTGCATCGATCCTATGCGTTCACCCCGTGGCACTTCTTGAACTTCTTGCCACTGCCGCACGGGCAGGGATCGTTGCGGCCCACATTCTCCCAATCCGCCATTGGCGCCCCCCCGCCCGGGGTGAGCGAGCGCACACCACGTCCCGCGCCGACCACCACGGGATCTCGGCGCACCGCCGCTTCCCCGCGCGCTTCCGATGGCCCTTCGTCCATGGCCGTCACCAGGCCGGTCGGCGCGGAGGCCACGCCGAGATCCTGCGCGACGCCCACCGCGTCAAACCGGCGCGCGGGCGGTGCCGCGATCACCTCCACCGGAGGCAGAGACTGCGGTTCCTCCTCGAACATCAGCTGCACCCGCAGGAATCGCTCGGCGAAGGTGTGATGCACATCCTGCATGAGGTCCACGAACATCGTGTAGGCCTCCTGCTTGTACTCGAGCAGCGGGTCCTTCTGCCCCCACGACCGATAGTGAATCGCGTTCCGCAGCTGGTCGAGGTCGTAGAGATGGTCCTTCCACTTCTCGTCCAGCACGTTGAGCATCACCAACGAGAGCAGCTGCAGGGCGTACTCGCCGAGGGACTCGATCTTGGCATGGAATGCCCGCTCACCAGCGATGGCGCCCTCCGCCTTCGCATCGGCCACGGTCGCCGGACGGGACCCCGACTCCTCGAAGCATGGGACCGTGAGCAGGTAATGCATCAACAGATCCTGCCGGAGCAGCTCGACATCCCACTCGAGGGGATCCGAGACATCGGCGAGCGTCGTTTCGATGCGGCGCGACACCGCCTGCTCGACCATCTTGAGGGCCTCACCGCGAAGCTCCTCACCGGACTCCAGCGCGAACGACCGCAACGAGTAGATCACCTCGCGCTGCTGATTCATGACGTCATCGTACTCGAGCAGACGCTTGCGGCTCTGGAAGTTCTGCAACTCGACCCGCTTCTGCGCCTGTTCGATGGATCGCGTGATCAGCGCGTGCGTCAGCACCTCGCCTTCCTGTGCGCCCATCCGGTCCATCAACCGCGCAATGCGGTCCGAGCCGAACAGCCGCATCAGGTCATCTTCGAGCGACAGGAAGAACTGCGTCGCGCCCGGATCGCCCTGACGACCGGACCGCCCGCGGAGCTGCCGGTCGATCCGGCGGGACTCGTGGCGTTCCGAACCGACGATGTGCAAGCCGCCGCACTCATCGACGTCGATGTCCTTGCCGTCCGGATCCTTCACCACCGACGGCTTCGCGACGCGCACATCACCGCCCAGCTTGATGTCGGTCCCGCGGCCGGCCATGTTCGTGGCGATCGTGACCGCTCCGGGTTGTCCGGCGAGTGCGACGATCTCCGCCTCACGCTGGTGATACTTCGCGTTGAGCACGTTGTGCGGGATCCCGGCACGCTGGAACAGACGCGCCAGGGTCTCCGACGCCTCGACGCTCGTCGTGCCGACGAGCACCGGGAAGCTGAGCCCATGCAGTCGCTTCGTCTCTTCGACGATGGCGTTGTACTTCTCGCGTCGCGTCTTGTAGACGAGATCCTGTCGGTCGTCACGCACGGCCGGACGATTCGTCGGGATGACGGACACTTCGAGCCCATAGATCTGGAAGAACTCCTGCTCTTCCGTCTCGGCCGTTCCCGTCATGCCCGAGAGCTTCTCGTACATGCGGAAGTAATTCTGGATGGTGATGGTGGCGAGCGTCTGGGTCTCGCCCTTGACCTGCACCATCTCCTTGGCCTCCACCGCCTGATGGAGTCCTTCGCTCCAGCGGCGCCCCGGCATCGTGCGCCCCGTGAACTCGTCGACGATCAACACCTGCCCGTCCTGCACGACGTAGTTCACGTCCTTCTCGTACAGCGCGTGCGCCTTGAGCAACTGGTGCACGATGTTGAGCCGTTCGCTCTTGGCGGCGTATTCCCGTTCGATGGCCTGTCGCCCGGTGAGTTTGGCGGCAGGATCCAGCTCCGGATCCTTCTCGAGTCGCCCGATCTCGCCCGCGATGTCGGGGAGCACGAACGCGTCGTGGTCTGCCGGGGACATGAACTCGACACCGCGATCGGTGAGGTGCACGGAGTGCCCCTTCTCATCGAGCACGTAGAGCAAATCCTCCTCGAGATCCCGGAAGCTCTGCTTCACGGCCGACAACTTCCGGTCCGCCATGACCTCAAGCTCGGTCTTCTGGACCAGCGCCTTGACGCCGTTCTCCTGCAACGCCTTCATCAGGCGCTTGTTCTTCGGCGAGCCGAGTTGGGCCTTGTACAGCGCCATCCCCGCCGTGTCCATGTCGCCAGCGGAAAAGGCCTTCTCCCCCTGCGCCACCAGATCGTTGGCGAGCTCCGTCTGCTTGCGGACCAGCCGCGCCACCGCCGCATTGTGCTGCGCGTACTCCAGGTCGCTTTCGTTCCCGACGGGACCGGAGATGATCAGCGGAGTGCGGGCTTCGTCGATCAACACCGAATCCACTTCGTCGACGATCGCGAACACGTGGGGACGCTGCACCCGCTGTTCGAGCGCGACGACCATGTTGTCACGCAGGTAATCGAAGCCGAACTCGTTGTTCGTGCCGTACGTGATGTCGCACTCGTACGCCGCCCGACGTGCCATGGTTCCGGGCTCGGTGTCGTCGATACATCCGACAGACAACCCGAGCCAGTTGTACAGGTGCCCCATCCACTGCGAGTCACGCCGCGCGAGATAGGAGTTCACCGTCACGAGGTGCGCACCGCGCCCCGGGAGGGCGTTCAGATACAGCGGCAGCGTGGCGACCAGCGTCTTCCCTTCGCCCGTCGCCATCTCCGCGATTCGCCCCAAGTGCAGTTGGATGCCGCCGATCATCTGGACATCGTAGTGCACCATGTCCCAGGTCAATGCCTGGCCCGTGACACTGACCGAGCTCCCCACAAGACGCCGCGCGGCTTCGCGCACCGTGGCGAACGCTTCGGGCAGGATGTCGTCCAACGTCTCGGCAATGGCGTCGCGGTACTCCTTCTCGACCCCTCCGGCCCCGTCCAGCCCCGACAGTTCGTTGTCGAGCCGTTCGCGCTCCGCGGCGTCCCCCGCGAGCTTCTTCTGCTCCTTGAGCGCGGCGATGCGGGCCGCCAACTCCGCCGACCGCTCCGCGAGGATGCCACGGAACTTGGCCGTTTGCCCCTGCACCTCCGCGTCGGTCAGGGTCTTGAGACGCTCGCCAATCTCCGCGATCTCGTCGACGATCGGCTGAACGCGCTTGCGCTCTCGTTCGTGACGCGTTCCGAACACCGACCCCAGCAGCTTCTTCAGCATGCTTCGCCCACTCCTTTATCGGTACAGGCCGCGGGCCGCGATGTACGCCGCGACCGCGTCCGGCACGAATCCGTGAATCGATTGCCCCGCGCGCACCCGTGCGCGGATCTCCGTGGATGACACGTCAACGCGCCGCGTGTCGACAGACCGCCCGACCGACGTGGATGGCGGCCGATCACCACCCGCACGGGTCAGCACCACCACCTCCGCGAGCTCGTGCAGCATCTCGGGCTCGCGCCACGCCGGCAGCGTGGCGACAACATCCTGTCCGATCAGCAACACCAAGGCCACCGCCCCAGGTCCGCCATGGCGAGCCTGTAACGACCGCAAGGTCTCAACCGTGTAAGATAACCCTCCGCGGTCGATTTCGAGGGGTTCCACCCGAAAGCGCGCATCCCCTTCCACCAACAGCCGGGTCATCGCGAGGCGATCAGCGGCCGGGGCGACCACGGTCGCCCGTTTGAGCGGTTGTTCCGCCGCCGGCACGAACAACAACTGGTCGAGGCCGAGCCCGTCCCAGGCATCGCTCGCCGCCAGCAGGTGCCCGATGTGCGGGGGATCGAATGTCCCTCCGAGGACACCAATGCGGGTCGGTGCCGGTGACATCAGGACATCACGACGATGGGGAGCCCGGCGCTCAGCGCTGGGGGATTCCCCGGGCTCCGGCGACTGTGTCCGGCGCCTGAGCCGTCGGCTTGGGCGGCTTGATGACCGGCTTTCCGCCTTTACCGGCGACCGCGCTCGAGTCGGCCCCCGAGTCCGGCGGACAGAGCTTTGCCACATCCTTGTCGCCCGGATAAGCGCCATGGAGCGCGGTACACATCTCGGCCGCTTCGTCCTTGTAATTCATCTCGGGCTTCTTGTACACCTCGACCATCCGAAGCATGGCGTCGCGTGACTTCAGCGTGGCCGGGAAGTTGCGGACCACGTCCTTGAAGTAGATAATCGCCGAGTCGAACGCCCGACGGCGCACATAGTGCAGGCCGGTCTCATAGTCCTTGGACGCCTTCATCTCGTCGATCCCGAGGAGCGCCTTGTCCGCCTTTTCGCGCAGCGATGACTCGGGATACAAGCTGACCAGCAGCCGGAACTGCGACTGCGACAGATCGCCATAGGTCGGATCCAACTGCGGATCCTTCCACAGCTTGCTGTAACTTTCGCCCGCGGCGAACAGGGCGTCGTCCGCGAGCGAGTCGTCAGGGAACGACTCGGCGAGGCGGTTGAAGCTCTGCGCCGAGAGGAGATAGTCCCCGCGGTTCGCATACGACTGCCCGAGGAAGAAGTGGGCCCGCGCCAGAAGCGTGTCCCGCGCGGACAGGTCGAGCGTCAGCCGCTCGAACCCCGTGACGGCATTGTCCCAGTTCTTCTTCTTGAACTCGGCCATGCTGGCCGTCCAGAGCGAGGCGCTCGTCGGGTATTTCCTTGTCTGGAAGCCCTGCGCGCAGCCGACGGCGACCAGCCCGGCCAACATGACGACCCCAAGTGTACGGCGAGAGTGCAGCATAGTCCCCTTGATACCCGAGTGCGGAGCGACGGTTCGCTCCGCCCCTGTCGTGTGACGGCGTTCCTGATGACTCATGCCCGTGGCGCCATGCGCGCCGTGCCGAGCAATGTACGAAAATATGCAATCGTACGTCCAACGCCCTCGCGTACGTCGACCCGAGGCGCCCAACCCAGAGTGTCGCGCGCCTTGGTGATGTCCGGCTGACGCACCTTGGGATCGTCGATCGGCAGTGGCTGATGGACGATCGGACTGGTCGTGCCGGTCAGCTCGACCACGATTTCGGCCAGTTGCCGCACGGTGTACTCCACCGGATTGCCGATGTTCGTGGGTGATGCGTCGCCCAGCATGAACAGCCGGTAGATGCCGTCGATCTCGTCGTCAACGTAACAGAACGACCGGGTCTGCGATCCATCCCCGTACAGCGTGATCGGCTCGCCGTTCAGCGCCTGCACGATGAAGTTCGACACCACTCGTCCGTCGCGCGGACGCATGCGGGGACCATAGGTATTGAAGATCCGCACGATCCGCGTGTCCACGCCATGATACGTGTGGTACGCCATGGTCATGGCTTCCGCGAAGCGTTTGGCCTCGTCGTAGACACCCCGCGGCCCGACCGGATTCACATTGCCCCAATAGCTCTCAGGCTGCGGATGCACGAGCGGATCCCCGTACACCTCGCTCGTGGACGCGAGGAAGAATCGCGCCTTCTTGTGATGCGCGATTCCCACGGCGTTGTGCGTCCCGAGGGACCCGACCTTGAGCGTCTGGATCGGCCACTCCAGGTAATCCACCGGGCTGGCCGGTGAGGCGAAGTGCAACACGCCGTCGAGATCACCCGCCACGTACGTGAAGTTCGAGATGTCCTGCCGGATGAACTCGAACCGGTCGTGTCCGAACAGATGCGCGATATTGTCGGCGTGTCCAGTGATGAAATTGTCCAAGCCGACGACAGAGTGCCCCTCGGCAAGGAACCGCTCGGCGAGATGCGACCCGAGAAATCCGGCGGCGCCGGTGATCAGAACACGCACGTCTACCGCCGCCCGATGGACGCGTAGGTGAAGCCGAGCGCCCGCACCTTGGCCGGCTCGTAGAGATTCCGGCCGTCGATGATCACGGGGCGTTTCAGCGCTGCCTTGACGCGGGTGAAGTCCGGGGTCCGGTACGCATTCCAATCCGTCACGATCACCAGTGCGTCCGCGCCGTCCAGCGCGGCATAGTTGGAGTCCGCGTAGGTGATCCGGTCGCCCAGACGCCGTTTCGCTTCGTGCATCGCCTCCGGATCGTGCGCCACCACGGTCGCGCCGGCTGACAGCAGTTCGTCGATGAGCACGAGGGCTGCCGACTCACGCATGTCGTCGGTCTGCGCCTTGAACGCGAGCCCCCAGACGGCGATTTTCGCGCCCTGCAACGTGGGCAGCGCCGCGGTGAGCTTTCGCGTGAGGAGATGCTTCTGCGCGTCGTTGGCATCCTCCACCGCCGTCAACACGCGCAAGGGCACCCCGCGTTCCTCGGCGGTACGCAACAATGCCTTCACATCCTTCGGGAAACAGGACCCGCCGTAGCCTGGCCCCGGGAAAAGGAAGGAGGGTCCGATTCGCGCATCGCTCCCAATCCCTTTCCGCACGAGATCGACGTTGGCCCCCACCTGCTCGCACAGCGCCGCCATCTCGTTCATGAACGAAATGCGGGTCGCGAGCATGGAGTTCGCTGCATACTTGGTCATCTCGGCAGACGGGATGTCCATGAAGATGACCGGCTTCCCCGTCCGCACGAACGGCGCGTACAGCTCGCTCATCACCTCGCGAGCGAACTCGCTGTCCACGCCGAGGACCACCCGATCCGGCTTGAGAAAGTCATCGATCGCCGCGCCTTCCTTGAGGAACTCCGGGTTGGAGACCACGTGGAACGGATGCGCCGCTTGCTTGGCGACGGCGGTCCGCACTTTCTCGGCGGTGCCGACGGGAACGGTCGACTTGGTGACCACCACGGTCTCACGCGTCATGTGACGACCGATCTGCTCCGCGACGCCCAAGACGTACTGGAGGTCGGCCGACCCGTCCTCGTCCGGCGGTGTCCCGACGGCGATGAAGATAACGTCGGCCGTCGCGATCGCCGCGGGGACATCGGTCGTGAAGCACAGCCGACCATCGACCTGATTGCGCTCGACAAGCGTATCCAAGCCAGGCTCGTAGATCGGCAGGATGTTCTGCTTCAGGCCGTCGATCTTCTTCTCGTCGATATCAGCACAGATAACGGAAACCCCGGTCTCGGCAAAGCAGGCACCGGCGACGAGCCCCACGTAGCCAGTACCGACGACGAGGACGCTGTGAGCTCCGATCACGCTTTTCGAGACGGCGCGATCCGCGCACTCCAGCCCGTCGTGGTCAACGAAACGACGCGAGCTTTTGACGAGTGAGTCTTGGCTAGCGCATTTCGACTGTCGATAACCAGGGCAGCGTGATCGACGACGAGCTGATAATCGACGGCGGCGTGGTCCGTCACGACCACGACAGCATCCGCAGCCGCGAGCCGGGCGGCGGTCAGATCCACACCCGTGTGCGTGACGCCGTGCTCATGAAAGCTCATCACGTGCGGATCATGGTACTCGACCTCTGCGCCGCGCTCTTCCAACAGTCGGATGACATCGAGCGCGGGACTCTCGCGCATATCGTCGATGTCCTTTTTGTAGGCGACGCCAAGAACCAGTACCTTGCTGCCGCGCACCGCCTTGCGTTCGTCGTTCAGCCCGAGGGCAACTTTGCCGACGACAAGATCCGGCATCTCCGAGTTGATCTCGCTGGCGAGGTCGATGAAACGGGTCTTGTAGTTGAGCCCGCGCATCTTCCACGCCAAATAGTGCGGATCGAGCGGAATGCAGTGCCCGCCGATGCCGGGCCCTGGGGTGAACTTCATGAACCCGAACGGCTTGGTCGCCGCCGCATCGATCACTTCCCACACGTCGACTCCAAGCCGGTCGCAGATGATGGCCATCTCATTCGCGAGCCCAATGTTGACCGACCGGAAGCTGTTTTCCAGCAGTTTCACCAACTCGGCCGTCTCCGGCGAAGAAACGGGAACGACAGTCTCGATGCACGTGGAGTACAGCGCGGAGGCCACGGTCGTGCAGCCGGCGGTGATGCCACCGAGCACCTTGGGCGTATTCTTCGTGTGAAACTTTGGATTGCCAGGATCGACCCGCTCCGGCGAGAACGCCAGAAAGATGTCCTCCCCGATCGTGAATCCGCGGCCTTCAAGCGGCGGCTGCATGACCTCACGCGTCGTACCCGGATACGTCGTGCTCTCCAGCACGACCAGCATCCCGGCGTGTGCCTGTCGCGCGACCGTGTCTGTCGCAGCGATCACGAACGACATGTCCGGATCGCGAGTCTTGGCCAGCGGCGTCGGCACCGCAATGGAGACGGTATCCGCCTTCCCAAGCTCGGTCTCGTCCGTCGTGGCGCGGAACCGCCCCGAGGCTACGTACTTGGCCACTTGCGCCGCGGCGATGTCCTGGATGTGGGATTCCCCGCGGTTCAGCAGCGTGACGACCCGCTCGCTCACATCAAAGCCGATGACGTGGAATCCGGCCTCGCAGAGCTCCATCGCGAGGGGAAGTCCGACGTAGCCGAGGCCAACGACCGCTGTGATGGCCGATCGGTCCGCGATACGGGCGAGAAGGAGATCGCGGGGGCGCCAATCGTGCGTCATGTAGATCAGGGGCTCGTCAGATTCGGGAATCAGCGTCCGAAAAAGCTGCGCACCGCGCCAACGACTTCATCGAGCTGGGCGTGCGTGAGTTCCGGGAAAATCGGCAGCGACAACACTTCGTGCGCCGCCTGCTCCGAGGCCGGGCAGCTCCCTTCGCGGTACCCGAGGTAAGCGAAGCACGGTTGCAGGTGCAACGGTAGCGGATAGTAAACCGAATGTCCGATGCTGCGCTCGGCGAGATGCGCCTTGAGCGCGTCGCGGCGTGGCACGCGGATCGTGTACTGATTGAAGATCGACTCGTTGGCCGGGTCGATGTGTGGTGTGGTGAGATCCGCCAGGTCGGCGAACGCGGCGTTGTAATAGGCAGCGTTCTCGCGACGCTTTGCACTCCAGCCAGCGAGGTACGGCAACTTGGCCTTCAATACCACCGCCTGAAGGGCATCGAGCCGGGAGTTGAACCCCACTTCCTCGTGATAGTACGTCTTGACGCTCCCATGCGTGCGCAACCGCATCAGGCGATGATACAGGGCTTCGTCCTGCGTGACCATCATCCCGCCGTCGCCGTACCCCCCCAGGTTCTTGGACGGGAAGAACGAGAAGGTGCCGATCGTGGCCTTTTGGCCCGCCATCGTCCACTCGCCCTCGATCTTCCGTCGGGCCCCAATGGATTGTGCCGCATCCTCGATGATCGGCATCGTGGGCAAGAGGCGCCGGATCTCTTCGATCGGCGCCATCTGCCCGAACAGGTCCACCGGAATCACGGCCTTCGTGCGCGGCGTGACCGCCGCGGCCACCCAATCCGGGCGGATGTTGTAGGTCTTGGGATCGATATCCACGAACACCGGCGTGGCGCCGACGTTATGAATCGTCCCCGCCGTGGCGAAGAAGGTGAAGGGACTCGTGATCACCTCGTCCCCCGGCCCGATATCCAACGCCTTGAGCGCCAGCAACAACGCATCGGTACCGCTCGCGCATCCCACGGCGAATTTCGTGTGTGACAGACCGGCGACCTCGCATTCCAGTTGCGCCACCGGCGCCCCGAGAATGAACGCCTGGTCGTCGACCACCGGCATCATCGCCGCAACCACGGCATCGCGGATGAGCGCATGCTGGGCGCGCAGGTCGAGCAAGGGAACAGACATGTGTTTTGGATAGCAGATTTGTGATATACGACTGTCTGCGATGCGATTTTCACTAACTGTTCAAAATCGCCCAACTCACAGGGGAAGTCAACGAAAAAAAACCGCCGAATCCTTCAGTCGTCGGCCAGTCGCGACGAGTGTCCAGTACGTAGCCCTCAGGACTATTCCGTCCGACTCACAGCGCTGAGGCCAGGCCTAGATCGGTCAGCACGAACAGCACGAACAGGGTCAATCCAACCGTGAGACGCGGCCGCCGATCGAACCAGCGCATCCGACCCGAGGTGTTCACCTGTCCGGCAAGCGGGGCAGCTCCACCCGGCGTCCTTCCCTCGCGGAGGCATAGGTCGCCAAAATGAGCTCGAGACTCGCCCGACCGCTGACACCATCGGTATCCGGCGGGGACTTGCCTTGCAACGCGGCCACGACGTTCCGGTAGTACCCTTGATGCCCAAATCCGTACACGTTGAGCGGATTTGTGGCCGCCGCGTCGACGCGCTTGTCATCGTCGTCGTAATCGGCGAATTCCCAATGCTCCACCTTGTTGACCGCCGTTCCGCCGATTTTCACGCTGCCGAACTCACCGAGGATCGTCACAGAGCCCTCAAGATTCTTCGGGTGCGTGAGCATCGTTACCTCAAGAACTCCGAGCGCTCCGCTGCGATATCGCATCACCGCCACGCCGGTGTCCTCGGCCTCGATCCGCCGCGCCAGGGTCGCGGTGTACGCCATCACGCTCTCCACAGGCCCGCCGAGCCACTGCATAAGATCAACGTAATGCGAGGCTTGATTCATGATCGCGCCGCCATCCAACGCCCAGGTGCCCCGCCAATCCGCCTGGTCGTAGTACTCCTGCGGGCGCGTCCACCGGACTGTCGAGTTGACGGTATAGATGCGCCCGAAACGCCCCTTATCGATGGCACGGCGCAACAGCTGAACGGCCGGATTCAGTCGATTCTGCATGACCACGAACAACCGCACTCCAGCCTCGTCGCACACTCGCATCATCGCGTCCGCCGCTTCGATCGAGATCGCCATCGGCTTCTCGCACACAACGTGCTTCCCCGAGCGCGCGGCCATTTCGGCGTGTACCGGATGGAGTCCACTCGGCGTCGTAACACTCACGATGTCACAGGTCGCGTCCCGCAACATCTCCTCATACGACGTGAACGCCGGTACACCCAGGGCTCGAGCCGCCGCATCGGCTCGCTCGGGAATGACATCGCAGACAGCGGACAGCTCGACGCCGGGGGTCGACGCAATCGCCTCGAAGTGGTTTCGGCTGATTCGCCCACACCCCACGAGCGCCACACGCAAGGAAGATCCTGCCATCATGCACCCCCCAATACCGCGCGGACGAACCCGCCTTCGGACACGTATCGACTGCCGCAGGCCGCACACGCTAACGAACCGTCGCCGTCCGCCAGTCGCACGCCGCACGCACACACCGCACCGATCACCTGCGCGGGCACGCCCACCACGAGCGCATAATCCGGCACATCGCGCGTCACCACAGCACCAGCCCCGACGAAACAGTATGCCCCCAACGTCACCCCGCAGACGATGGTCGCATTCGCGCCAATCGACGCGCCGCGCCGAACCAGCGTCCGGCGATACTCGTCCTTGCGTGACACGGCGCTCCGGGGGTTGATGACGTTGGTGAAAACCATGGAGGGACCGCAGAAGACATCGTCCTCCAACTCCACCCCTTCGTAGATCGAGACGTTGTTCTGGATCTTCACGTTGTTGCCGATCCTCGTGCCGTTCATCACAACGACATTCTGCCCGAGCGACGAACCTTCACCGATCACGGCGCCCGGCATGACATGACAGAAATGCCAGATCTTCGATCCCGCACCGATCTGCGCGCCCTCGTCAACGTAGGCGCTCTCATGGACGAACGGCGCTTGACTCACAACTGTGCCTGCCATTCCTGGATCGACCGAACGTCCAACGCCCGTCCAGTGAGCGCTACGATCGCATCACACGCCGCGGTCGCTGCACTGAGCGTGGTCGTGTAGGCGATCCGGTGTGAAATCGCGGCCTGTCGCAACGACTCGTCATCCTTCTGGGCACGCTGCCCCAAGGGTGTATTAATCAGCAATTGTACGCCGCCGTTCTTGATCAAGTCGATGCCATGGGGACGCGCCACACTAACCTTGTGCACGGACTCGCAGGGCACACCACGGTCCCGGAGATAGCTGGCGGTTCCATGTGTGGCCTTGATGCCGAAACCCAAACCGTGGAATCGCCGTGCGAGATCGGCGGCGGCGGGCTTGTCGTGGTCATTGACGGTGAGGAAGACCGTCCCGGCGGTCGGGAGGGCGTTGCCAGCACCGATCTGCGCCCGCGCGAACGCCGACCCGAACTCCTGCGCCACCCCCATGACCTCACCGGTGGACCGCATCTCCGGCCCGAGGATCGGATCGAACTCGCGAAACTTCGCGAAGGGGAAGACCGCCTCCTTGACCGCCACGAAGTTGGGGATGATCTCCTGCGTGAAACCGATCGATTCGAGCGATTCTCCCAGCATGACGCGCGCAGCGATCGAGGCCAACGGAACACCGATGACCTTGGACACGAACGGCACGGTACGACTCGCACGAGGATTCACCTCGATGACATACACCACGCCGTTCTTCACCGCGTACTGCACGTTGATCAGTCCGACGACACCGAGGGCCTTGGCGAAGGCCACAGTGTGCGCGCGCATCACGGCCGCCTCGGCGGCCCCGATCCGTTGCGGAGGCAGGACGCACGCCGAGTCTCCGGAATGGATGCCCGCGAACTCGATGTG
Organism: uncultured bacterium; assembly: GCA_963978095.1. GTDB lineage: Bacteria > Gemmatimonadota > Gemmatimonadetes > Gemmatimonadales > Gemmatimonadaceae > Fen-1231. Next base: position 10,120 of record CAXBQP010000033.1, on the reverse strand, counting down.
CTGCATCACGCCACCGATGACGACCGTGGTTCCATCGCTGATCGCATCAACGTCCGCCTCGATCGCATCCTCGAGGAACGAATCGATCAGCACGGGACGATCCTCGCTCACCCGCACCGCACGGGTGAAATAATCCCGCAGCGAACTCTCCTCGTAGACGATCTCCATCGCCCGACCGCCGAGCACGTAGCTGGGACGGACGAGCACCGGATACCCGATCCGGTCCGCCGACTCAACGGCACCTTCCACACTGGTCGCGGTGCCGTTGGGCGGTTGCGCGACCCCAAGCTCGCGGGCGATCTTCTCGAACCGTCGCCGATCCTCCGCGATATCGATCGCGTCCGGTGACGTCCCGAGGATCGTCACGCCGCACGCCTCCAGCGGGCGCGTCAACTTGAGCGGCGTCTGACCGCCAAGTTGCACGATCACACCGACCGGCTGCTCGCGCTGGACGATCTCGAGCACATGCTCGAGGGTCAGCGGCTCGAAATACAGCTTGTCGCTCGTGTCCCAGTCCGTGGACACCGTCTCCGGGTTCGAGTTCACCATGATGGTTTCGAACCCACGATCGCGGAGCGCCATCGCTGCACGCACGCAGCAGTAGTCGAATTCGACCCCCTGGCCGATCCGGTTCGGCCCACTGCCAAGGATCACGACGGACTTGCGCCCCGACTTCGGCGCCTCCGATTCCTCGTCATACGTGGAATAGAGGTACGGTGTGTTCGACGGGAACTCCCCGGCGCACGTATCCACCATCTTGAACACGGGACGGATCCCCAACGCCCACCGATGCTCGCGTACCTGCTGCTCCGTCTGCCCACGCAACCGCGCGAGTTGCACGTCGGCGAACCCCATGCGCTTCATGGCGCGCATCGATTCGGCGTCGACCTCGGACAGGGCAGCGAACTCTCGCTCCGCGTCGACCAGTTCACGCATCTGGTTCAAGAACCAAGGATCCACCATCGTGACGGCGTGAATCTCCGCGACGGTCATCCCGGCCAACAACGCCCGCTTGATTTGAAAGATCCGCTCCGGAGTCGGCGTCGACATTGCGGCGCGCAAGGCATCCGGAGAATCGTCCGCGACACGATCGTCGGCCGGCCGGTCGCTCACGACCCACCCGACCCGACCGCTTTCGAGCGCGCGCAACCCCTTCTGCAGCGCTTCCTTGAAGGTGCGCCCAATCGCCATCGATTCGCCGACCGACTTCATCTGCGTCGTGAGCACCGGGCTCGCCGACGGGAACTTCTCGAACGCGAAGCGCGGGCACTTCACCACCACATAGTCCAGCACGGGCTCGAAGGACGCCGGCGTGGTCCGCGTGATGTCGTTCGGCAGCTCATCAAGCCGGTAGCCGACCGCGAGCTTCGTTCCGATGCGCGCGATCGCGAATCCCGTCGCCTTCGACGCGAGGGCGGAACTCCGCGACACGCGCGGATTCATCTCGATCACCACCATATCGCCATCCGCGGGGTTCACCGCGAACTGGATGTTGCAGCCGCCGGCATCCACCCCGATCTCGCGAATGACGGCGATCGCCGCGTCGCGCATTCTCTGGTATTCGCGGTCGGTCAGCGTCATCGCGGGGGCCACGGTGATCGAATCCCCCGTGTGCACTCCCATGGGGTCGATATTCTCGATTGAACACACGATCACGACATTGTCGGCATGATCGCGCATCACCTCGAGTTCATATTCCTTCCAGCCCAGCAACGATCGCTCGATCAACACCTGGGAGATCGGTGACTCGGACAACCCCCGGCGGCAGATCGCCTCGTATTCCTCCCGATTGTACGCAATGCCGCCGCCGCTGCCACCCAGCGTGAATGCCGGACGGATGATGGCGGGGAATCCCGTCCACTCGCTGACCGCGAGCGCTTCCTCCCAGGTGGTCGCGATCTTTCCCTGCGGGCACTTGAGGCCGATCTTCTCCATCGCCTCGCCGAACAGTTTGCGATCCTCGGCGACCGCGATCGCCCGGGCATTGGCGCCGATCAATTCCACGCCGTGCTTCGCCAGGAAGCCGCTCTCGTGCAGCGCCATCGCGACGTTCAGCGCCGTCTGGCCGCCCATCGTCGGCAGCAGGGCGTCCGGCTTCTCCCGCTCGATGATCCGTTCGACGAACTCCGGCGTGACCGGCTCGATGTACGTCCGGTCCGCGATCTCCGGGTCTGTCATGATCGTCGCGGGATTGGAATTGACGAGAATCACCTCGTACCCCTCCTCCCGCAGCGCTTTGGCGGCCTGCGTACCCGAATAATCGAACTCCGCTCCTTGTCCGATCACGATCGGGCCGGAGCCGATGAGCAGGATGCGATGAATATCAGTGCGACGGGGCATTCAGCAGATCGGTGATGATGTCGGCGCGCGACAGGACCGGAGACCATCCGGTATGCGCGCGCAATTTTTCGTTGGAACCCACGAGGATGGGAATGTCAGCCGGTCGCTGCAACGCCGGATCGGCGACAATGTTCGGCGAGACGCCCGCCGCGTCACAGACCTCCGCGACGAGATCCGCCGTGCGCACACCGAGTCCGCTGCAGACATTGTAGACTTCTCCGGCCACGCCACGTTCCGCGAGAGCGATGTAGGCTCGTGCCACGTCCTGCACGTGCGAGAAATCACGAACCGTGTCCAGATTGCCGACATGCAGCGCCTCAAGCCGCTTCGCCCGGATCGCGCGCACCCGTTCCACAACGGCCGGCAGCAGGAAACGGGTCGACTGCCCGCCCCCCGAGTGATTGAACGATCGGGTACAGATTACACGCAGCCCAGTCGATCGATGCGCCTCGAGTGCGAACACCTCCTGGGCGACCTTCGTCGCCGCGTAGGTGTTGCGCGGGCGACACACATCCTCTTCAGACAGCGGCATGGACTCGGCGTCGTACCGCCCGTACTGCTCGGCACTTCCGACCATCACGACGCTCGGATTGCCGCCCGACATCTCACGATATGATTTCACGGCCGTCAGCACCCGCAAGGCGCTCCCGACGTTTACCGCGAGTCCCCTCTCGGGATAAAGGCCGGCCTCGAGCACGAAAGCCAACCCGGCGAGATGGAACACGGCGTCCGGTCGAGAGGCCATGACCGCCCGACTCGCGCTGTCGCCCTCGGAGAGATCTTCGACACGCCACTCGGCACCATCGACCGGTGCGTCGCCGGTGCCCGCCAACGTGGTCCCTACGACTTGCCATCCGTCGCGAACCAACTCACGGCACAACCAGCGGCCAACGAAGCCGCCGGCTCCCGTGACGAGCGCGCGACGCGCCGTCAAATCAACCCGCGCCGAGTCCCGCGCGGTGTCGCGCGAGATCAGCGTCCACCATCATGCGGACGAGCCCATGGAAATCCACGCGCGGCTCCCATCCGAGTCCCTGCATCGCCTTGGACGGATCCGCGACCAGCAAGTCCACCTCGGCCGGCCGCATGAACTTGGGGTCGAGCGTCACGAACTCCTGATAATCCAGCCCAACGTACGAGAAGGCTTCCTCGCACAACTGACGAACCGTCCAGGTCTTCCCCGTGCCAATCACGAAATCGTCGGGCGTGTCCTGCTGCAACATGCGCCACATCGCCTCGACGTAGTCGCCGGCGAATCCCCAATCACGCCGCGCATCCAGATTGCCGAGGCGCAACTCACGCGCCGTGCCCAGCTTGATGCGTGCCACGGCGTCAGTGACCTTGCGCGTCACGAACTCGAGGCCGCGCCGCGGACTCTCGTGATTGAACAGGATCCCGCTCACTGCATACAGGTTGAAGGACTCGCGGTAATTGACCGTGATCCAGTGCCCGTACATCTTGGCCACGCCGTACGGCGACCGCGGATAGAACGGGGTGCTCTCGCGCTGGGGTGTCTCCTGCACCATCCCGAACTGCTCGCTCGAACTGGCCTGGTAGAATCGGGCGTCGGGTGCCGCCCGCTTCATGGCCTCGAGCATGCGCGTGACACCAAGGCCCGTGAACTCACCAGTGAGGACCGGCTGGGTCCACGAGGTCGCCACGAAGCTCTGAGCGGCGAGATTGTAGATCTCGTCGGGTTTCGTGTACTCGATGGCATCCACGAGTGACGTCTGATCCAGCAGGTCGGCGGAAATCAGCTCGACCTGATCCATCAAGTGTCCGATCCGCTCATACGGGGTAATCGAGCTGCGCCGGACTACCCCCACGACACGATACCCCTTGGAGAGGAGCAGCTCGGCGAGATACGAACCGTCCTGACCCGTGATACCGGTAATCAATGCGGTGGTCATGACGCGTCAGCGAAGGGGCTCAGGGGGAGTTGGCGCCGCGACTTTGTTATCACGAGAAATATGCCTGAATGACCAGCGTTTCGGCACCCGCCCACGGAGCTGGCGACCGCAAAAAAGGGAGCCTTTCGGCTCCCTCAGTTGTGGAGGCCGTCACCGGCCGGCGAACTAGATGGCAGCGACGGCCCCACGGGGGGCGCGCTGGATCTTGCCGGCGTTCAGGCAACGGGTGCAGACCTTGATCTTGATGATCTTGCCATCCTTGACGATGCGCGCCACCTGGAGATTGGGCTTCCAGGTCCGGCGGGTCTTGTTGTTGGCGTGCGACACGTTGTTGCCGAAGGCGATTCCCTTCTGGCACGTGTGGCACACATTGCGGGCGATAGGGGCCATGGTCAGTTCTCGATCAGTTCGATGCGGGCCATCTCGGCGCCGTCACCCGTGCGGTGACCGGTCTTCAGGATGCGGGTGTAGCCACCCGCTCGCTTCGCGAACTTGGGGCCGATCTCCTGGAAGAGCTTATCCGCCGCCTCGCGCTTCTGCACGTGCTTGCCGGCCAACCGACGCGCATGGAGCGTGCCGGTGCGGGCCTTGGTGATCAGCTTCTCGACGAAGGGGCGCAGCTCCTTCGCCTTGGCCTCGGTGGTCTCGATCGCGCCCGACTCGATGAGCGAGGTCGCGAGATTGCGCAACAGAGCGAGGCGCTGCTCGCTCGTACGGCGCAGGGAACGTCCAGCCTTGCGATGGCGCATCGTTATTCCTCGGTCGCGTCGTCAGGAGCGGAGGCGACGGCGTCGCGCGGCGGGATCCCCCATTCGGTCACCCGAACGCCATCCACGCCTTCCTCAAATCGCATCCCGAAATTCAGTCCTTCACGCTCGAGGAGATCCGCGATCTCCTGAAGCGACTTCTTGCCGAAGTTCTTCACTTCCGCGAGCTGCTTGATCGTGAGCTGCACCAAGTCGCCCACCGAGCGGACATTGTGGTTCTTGAGCGAGTTGACGCACCGCACCGACAACTCGAGGTCGTCGATCGGCGTCTTGAGCAGACCCGCCAGACGCACGGCATCCGACCCGAACTCGCCCCCACCAACCGCCGCGGCCGCGTGCGAGCCGAAGGCAGCAAAGTACTGGAAGTGCGTCTGCGCGAGCGCGGCCGCATAGCTCACCGCTTCGTCCGGCGAGACCGTGCCGTTCGTCTCGACCGTCAGGACGAGCCGATCGTAGTCGGTGCGCTGGCCGACGCGCGTCTCGCTCACGGCGAAGTTCACGCGCTTGACCGGCGAGTAGATGGAATCGATCCGCACGAGGTCGACCGGCAACGACCGGTCGGCCGGGTGCCCATCGGCCTCGATGTATCCCCGCCCCTTGTTCACGTAGAGTTCGACCGTCAGCTCGCGGTCCTCGCTCAAGGTGAAGATGTGGTGCTTGGGGTTCACGACCTTGACGCCACCCTGCGCGTCGATGGCCGCGGCCGTCACCGCACCGGCCGACTTCGTGTGGATGCGGAGAATCGCATCCTCCACGTCGTCGGAGAGCGTGAGCGTCAGCGTCTTGAGGTTGCCAATGATCTGATGGACGTCCTCGACGACGCCCTGGATCGTCTGGTGCTCATGCAACACGCCGTCGATGCGGAAGCCCCACACGGCGGAGCCGCGGAGGGACGACAGCAACATGCGACGCATCGCATTGCCGAGCGTGTGGCCGAATCCACGCTCGAGCGGCTGGATGCGGAACTCGGCGATGTTCGGGTTGTCCTCGCGCTTCGTCGACTCGACGAGCTGCGGACGGACCAACCCGCGGAGATCAATGGACTGAACCATGCGTTGGGTACCTGGTGATGGTCAGACGGAACTCGCGTTCCGCCTACGCCCTACCCCGCCCCTGACGCGCGGTAGGATGTGATGGGGTCAGGGCCCCGACCTCGAAACTGCCGAAGATTACGACTTACTTGGAGTACAACTCGACGACCAACTGCTCCTGCGCGGCGATCGGGATCGCGGCACGGGCCGGACGCTCGAGCATGCGACCACTGAAGCTCTCCTTGTCCACCGCCAACCAGCTCGGCGTGCTCCCGCGAGCGGCCTGCTCCAGCGCCGCACCGATGATCACCAGCTCACGCGACTTCTGGCGCACCTTGATCTCCTGGCCCGGCTGCACCACGAAGCTCGGCACATCGACATTCTTGCCGTTCACTTCCACATGCCGATGGCGGATGAGCTGACGCGCCGCCTTGCGGCTGGCGGCGAAGCCCATGCGATACACCATGTTGTCGAGACGGCTCTCGAGCGCGGCGAGCAGGTTGTGACCGGTGATCCCGGGCAGCGCGCTCACCTTCTCGAACGTATTGCGGAACTGCTTCTCGCTCACGCCATAGATGCGCTTGATCTTCTGCTTCTCACGCAACTGCTTGGCGTACTCGCTCACCTTGCGGCGACGACCGGCGCTGTTCGGGCCATGCTGACCCGGCGCATACGGACGACGCTCGACCGGGCACTTCTCGGTGAAGCACTTCGTGCCCTTCAGGAACAGCTTCGTGCCCTCACGACGGCACTGACGGCAGCTGGGTCCGGTATACCGCATGGATTAGACCCTCCGGCGCTTGGGAGGACGGCAGCCGTTGTGCGGAATCGGCGTGACGTCCTTGATGGACTTGACTTGGAGGCCGGCAGCGGCGAGCGCCTGGACGGCACTCTCGCGGCCCGACCCGGGGCCCTGCACGCGCACGTGCACGCGGCGGACACCGGCCGTCATCGCCTCGCGCGCGCACTGCTCGGCGGCGACGGTGGCGGCGAACGGCGTGGACTTCTTCGATCCCTTGAAGCCCGCCTTGCCGGCCGAGCCCCACGCCACGGCATTCCCGTGCGCGTCGGTGATCGTGATGGTGGTGTTGTTGAACGTCGCGCTGACATGCGCCACGCCCTCGGCCTCCACCACGCGCTTGGTCTTCTTCCCGATAGCCATTACTTAGTCACCTTCTTCTTGCCGGCGATCGCGCGGCGCGGGCCCTTCTTGGTACGGGCGTTGGTATGCGTGCGCTGTCCACGCACCGGGAGACCACGACGATGACGCGTGCCGCGATACGACCCGATGTCCATCAGACGCTTGATGTTCATCGCGACTTCCGTGCGCAGCGCCCCCTCCACGCGATACGTCTTCTCAATCTCCTGACGGAGCTTGTTGACGTCCGAGTCAGACAGGTCCTTGATGCGCTGCTCCGGGTTGACCCCGGCCGCCTCGATGATGCGCCGGGACGTCACACGCCCGATGCCATAGATGTAGGTCAAACCGATCTCGACCTTTTTCTCCCGCGGGAGATCGACGCCAGCAATACGAGCCATGTGTGGTTAGCCTTGCCGCTGCTTGTGCTTGGGATTGCGCTTGCAGATGATGCGGGTAACACCGCGGCGGGTGACCACCTTGCAGTGCTCGCAAATCGGCTTCACGCTGCTGCGAACTTTCACGGGGAACTCCGGAAGTGCGGAACGGAACGGCACGAGAGCCACGCGAAAACGCGGAACTCGTTGCCCACCCCTGTTTTGGGGCAGACACGCATTATACCCGGCGACCCCCCTTGACACAAGCCCCCAGACTGACGTGTACGCGAAACGGGCTTTTCTGCCCCGGACCCTCGCCTCGGTTACTTCAGCCCGAGCTTCGCCTTCACCATCAGCTCGATCCGCTTCTCCAGCTCCCCCTGCGTGTTGCAGACGGTGGAGTTGCCCCGACCGAACGCGGGATCGCTCCCCTGACCACTCACCCGCGTCGTCAGCGTCGATTCCTTCGCGCCCACCACCGCGACGTAGCTGACGAGGCTGAGCTGGATGTCGTACGTTTCCGCGTTCGGCCCCCCGGACCCGCTGCCGCAGTCCACCCACTTCATCATCGACTCCCCGGCGAACTTGCGGCGCACCCGGAACTGCTGATTGCCGATCGTGCGCGACGACGTCTCCAGCGTTCCCTCCGGAACCTTCAGTTCCGCATAGACCGCCTGCAGCGCGGTCCAGACCTCGGTGGCGGGCGCCGCGACGTTGACGCCCACGGCAACCTGATTCGCCACGGCGCCACCGATGATCTTGGTGTTGTCCATCGCACTCTGGATCCGCTGCGTCGTCGCGCTGATCTCGACGGGCGGCTGAGCCCCGGGCGCCCCCTGCGTCGAGGCACACCCGCTAAGCACTACCGCGAACAGGAGAATCGAGGAACGGGACATGCGACCACCTCAGGCAAAGGATTATCCGAACGCTGGCATCATCGCGCCGCATCGCGCAAGACGTCCGTCACTCCGGCACGCAACGCACGGTCGAACACCCGGTACGCCGCCGCGGGATCGGCAGCAGCAGTGACTGCGCGGCCGATCACGGCGTACCGGGCACCAGCAGCGAGCGCCTGCTCCGGCGTCACCACACGGGATTGATCGTGCGTGGCGCCGCCGGACGCGCGGATCCCCGGCACGAGCACTCCCAGCCCGGGATGTGCCGCCACCACCGACGCGCACTCATGCCCGCTGCAGACGACGCCGTGCGCCCCCGCCTGCGCGGCGATGCCGGCGAGCCGAGCGACTTCGTCGCCCACGCTCGCGACCTCATGGCCGACCGCGGCACGCACCATGGGCAGGTCCATTGAGGTCAGGACCGTCACGACGAGGATCCCGGTCGTGGCGCCCGCGCCCGCAACGGCGGCGCGCACCATCGCCTCCCCTCCGATCCCATGCACCGTCAGGAGTGCGACTCCGAGCCCCGCGGCGCTGCGAGCGGCCTGCTCGACGGTGTTGGGGATATCGTGCAACTTCAGGTCGAGGAACACGGACTTCCCCTGATCCTGTAACCACTCGACGACGCGTGGCCCCTCGGCCGTGAACAGCTGCAACCCGACTTTGTAGTAGGTCGCGTCGGGACCGAGGGAGCGCACCAGCGATTGTGCCTCCTGCAAACGTCCAACGTCGAGCGCGATGATGGGCTGAGTGTTCATTGCGGCCATTCCAAGGTTCCGGAGAGCGCGTCCAGCGCCTGGACGCCATGCGCGGCGCACCACCGCCCCAGATCATCGACGATCCGCTCGGGGATCCGGGGATTCGCGAGCGCCGCGGTGCCGACCGCGACCAACGACGCGCCGGCGAGCACATACTGCAGAACGTCCTCCGCCGTCGAGATTCCACCGATGCCGATGATCGGCACGCGCACCGCCTTGCGCACCTTCCACGTGGCGAGCACCCCGACCGGACGCAATCCTGGGCCACTCGTGCCGCCCGTGCCAAACCCCAACGCCGGACGTCGCGTCTCCAGGTCGATGACGAGCCCTGGCAAGGTGTTCACCAAACTCAACCCGTCGGCACCGGCATCGACCGCGCATTTTGCGATCAGTGCCACGTCCGGCAACGTGGGCGACAACTTGACGAAGAGCGGACGCGCCGTCGCGGCACGCGCCCGTTGGATGAGAGTGGTCAGCGCGACGGGATCCGCCCCGAACTCCAAGCCCCCCGCCCGCGTGTTCGGACAGCTCACATTGAGTTCGTAACCGGAAACGCCGTCAGCGCCGTCGAGCGCGCCCACGACTTCGGAGAAATCCTCCACCACGCGGCCGACGACATTCACGAGCACCCGCGCCCGCGAGAGCTTCGCCAGCCACGGGAGGTGCTCCCCCCGCACGGCTTCAACCCCGGGATTGGCGAGACCGATCGCGTTGATCATGCCGCCCGGGAAATCCGCGACCCGCGGAGCAGAGGCCCCAGCCCGCGGCTCGACGCTGACCGCCTTGGTGATGATGCCGCCGAGCGACTCGACGTCGATCACACCGTTGATTTAGATCGGAAGAGCACACGTCTGAACTCCAGTCACGTGGCCTTATCTCGTATGCCGTCTTCTGCTTGAAAAA
>CAXBQP010000032.1:0-36492 GCA_963978095.1 uncultured bacterium | reverse complement strand
CAAGCAGAAGACGGCATACGAGATAAGGCCACGTGACTGGAGTTCAGACGTGTGCTCTTCCGATCTGCACCACGCGCGCGACCTCGACATCTGCCGTCGCCGGCACCGGTCCCGTGACTGCCGACGAGCGGCGCGCCGCAGAGACGGCACGCGGCACGCTTCTCGAGCGCATTTATTTCGCCTACGACGCAGACGAGATCAGCGCCGATCAGCGCGCGGTGCTGGACGCCAAACTACCGATCCTGCTCGCGAATCCGCGGGTGCATATTCGCGTCGCCGGTCACACCGACGAGCGCGGCGCCGATGAATACAACCTGGCCCTCGGACAGCGGCGTGCCGCGAGCGTGAAGCGCTACTTCACCGCCCGTGGCGTCGGCGACGAGCGGATCGAAACCGTGAGTTTCGGTCGCGAACATCCGCTGACCGACCGTCACGACGAGGATAGTTGGGCCAAGAACCGCCGCGGCGAGTTCGAAATCATCGCTGGCGGCGAAACCCTGAGAGCTCCCCGGTAATCTCATGACGACTCTTGATGCACTCCGCCGATTCGCCGTGCTCGGTCTGGCCGCGACGTCCGCCGCCTGTTTTGCGACCCGCGAGGATCTGCGCGTCTTGCAGAACGACATGGCGGTGATCCGTGCCGAAGCCACCCGTGCGGACTCGGCGCACCGCGAACAGTTGCGCCAGACCCAGCGCGCCGTGGCCGGGGTGGCCGACACGTTGAAGGCCGTGAACGTGTTCCTGTCGCGTATGCAAGCGGATTTCGATGCGCAACTGCACTCGATCAATCGCCAGCTCATCACCGTGCAGGAACTCACCGGACAGAGCCAGAAGCGTCTGCAGGATCTCCGGGCGGATTTGGAAGCGAAGTCTCAGGAGGCCTCGACGCAGGCTGCCGCGGCGAGCGCCGCTGGGGCAGCGGCGACCGGGCAGGCGGCGGGACCAGCGCAATTGTATCAACTCGCGACCGCGCAGTTGCGTCGGGGGAGCTCGGCGTCCGCACGTGCCGGCTTCGTCGAGCTGCTCGCGCAGTACCCCACCGATCCGCTTGCGGCGGATGCGCAATTCGGCGTGGCGGAGACGTATGCCGCCGAGGCCAATGCCTCCGCGGCGGACTCGGCCTATGCGCAGGTCGTGGCGAAGTATCCCAAGAGCGATCGTGCGCCGACGGCGCTCTACAAGCAGGCCATGGCCGCTCGGTCGTCCGGGAATGTCCGCCGGGCGCGGACGCTGTTCCAGCAGATCATTGAGAAGTATCCGCGTTCCGATGAGATGCAGCTCGCGGCCGACAATCTCAAGACCCTGAAGTAAGGCCGCTCGCGCGCCCGGGAGTCACACGACGTGAGCACGGAGCAGGAGCACGGCGGATCGGAGATGCCGTTCCTCGACCATCTCGAGGAACTGCGCTGGCGCATCATGAAGATGTTGCTCGCCCTGATCGTGGCCTTCATGGTGTCGATGACGCTGTGCATGAATGTGGACGTGATTTGGTGGATCGTGCACCCGATCCTCCCGTACTTGCATGGGCAGAAGCTCATCGTGACCCATCCGATGGAGAAGTTCACCATCCTGTTGCAGATCGCCGGAGGGCTCGGCGTCGTGATGGCGAGTCCGGTGATCGCGTACCAGATCTGGGCGTTCCTGTCACCAGCGCTGATGCCGAAGGAACGGCGGGTCATCATCCCCGTGCTGATCGGTGCGGCCGTCCTGTTTCTGATTGGCGTCGCCACGTCGGTGTTCGTCTTCGTTCCCATCACGATGGGCTTGGTGGAAGGAATCCAGACCGAGGCGGTGCAAAGCCTGCTGTCGCTGTCCGAGTACGTCGGATTCCTCTTTTCCATCTCGCTCGCGTTCGGCGTGATGTTCGAAGTTCCCATTCTGATCCTGCTGCTCACCGCGTTGGGATTGGTGACGCCGAAGCTGCTCGCGAAGTACCGCCGACACGCCTTCGTCATCGGCCTCATCGCCTGCGAGATCATCACTCCCGGCGATCTCATCATCTCGACGCTGATCCTGTTCGTCCCGGTGTACGGGCTCTACGAACTGAGCATCCTGCTCTCGTGGATCATTTTCCGTCGGCGCGTGAAGAATGCCGATGCCGCCGACGCGATGCCGGCCGGGATCGGCGCGTGATCGTTTGGCAGCACACGCTGCCCAAGGTCTCGCGGGTCCGATCCGGCGCGGGGATTCGCGTGATGGCCATGCTGCTTGCCGCCATGCCGGCGTCCGTCGCGGCGCAGGCCGCAGGTGGGGGCGGTGGGATTCCGGTGCCTCCCGGTCAGTCGGCTGCCGGTAGCGGACGGACGCCGGATCTTCGTTCGTCGCGGAGCCCGAAGGATTCATCCGGCAAGGCCGGGAAGGACGCGAAGGGCCCGTTGGTGGATTGGGGAGTCGCCGATTCGGTGACGCTCGACCTCCTGAAGCGCAAAGGATACAACGTTGTCCGGTACAAGGCGGCAGTGGTCGAGTTCGCCTCGGAGTCGCGCACGATCATGCTGATCGGCGACAAGAAGGAGCTCGCGGCCGTCGAGCGCGACCCCACGCAGATCGTGGCCGACACGATCGCCTACACGGACACGAGTACGACCCTCCGGGCGCAGGGTCCGAAGATCACGATGCGTGACCCCTCGCGCGGCGAGGACGTGGTGGCACACGAATGGATGAACTACGACGTCGAGCTGAAGCAGGGAACGATGCGCGACGTCGAGACGGCCGCAACGAGCGGCCAACGGTGGCTGGTCAAGGCGCATCGTGCGGCGTTCGCGACTGACTCCACAGCCACGGAGGGGAATGTCTTCTACGGTCGCGACGGGGTGATCACGAGTTGCGAGGATTCGATCCCGCACTACGATTTCGTCGCCAAGGAACTGAAGCGAATCTCCGGAAACTGGGTCGTCGCCCGCCCCGCGGTGCTGTACATCCAGGATGTGCCGGTGGCGTGGCTGCCGTTCATATTCCAGGACGCACGGTCCGGGCGACGCAGCGGCATCCTCACGCCGCGGTTCGGGCTCGCCGAGCTCGTGCGCAACAGCCCGACGTATCGCCGCAATGTCGAGAACATCGGGTACTATTTCAATCTCAGCGACTACTACGACGCGGCGTTCTCGCTGGATTGGCGCAGTGCCGCCAACGCGACCGACTACGACCCCGGCTGGACACGGATCAACGGCGAGATCCGGTATCGCTGGCTCAACCGTTTTGTCAGCGGCCGCCTCGCCTTGTCGAGTCAGACGCTGAGCAGCGGTCTGTCCAATACCTCGGTGTCGTGGGCGCACCAACAGGATTTCTCGATCCATTCGCGTCTGACGATGAACGCGAACTACGTCACGAGCACCACCGTGCAACGGCAGACGACCCTCAATGCCCTGCAGGCCATCGGCACGATCGCCTCACAGATCAACTATCAGCGCGACATGGGATTGGTCTCGGTGAGCCTCGGCGGCACGCGGCGGCAGTATCCGGGCCGTTCGCAGATCGATCAGGATCTGCCGAGCCTCAACGTGACGTCAAAGCCGATCGATCTCGCGACGTGGGCGCTCTGGACACCGTCGTTCTCCACGAGCACGTCGTCGAGTCTGCATCTGGACCAGTCCGGGGACTTCACCCGCCGGTATTTCACGCGGTCCGACGGTTCACTCGACAGCACCAAGGTCGATCGCAACACCCGCACGACGCAGCTGTCGTTCAACTCGCCCTTCAAGTTCCAGACGCCCTTCAAGGATTTCGAACTTCAGATCAATACCGGGATCACGGCGTCGGATCGCCTCAACGATTTCCCGGAGATTCAGACGATTGTCGATCCGAACGATACGACGCGACGGATCAGCCGGGTGTTCTCGCGGACGTACCTGAGTCAGATCAACTGGGATTTCAGCTTCGGACTTCCATCGTTCTTCCAAGGCACGTGGAACCTCGCGCCCAGCGTCTCGTTGAGCAACGTCGACCCCGGTGCGTTCTTCGTGCGGAGCCACTTCTCGGGTTCCCGGTGGGTCTCCCAGAGCAAGCGTCCGAGTTTCTCGCTCAGCATCAGCCCGACGTTCTTCGGATTGTTCCCGGGCTTCGGTTCGGTCTCGCGATTCCGGCATTCGCTCACACCGTCGTTCCAGTATTCGTTCGCGCCGTCCGCCACGGTGAACAATGACTACATGCTGGCGACCGGGCGCACCTCGAGCGGCTACCTGGGCAATCTCGCGCAGAATCGCGTGACGATGTCGCTCACGCAGAGCATCGAGGCCAAGATCAAGCAGGGCGGCGACTCCGCCATCAACAACCCGGAAGGGGGGCGCAAGCTCAAGGTGGTGTCGCTGACCTTCACGCCGATCACGTATGATTTCGAACGTGCGGCGAAGACCGGCAAGTCCGGTTTCGCGACCGACCGCTTCGGATACAGCCTTCGCTCGGACCTGTTGCCCGGCTTCGACTTCGGCGCAGACTATTCACTCTTCCAGGGTAGTGTCTTGAGTGACACGGCCAAGTTCAGTCCATATCTCGAATCCATTCGCGCGAGCTTCAACCTCAACGCCGAGTCATCGATCGTGAAGCTCTTCGGTCGGTTGTTTGGTGGAGGGGCGCGCCCAGCGGTTGCGGCCCCGGTCGATAGCGCTTCCGCCGGAACGGGTGACCGCGCCCTGCCGGGCTCACGGTTGCAGGGCTCACAGGCGGTCGCCGGCCAGTCGATGCGGGAGGGCCCGCAAGGGCTCGGTGCCGTCAAAGGGTTCGATGCCTCCTTCACCTTCACCAAGAACCAACAGCGCACGCCGACCGGCAACTATCGGAGCCGCGATTTCGACGTTACGGTCCAGTGCCAGGCGCTGAAGGACATCAATCCCATTCAATACCAGGTGTGCGTCCAGGCGGCGCTGTCCAACAGCTCGTCCCAGGACATCACGAACACGCAAACGACCGCGGGTGGCACGTTCGTGCGTGTTCCGCCCCAGACCAATATCCAGACGCGACTCAATTTCAACTTGACCGAGAAGTGGTCGAGTTCATATTCCACCAACTACGACGTCGAACGCGCGGAGTTCGGGGCGCAGACGGTTTCGCTCCAGCGCGACATGCACGACTGGCGTGCGATCTTCGGGTTCACGCAAGCGCCGAATGGCAATTTCGCATTCACGTTCTTCATCTCGCTCAAGGCCGAGCCGGATCTCAAATTCAACTACGACCGCGCGAGTTATCGCCAGCAGGTCGGTTCCACTCCCTGACCATGCCGATTGCGTTCGTCGAGATAGATGGAAGTTCGCTGACCCTGGATGCGGTGGCTGCGGTTGCCGAGCACCGGGCAAACGTGCGGCTCTCGGAGGCGGCGCGGATGCGCATGCTCGCCTCCAATCGGGTCGTGATGGACATCGTGGCGCGGAACGCGGTCGTGTATGGGGTCACGACCGGGTTCGGCAAACTGTCGGACATCGCGATTCCTCCGGACAAGCTCGCGGCGCTGCAGGTGAATCTGGTGCGCTCGCACGCGGCGGCGGTTGGCCCGCTGCTGCCCAAGCACGAGGTCCGTGCGATGATGCTGCTGCGCGCGAACGTAATCGCCAAGGGCTTCTCCGGGGCGCGTCCCGAGGTTCCGGCCCTGCTCTGTGAGATGCTGAACGCCGACCTCTGGCCGCCGGTAGCGGAACAGGGATCCGTCGGCGCCAGCGGCGATCTTGCTCCATTGGCGACATTGGCGTGTGCGCTGATCGGTGAGGGGATGCTGCACCACGGGGATCGCGTGGGCCCCGCCGCGGCGATGCTGGCCGGCGCCGGGCTCACCCCGCTCACGCTCGGGCCCAAGGAGGGGATCACCCTCATCAATGGGACGCAGGCGCATACCGCGGTCGCGGCCCTCGCGGTTCGCGATGCGCGCACGCTCTGGCACACGGCGCACGTCGCGGGGGCGATGTCGCTGGAGGCGCTCTTGGGAACCCCGACCGCGTTCGATCCCCGCATTCACGAGGCGCGAGGGCAGGACGGGCAGAAGGAGTCGGCCGCGCTGCTGGCGAGCCTGTTGACGGGGAGCGAAATCCGCGAATCGCATCGCGAGGGTGACGCCCGCGTACAGGACGCGTATGCGCTGCGCTGCATGCCGCAGGTCCATGGGCCCGTGCTGGATGCGATCCGCTTCGCCGAAGGAGTGATCGGTCGTGAACTCAACGCGGCCACCGACAACCCGCTGGTTTTCGACGATGGGACGATGCTGTCGGGCGGCAACTTCCATGGCCAGGCCGTTGCCATGGCGCTCGATTTCCTCGCCATCGCCATGACCAATCTGGCCACCATGGCGGAACGTCGCATCGATCGGGTCGTACATCCGGACCTCAACGAAGGGCTCCCGCCTTTCCTCGCGCGTGACGCCGGTGTCCACAGCGGCTTCATGATGGCGCAGGTGACCGCCGCGTCCCTCGCGAGCGAATGCAAAGTGCTTGCGCACCCGGCCAGTGTCGATACGATTCCGACGGACGGCAGCAAGGAAGACGTCGTGCCGATGGCCATGGGCGCGGCGTGGAAGTTGCGCCGCATCATTCGGAACGTCCAGCACATCCTCGGCATCGAACTCATGGTCGCGGCGCAGGGCATCGAGTATCGCCGTCCCCTGCGGGGTGGACAGCGAGTGGAGCGGGCGTTCCTGTCGGTACGTGCACATGTGGCGCCGCTCACCGACGATCGCGTACTCTCGCCCGATATCATCGCCCTCGCTGACGCGGTCTCGCGCGGCGAGTTCGTGGTCTAGCGGATCTCATTCTCTTCACGCCTCGAGTCCCTGACGCTGATGCCAGAACAGTCTCACTCCGCCCACGCGCGCGTCGTCCGCGCCCCACGCGGAACGTCACTCAGCTGCAAGGGCTGGCAGCAGGAGGCCGCCCTCCGCATGCTCATGAACAACCTCGATCCGGACGTGGCCGAGCGTCCGTCGGATCTGGTCGTGTACGGCGGGACCGGTCAGGCGGCGCGGAACTGGGAAAGCTTTGAGGCGATCGTGCGGGCGTTGCGGGCGCTCGAGGACGACGAGACCCTCCTGGTACAGAGCGGAAAGCCAGTCGCGGTCTTCCGCACGCATACGCATGCGCCGCGTGTGCTGATCGCCAACAGCAATCTGGTCGGTCGATGGGCCACGTGGGACCATTTCCGCGAACTCGAGCGGAAAGGCCTCATGATGTACGGGCAGATGACTGCGGGCTCGTGGATCTACATCGGCTCGCAAGGCATCGTACAGGGCACGTACGAGACCTTCGGTGCCGTGGCGCGAGAGCATTTCGCGGGCTCCCTCGCAGGTCGTTTCGTCCTCACCGCCGGGCTCGGCGGTATGGGTGGCGCGCAGCCGCTGGCCGCCACCATGCAGGGTGCCGCTATTCTGGGCATCGACGTGGACCAGTCACGCATCGAGAAACGACTCGCCACCGGATACTGCGACCGGATGACCGCCTCGCTCGATACCGCGCTCGCGTGGATCCAGGAGGCGACCACGGCCAAGCAGCCGCTCAGTGTGGGGCTGATCGGGAACGCCGCGGATGTACTCCCTGAGCTCGTACGCCGCGGGGTCACACCGGATGTGGTCACCGATCAGACGAGCGCACATGACATGTTGAACGGTTACGTCCCCGCCGGAATGTCGCTCGCGGAGGCGGCGGCGCTCCGCGCCACCGATCCCGGGGCATACCTGCGTTGCGCGACGGAGAGCGTCGTGGTGCATGTGCGCGCGATGCGTGCGCTGCAGGACCGGGGTGCCGTCACCTTCGACTACGGGAACAACATCCGCACGGTGGCCTTTGACGCCGGCGTGGCGGATGCCTTCGACATCCCCGGCTTCGTGCCTGAGTACATCCGTCCCCTGTTCTGTGAAGGGAAGGGGCCGTTCCGGTGGGCCGCCCTCTCTGGTGATCCGGCGGACATCGCGCGGACCGACCGGCTCGCCCTCGAGCTCTTCCCCGACGACACGCACCTTCGGACCTGGATCCAGAAGGCGCAGGAGAAGATCAAGTTCCAGGGACTTCCGGCCCGGATCTGTTGGCTCGGGCAGGGGGACCGCGCGACGTTCGGCAAGGCGCTGAATGATCTGGTCGCCAGTGGTGAACTCAGCGCGCCGATCGTGATCGGGCGGGACCACCTCGACACGGGGAGCGTTGCGAGCCCCTTCCGCGAGACCGAATCCATGCTGGACGGCAGCGATGCCGTGGCCGACTGGGCGATCCTGAATGCCCTGCTGAACGTGGCGAGCGGTGCGAGTTGGGTCAGCTTCCATCATGGAGGAGGCGTGGGGATCGGGAACTCGCTGCATGCGGGGCAGGTCATCGTCGCTGACGGCACGCCGGAGATGCGCGTGCGACTCGAGCGCGTGCTCACCAACGATCCCGGCATCGGCGTCGCACGGCACGCCGACGCCGGGTACAAGATTGCCCGCGATACCGCGCGTGCCAAAGGACTGAACCTGCCAATGCTCTGACCGGGCGGCGGAAGAGACTCCGCCCCCGCGCCCCCCTTCGCGAACGCCCCGATGCTGTCCAAGAAGTTCAGACCCTGGCACCTGATCCCCTTCTCGATCAAGTACGCCCGACTCCGGTTCGCCAAGCGCCCCGTCCTGGTCCATTTCGAGGTGACGATGCGGTGCAACGCGCAATGCGGATTTTGCGACTATTGGAAGACCGATTCGTCAGAGAAGTCGCGCGAACTCCGGTCCTTCGCCGACGCCGCGCGGCATTTCCAGCCGATGATGATCACCTTCACCGGCGGAGAGCCCCTGCTGCGTCGTGATCTCGAGGAGCTGGTGCGCGAGGTCGATCAGGCCTCGCCGTACACCTACATCACCGTCATCACGCATGGCGCCATGCTGAGCGTGGAGCGCGCACAGTCGCTCTGGGATGCCGGCGTGGTGCAGTTCAACATCTCACTCGACTACCTCGACGAGCGGCATGACGCGGCGCGTCGGATTCCGGGGCTCACTCGGAAAATCCTGACGACGGTGCCGCAGATGGTCGCGCGCGGCATGACGGTGCGCTTCAACTCCGTCATCAAGCACGACAACATCGACGAGATCATGGGCATCGTGCGCCATGCCGCTTCGGTGGGCGCGGGGGCCAACTTGTCGGTGTACACGGACTTCAAGAACGGCAACACGGAACATCTGATCCGCGACGACCAATGGTCCCGCATCGATGCGCTCGTCGCCGAACTCCTCGCGTTCAAACGCCGGCATCGGGGCGTGCTGAGCAACTCGGATTGGTACATCGCCAATATCCCACGCTATCTGCGCGGTGAGATGCGCGAGCCGTGCAAGGCGGGGCAGGATACCATCCACATCAATCCGGTCGGCGAGGTCCGGCGGTGCCCGGATTTCCCGACGGACGGACACTGGACGTCCTACCAGGGCTATTCCCCGATCGCGTGCAACAAGTGTTACTACGCCTGTCGCGGCGAGGCGCAGGCACCGTTGACCATCTCGCGGTTCCAGGATTTGCTCGCGTAACGCGCGCGGCCGTAGCTTTCGGCCATCATGCAGACGCTTTTCGTCAACGCCGCCCAAGTCGTCACCTGCGCCGGCCCCGGGCGCGCCCGCCGCGGCGCGGAGTCGGGTGACGCGGGGGTGCGCACGGGCCATGCGGTCCTCATCGACGGCGAGCGTATCACGGCGGTGGCGCCTCGCGACTTGCTCGAGCGCGCGCACCCGCACGCCCAACGCATCGATTGTCACGGTGGAGTCCTGACCCCGGGCCTCGTCGACTCCCACACGCACGGCATCTTCGGCAAGCCGCGCTACGAAGAACAGGAGCTCCGGGCCTCCGGGTTGGGATACATGGAGATCGCCAATCGGGGCGGGGGGATCCACAGCTCCGTGCGTGACCTCCGGACCCGCACCGAGGACGAGCTCGTCGCACTCGCCCTGCCACGGCTGCGTCGTCTGGCGGCGCACGGTACCACGACGGTCGAGCTGAAAAGCGGCTACGGACTCTCGGTCGACGCGGAACTGCTGTCGCTGCGCGTCATCCGACGCCTGCAGGAGGCCCTGCCCATGCGCATCGTGCCCACCTTCCTCGGTGCGCACGAGATTCCCCTGGAGTTCCGCACCGCGCCGCGGCATCGCCAGGAGTACATCGACCTCCTGGTGCACGAGATGTTGCCGGTGGTCGAGGCGGAGGGACTCGCCCGATTCGCCGACATCTTTTGCGAGCCAGGCGTCTACACGGTCGAGGAATCGCGTCGGATCCTGACGGCCGCGCGCGCCCATGGCCTGCTGATCAAGCTCCATGCCGATGAGCTGCAGTCGGGTGGGGCTGCCGAACTCGCTGCCGACATCGGCGCCACCAGCGCCGACCACCTCGCGGCCATCAGCGACGCCGGGATCGCGGCACTGGCTGCGAGCGCCACGGTCGCAACGTTGCTCCCGGGCACGATGCTCTTTCTCGGGCGGGAGCGGCAGGCGCCGGCGCGCGCCCTGCTCAACGCCGGGGCGGCGATCGCCCTGGCCACCGATTTCAACCCCGGGACCTCACCCACGGTCAACTTCCCGTTGATGCTCACCTTGGCGGTGAGTCAGCTCCGGTTGTCGGTGGCCGAGGCGATCGTGGCCGCCACCGTCAACGGCGCAGCCGCCCTCGGCCTCGCGGCGGACACGGGCCAGCTGGCCCCGGGCTATGCCGCAGACTTGGCGCTCTTTGACATCACCGATATCCGCGAGCTCCCGTACTGGTATGGCGACCACCGGTGCCGCGCCTCGTGGAGCCGTGGCCGTGCTTGTCACGTGCCAAGCTGAGCGGGTAGCTTTACAAAGGAGACGACTCCTGCGTTCTCCCGTGATTGCCGCTTCCCCGGTCTCTGTCGCTCCTGCATGGTCAATGTCGCCGCGCTCAAGAAGAAGGCTGCCGATTTCGAACTGAAAAAACAGTTCGACAAGGCCATCGCGACCTACCAGGAGATTCTCGCCGCCTACGACGCGGGTGCAGAGGACAGCCCCGATGTCGGGCTGTACAATCGCGTCGGTGACCTGCTCGTCCGGATCGGGAATGTGCCGGAGGCCGTCACGATGTATGAACGTGCGGTGGATCTGTATGAGAGCGGCGGATTCTTCAACAACGCCATCGCGCTCTGCAACAAGATCCTCCGAACCTCCCCGGGGCGGGCGGTCGTCTACTACAAGCTCGGTCGCATCAGCGCCGCGAAGGGCTTCAAGGGAGAGGCCAAGCAGAACTTCCTGGAGTACGCGGAGCGCATGCGGAACGTCGGGGATACCACCGAGTCGTTCCGGGCGCTCAAGGAATTCGTCGAGCTCTGCCCGGACCAGGACGACATCCGCATGATGCTCGCGGATCAACTCAGCAGGGCGGGCCGCACCGCCGACGCGGTCGAGCAGTTGCAGCGGCTGTATGTGTATTACCAGAGCCTTGGCCGCGTGGAGGAAGCAGAAGCGGCGGCCGCGCGCCTGCGCGCGATGGACCCGACCGCCGCCATCTCTGCCGGGTCGACCACTCGCGAGGCCAAGCGCACCGACCTGGTGTTCTTGGATCTGGATGCCCCCGGGGTGCTCGGACTCGAGCCGACATCGCTGGCCGACGCGGCGCCCGAGCGATCGGACGCCGACCGGGTGCTCGAGGCCTTACCCATGCTGGACATGGAGCAGGAGCTTCCGGGTGCTGGAATCCCTCCGATTGCGCCGGAGGTCCCCCCTGCGGCGCCGATCGTGGGTGCCGAGGACGGTTCGGAGTCCCTCGGCGAATCAGACGAACGCCGTCCGTCGCCGCCCGCCCGCCGCTCCTCGGTGATGCTCGCCGACTCGGTCTCGCTGCTCAGGATCAGCCTGGCGTCCGCGCCAGAGGATCACGCACTCCGCCGTGAGTACGCGGAGGCGTTGCTCGACCGGGGAGACCGCGAGTTGGGGCTCGAGGAGCTGCAGAGCGCGTTGGATGGATTCGAACAGAGCGGCGATCTCGCCACCGCGCGCTCCGTGGTGAATGAACTGTTGCGCCTTCAGCCCGAATCGGTGCGACTGCACCGGAAACGCGTCGAGCTGACTGCCCGGGCCAACGACACCCCCGGTCTGGTGGAGGCGTACCTGGCCTTGGCCGATGCGCTGACGCGTGACGGTCAGCCCCAGGAGGCCCAAGGGGTCTACCAGCGCGTCCGGGAGCTTGCGCCGGACGACCCGCGCCCCGTCGACGCGCTGGCGTCGTTCGGGCCGCCCCCGGCCCCGCTCCCGCCATCGACTCCCCCTGCGAAGGGAAGTGATGACGACTACGTTTCCCTGGGGGACTGGCTCCGCGAAGATGAGGAGCCCCGGTCCACCCGCATGGTCGTCGGCGCGAAGGAACCGACGGGCGACGAGTCGGCGGACTTCACCGATATGCTCACGAAGTTCAAGCAGGGCGTGGCGGAGAGCGTCGACGACACGGATTCGGAATCTCACTACGATCTCGGCGTCGCGTTCAAGGAAATGGGTTTGGTCGACGAGGCCATCGCGGAGTTCCAGAAGGCGTTGCGCGGGACCGTGCACCGGGTGCGGACCTTCGAGTCACTCGGACAGTGCTTCATCGAGAAGGGCCAGTGGTCGGTCGCGCACACGATTCTGCATCGCGCGATCAACGAGCCGGGCGCTGCGGACGAACAGTTGGTCGGGGTCTTGTATATGATCGGGTCGGTGAGCGAGTCGATGGGAGCGCTCGTCGACGCCAAAGGTTACTTCGAACGGGTCTTCGCTGTGGATATTCGATTCCGCGACGTGGGTGACAGGCTGAACGCTCTGAACCAGGTGGGCTCGTGACCATCGAGGCACGCCTGCGGATTCCCGTCGCCGCCGCGCTGCGCGAGATCCAGGAGCCGGTGCGCGCACAACTCGAACGCGTGCCCGACGAGATGTGGCGCATCGTCAAGGCCGACACCCCGCTCATCGAGGCGGCGAACGCACATTTGATGGGGATGAAGGGGAAGATGTTCCGCCCCACCCTGTTGCTCCTCGCCGCGAGCCTCGACGGCGAGCCGAACCCGCACGCCACGGCCCTGGCGGCGGTGGCGGAGCTGGTCCACCTCGCGAGTGTGGTGCACGACGATTCCGTCGACCACTCGAACGTACGACGCGGTCAGCCGACGATCAACGCGCTGTTTTCGCACCAGATTGCAGTCATCATGGGCGATTACCTGTTCTCCAAGGCCGTCGCCGAGCTCGTGCGCTTGGGGGACCTCGAAGCGTTACGCGCGTTCTCGTCCGCCTCCAACGACATGACGCTCGGTGAGATGCGTCAGCTGTCCTCGTACGACGCGCTCAACTTCAGTGAACGCGACTACTTCAATCTCAATCGCGCCAAGACGGCCTCCCTCCTCGGGGCGGCCTGCGAGGTCGGTGCCATCTGCGGCGCCTCAGGGTATCGGGAGCGGCTCCGCCGATTCGGCGAGCGGTTGGGGATGGCCTTTCAGGTCGCCGACGACCTGCTGGACTACACCGAGACGGAGAGCGTCACCGGCAAGCCCAGCGGCAACGACCTGCGCGAGCACAAAGTGACGCTGCCGTTGATCGCAGCCCTGCCGGCGATGTCGGCCGCGCAGCGGCGTCGCACCGAGGCGCTCTTTGCCAACCCGACCCCCCACGACACCGAGATCGCCGATGTCGTGGCCATCGTCGCGGAATGTGGCGGACTGGAGTATGCGCGTCGCCAGGGGGAGGCGTTCGCTCAGGAAGCGGAGGAAGCGCTGGAGGGCATACCCGCTTCCGATGCCCTCGAGTCACTCACCGACGCGATTGCGTACGTCATGGACCGGAGGTCCTGACGATGGCCATCAAGGGATCCTCCCGCCACCGGCCGGTGTTCCATGGTATCGTGCTGGCCTCAGGATTTGTTGCGGGGGGGCTGCTGACGCAGGCCGGCCGGTTGTGGTTGCCGGCAGGGGCGGCGAAAGAGTTCCTGACCACCGGGGTGACTCCGGGGATTGGCGCCATCGAGTTCAATCTGATTATCTTGAAATTCGCGGTCGGACCGCTCGCGCTCGACGTCTCGTTGCTGAGTCTCGTCGGGGTCCTCGCCGCCTACCTGATCGCGCGGTCGTTGTTCTAGGAGGCGACACATGTTCGGAATGGGACCAATGGAGATGGGCTTGGCCGTCCTGGCCATCCTGCTGCTGTTCGGCGCCAAGCGTATCCCCGAGATCGCGGGCTCGTTCGGCAAGGGCATCAAGGAGTTCAAGAAGAACATGAACGATGTGCAGCGCGACATCGCCGAACCGCCGGCCGTCGAGGCCCTGCCGCGCGCGTCGCAGTCGGTCGCGCACGAGGACACCGCCGCGGCCGAGCCGAAGCGCCTGATCTGACCCGAACGGCGCATGGCAAAGGGGGAGCGGCCTGACGGCTGCTCCCCCTTCGTCGTACCGGAACGCCGCTCGTTCAGCTCGTCGTGCGGCGCTGCGACGACTGGATCTCCTTGCGGTGATCCTTGAGATCGGCGGCCTTCCGGAGATTGTCGAGGTACATCCGTACGCGCTGCTCGCGCAGACTCCGCGTGATCTGATCACGCTGGAAGGTCTTCTGCACAGCCCAGGCTTGCTCGTCGCTCTCGACGCGCTTGTCGACACGGAAGACGAAAAGTGCGTTCTCGGTCTTGATCGGACCCGTGACCTGACCGAGGGGAGCGGTGAACGCCGCACCGGTGGCCTCACTGACCCCTCCAAGCCCGGATGCGCCCATGGAACGGGTGAACGGACCTTCTTTGGAGACAGTGAGTCCCTTGGCCTGCGCGGCGGCTTCCAGCGTGCCGCTCGCAGCCGCCTGAGCCAGCGCCTTGGCGTCGTTCGCCAACGCGGCCAGCGCCTTCTCGCGGGCCACGAGCTGCTTGACCTCATCCTTCACATTCGCGAGCGGCTGGACGCCCCCCTGACGCAGCGAGTCGAGGCGCACCATGTAGTACGCCTGGTCATCGTCGAACAGGTCGCTGGACTCGCCGACGCGGGCACCGCCGAACGCCCAGGCGCCGGCGCTGGGTACCGCGCGGCCGAGGTAGATCGCCTGGTCGCCATCCAGAACCTCGATCCGAGAGACGAGCAGCCCCATGGACTTCGACGCACTGTCGAACTTCGCGGGCACGTCGGCGCCGGCGGCGATCTTGGCCAGCTGGTCCGCCTTGCGGTCCGTGGCCGTGGCCGACGAGTCGCCCTGCTTGACGAGCTTCAGGATATGCCGAATCGTGATGGTGTCGCCCTTCTTGGCGTCCACCTTGATCAGGTGGAATCCGAACTGGGTGGGAATCGGCTGCGACAACTCGCCGACCGAAAGCTTGTACGCCGCGTCCTCGAACGGCTTCACGAAGCGCCCGCGTCCCCCCTTCGGCAACAACCCGCCATTGACCGCCGAGGACGAGTCGTCGGACTCGCGCTTCGCGATCTCCTCGAACTTGGCCCCCTTCGTGAGCTGCTCGCGGATGGCGGTGATGCGCTTCAGCGTCTCGAGCGAATCCGCCGTCGTGGCCTTCCGGTCCAGCGTCACGATCGACAGGACCGCCCGACCGGGACGATCGAACTGCTTGGCATGCGTCTCGTAATACTTTTGCGCTTCCGCCTCCGTGACAGCGGCGATCGCATCCTTCCCGACCGTCGGACGGAAGGCGATGGACGATACGGTGGCCGAGTCGTGCTGATCCTTCCAGATCTGCCAGAGGCGGGCATCGGACACGAATACGTCACCAGCGACCTGCGTGAACAGCTTCTGCTTCGGGAGCTCGGCGCGATAATAGCCCTCGAGCTGCGCCAGGATGCCCTGCGCCTTCGCGCCCGGACTGGCGAGGAAACGCTGGTACTTGGTCGGGTCGAAGCGGCCGTCGGTCTGGAGCTCCGGGGCCTGCGCGAACTGCGGGGGCGGGCTGAACTTGGCCGCCTCGATGATCTCGGCGTCGGTCACGCGGATCCCGCGCTTGTCGTACTCCTGCTGCAGCAGGACGTCCATCACCAGCTGGTCGAACGCCTGGTTGTCGATCTGGCGGCGTTCGTCGAGGGTGAGGCCGCGCGTCTGTTGTTGCTCTTGCTGCTGCGCGAGCTGCTGGCTGGCGTTGACCCACTGGATGTAGCCGATGTCGCGACCGTTGACCGACGCGACGACGGTCGACGTCGTGGGGCCGGAGCGGCCGGCGAGGCCGGACACTTCATACAGGAGGAAGCCGCCGACGAAGGCGACGAAGACAACGATCCAGATCCACTTCGCGTGGGTCCGCATTTGTTGCAGCACGGATTGTACCCTGTTGCAGAATCGTGAAAGGACCAGCAGTTCGGTAGAACCTCGCAAATTATCCGGCGTGCCGACCTAAAATCAAGTCAATACTACACTTCTGATTGACTTCCCCCCGAAATCACTGCAATATGCGCGAACGTACGGGGGCGGTCCCCCCGAGGGATTCCGATGAGTGCCTCCGCGCGGCTGAACGAACTGAAGAAGCGGTACAACGAGAACCCGCGTCGCTTTTTCGCGCCCTTGGCGAACGAGTTCCGCAAAACGGGTGATCTCCAGATGGCCATCGGCATCTGTGAACGCCACCTGGCGGAACAGCCGTCGAACATGAACGGCCATGTGGTCTACGGACAGGCACTGTTCGAGGCGGGTCGCCTCGAGGACGCCGCTGCGACCTTCGCCAACGCCGTGGCACTCGACCCGGAAAACCTGATCGCATTGCGTCATTTGGGCGACATCTCGCGGATTCACGGTGACCTCGCGGGCGCCCGCGACTGGTTTCGCCGCATCCTCGACGCCGATCCTCGGAACGAAGAGGTCCTGCAGCTCCTGGCCGCAATCGACGCGACGAACGAGGGGGCCGGGGAAGCCTCCGCGCTCCCGTTCATCGCCGTCCCGGACGACGACGCTCCGCCGCAGGTCGCGGCCGAGCCGGCGGAACCGTCCATCGTGGCGCTGGAGCTGCCTGATTTCGGCGAACTCCCCGCAAATGCGGTCGCGTCCGCCGATGCCCCGGTCTTTGGTTTCGAAAGCACGTCTGCGGCCACCGACGATACGGTCGTGTTCGGTGCGTCCCCCCACGAAGGGCTGGAGGACGATGCCGCGCCGCGGTTCTCGGAAACCCTTCCCGCCGAGGAGCCGGTCACGTTCGAGGACCCCTTCGCCGAGCCCCCGGAAGACCGCGGATCACCGTTCGTCACGGCGACCATGGCCGAGCTCTATCTGCAGCAGGGGCACACGGAGCGCGCGCTGGAGGTGTACCAGCAGTTGGCCCTGCAACGTCCGGATGACGAGGCCCTCAAGATCCGGATCCGGGCGCTCATGCCGGCACCGGCGATGCCGACGCGAACGCAGGAGTTCCCCATTCCGACCGCAGCGCGTGCAGTGCCGCCGCGGTCGGTGGGCGCCGTCGCGGGCATGACGGCACGCGACTATTTCTCGCGGCTCTCGGAGCGTCAGCCGGTCGCCCCGCCGCCGGTCGCCCCGCCGCCGGTCGCTGCGCCGGTGATCGCTGCGCCGCTGCGAGGCGACCGTTCGATCGACGCGTTCTTCGGTCATGCGACACCGGCCGCGTCCGACGAGGAGGCGGCGCTCGTCCTCTCCACATTCCTCCAGGCCGTCGGGGACTCCTGATGCGTATCGCGGTGCTGAATGGTCCGAATCTCAACCTGCTGGGCACGCGCGAGCCGGCGGTGTACGGGAGCACGACCCTCGCCGAGATCGAGGCGCGGTTGACGGACATCGCGGCAGAACTCGGCGTGGAACTCGTCTGCGCGCAGTTCAACCACGAAGGGGATTGCCTCGACGCCATTCACGCACTGGGGGGGCAACCGAGTGCTCCCGGCGTTGCGCCCGCGTTCCGGCAGAAGGCTGATGCCGCGTTGGTGAACGCGGGAGCGTGGACGCACACCAGTCTGGCCCTGCGCGATGCCTTGGCCGGCGTGGCTCTGCCGTTCGTCGAAGTGCATATCAGCAACATCTACGCGCGCGATCCCGAACGGCGGCACTCGATGCTGGCGCCAGCAGCGCGCGCGGTGGTGTGTGGGTTCGGTGTGGCCGGTTACGAGATGGCGCTGCGTGCCCTGGTGGCACAGATGCGGGCGGCGGCGGCTCAGTCGTCCCCCGCGTCGCGCTGATGGACCGTACGCACGCGCGGATCGCCGCCCTTCGCACGTCGCTCGATGCCTCCGGGCTGGACGGGCTGTTGGTGACGGCACTCCCGAATATCCGATACCTGACAGGATTCTCGGGATCGAGCGCGCTGTTGGTCGTCACCGCCAAGGATGCCCTCTTCCTGACCGATTTCCGCTATGCCACGCAGGCGCCGGAGGAGGTCGCGACGGCGGCGCATGTGGTGATCGAAGCAACGTCGCTGTGGAGTCGTCTGTGGGAGATCCTTCCGGAGTTGGGGGTGGCGTCACTCGCCTTCGAGTCCGCCCACATGTCCCATGCCGATACCCAACGGCTCTTCGACGCCGCCAAAGGAGGCGGCCGGTGGGAGTGGCGTCCATCGGTGAACCTCGTCGAAGCGCTCCGCGAGCAGAAGGATGCGGCGGAGGTCGCCGCGATCCGCGACGCAGTGACGGCCGGGGAGCTCGCGCTCGCGCGCACCATCGCCCAGGTGGAAGTCGGCCAAACGGAGTTGGAGATCGCCGGCATCCTCGAGCGTGAACTGCGTGCGGCGGGAAGCGAATCGCATCCCTTCGAGGTGATCGTCGCCAGCGGTCCCCGGTCCGCGCTCCCCCATGCGCGGGCGAGCGACCGGATCATTCGGCCCGAGGAGTTCCTGCTGATCGACTTCGGGGCGGTGGTACGCGGATACTGTTCGGACATCACACGCACCTTCGCCGTGGCGAGCGCGAGCCCGGAGATGCAGGAGATGCACGACATCGTGCGGGAGGCAAACGCCAGCGCTTCGGGAGGTGTTCGGGCCGGAATGCGGGGCAGGGATGCCGATGCGCTTGCACGGGGCTACATTCAGCGGCGCGGTTGGGGGGAGGCGTTCGGCCACTCGTTGGGACACGGGATCGGTCTCGAGGTGCATGAGGCGCCTCGGCTCGCCAAGTCGGTGGAGACGCCACTCCCGCAGGATGCCGTGGTGACGATCGAACCCGGGATCTACCGTCCGGGGTGGGGTGGGGTGCGGATCGAGGACGACGTGTTGCTGACTCGCGAAGGGCCCCGAGTACTGACTGCTTTCTCACGCGACCTGATGGTGATCGGCTGACCCGTTCGGGTCGCGAATCGTCATCGGACTTCTGCTAGGCATGCATATGATTGACCTCCGGTACGTCAAGAAGCTGGTCGAGATGCTCGACGAGTCGTCGGTGGACTCGATCGAGATCTCGTCCGACAAGGGGATGAAGATCCGCATCAGCAAGACGGCCTCTCAGCGCGGGGTGGTTCAGATGGCCGCGCCGGTGCAGCCGATGATGCCCGCCGAGCCGCGGCTGTCGCCCGCGGCCGGTACGCCGCAGCCCGCCGCGGCCGTGGAGCCGGTGGTTGTGGAGGCGCCGAAGGCGAACACGCTGGATATCAAGTCGCCGATGGTCGGGACCTTCTACGGCGCCCCCGAGCCGGGGGCCAAGCCGTACGTTTCCGTGGGCGACAAGATCAGCAAGGGACAGACCCTCTGCATCATCGAGGCGATGAAGATCATGAATGAGATCGAGTCCGAGTACGCCGGCACCGTACGCGCCATCAGCGCGACGGATGCGCATCCGGTGGAGTACGGGCAGGTCCTCTTCAAGATCGAACCGAATGGCTGAGCCGGGCGCGGGCCGTCCCGCACCCGCGGCGGCACCAGCTGTCCCCGCGGGCGCCGCAGGCGCGTCCGCGGCGCCACCGCTCCCGCCGTACGATTACAAAGCCATGCTTCAGGTCATGGTGCAGCGTCACGCGTCCGACCTGCATCTGAAGCTGGGACGACCGCCGACGATCCGGCTCGACGGCGAGCTGACGGCGCTCGAGTTCCCGCCGCTGCGCCCCGAGGATTTGCGGTCGATCGGGGAACAGATCCTCCCGCCCAAGCAGCGGCGGGAGTACGACGCCGAGAAGGAAGCCGATTTCGCGATCGGCGTCCCCGGCATCGGGCGGTTCCGCGTGAACATGTACCAGCAACGGGGCTCGATCGCCTACGCGTTTCGGGCGATCGCCTTTCAGGCGCTGTCACTGCGCGACTTGAACCTGCCGCCGGTGCTCGAAGACATCGTGATGAAGCCGCGCGGGCTGGTGCTGGTCACGGGGATCACTGGGTCCGGGAAGTCGACCGCACTCGCGTCGATGTTGCAGTACGTGAACGAGCATCGGCACGCGAATGTGATCACCATCGAGGACCCGATCGAGTTCCTGCACCGCGACATCAACTGTCACATCAATCAGCGTGAGGTCGGCAGCGACACCGGATCGTTCGCGCAGGCGCTCCGTCGCGTGCTCCGGCAGGACCCGGATATCGTGCTGATCGGTGAGATCCGCGACCTCGAGACGCTGGAGATCGCGCTCAAGGCGGCGGACACGGGGCACCTGGTCTTCAGCACGCTGCACACCACGGATGCCACGCAGACGATCAGCCGTATCCTGTCGTTCTATCCGCCGCATCAACAGGCCGACGTCCGATTCTCGCTGAGTCAGGCGCTGCAGGCGGTGGTGTCGCTTCGGCTCGTGCCCCGCGCGGATCGCGGCGGCCGCATCCCGGCGTGCGAAGTCCTCGTCAACACCGCCGCGGTGCGCGACAACATCCGCGACATGACGAAAACGCTCAACATCCCCGATCTCATCCGCGAGGGGACGGTGCAGTACGGGATGCAGAGCTTCGACCAATCGCTCATGAACTGGTATCAGAAAGGCGTGATCTCGTACGAGAGCGCGCTCTTCTACGCCACGAGCCCCAGCGAGTTCGCCCTGCGGGTGCAGGGGATTGCCGGCGCCAGCGACACGAGCTTCAATGCCTTCCAGCAGGACGTGGCCTCGTGATGTCGCGTTCCGCCCACCAGGAACGTTACTGATGTTCAAGAAGATTCTCATTGCGAATCGCGGCGAAATCGCGCTCCGGATCATTCGTGCCGCGCGGGAACTCGGCATCGAGACCGTGGCGGTCTACTCCGAGGCCGATCGCGAGTCGTTGCATGTCCGATTCGCCGACGATGATGTCTGTCTCGGTCCCGCGCCGGCGCGCGAGAGCTATCTCAAGATCCCGCGCCTGATCGCGGCTGCCGAGATCACGGGGGCGGATGCGATTCATCCGGGGTATGGATTCCTCGCCGAGAATGCGGAGTTCGCCGAGATCTGTGCCGCCTCCGGGATCGCCTTCATCGGGCCAACGCCGCACCAGATCCGCATGATGGGCGACAAGGCCACGGCACGAAAGACGATGGCCGACTGCGGCGTGCCGATCGTTCCGGGGACCCCGGGGCCGATCGACGACGTGGACGAGGCGCTGGCGTTCGCGGTGAAGGCCGGCTTCCCGGTGATCATCAAGGCCGCCGCGGGCGGGGGCGGGAAGGGGATGCGCGTCGCGCGCGACGCTGACGATTTCGCCCGGTCCTTTCAGCTCGCCCGCTCCGAAGCGCTCTCGGCCTTCGGCAACGGCGATGTGTACGTCGAGAAATACCTCGAACGCTCGCGGCACATCGAGTTCCAGATCCTCGGCGACACCCACGGCAATGTGATCCACCTCGGCGAGCGCGACTGCTCCATCCAGCGCCGTCACCAGAAGCTGATCGAGGAGGCGCCGAGTCCCGCCCTCACTCCCGCGTTGCGTGCAGCGATGGGCGAGGCGGCCGTGCGCGGAGCCAAGGCAATCAACTACGTGGGGGCCGGCACGATCGAGATGCTCCTTGATGCGAACGGCGAGTTCTTCTTCATGGAGATGAACACGCGCATCCAGGTGGAGCATCCCGTGACCGAGATGCTGACCGGAGTGGATCTCGTGAAGGAACAGATCCGCGTCGCGGCGGGGATGCCGATGCGGGAGAAGGAGACCCCGACGCTGCGCGGGCACGTGATCGAGTGCCGCGTGAACGCCGAGGACCCGATGCGGAACTTCCAGCCGTCGCCGGGAAAGATCGACGTATTCAACGTGCCGGGCGGCAACGGCGTGCGCGTGGATACGCATGCCTATGCTGGGTACACCGTGCCACCGTTCTACGACTCGATGATCGCCAAGCTCATCGTGCACGGGTGCGATCGCGACGAGGCGATCGCCAAGATGAAGCTCGCGCTCGAATCGTTCATCGTGCAGGGGGTGACCACGACGGTCCCCTTCCTCGGCAAGGTGATGCGCGACGCGCACTTCGCGAAGGGGGACTTCCATACGAAGTTCCTCGAGCAGGAAGGGGCGTACTTGCTGAAGGAGCTCGCCACACCGTCCAAGGGGTGACGAACGCCGTGCCGGCGTTGGACGTGCATTTCGGACACTCGCATTTGAAGCGCCCGGATACCACCGGGCGCTTCGTCGTGGTCATCGACGTGCTACGGGCGTCCACCACCATAACGACCGCGCTCCATCACGGGGCCCGCGCCGTGTGGGCCGTGGCTGAACCCGCGGATGCGCGACGCGTCGCACGAACCGTGGGGCGTGCGACGAGCGTGCTGGGAGGAGAGCGAAACGCCGAGCGCATCGCCGGATTCGATCTCGGGAACTCGCCACGCGAGTACAGGGCGTCCATCGTGGCCGGCAAGTCGGTGGTGACCACCACCACCAACGGCACTCGTGCGATTCTTGCGGGCCGTCGAGGCGCATCGCGCCTGGTGGTCGGTTCATTCGTCAACTTCTCCGTTGTGTTGCGCGAGCTGACAGCGGCCCTTCGTGCCGGAACGAGTGTGGCGGTCATCTGCGCCGGCAGTGAGGGGCAGTTCTCACTCGAAGATGCCGTCTGTGCGGGGCGATTCGTCCGGCGTGCCGTGGTGTCCGTGGCGAATAGCCGGGCGCACTCCGCTCGATTCACGCCTCGGCTCAATGATGCGGCCAGGGTCGCGCGATTGCTCGAACGCCCCTACATGAGGAACCTGTCCCTACTGTTCACGGACGCCAGCCACGCCCGAACCCTCCGTCGCGCAGGGTTCGCCCGCGATCTCGCGGCCTGTGCCGAGCTCGACGCGCATCCGGTAGTGCCAGTGTTGGTCGGCCGGCGTCTGGTGCTGACAGGCCGAGACGGCGGGCTCTGAACGGCCGGTTCGGGCGCGCTGCTCCGTGACCTGAGCCGCCGCCAATGAGTCAGTAGATCGGTACTCCTGCCCGCACGGCGCCCCGTTGTGCGGCGGGGGGCATTTCGGCCACCAGGATCTTCAATGCCCAGAGCATCGCGCGACCGATCGCCGACCCCGGACGTCCGCTCCGACGCAGCCGCTGCGCGCAGCGAGGACGACGAGCTCCCGTTCGACACGGTCCCGCGGCCGCCACGCAAGAAACGCAAGTCCGCTGACGCGCCCTCCGGCGAAACGGCGCCGGATGCGGCGGCCGTGAAGCGCGCGGCGCGACGCGCGCACATGCGGCGTGAAATCGGCGGCATCGCGCTGCTGCTCACTGCCGTCTTCGTCGCGGGGGCGCTCCTCGCCGGCGGCGCCGCGGCCGGGCAATCGTGCACCGAGGCCGGCGGGATCTTCGGCCCCGTCGGCGCATGCCTCCGGACCTCCGTGCTGCTCTCCATCGGCGCGCTCGCGGCGGTGATCGTTCCGTTCATCCCCGCGGTCCACGCGCTGCGCCTGCTCGGGCGGATCGAGGATTCGTCCGACAAGCGCTGGCTCTTCTTCACCGGGGGGCTCGCGCTCATCGTCCCCGTGGCCGCCGCGCTCGCTCGCGGGGCCGCGATCGACGCCGCCAACATCGATCCTCTCGCGGGGCTCTTCGGCAGCTTCGTCGCCTTCTATCTGGCGAAGATCATCGGACTCGGTGGCGCCTGGGTGGTCGTGGTGATCGCCCTTTCAGGGCTGATGGCGGGGACGCTGGCGTGGAATCCGGTCCGGATGCTGATCGGTGCTCGCACGCCGAAAGCGGCAGGGCTCCCAGAATCCGCGATGGCGCTGACGAAGGCGGAGGCGCTCGAGCCCGCAGCGCACGAGATGCCAGCCATGGATCTCACCCTGATGGAAGTCGCCGCAACGGACCACACGGTCTCCGAGGCCAGCGTCGAGGAACCATCCGTCGAGCCGGCGCCGGACAAGCCGTCGCGCAAGAAGAAGCTGACCAAGTCGGAGGTGCGGGACGGACACGCGGCGGGGGTGGTCGCCGCCATCAGCGCCTCGGCGGGTGATCCCCTCGACGCGCTGGCGGAAGATCTTCCGTCGCCGGAGTTGCTGACGCTGGCGCCGGAGCGGAATCCGGAGATCGGCAAACAGCACCTGGACGCGATGGGCCAGAAACTCATGGATGCCCTCCGCACGTTCAAGGTCGACGGCACGCTCAGCGGGCGCACGAGCGGCCCGTCCGTGACGCAGTACGAGATCGAGCCCTCGCCAGGAGTCAAAGTGCGACAGTTCGCCAATCTCGCGAACGACTTGGCGCTGGCGATGCGGGCACCGAGTATCCGGGTGGTCGCGCCGATCCCCGGAAAGGGGGCGGTGGGCGTCGAGGTCCCGAATCCGAGTCCGGAGATGGTCGGCTTCCGTGACATGATCGAATCGCGCGACTATCAAACCACGCCACGCGCCCTTCCGATCGCGCTCGGCAAGGATCTCGAAGGGAAGCCCGTGATCGCCGACTTGGCCAAGATGCCGCACCTGCTCATCGCGGGCGCAACCGGCAGCGGCAAGTCCGTCTGCGTGAACACCATCATCACGAGCTTGATCTACCGGCATACCCCGAAGACGCTGCGTTTCCTGATGGTCGACCCCAAGATGGTCGAACTTTCGGTGTACAATGTGCTGCCGCACCAGCGCCACAAGGTGGTGACCGACAACCGTGATGCCGCCGCGCTGCTCAAGTGGGCCGTACTCGAAATGCAGGAGCGCTACCAGCTCCTCGCCGCGAACGGCGCACGCAACATCCAGGACTTCAACCAGAAAGTCCGCGACGGCCAGAAGCTGCAGAAGCCCAAGGATCCGACGGTCGGCTTCGAGAATCTGGAATACACGCGTGGCACGCTGCCCTACATCGTCGTCGTGATCGACGAGCTCGCCGATCTGATGATGACCTGCGCGGCCGAGGTCGAGACGCCGCTGGCGATGCTGGCGCAGAAGGCCCGCGCGATCGGGATTCATTTGATTCTGGCCACGCAGCGCCCCTCAGTGAACGTCATCACCGGCCTCATCAAGGCCAACTTCCCGAGCCGGATCGCGTTCCGGGTGGCCTCGCAGATCGATTCGCGCACCATCCTCGACGGCATGGGCGCCGAGTCGCTGCTCGGCAACGGTGACATGCTGTTCATCCCGCCGGGGAAGAGCGAGCCGTCGCGGCTGCAAGGCGCCTTCCTCAGCAATGAGGACACCGAGCGCCTCATGCAGTGGTACGTGGACCGTCGCGAGGCCCGGAAGGCCGCGATGGAAGCACAGGGGCTCATGCACATCGACGAGACCAAGGACGACGACGATATCATCGCCAAAGTGCGAGCGGCCGAGGCCGCCGAGGCTGGCGGCGGCGAGAACGCGGAGGCGGACGACGGGGATCGCGACAAGCTCTTCCGCGAGGCGGCAGAAGTCTGCATCCAGAATCAGGGGGGGAGTACGTCGCTGCTGCAACGCCGACTGAAGGTCGGATACGGCCGAGCGGCGCGCATCATCGATCAGTTGCACGTGGCGGGGGTGCTGGGACCTCCGGATGGGTCGAAGCCGCGTGATGTCCTGGTGGGGCTGGAGGATGTGGAGCGGATTTGCGGGGACCGCGCCAACGCCGGCATCTAGCGTTGTTATTCTCCTTTTCGCTGAAGTTCCGGATCGCACTACTGCGTTCGCTGGAGCATGTGGCGCCGGCGGTGGCTGGTCGGCTGGTGGCCGACTTGTTCACGACGCCGCGACGGCATGAGGCGCCGGCCTGGGAGCGCGAGCTCGCCCTGCAGGGGCGTCCGCGTCGGATAGCCGGGCTGAGTCTCACCGAGTTCGGTGCCAAGGTGGGGCCGCCGATCATCCTGTTGCATGGGTGGGAGGGACGAGGGCTGCAGCTCGGGCATTTCATCGCGCCGATGCGCGGGCTTGGTGCCCGGGTGATCGCCGTCGACGGTCCTGCCCACGGAGACTCGCTGGGTGTCATGGCCGGCCCGTTTGAGTTCGCTCGGGCGCTGATGGATCTCCAGGCCACGCTCGGTCCGTTTCGCGGCATCGTCGCGCATTCGATGGGGGGACCCTCCACGGCGATCGCGTTGAGTCGTGGTCTCCAGGTCGAGCGCGTGGCCCTGCTGGGATCGCCGTCGGACCTCTCCGAGGTCTTGGACCGCTTCTGCGATGTCCTGCATCTCGGGCCACGCATTCGCTCGGCGTTTCGTGCCGAGATGTCGCGGCGAACCGGCGTGTCCGTGGACGAATCACGTTTCGCGTCGTTCGTACAAGGGGTTGAGATTCCGGTCCTTGTCGTGCATGATCGCGGGGACGCGGAGGTCCCGCTCTCGGAAGGACACGCCTGCGCGGCGGCTTTCCGGAACTCGCAGATGGTGGAAGTGGAAGCCGAAGGACATCGCCGGATGCTCAAGTCGCCGGCTGTGATCGCGATGGTGGCGGCGTTCTTCGGCAGTCGGGCGGCGCGGGAGTACGGGCGCCCGCGCAACGGGAGCAGCAGCAGTCTCTCTCCGTCAGCGAACCCTGCCCGCGGCGCGCCCGCGACCTGACATCAGCCACGCGGCGGCGAAATGGTTCGGGGCGCGACGGATTGATGCCGTCGCGCCCCGTGTCGCGTGATAGCGTAGCTCCATGACCAAAGCGACCAATGCGTTCGGAGAGCTGGGCGAGCGGATCGCCGCCCGGTGGCTTCAAGAGGGGGGATGGCGGATTGTCGCGCGCCGGTTCAAGTCCGGGCGTCGCGACATCGACGTGGTGGTCGAGCGTGACGGGGTGGTGGCATTCGTGGAAGTGAAGGCACGACATGGCGACGAGTTCGGCGATCCGGTCGAAGCCGTGAACCGTCGGAAGCAACGGGAGCTCGTGAAATCCGCGCAGAGTTGGATCGAGCGTCACGGGCGAAGCGGGGAGTCGTACCGGTTCGATGTCGTGGGTGTGCTGGTGCGCGACCGCCGGGTTTTTGTACGTCATATTCCGTCGGCGTTCCGGTTGACGTAGTGCCACTGGTACTAGGTCGTCCAGTTATCCACAATGCAAGATGTTGCAGGGATTAGATATAAATCAAAATGTGGAAAAGTGGCATGTGGATAACTTTAGGCGTGACGCCGGTGTGCCTACTGGCTCTTGCACTTTTTCGGTACTTTCGTAGTTTGTTCGGTATTGTAGTACCAGTGGTTTCTTCGCTCTTCGTTCGGGAGTAGCCCTGTCGGCTCCGGACGGTAGATTTCTTCTCACGGGCGCGCCGTCGCCCCGCACTCCAGATGAGGCCCCATGGCCGTGTCCTCCGCGAACGACGAAAAGAAAAAAGCGCTCAACCTCGCGATCGCCCAGATCGAGAAGTCGTACGGCAAGGGGTCCATCATGAAGTTGGGCCCCGATGCGCCGTCGGTGAAAGTTGATGTGATCCCCACCGGAGCCATCAATCTCGATGCGGCGATCGGCGTGGGCGGGATTCCGCGCGGGCGCGTGACCGAGATCTACGGACCGGAGTCGAGCGGCAAGACGACGTTGTGCTTGCATGTGGTCGCCAATGCCCAGAAGGCGGGGGGAACCGCCGCCTTCATCGACGCGGAGCATGCGCTGGACACGGAATACGCCGCCAAGCTCGGCGTTGACGTCGAGAAGCTCTTGGTCTCGCAGCCGGACACCGGCGAGCAGGCCATGGAGATCTGCGAGATTCTCGTGCGCTCTGGGGCGGTGGATGTGATCGTGGTGGACTCGGTCGCGGCACTGGTGCCGAAGGCGGAGATCGAGGGGGAGATGGGCGAGTCGCACATGGGGTTGCAGGCGCGTCTGATGTCGCAGGCGCTGCGCAAGCTCACCGGCGCCATCGCCCGGAGCGGCGTCAGCGTGATCTTCATCAACCAGCTGCGTGAGAAGATTGGGGTGATGTTCGGCAACCCCGAGACCACCACCGGCGGTAAGGCGCTCAAGTTCTACGCCTCGGTGCGTCTCGACATTCGTCGCGTCGGACCGGTGAAGGAGAAAGAGGACGTCATCGGTTCGCACGTTCGCGTGAAGGTCGTGAAGAACAAGGTTGCCCCGCCGTTCAAGCAGGCGGAATTCGACATCATGTACGCGGAAGGGATCTCCCACACATCGCTCCTCGTGGACATCGGGGCGGAGTCGGGGATCATCGAGAAGTCGGGGGCCTGGTACAGCTACGGCACCCAGCGCATCGGGCAGGGGCGTGAAAACGCCAAGTTGTTCCTCAAGGACAATCCGACCGTGATGGCGGAGATCGAGGAGAAGGTCAAGGCGGTGTTGGGGATCAACAAGATCGAGGCAGGGCAGTCGGAGGCGACGGAGGAGTAGCCGTTGTTTCCGAAGGCCGGAAGAAAGGCCGAGTGGGTGACGCTGGATCGTGATGGAGGCCCGGAATCCTCCAAATCGTCCAGAGTCCCCACTCGGCCTCTTTCGTTGTCTGATGGCCCCGTTTCGGGGCGGGTCTCGGGAATTACGGAGCACCCGCGGCACCCCGGGCGGTATCGCGTGATGCTCTCCCTCTCGCCGGAGGCGTTACTCGGCGAGGGGCGCAAGCCGCAGCAGTCGGTCCTGGTCGATGCGGCGCTGGTGCAGCGGTTCATGCTCAAGGTCGGGCTTGAGGTCACTCCGGCGATCGGCGAGCAACTGCTGTCGAGCGCCGGGGCGTTGGCGACATACGATGCAGCCACTGCGGCGCTCGCGTTGCGGGGGCGGAGTCGTCGGGAGCTGGAGCGCTGGCTTGTGAAGCGGAAGCATGCCGCCCCTGATATCCGGAGTGCCCTCGACCGACTCGTCGAGCTCGGTTTCCTGGATGACGAGTCGTATGCGCGCACGTTCGCGCGCGCGCGCATGGCCGCAGGGCGGATGAGTCGCCGGCGGATCGCCATGGAACTGGCGAGGCGCGGGGTGGCGCGCGAGATCGTGGACCGCGTTATGCGCGAGGCCGGCGAGGAAGAGGCGTTCGACGAGCGCGGGGCGCTCGAGGCGGTGGCGGAGCGGCGCGCGCGGAGCCTGGCCAAGCTCGATCCAGCCGTGGCTCGGCGTCGGCTGATGGGGTTTTTGCTGCGGAGAGGGTTTGGAACGGAGGTCGTCCGCAATGTCGTGAAGCGCGTCTTGGCCCCCGGCCACGACGGCGCAAGGTAGCGCCTGTTGTTCTGTCGGCTTTTTGCCGACCTAGAGCTCCGGCGCGTCGGCGCGCTCGGTCTGGCTGAAGGACGCGAATGGACCAATGCCTCGGCGCGTGAACGCGGCACGGCGCTTGAACAGGTGTTGGCACGTGGCGATTGATCCGCCGTTTGTCTCACGCACAAGCGCATAGACGTCGAGGAGGAGCGTTCGGTTGACATGGTCAATGGCCAGCGTCACGGCGGCCAAACCGACGCCGGCGCCCCGCGCCTCCGGAATCACCTGAAAGCTGATTTCCACGTGCTCACGCCGAACGCCATTGCGATATCGCGCAGGGATGAACAGCAGCAGCGTTCCCACGATGCGTGAGTCCCGAACGATGTGGAAGTATCGGAACGCCGATGGTCTCAGGAC
Organism: uncultured bacterium; assembly: GCA_963978095.1. Classification (GTDB taxonomy): domain Bacteria; phylum Gemmatimonadota; class Gemmatimonadetes; order Gemmatimonadales; family Gemmatimonadaceae; genus Fen-1231. Next base: position 6,872 of record CAXBQP010000032.1, on the reverse strand, counting down.
TGCCGCACGCAGGTTGGATAACCGTCGCCAGTTGAGCACGAGCCAGTGGAAAACGTCCCGTGCAGAACTGAGACGAGCTCGCGACAGCGTGGCCACCTGCGACGCACCGTCCACCTGTCCGGCGGTCAGGTGACGCGCGCGATCAAAACATACGAATCGGTTCAACGGCCTCCCGGGGGTACTGGTGATCGGCCGGGATGCGAACGACCGACACACACAGTGGTTGATTCTGTCGACGATCGCGTTGCCACGCAAAAGGTACGCGCTGGCACGCGTTTGGGAAGAAGGAGCGAGTTTGTCCGACTCACGCGTGGAAAATTTAATCGTCCGCTTGGGTCCACCGTCTGCTTCACGGGGAGCCCCTGCTCGCAACCCCCTGTGGTGATTAGATTTCCATAACTATGCGAGCCACCGAGATCCGCCGCCGTTTTCTCGACTATTTCGCGCGCCAGGGGCACGCGATTCGCGAGAGCTCTTCCCTCGTTCCGGGGACCGACCCGACGTTGCTCTTCACCAACGCCGGCATGGTCCAGTTCAAGAAGGTTTTCCTCGGAATGGAAGAGCCGCCGGAAGGAAAGCGGCGCGCCACCACCAGCCAGAAGTGCGTGCGCGCCGGTGGCAAGCACAATGACCTCGAGCAGGTGGGGCACACTGCCCGGCATCACACCTTTTTCGAGATGCTCGGCAACTTCTCATTCGGCGACTACTTCAAGCGCGATGCCATCAAGTTCGCGTGGGAGTTCATCACCGAAGAGCTGCAGATCCCCAAAGAGCACCTGCGCGTCACCGTGTTCTACGAAGACGATGAAGCGCGCGCGCTCTGGCGCGAAGTAACCGGTATACCCGAGTCACGCATCTATGGACTCGGCCACGCCGACAACTTCTGGCAGATGGCCGATACCGGCCCCTGCGGACCGTGCACCGAGATCTACGTCGATTTGGCGCACCTGACCAAGGACTTCGCCTTCCCCGCAGGGGCGACCGGCGAGTGGACCGACACCAGCATCACGGATTACTCCCAGGATGCCTTCGTCCAAGGCGCCGAAGCCGGACGCTTCCTGGAAATCTGGAACCTCGTGTTCATGCAGTTCGACCGTCAGCCGGATGGTGTGCTGCAGCCGCTGCCGAAGCCCAGCGTGGACACCGGCGCTGGCCTCGAACGGATCGCGGCCGTGATGCAGGGGGTGTCGAACAATTTCCACTGCGATCTCTTCGCCGGGATGCTCGAGACCGTGGGCGCCATCGTCGGAAAGCCATACGAGTACGCCCGCGAGGATTCGGCCAGCTATCGTGTGCTCGCCGACCATGCACGGGCCACCGCCTTCCTCCTGGCCGACGGTGTGTTCCCCTCGAACGAAGGGCGCGGTTACGTGCTGCGCCGAATCTTGCGCCGCGCGGTCCGCCATGCCTGGCTCCTCGGGCGCCGCGAACCGACCCTCGTCTACGTCGTGCAGAAGGTCATCGACGAGATGCGCGACGTGTATCCCGAGCTGCACGTCCGGCACAAACACATCATCGATACCACCCGCGCCGAAGAGGAGCGTTTCCTGGCGACCATCGACGGCGGGATGGCGCGATTCGACGAACTCGCCCCCACGGCGTCCACCCAGGGCAGCTCCGAGATTCGCGGCACCATCTCCGGCGAGGACGTGTTCCGCCTGTACGACACCTTCGGTTTCCCGGTCGATCTCACGGAGTTGATGGCGCACGAGCGCGGCTATCTCGTGGACACTGCGGGCTTCGACGCCGCGCTCGGCGCGCAGCGCAAGTTGTCGCAAGACGAGCGTAAATCGCGGAAGATCTCCGTGGTCGCCGATGACTTCGGTGATGACGACAAGTGGCTGCGCGCTGCTGACTCATCGGCCGCGCAGACCTTTATCGGTTACGACGCGGTTGAGTGCACCACGAGGGTGGCCGCCCTGCGGCACCTTGGCGAAGGGCGGACAGCGGTGATACTCGAAGACACGCCGTTCTACGCGGAGTCGGGGGGACAGGTGTCCGACCATGGTACCATCGAGGGCGACGGCTGGAGGATCGACGTCGATGATGTGAAGAAGTTCGATGGACGGATTGCCGCCATCGGCCTCGTGCACGGATCCGTGGATTTCGGCACGGCCACCGCGCGTGTGCCGGCGCTTCGCCGCCGGGACACGGAGCGCAATCACACCGCAACGCACTTGCTGCACGCGGCGCTGCGCAAGGTGCTGGGCGAACATGTGCATCAGGCGGGATCGGTCGTCGAGCCCGACCGCCTGCGCTTCGACTTCACCCACCACGGGCCCATGACGCCGGACCAGCTCGATCAGGTGGAGCGCTGGGTGAACCAGGCGATCTGGCAGAATGTGGATGTCACGATCACGGAGCGTGCGTACGCCGATGCGGTCGCTGCCGGAGCGATGGCCCTCTTCGGGGAGAAGTACGGCGATGTCGTGCGCGTGGTGGACATTCCGGCGCTATCGACGGAGCTCTGCGGTGGATGTCATGTGCGCAACACCGGATTGATTGCGCTCTTCCGGATCGTCTCGGAGAATGGCGTCTCGGCGGGAGTCCGGCGCGTGGTCGCGGTCACGGGGCCGAGAGCGTTCGAGCTGATGCACGCGCGTGAGCGGACGCTCGAGTCCGTGGCCGGGCGGCTGAAGGTCAATCTGCATGCCGTCACTCAAGAGGTGCTGGAGAAGCGTCTCGACTTGCTCCTCGCCGAGAAGAAGACGCTTGAGAAGCAGGTCGCCGATTTGCGACGCTCCGGTGGGGGCGATGCGTCGGGTGGCGGGCTGCTCGCGCAGGCCGCGGACGTGGCCGCGCATAAGCTGCTGGTGGCGACCGTCTCGGCTCTGGATGTGAAGGAGCTGCAGGCGATCGGCGACGGGGTACGGGACGGCATCGGCAGCGGTGTTGGCGTGCTCGGGGCGTCATTCGAGGACGGGAAGGCGGCCATGGTCGTCGTCGTGAGCGACGCGCTCCGCACGAAAGGAATCGCGGCCGGTGATCTCGTAAAGGCGGTGGGCGCCAAGACGGGGATTCGCGGCGGCGGCAAGCCGCACCTGGCGCAGGCGGGTGTCGCTCATGACGCGCTGAAGCCCACCCTCGATGCAGCGCGCGAGATCATCACCGCCATGCTTGTGGGGGTCGCGTGACGCACGCGCGTTGGGCGGCCGAACGCTCGGGGGAAGCGCCGCCGGCGCTGGTGCAGCGACTGCGGGACATCTTTGCCGCGCACCCCGAGTGGGAGTCGCTGTCGCGTGTGGAGGCGTTCACGAACGCGGCGGAGTGGCTCTCGCGCCGCGTGCTCGAAAGCGAGGCCTCGCGTCCCGTGGCACTGGATTTGTTGGCCGCGGATGCGTGCATCACGTTCGCGTTCGAGGCCGCAGCCGATGAACCGGAGACGTTGGGGGCACGCGCTGCCGCGACCCAGCTTCGCTTATCCACCCTGATTGCGCGTCCTTGATCGTTCACCGTAGACGGAGTCCCACGCATGGCGATTGATCCGGTAGCGCACCTCGACGATCTTGCGGCGACGGCGGCTCGAAGCGCGAGTGCGTTGCGCCCACAGATCACTGAGGCGGCGCGTCGCACGGTCGCGACGCTGAGGCAGGGCGGGACGATCTTCTTCTGTGGGAATGGTGGAAGCGCCGCTGATGCCCAGCACATGGCGGCCGAGTATGTCGTGCGGTACCGCAAGAACCGCAGAGCGCTGCGATCCATTGCGCTGACCACGGACACCTCGATTCTCACAGCCCACGCCAATGATTTCGGGTATGAGGCGGTATTCTCGCGGCAGCTCGAAGCGCTCGGGCGTGCGGGCGACCTGCTCATGATCCACACCACCAGTGGAACGTCGCCGAACTGCATCCATGTGGCGCGCACCGCGAAGGCGATGGGCATCACCACCATCTGCCTGACCGCGCGCGACGGGGGCGATATGAAGCAACTTGCGGACCTGTGCATCGTGGTCCCCACGGATCGCACGGATCGCGCGCAGGAAATTCATCTGAACATTCAACACGCCATCTGTGATGTCGTGGACGAGGAGATCGGTTCGTGAGTCGTGCTTTCTCACTGAAGGGACGGCGTGCCGTCGTCACCGGCGGATCGCGCGGGATCGGTGGAGCGGCCAGTCGGTTGCTCGCCGAGGCCGGTGCCGACGTCTGCATCGGCTACCACTCGCGGAAGGCGGACGCTGATGTCGCCGTGGCGGAATGCGCCGCGTTCGGGGTGAAGGCCACTTCCTGCGCGAGCGATCTGACCTCGCCGGCGGGAGCCGGCGCGCTGGTCACGCACGCCGTGGATGCGCTTGGAGGCGTGGACATCCTCATCCATTCGGCGGGCATCTGGCCCGTGGAGGAAGTGCCCGTTGCAACGCTCGACGATGCCCGCTGGGCGCGCACGATGCGGGAGAATGTGGACGCGATGTTCTTCGTGGCGCGCGCGGCGGTGCGCGTGATGGGGAGCGGCGGGCGCATGGTGTTCGTGTCGAGCACCGCCGGCCAGCGCGGGGAGTCCATGCATGCGGACTACGGCGCGAGCAAGGGAGCGATGATCTCCTTCGTAAAGTCGCTCGCCGTGGAGGTCGCGGGGCAGGGGATCACCGTGAACGCCGTGGCTCCGGGGTGGGTGGACACGGAGATGTGCGTCGTCCCTTTCGCGGACGGCGGCAAGGAGCGGATCGCGAAGGGGATCCCTGTGGGGCGGATTGCCTCGGCGTACGATGTCGCGTTTCCAGCCGTGTGCTTGTGCCTCCCGGGGGCGCGCCACGTCACCGGAGAGATCGTCAACGTGAATGGCGGAAGCGTCCTCTGTGGGTGATCGTTGGCTCGTGACCGGTGCCACCGGCTTCGTCGGTGGGGCGCTGGTGCGAGCGCTGGCGGCGGATGGTGTTGAGGTCCACTCGGTTGTGCGTCGTTCGTCGGACGATCCCGCCGTGCAGGCGTTGGGCGTTTTGACCACCCCGCATCAACACGACGGGTCGACGGAAGGGCTGATGGCCATCGTGGCGGCGGCACGGCCCACGGTCGTTGCACACCTGGCCTCGAACTTCATCGCCGAGCACCGGTCGGATCAGGTGGAGCCGTTGGTGCGGGACAACGTGCTCTTCGGCGCACAGTTGCTCGAGGCGATGGGGGCGTCCGGTGTCTCGCGGCTCGTCAATGTCGGATCAGCGTGGCAGCACTACGAGGACCGCGAGTTCTCGCCGACCTGCCTCTACGCAGCGACCAAGCAGGCATTCGTGAGCCTCCTGACCTACTGGGTCGAGGCGCACGGGATGCGTGCGGTGACGATCGAGCTCACGGACACCTACGGGCCGGGCGACACGCGCCGGAAGCTGATTCCATTCATGCTAGCGGCTGAACGGGGCGGTACCACGATGGCGATGGTACCCGCCTCCGTGCCCATGGATTTCGTCCATGTCGATGATGCCGTGTCCGCGATTCGCGTGGCGGCCGCGCGCACGCAGGGTGCGACATCGCCAGGACACGAGATCTTCGCCGTGCGTTCCGGTGCCACCCAAGAGGTGCGTGCGCTCTTTGCCGCGTGGGAGGCCGCGCGGGGAACCGCCATTGCCGCTGATTGGGGCGCGCGTGCAGTGCGTGCGCGGGAGATGCTCGACCCGTGGACGCAAGGCGTCGTGCTTCCAGGATGGAGTCCGCGCGTGAGCTTGGAGGAGGGGCTCCGCACGCTGTGAGCGACGGGCTCCGCCGACGTCTTGATCCCCCGGCTTCCGTTCGCGAGATCGTCGCGCGACTCGAGCGTGCCGGGTACGAGACGTGGTGCGTCGGGGGCGCGGTCAGGGATGCGCTCCTCGGACAGGCGCATCTCGACTGGGACCTCGCGACCGCCGCGACTCCGTCGCAGGTGATGAACGTCTTCAAGCGCACCGTGCCGGTCGGGGTCGCCTTCGGCACCGTCGGCGTGCTCGACGAGGCCGGCACCCTGCACGAAGTCACCACGTTTCGACGCGATGTGAAGACCGACGGACGGCACGCCGAAGTCGCCTTCGGGGCGTCGCTCGACGACGATCTGGCGCGTCGTGATTTCACCATCAACGCCATCGCGTACCACCCCCAGCGGGAGGAACTGCGCGATCCCTTTGATGGGCAACTCGATCTCAAACGGGGGCTCGTGCGCGCGGTCGGCGAGCCGGTGCAACGGATGCGCGAGGACCGGTTGCGCGCGCTGCGCGGCATCCGATTCGCCGGGCGATTCGGATTTCATATTGAGCCCGCGACCTGGCGCGCGATCGTGTCCAGCGCCCCCCATCTTGGGAGTCTTTCCGGGGAGCGCGTGCAGCAGGAACTCGTCAAGACGATGCAACAGGTGGAAAAGCCCAGCGTCTCGATGCGCTGGTGGCGGGAGTCGGGAGCCCTACGGACGTTGTTGCCGGTGATTGCCGATGCCCCGGATGATCGCTTCGAGGCGCTGGATTTCCTCCCGCGGGGTGAGGGGGACGAGGAGCCGGGTCGGACGCTCGACCGGCTCGCGATGCTGTTCTTCGGGACCGACCCTGCAGCGGTCCGCCCTGCGCTTGGCGCACTCAAGTGCTCGAATGCCCAGCAGGGGTGGATCACCGCGTTGGCAAAGTCGGAACGTGAGATCGGCGGCACCGTGGACGCCGTACTGGCCGAGCGGGTGCCCACCGCCGCAGAGGTACGGCGATGGGTCGCGGCGGTGGGGCGGATGCGGTCCATGTCATTCTTCGGGCTGGTCTCGGCACGTTGGCACGCCCGGCTGGCACAGGAGCCGCGCGAAGCGGTGTCGCAGCGGTTGGTCGAGCTCCGGGCGATGGCGGGCAATGCCGCCTTTCATGAGCCGGTGGAAGTGGGTGACCTCGCGGTGACTGGCGAGGATCTGATGCGGGTTGGCGTGACGTCGGGTCC
>CAXBQP010000031.1:0-39340 GCA_963978095.1 uncultured bacterium | reverse complement strand
CACGCTCCAGTGACGCGGGCACCGTGAACGACTCGCAAGAGGGGGCGGTGCGCATCGCGCACCGCCCCCGCGTTCACACCTGTGATCGACGCTCAAGCTACAGCGTCACCAAATCCCTCACCGTGATCCCTTCCGCTTCCGCCTGGAAGTTCAGCACCACCCGGTGCCCCAGCACCGTCGCCGCCACGGCCTTCACGTCATCCAGATCCGGCACGCTGCGCCCGTCCATCGCGGCACGCGCCTTGGCGCCGAGCACCAAGTACTGCGACGCACGCGGCCCTGCGCCGAAGCTCACGTACTTCTTCACCGCCGCCGTCGCCGTCGGGTCCTTCGGACGCGTCATCCGCGCCAGCCCCACGGAATAACTGATCACACTCGGCGGCGCCGGCAACCGCCGCACCAACTGCTGCATCTCGATGATCTGCGCGCCACGCAACACCGGCACGATCTCATGCCGAGACGCCCCCGTGGTGCTGCTCACGATCCGCTCCTCCTCCTCCTGCGACGGATAGTCGAGGGTGAGCTGGTACATGAAGCGGTCGAGCTGCGCCTCGGGGAGCGAATAGGTGCCGTCGTTCTCGATTGGGTTCTGCGTCGCCAACACGAAGAACGGCTCCTCGAGCGTGTACGTCTTGCCGGCGGCGGTCACGCGATGCTCCTGCATCGCCTCAAGCAGCGCCGCCTGCGTCTTCGGTGGGGCGCGGTTGATCTCGTCGGCCAGCACGATGTTTGCGAAGATCGGTCCCTTCTGGAAGACGAAGCTTCGCTTCCCGGTGCCGTGATCCTCCTCGAGCAACTCCGTGCCGGTGATGTCGCTCGGCATCAGGTCCGGCGTGAACTGCACGCGGCCGAACGCCAAGTCCAAGGCCTCGGCGAGCGTCTGGATCAGCAGCGTCTTGGCCAGCCCCGGCACCCCCACCAGCAACACATGGCCTCCAGCCAAGATCGCCGCCACAAGCGAGTCGACAATCTCGTGCTGTCCCACGATCCTCCGCCCGATCTGCGCGGCAAGATCCCTGCGCGCCGTGGCGAGTGTGGCGAGAAGCGCCAAGTCGCGTTCGTCTGCTGCCGACTGAGGAGTGGCCACTGCTGCTGCTCCGTGCGCAAGATGAAGATCCCGCCAACCGACGGGCCGCCAAGGGCGGGAACCAGAACCACGCCTAAGCTAACGAAACGGGCGCCGTTCGTGAACGGCGCCCGGCAACAAAACGCTGAACCGTCTCCGTGTCCGCGCCGAGTCAGCGCACCACGAACTCGGCGCGCTGTTCCATGGGATAGTTCGCCGACGCGAGCCGCGCGACCGCCGTGTAGCGGCCAGGGGCCGCGTGACTCCACTCGTCATTGAAGGTGAGCGTGTCATGCTCACGCATCACCTTGTTCTGCAACGCGGAGGTGAACATCCGCTTCGCGCTCCAGCGCCACACCTCGCGGCCCAACGAGTCGAGCACGATCACGTCGTGCGTCTGCCCCGAGGGGAAACTCACTTCGAGTTTCTGGTTCCCCGTGTTGCTGACGATGAAATCGAAGCGCACGGCATCGTTCACGCCGCGCGCGCTGACCGCAAGCGAAGGCGTGAGAGCCGGGCCATGTGATTTGGTGGAGCGCACCTTTGACATTGTCTCGACGGCACGTGGACGTCCGCAGGCAAATGCGAGGACGCCGATGCTGAGCAACGCGAAGGTGATTTTTCCGTTCATCCGTGGGCGGCGGCGTGAAAGGGCTCGCGGAATGTTACAAAAGTTGCAGCGGAATCATCCGGGGGAAAAGTTATCAACAGCACGACGATTCGTCAAATCCGTGGTCACACGTAAGTAGAAGTGGGGAGCGAGGTTGTGCGGTAGCCGGGAAGCCGGGAAACATCCGGTTGACGGTGGTGGGATCCGGTTTCGGAGTGTGTTCGGTGCGGAAATAACCTCGAGGGTCGGTGGCGAGGAAAATGCCGCGGGGCGATTTGCGCGAGGACCCCGATTTTCAGAGTGAAAAGTTCGCTTGCGAAATATTTCACAAGCTCCTAATTTTCGAGGCTGAACATGGGATTTTCCGAGCCTCCTGCAGGACCCAGCGGCATGTCGGAGTCGTCGACGCCGCCGGAGCGCGCCGCGGCCATTGCACGGCGGCGCGATGCGTTGCTGGCGGCGGCGCGGGGGGAGCGGACGAACGGCGACACCGGGAGTGCCGCGCGGTTGGGAGGGCTGGGGGTGCAGTTTGCGATCGCGATCCTCCTCTTCCTCTCGCTGGGCAACTGGGTGGATCACAAGTTCGGGAGCGGACCGTGGGGGGTGTTGGGCGGTCTGTGCGTGGGCTTTGCCAGTGGGCTGTACCTGATGCTGCGTGCGCTCCGGGACGAACGGCAGCGCGCGGACGAACCGCGGACACACGGGAAAGGGTCGTGAAACAGATCGGCATGTTCGCGGTGCTGCTGGGCCTTGTGACCGTGGGGGGAGGGTTCGCCTTCACGGCGGTGTATCCGGGCGCCGAGGGGGCACGGGCGGTCTGGACGAGCGCGGCGATTTCGGCCGTGGTGCAGGGAATCGGTTTCGGCTTCGCGTTCTACCTGCGCAAGGGGAACGTGATGGCCGGGTGGGGAGCCGGGATGTTGCTGCGGCTGCTCACCGTGGGGTTGTATGGCATGCTGTTCATCAAAGTGTTGGGACTTCAGTCGGCACCCGCGTTGCTCAGCATGGTCTCGTTCTTCTTCGTGACGACGCTCTTCGAACCACTACTGCTCAAGCCATGAGATTCGCTGCACTGCTCACCGCCCTCGTGATGGCCGCCGCTCCGGCACGCATGGTTGCCCAGGATGCCGCGCCCCGGAAGGTGGATATCATCACGCCGCACATCACGGACGCCCACGCGCTCGATCTTCCGGCGGGATTCGGGCACGGGTTGGTGCAGGAGATCGAGTTGCCGCACTGGGCGCCGATCCACATCGGCCCGCTCGAGCTGGACCTGTCGCCGACCAAGCACGTGGTGATGCTGCTGCTGGCCGCGACGCTGGTGATCGTGGCGCTGACCGCCGCCGCGCGGGGGGTGGCCAAGCGTGCGGCCTCGGGACAGCCGCCCACGGGGTTCAGCGGGGCCATGGAAGCGATGGTGTTGTACATCCGCAACGAGGTGATCCTTCCGAACGTCGGCCATCATGGCGAGGCGTTCGTGCCCTTCGGGCTCACGCTCTTCTTCTTCATTCTGACCTGCAACCTGCTGGGTCTCATTCCCTACGGCAGCACCGCGACCGGCAACATCGCCGTGACCGCGACGCTGGCGATCATCACCTTCGTGGTGATCGAAATCGCGGGCATGAAGGCGCTGGGCGCGGGGTACATCAACACCATCATCTTCTGGCCGCATGACATGCCGCTGGGGATGCGCATTCCGATGTCGATCATCCTCAGCCCGGTGGAACTGATCGGGAAGTTCACCAAGCCGTTCGCCTTGGCGATCCGTTTGTTCGCCAACATGACGGCCGGCCACATCGTGGTGCTCGCGCTGATCGGGTTGATCTTCTCGTTCGGCTCATACGTACTCGCCCCGTTGCCGCTGGCGATGGCGGTGGCGATCATGTTCCTGGAGCTGATGGTGGCGTTCCTCCAGGCGTTCATCTTCACGTTGCTGGCGAGTGTCTTCATCGGGTTGGTGCGCGAGTCGCATCACTAGCACGCTGTGCAGGACGCGGGCGTTCCACGCCGGAGCGCTCGTGCGGTAGCCGAACCCCTTGTTCGGCGAAGTCCGTTGAGGCTCGCGCACGTGGCGGGTTTCGGTGACGGATGGCGAGGCAGGACCGGGGCGACCCGATCGCAGGCGAGCACGCAGGACCACGATTCTTCCGGAGTATTGCCATGACGTTGTATCCTCTGCTTCAGGCTGCCGCCGAGACCGCGGCTGGCTTCAACAAGAACTACATGGGCGCGTGGGGCATGATGGGCGCCGGCATCGGTGCCGGTCTCGCCATCATCGGCGCCGGACTCGGCATCGGCCGCGTTGGCGGCCAGGCCGTTGAGGGCATGGCGCGTCAGCCCGAGATCGCCGGTCAGATCCAGACCGCCGCGCTGATCTTCGCCGCGTTCATCGAGGGCGCCGCGCTGTTCGCCGTCGTCGTCGCGTTCCAGATCCAGGGCAAGTTCTAAGTCGCAGTCGGTTGTTCCGCTCGTGGCCGCTCCTTCAGACGAAGGGGCGGCCCGGGCACCCCAACTTTTCCTATTCGGATATCCTATGCGTTCCCTGCTCGCGCGCGTCGTTGCCATGTCGCTGATCGCTTCCCCCCTCTTGGCGCAGGAAGGCGAAGCGGCCGGTGGCTCCGTGAACCTGCTCTCGCCCAGCACCGGGCTGATGGCATGGACGCTGATCATCTTCGCGATCGTGTTCGTGGTGCTCGCCAAGTTCGCCTTCGGCCCGATCACGGCCGCGGTGCGTGACCGCGAGGCCGCGCTCGAAGCCGCGATCTCGTCGGCCAAGGCCGATTCGGAAGCCGCCGCCGCGCTGCTCGTGCAGCACAAGGCGCAGATCGAAGCGGCCAAGAGCGAGGCCCAGAAGTTCATCTCCGAGGGGCGCGCGACCGCCGAGTCGATGCGCGCGGAGCTCCTGGAGAGCACCAAGAAGCAGCAGGACGAGATGATGGAGCGTGCCCGTCGTGATATCGAGGCCGAGAAGAGCAAGGCCATCGATGAGATCCGCCGCGAGGCGATCGATCTGGCGCTCGCCGGCGCCAGCAAGGTGATCGAGAAGAATCTCGACGATGCGCAGAACCGGAAGCTCGTGGAGAGCTACCTTGCCTCGATCGGCACGCGATAAATGAACAACGAGTCGATCGCCAAGAACTACGCCGAGGCGTTGCTCGAGCTGGCCACCGCGGCCGGCGCGCGCACCGAGTGGGCGGTGCTGATCAACGGCGTGGCCGCGGCGGTGGAGCAGGATGTGACGCTCCAGCGTTTTCTTGCCGCGCCGCAGGTCACGGAGGCGCACAAGATCGCGATGCTGGGCAAGGCGCTCGGCGACAAGGCGCCGGTGACGTTCGTGAAGTTCCTGCAGAAGCTCGTCACGAACCGTCGGCAGACGCTGATCCCCGAGATCGCCGTGGCGTACGGCGACCTGCTGGACGCCGCGGAAGGACGGTTGCATGCCCGGGTGACGGTGGCGCGTGAGACGTCCGAGGGCGATGTGCGAGCCATTGCCGCATCGCTGAGCGCAGCGATCGGGAAGGAGGTCGTGCCGCACGTCGCGGTGGACAGCCGGATCCTGGGCGGTGTGATCGTGAAGTTTGGTGACACGGTGATGGACGGGTCGGTGCGCCGCCGGTTGGAGCGCTTGAAGGCGCGGATGGGGAGCCGGTAGGCATCGGCGTGGCAGCAGGCGGCGTGCGCGCCGCGGCTGGGAGAGTGCAGGAGCGAACAGCCGCCCGTGGGCGGCTGTTCGCGTTTCCGGCGCTCGGGACCCGTGGTGGCGCGGACGTTCGCTGTTACGAACGAGGACGAGACGGCAGACCGCGGAGCGTCGCGTCTTGTGGTAGTTCGTGGGGGGGGGGGACGGCCCCTGACGCCTTATCTTTTGGCGTTCCCTGTCGCAGATTATCCCGATGGCAGAATCCGTCGACCGTCGGGCGTTTTTTTCCCAGGGATTCCGGAAGGTCCTGGGGCGCGCGGTGGACGTGGTGTCGGCCAAGGTGGGAGGCGGGGTTCACATTCGGCCCCCCGGGGCGCTGCCGGAGGCCGCGTTCTTGGCGGCGTGCACGCGATGCGGGGCCTGTGAGCCCGCGTGTCCCGTGCGTGCGATCCGCGCCTTGCCGACGAGTGCCGGGTTGGCCGCCGGAACGCCGGCGTTGCAGGTGACGAGTCAGGCCTGTGTGATGTGCACGGACATGCCCTGTGCGGTGGCCTGTCCGACCGCGGCGCTCGAGGTCCCGGCGGATCTGTGGGGTAGCGTCAAGATGTCGCAGATCCGCATTGATGCGACGCAGTGCATCGCGCACCGCGATGTGGAGTGTGGTGTGTGCGCGCGGGTGTGTCCGGCGGGTGAGGAGGCCTTGCGGTTGGATGCGAACGGGCGTCCGGTGGTGGGCGCGGCGTGCACCGGGTGCGGGGCCTGCATCAATGGCTGCGTGACGAGCCCAAGTTCAATCACGGCGCGACCATGGGAGAACAGGTGATGAGTGGAAAGACGCCGGTGCGGGTGGTGCAGAAGCCCTGGGGGCACGAGACGATCTGGGCGCACACCGAGCACTATGTGGGAAAGGTGCTGCACATCAAGGCGGGGGAGTCGCTCTCGTTGCAGTACCATCGCCAGAAGGATGAGGTGATTCACGTCCTGAAGGGGGAGATGATCTACCGCGTAGGGGACGCGCCGGGCGCGCCCTTGCGTGACGTGCGGCTCGTGGAGGGGGAGAGCTACCGCAACGAACCGGGGCACGTGCACCAGATGCAGGCCGTGACCGACTGCGACCTGCTCGAGGCGAGCACCCCGCACCTGGACGACGTGGTCCGGCTGACCGACAAGTACGGCCGCGAGGGGACGAGCGCGCCATGAAGGTGATCATCCCGTTGGCGGGGAAGGGGACCCGCCTTCGTCCGCACACGCACACCGTGCCCAAGCCCATGCTGCGCGTGGCCGGCAAGCCGGTGATGGACTACGTCCTCGACGACGTCCGGAGGGTCGGCCACGTGAGTGGCGTGGTGTACATCACCGGGCACCTCAAGGACGTGGTCGAGGCGCACGCGCGCACGGCGTATGCGGATCTGCCCGCGACGTTCATCGAGCAGAAGGTGCAGGACGGAACGGCGGGGGCGGTGGCGCTCGCCGAGTCGCTGGTGAAGGGCGAGCCGGTGCTGATCATCTTCGTCGATACGATCTTCGATGCCGACCTGTCGATCATCCCCACGTGCACCGACGACGGGATCATCTGGACCAAGGAAGTCGAGGATTATCAGCGCTTTGGCGTCGTGGTGACCGATGCGTCGGGTCACATGACCCGGATCGTGGAGAAGCCGAAGACGCCGGTCAGCAAGCGGGCCAACATCGGGCTCTACTATATCCGCAACTCGGCGCTGTTGTATGAAGGGATCACGCACACCCTGGCGCAGCCCGCGCATCAGGGCGAGTTCTACCTGACCGACGCGTTCCAGTACATGATCGACCACGGCGCCAAACTCCGGGTGGTGGACGTGGCCGGCTGGTACGACGCGGGGAAGCTCGATACGCTGCTCGACACGAACCGCGTGATGCTGGAGAAGGGGCGTGCGCGTCGTCCGGCCGACGTGCAGGGGGCGACGATCCTCGAGCCCGTGTACATCGAGGACGGGTGCACGCTCACCGGCTCGACGATCGGGCCGAATGTGAGCATCGGTGCGGGGAGTACGATCACCGGAACCACGGTGCGTGACGCGGTGATCGGCGCCCAGTCGCGCCTCATCGACTGTACGTTGCATGATTCCCTGATTGGCGATGCCGTGCTGTTGGAGCGGGTCCATGGGTCCACGACGGTCGGCGACAACTCCGAGGTCCGAGGCGAACGATGAGCGAAGTGAGTCGGCGGGACATGTTGAAGGGCGCAGCCCTTGCGGGGGCGGGATTGGCGGCGAGCGGCGCATTCACGCGCGGCATCGCGGAGGACATCTCGGCGATCGCCCATCCGGACCAGCAGCCTGCGGCTCCCAAGTCGCGCAAGACCATGAAGGGGGTTCCTTTCGAACGGACGGCGAACGTGCGCGTCGGGATCGTCGGTACCGGGTTGCGTGGACGGTCGGTGCTCAACGAGCTGCTGGGGGTGGATGGCGTCACGATCGTCGCGATCTGCGACACCGTGCCCGACAAGTTGGCGCGCGCGACCAAGATGATCACCGACAAGGGGCAGGCGGCGCCGGCGACGTACACCGGAAGCGACCACGCCTACGAGCAGTTGGTGGCCCGGACGGATCTGGACATCGTGTACACGGCGACGCCGTGGGAATACCATGTGCCCGTCATGCTCGCGGCGCTCGCGCACGGGCATCATGCGGCGAGCGAGTGTCCGTTCGGGACGACCCTCAAGGATCTGTGGGCACTGGTCGACGCGAGCGAGAAGGCGCGCAAGCATTGCCTGCATCTCGAGAACTGCAACTACGGGTACACCGAGATGATGGTGAACCGGATGGTGCACGAAGGCGTGTTCGGCGAGGTGCTGCATGCCGAAGCCGCGTATCTGCACGACCTGCGCGGCATCCTGAACGAAGGGCGGGACGAGGGGCTGTGGCGTCGTGCGTGGCACACGCGGGCGAACGCCAATCTGTACCCCACGCACGGGCTCGGACCGGTGAGCTGGTATCTGGACGTCCACCAGGGGGATCGCTACGACTACATGGTGAGCGTGAGCGGGCCCGAGCGCGGCTTGTCGATGTATCGCGAGGAGACGGTCAAGGACAAGGCCGATCCCAAGTGGAAGGAGCAGTACATCACCGGTGACATGAACACCTCGATCCTCAAGACCGTGAAGGGGAAGACGGTGATGCTGCAGCACGATGTGAGCAACGCGCGTCCGTACACGCGGCACAACCGCGTGCTGGGCACCAAGGGGACGTTCGAGGATTATCCGCCGCGCATCTACATCGAGGGGAAATCGCCGAAGGAGCAGTTCTATCCGATCGACGACTGGAAGAAGGATTTCGAGCATCCGCTGTGGACGCGCGTGGGCGACAAGGCGCGCAGCGGCGGGCATGGCGGCATGGATTACGTGATGGCGTACCGGCTGATCGAGTGCATGCACGAGGGACTCGTGCCGGACTATGACGTGTACGACGCGGCGACCTGGAGTGCCCCGTTCCCGCTGTCGCAGATGAGTGTGGCCAAGGGGGGCCAGCCCATGAAGTTCCCCGACTTCACCCGTGGAGAATGGAGCAAGAGACGCTCGTGACCTTCCCTCTGATGCAGGCAGCCACCGCGCCGGTGGTGACGGCGTTCCATTTCGCCACGATTGATTGGGTGATCATCGCCACGTCGATCGCCGTGAGTTTCCTTCCCGCGCTCTTCTTCTGGCGCCGGGCGAGCGAGAGCACCAGCGAGTTCTTCACGTCCGGCCGCGCCGCGCCGTGGTGGCTCGTCGGCATCAGCATGGTGGCCACCACGTTCAGCACGGATACGCCGAATCTCGTCACCAACATGGTGCGCCAGAGCGGCGTGGCGGAGAACTGGCTCTGGTGGAGCTTCCTGCTGACCGGCATGATGACGGTGTTCTTCTATGCCCGGCTGTGGCGTCGGTCGGGAGTGCTCACGGATCTGGAGTTCTACGAGATCCGGTACTCGGGGCAGGCCTCACGGATCCTCCGCGGTTTCCGGGCGGTGTATCTGGGGCTGTTCTTCAACTGCGTGATCATGGCGACGGTGAACCTCGCCGCCGCGAAGATCGGCAACGTCGTGCTCGGCTGGCCGATGGAGCGCACGCTGCTCGTGTGCGCGGTGATGACGATCTTCTTCGCCTCGGTCTCTGGCCTGTGGGGAGTGCTCGTGACCGACACGATTCAGTTCGGCATCACGATGACCGGCACCTTCGCGGTGGCCTACTATGCGCTGCAGCAGCCGTCGGTGGGTGGACTCGCGGGGCTGTTCGCCAAGGTCCCGGCGAGCAAGCTGGCGCTGCTCCCGGATTTCGGGAACTGGAGTGTGGCGGCCACGGTGTTCATCATTCCGCTGACCATTCAATGGTGGAGCGTCTGGTACCCGGGGGCGGAGCCCGGCGGCGGTTCGTACATCGCGCAGCGCATGCTGGCCTCCAAGACGGAGAAGGACGCGGTGATCGGGACCCTGCTGTTCAACGTGATGCACTATGCGTTGCGTCCGTGGCCGTGGATCATCGTCGCCTTGGCGTCGACGATCATCTACCCGCAGTTGAGCGACATCGCCACGACCTTCCCGCATGTCGATCCCAAGCTGATCGGTGACGACATCGCGTATCCGGCGATGATGCGGTTCCTCCCCGCGGGATTCCTCGGGCTGGTGGTGGCGGGGACGCTCGCGGCCTACCGATCGACGATCGAGACGCACCTCAACTGGGGCACTTCCTACCTGGTGCATGATTTCTATCGCCGATTCCTGCGGCCGGGGCTCAGCGAGAAACACTATGTGTTCGTGGGGCGCGTGGTCACGGCGTCGCTCATGGTGTGCGCGGCGTTGATGACGTACGCGCTGGGCACTGCCAAGGAGGCGTTCGACCTGATTTTGTCGATCGGCGCCGGCACCGGATTGCTCTACCTGCTCCGCTGGTTCTGGTGGCGCGTGAGCGCCTGGAGCGAGATCTCGGCGATGGCGTCGTCGTTCCTCGTGGCGCTCGGGTTCTTCATCGCGCGCAAGAACGGGGTCGAGGTGGCCGAGCACGTGTCGTTGCTCGTGACCGTGGGCGTGACGACCGTGGTGTGGTTCATCACGACGCTTGTGGCGGCGCCGGCGGATGAGGCGACCCTCCTCAAGTTCTTCACGCTCGTGCGCCCGGCTGGGCCGGGGTGGGGCCCGATCCGCGCCAAGTCCACGGTGCAACCGGCCGCGAACGCCCTGCCGCAGGCGATGTTGGGTTGGGTCCTGGGCTGTTCCTTCGTCTACTCGGCGTTGTTCGGCACTGGCAGCTTCCTGTACGGGCGGATGCCGCAGTTCTACGTCTGCTTGGCCGTCTTTCTCACGAGCGGCTTCTTCATGCAGCGCGTGTTGTCCGGCTTCTGGGCACAGAGCGACGAATGACAGCAGGAGGGCCCGCGACCCAGGCCGTGATCCTGGCCCGCGGGCTCGGTACGCGGATGCGGCGTGCCAGCGGTCCCGAGGAGGGGGCGTCACTCGATGCGGCGCAGGCGGTCGCCGCATCGAGTGGCGCCAAGGGGATGATGCCGTTCGCCCGTCCATTCCTCGACTATTCGCTCTCCGTCCTGGCGGACGCCGGGATTCGCGAGGCGGTGCTCGTGATCGGGCCGGAGCATCAGGAGATGCGGCGCCATTTCGAGACGAGTGCCGCTGGTCGTCGCGTCACGTTGCGCTTTGCGGTGCAGGCCGAACCGCGCGGGACCGCCGATGCCGTGCTCTCGGCGCAGGACGCCGTGCGTGACGCACCGTTCCTGGTCTTGAACTCCGACAATCTGTATCCCGAGTCCGCGTGCCGTGCCGCCGCGGCGATCGGTGGATGCGGACTCGTGGCGTTCGAGGCGGCCGCGCTCGTGGCGCTCGGGGGGATCGAGGCGGAGCGGGTGCTGAGGTTCGCGCTGGTGGATGTCGACGACACGGGCGGGCTGCGCACGATTCGCGAGAAGCCGGATGCCGATGATCCATTGGCGCGTCGAGCCGAACGCTGGGTGTCGATGAACCTGTGGTCGTTCACGCCGACGATCTTCAGCGCCTGTGCCCGCGTGCTGCCGTCGCCACGCGGCGAGTTGGAGTTGCAGGATGCGGTCATGATCGCGATGCGTGCGTTCGGGGAGCGGTTCCGGGTGGTGGAGGCTCGCGCCGGAGTGCTGGATCTGTCGAGTCGGGCGGATGTCGGATTCGTGGGACGGCAGCTGGCGGGGATGGCGCCCCGCCCGTGAAGAAGCACTACCGTGTTCCCGGGCGCGTCGAGCTCGTCGGGAAGCACGTGGACTATGCCGGTGGACGTTCGCTGACCGGCGCGGTGGATCTCGCCATTCACGTGCGCGCGACGTCCATGGCGGATCCCGTGGTGCGCGTGCGCGATTCGCAGCGTCGCGGACTGGTGGCGCTACCGCTCAGTGCGAGCGCGACGCGCCAAGGCGCGATGTGGAGTACGTACGTCGCCGCCGTGGTGCGGCGCTTCGCGCGTGATTTTCCCGATGCGCGGACGGGGGTCGATATCCGGCTCACGAGCGGATTGCCGGCGTCAGCGGGTTTGAGCAGCTCGAGTGCCTTGGTGGTGGCGATCGGCACCGCGTTGGCGGACGCGAACCGGATGCAGGACGATGCGCGGTGGCAGGACGCGATCCCGAGTGATATCGCGCGCGCGGAGTATTTCGCGGCCATGGAGACCGGGGCCCCGTTCGGCCCCTTCGCCGGTGACAGCGGTGTGGGCGTCCGCGGCGGCGCGCAGGATCATGTGGCGATCGTCTGTGCGGCGGCGGGGCATTGCGGCGTCTTTCGGTATCTGCCGGCGGCGCTCGAGCGTCGGGTGCCGTGGCCCTCGGACCATGTGCTGGCCATCGGCGTGAGCGGCGTGCGTGCCACGAAGACCGGCAACGCGCGCGGCGCGTACAATCGTGCGTCAGACGCCATGCGCGCCCTGGTGCGCAGTTGGAATGCGGTTATGGGACGCGCTGATGCGACGCTCGCGGACGCGCTCGTCAGCAGTACGTCAGCGGCCACGCAGCTGGCCGCGCTGGCGGCGCGTGGTGCGGAGGGGATTCCCGGGACGTATCTGGTTCCCCGATTGGCGCAGTATCGGGCGGAGGTCGAGACGATCGTGCCGGGCGCGGCTGATGCGCTGGGGGCTCGCGATTTCGGGAGGTTCGGATCGATCGTGGACCAATCGCAGCGCTTGGCGGAGGAGGCGCTGGGGAATCAGGTGGCTGAGACGATCGCACTGCAGCGGATGGCGCGGGAGCGGGGGGCGGTGGCGGCGTCGGCATTCGGTGCGGGATTCGGCGGTGCCGTGTGGGCGATGGTCGCGCGGGATGACGCGGCCGCGTTCGCCGCATCGTGGCGCGAGGCGTATGTGGCCGCGTTTCCGCAGCACGCCGGGTACGCGAAGGTCGTGCTGACCGAGCCCGCCGGTCCGGCCCGTGAGTCTCACGACGGGGCTGACACACCGGACGCGGGATGACCGACCCGGGCGGTTCGCGTCCTCCCCTTCCGCGCAACGTGACGGCGCTGTCGGTCGTGAGTTTCCTCACCGACGTGTCCTCCGAGATGATCTATCCGTTGCTGCCGGTGTTCCTGACCACCGTGCTCGGCGCGGGCGCGGGAGCCGTCGGGATCATCGAGGGGGCGGCCGAGAGCACCGCCGCGTTGCTCAAGCTGGCGAGCGGCTGGTGGAGTGACCGCGTCCGTCGGAAGCCGTTGGTCGTCTTCGGTTATGGATTGTCGGCGCTGGCCCGCCCGTTGATGGCGATGGCGGGGAATGTCGGACAGGTGTTGGCCGTGCGGATGACGGACCGCGTGGGCAAGGGGATCCGCAGTTCACCGCGCGACGCCCTGATCGCCGACGTGGTGGCCCCATCCGAGCGCGGGCGTGCGTTCGGCGTACACCGTGCGGCCGACAACGCGGGTGCCGTACTCGGGCCGTTGATCGCGTGGATGCTCCTGCAACCGTTGGCGCTGTCCGTGCGGTCCGTGATGTGGTGGGCGGCGGTGCCGGGAGCGATGGCGGTGGTAGTGCTGGCGGTGTGGGTGCGGGAGGGGGAACGACGGCCCGCTGCGCCTCATGTCGCGGCTGTGACCGACGCTCCGCTGGGGGCGGCGTTTTGGCGCTACCTTGGCGTGCTGCTGCTCTTCACGCTCGGGAACTCGTCGGATGCGTTCCTGTTGCTCCGTGCCACGCAGTTGGGAGTTCCGGTGGCGGTGATCCCGCTGTTGTGGACCAGCATGAGCGTCGTGAAGTCCGCGTCGAG
The DNA here is from genome assembly GCA_963978095.1 of uncultured bacterium. Lineage (GTDB taxonomy): Bacteria > Gemmatimonadota > Gemmatimonadetes > Gemmatimonadales > Gemmatimonadaceae > Fen-1231. The sequence goes on along the minus strand of CAXBQP010000031.1, from coordinate 25,787 downwards.
CATCCCCGGCGGGATGCTGAGCGACCGGCTCGGCCGCAAGCCGCTGATCGTCGGAGGATGGATTGTATACAGTGTTGTATACATTTTGCTGGCGCGGGCGAGCGCTGCATGGCAGATCTGGGCGCTGTTCGTCGTCCATGGATTGTACTTCGGCCTGACCGAGGGGGTCGAGAAGGCGATGGTCGCCGACCTCGTGCCGGCCGCGCGTCGGGGCACGGCCTTCGGATGGTACAACTTCACCGTGGGGCTCGGCGCACTGCCGGCGTCGGTGTTGTTCGGCGTCGTCTGGGAGCGGTGGGGGGCGGGGGTAGCGTTCCAGATGGGCGCGGCGATCGCGGCGACCGCCGCCGTCGGGATGCTGCTCGCGGTGCCGGAGCCTAACGACCGTCTTTCGTCCAGATCGCGATAAGTCCGCACCACTTGTTGTTCCCGGTGCCGCCGTACTGCAACGGGATCGTGGAGGGGCCGCCGAAGACCTCGATGCCGTGCACCGCGTCCGGGGCGGGCAGCGATTTCAGGTCGATGTGCGGCATGCCATCGTCCCCGACGATGCTCTGCATCGGAACGCCGTCGACCATGACGTTGTAGGGGCATGGGGCCATCGGACCCAGCAGGGAGGGCAGCCGTCCGCGGGACGATTGCGCGACGACCACCCCCATGCGTTCCGCGACGGTCACGGCGCTCACGGTCGTGAGCATCTGCCACGTGCTCGGAGGGTTGCGCTTGGCGATATCGGCCGCGGTGATGCTCGCGGTGGTTTCGTGGCGCAGCCGGCGCGTCTCGAACTCGTCGAGTCGTGCCGAGATGCGGCGGCTCCCCATGATGCGCACGGTGTCCATCTGCGGCGGAAGATTCGCCGCGAGATGGATGGGCACGGTGTTGCGGCCCGGGCGTGCGAGCAGCGCGAGTTCTCCCGCCTGGAAGCCCACGCGTCGGGTCCGCACGGTGATCAGCCCCGGCGGCACGTTCGCAATCAACGCGAGTCCTTTGTCGGATGTCCGGACGCGCTTGCTCACGCCGCCGCCGGCGATGTCGAGCACGACGTCGCCGAGTGGGGCGCCGCCCGGTGCGGTGACGATGAGTTCCAGGAGTGCCGGGAGCGCGTCGGGGGCGTCCAGACGGGCGGAGCGCAACTCGAGGTCGGCGCGGTGTACCGATTCGACATCGCCGATGACGAACTCGAGTGCGCCGCGGACGCTGTCGGACTCGCTGCGGAGCGTGATGCGTTCGCGCCGAGGGACGCCGCAGAGGCGGAACTGCCCCACATCGCCGGTGCGAATGGCGACGCCATCCGCGGATGCCGTGAGCACGCCGCCACTCAGCGAGCGGGTGTCGAGCCAGCTCGCGCTGACGGCGACATCCGGGCGTCCCACCCCGAGCGAGTCGCGGACGAAGCCGACGAGCATGGCGTGGTCCGCGGCGTCGTCATCGCCGACGCAGGCGGCGTGCCGGATGTCGCTGAGACTCGGGAGGTGGACCGAGTCGGGGCGCGTGCCCATCCTGGCGCGTGCGCGGGCGGCGGTGCCGACCGCGATATCATGGCCGATGGGCGGTAGCTGGGCGAGGACCAGAGTCGGGGTCTGGGTGAGCGCCCGATAGGTGCCCGGAAGGACCTGCGGGATGACGACGTTGCCGGTGCTGTCGGCGTGGGCCTCGTAATCGGTCCCTTCGAGCGACACGGTGGCGTCGCGCGCCGGGTGGTGTGGATCGGGGCTCGAGACGGTCAGGCGCATCTCGGGCAGATCGCCCCGGTAGAGCGTCGTCGTGTCGCGTGTGATCGAGAGCACCTCGCCGCCCGCGATGCGTACGGCGTGCAGGACGGTGGCGGTGGAAGTCGTGCGGAAGTTCCCCGTGTGTTGATCGCGGAGTTGCGATCCGAGTTGCGGGAGGCGGAGGAACCAGCGATTGACCACCCAGTTCCCACTGGCGAGATGGGCGAACTCCACGTGCCCCCCGGGGCGCGCGTCGTTGGCAGCCTTGGGCAGTCCGAGGTAGGCGAAATCCAAGGCACGGAGCTCGGCGGTGGTGCGGTCGAGCCAGAACGTACCCGCGATATCGTGAATGCTCTCGCGACGCGTCGTGGGTTCGAAGTGGACTCCGATCAATGCCGCGCTGTCGGGGCCGGGGCGTTGGAGGCGGAGGCAGTGGCCGCTCGCGAAGGCGTCGCTCAGCAGCACCTGGGCATCGGGCGCGTGGAACTCGGCGCTGTCGCCTCGGTCGATCAGATAGCCGTTGACCGCGAGACTCTCGGCGTCCCAGCTCCGGAAGACGGTCGTGGTGGCGCTCTTGGTGGTGTGTACCGTCTGTTCCGCGATCCGGAGCTCCAGCGCGTCGGTGACGCGGGCGTAGGTGATCCACTCCGCGATCAGCGGCGCGCCGCTCGCGGCCAGGCGGGAGGAAAGCAGCGCCTTGCTCGCTTCGTTCCAGACGGCGTACACCATCTGGCCCGAATCCGGGCGGAGATGGCACTGGTCATTGGTGACCACGCTGATGGCATCGAGTGCGACGGCGCGCGCGGTGAGCACGATCGAGACGGTCACGGCACTCGCGGGTGTCGGCAGATCGACGGCCGGCGTGATGGTTGGGCGGAAGCCGACGCGAAGTGCACGCGCGGCGTAGCGACCGGGTCCCGGTGCGGTCAGGGAAAAGTCGCCTCGGGCATTCGTGAGCGTACGGTCCACGGACGCGCCGCTGCTCGACAGGAGTTCCACGATGACGCCCGGTGCGCGCGAGGCGCTGTCGGGTCTGAAGACGGTACCACGCAGTTGTTGCGCCCCAAGCTGGTGGGCGTTGCCTGATATCGCGCCGAGCCCGCACAGCAGGAGCGCTGCGAGCATCCGGAGCGGGGCGGGGCGCCATCGGCCGTACATGGGAAGAAGGTATCGTCGTCGCCGGGCGCCCGCTACTCGACGGGAGCGCGGGGAGGCACGCGCACGGCGGCGGTTCGCGCCCCGCTGTCGCGCGTGCGCGATTCGACGCATCTTCAGGTGGGGCGCACTTCCGCGTCGCCTGCTGCTCCGTTCTCGTCACCCCTCTCTCGATGATGTCACGTTCCCTTGTCTTCGCCGTGGTCGGTGCGCTGTCGCAGCTCACGCCGGCTGCGCGGCTGCAGGCTCAAGGCCCCTCGCAGGCTGCGGTCGGGAAGGTGCGCCCAGGCGTTGAGGTGTTGTTGACCGACTCGGTGCGTCTGATCCGCGGGAAACGGGTCGGACTTCTGACCAACCATTCCGGTCGCGACCGGAACGGGACCAGCACGATCGACCTCTTGTACAAGGCGCCGGGGGTCACCCTGACGGCGCTGTTCGGTCCGGAGCACGGCCTCCGCGGGATCGCCAAGGCGGGGGAAAAGGTCGCATCCGCGGTGGACTCGGCGACCGGCGTGCCGATCTATTCGCTCTACGGTGAAGTCTCAGTGCCAACGCCGGAGATGCTCAGGAATGTGGATGTGCTCGTCTACGACATTCAGGATGTGGGGGCGCGCGTCTACACGTTCGAGTGGACCTTGGCGGACATGGCCGCCGCGGCTGGCAAACCCGTGATCGTATTGGATCGTCCGAATCCGATTCGCGCGGACCGGGTGGAGGGGAATATCCTCGAGCCGAAGTTCTCGTCGCTCGTGGGGCGGCACCCGGTGGCGCTGCGGTACGGGCTCACCGTCGGGGAGTTGATGCGTTATCTGGTGGGGGCGGGCCATCTTGCGGCGAACGTCACGGTCGTGCCCATGCAGGGATACCGACGTGCGATGTGGTTTGACGAGACCGGCATTCCGCGCCTCAATCCGTCACCGAATCTCCGCACGCCGGAATCGGAGCTGCTGTACCCCGGCACGGTGTTCTTCGAGGGAACGAGCGTCACGGAAGGGCGGGGGACGGAGGATCCCTTCACCTTGGTCGGCGCGTCCTGGATGTCCGACGCCGGTGCGATCGCCGCCGAGCTCAATGCGATGAAGCTCCCGGGGGTACACTTCGATTCCACGGCGCGGACGATCGAGGCCGGCTACAAGTTCGCCGGGCAGACGATCCCGATGCTCAAGGTGCGCGTGACCGATCGCAATGCGGTGAAGCCGGTGGAGATGGGCGTGCGCATGCTGCGTGCCATCTACGCGCGTCACCCGAAGGATTTCACCTGGAAGGTGTCGTCAATCGACCGCCTGGCCGGTACCGACCAGCTGCGTGCGGCAGTGGAGCAGGGCACGGTGGATGCGCTGCTGGCACGCTGGAATTCCGAATCGGCGTCGTTCCGGACGAAGCGCGCGCCGTATCTGTTGTACCGCTGATCGCCTTCGGCATCAACAGCACCGGCTCCCGGGTCGCGAATACTTGGCGTCCCACCGTTCCTTCTGGAACTCCGGTTCGCTGAGTGGTGTGACGTCGGGGTGGTGCTCCTGCAGGTGCTTGAGGTATGCGGCATAGTCCGGGGCGCCGACGATCGCGCGACACATCCGCACGAGCGCGTGGAACCCGGGCCACGGCAACCCCGGGGCGGCGCTCATCGGCGACCCTTGGTGCCCTTTGGGCCGATCGTCGACTCGAACAGATCGAAGATGCGCGTATACTCGTCGGCCCAGCTCGAGGGGCGGGTGAAGCCGTGGTCCTCGACGGGGTAGGGCGTGATCGACCAGCCGGTCTTCCCCAGTTCGATCAAGCGCTGCGTGAGGCGCACGCTGTCCTCGAAATGGACGTTCGTGTCGACCATGCCGTGCAGGATCAGCAGCGGATCCTCGAGCCCCTCGGCCAGGAAGATCGGTGACGAGCGGCGATAGGCCAGCGAGTCGTTCTGGGGCAGGTTGAGGATCGATCCGGTGTAGCCGTGATTGTAGTGCGCCCAGTCGGTGACCGGACGGAGCGCCGCGCCGGCCCCGAAGTACTTGGGAGCCGTGAAGAGTGCCATGAGCGTCATGAACCCGCCGTAGCTGCCGCCGTACATGCCGATCCGTTCCGGCGCGATGCCGTATTGCCGCGTGAGGTACACGGAGGCATCGACTTGATCCTGCAGATCGCGGCCTCCCATCCAGCGGTAGATCGCGGTGCGCCAATCGCGCCCGTAGCCGGCGCTCGCGCGATAATCGAGATCGATCACCACATAGCCCTTGGCGGCGAGGTACTGGTTGAACATGTACTCGCGCGGGTACCCACTCCAGAAGTGGCCGACGTTATGCAAGTAGCCCGCACCGTGCACGAAGATGACCGCGGCGCCATTGCTCTTCGCACCAACGTCCTTGGGCCGGTAGATGTGCGCCGGGACCTGCGCGCCGTCGCTGGCGGGGACGAACACGAGCTCCGGCTTGATCCAGTTGAAGGCGAGCCAGTCGGCCGTCGGCGATACCGTGCGTTGCGCTCCTGCCGCGCCCGGCGTGGCGACGAAGAGCTCCGGCGGGCGGTTGACGGTACTGTACACATCGGCGAGCAGTGTCTCGTTGGGGGAGAGCACCGCCTGATGTCCGCCGGCTCCGCTGGTGAGCTTGGTGCGCGCTCCGCCGGCGATGCTCATGCGGTACAGGTCCTTGTCGAACGCCGAGACTTCGCTCGAGTGGAAGTGGAAACTCTGGCGATCGTTGCTCAGGGCGACGTCGTAGATCTCCCACCGGCCGCTGGTGAGCGCCTTGCGGTCGGAGCCGTCGGCCGCGGTGCTCCAGAGCTGGGCATAGCCGGTCGCTTCGCTCACGTAATAGATGCGCCGGTCCTGGTCGTAGAATCCGACGCACCCGAACCCGCACGGACCGGCGACCCACGCGGTGTCGCGCAGCACCTCGATGGCCTTGAGCGCTCCGGTCGCGGCATCCACCGTCGAGATCTGGCGCGTCTTGAAGTTGCGCGCGGATGCGACGATGAGCGCGGCCGTTCCGGCGTCATTCCATCCCACGATCGTGCCGGAGGCGACGGCGGTATCGCTATCGATGGTCTTGAGCCATTGGACATCGCCGCGCGGGAGCAGCTGGAAGCCGATGCGGGTCACGGGCTGGGCATCGCCGACCTTGGCGCGACTGGGGATGTCCTCGGTGAAGCCGGTGCTGGTGACGTAGTTGGGGACGACGGTCCGCTGATCGGCGGCCGCGGTCGTGGTGGTGAAGAGGACCGCGGTGCCACTGGGGCTGACGCTCACGGTGCTCACGCGTTCGCCGGCGTTCAGAGTGACGCTCTTCGGGCCGCTGGGCTCGCGGGCGTCCGCACGACGCATCGAGTCGGCGCGCATCTGGTCACGAATGACCTCGAAGAGCCGGCGTTGATCAGCCGCCAGCGCGCCGCGCTGCGGGGTCGCGGGCGCCGCGGCGTTCCCCGCGGTGCCGGCAGGACGGATGTCCGTGAGTTGCCGCGTGAAGCCGGTGGCGAGCTCCATGGAGAAGCCGTTGCCGTCGCGCACAAAGATCACGCGCTTGGCATCGCTGCTGAACCGTGGCACGGATTCGGCACTGTTCGTTTCGGTGAGGCGACGTGCGGCGCCGGTCGCGCCGTCGATGAGATACAGATCGCCGCGGAACTCCACTGCACGGCGTGCGTGATCCGTGCTCCACGCGCCCGCGGCCAGTGCGGGGCCGATGGAGTCCATGTGCGCCTCGGTCACCGGCTCGGGGCGCGCACCGCCCTGTGCGCGCACGCGGAAGGGACGGAGTGGATCGCGCCAGTCGCTGCCGGCCGGGAGCCACTGGAAGTAGATCCACTGGCCATCGGGGGACCACCGGATCTGCGTGGGCTCGCGCCCGAAGACTTCGGGGCCGCGCATGATGTTCTTGATCGAGAAGTCGAACGCGCTGGACTGCGCGCGGAGGGCTCCGGCGGTCAGCGCGATCAGGGCGGTGAGCGTGCGCGCGCGCGGCAGGAAGGTCACGACGTGGGCTCTGCGTGGTCGGGGGGAAAGAGATGTCGCAGGTAACGCGACGGATCGTTCAGGAAGTCACGCGTGATGTTCACGTGGTCGAGTTCGGCGAACGGCACGGTGCGCATCGCGCCATCGTCAAAGGATATGATGGTCGCGCCGGGGTACGCCAGTAGAATGGGGGAATGCGTCGCGATGATGAACTGTCCGCCCGTGGCGACGGCCTCGCTGATCATCGCCATCAAGCCCAGCACGCTTTGGGGGGAGAGCGGGGCTTCCGGTTCATCCAACAGGAAGAGGCCCTTCGGGATGAGTCGACTTTGGAAGAGCGTCAGGAAGCTCTGGCCATGGGAGTTGGCGTCGAGGTCGACGCCATACCGGTGCGTCATGTCGGCCAGCGAACCCGCGGCGGGCATCCGGGCGAGTGCTTTGGCCTGGGCGGAGCGGTGGACGTACTCACGCTCGATCCGTTCCAGATCGGCTTCGAACTCCGCGCGCTGCTGGGTGAGCGCCTTGGTGAACCCGAAGAAATCCTCGGCGCGGAGAAAGAAGCCGAGGTGGGTGCGGAGCGTCCATCGCAGGCGCAGGCTCGCGGCGAGGAGGCGCGCGGTGGCGAGCGTATTGTCGTGGTCGATCTGCCGTGTGCCGACGGTGGGGAGATGGGTCGCGGCCGCGATGCCTTCGAGGAGCGTGCTCTTGCCGGATCCGTTCTCCCCGACGAAAAAGGTGACCGGGGAGGTGAAGCGCAGTTCGCGAAGCTCCCGGACCGCTGGCACGGTGAACGGGTACGGGGCTCCGTCCGGCGGAACCGTCCGTGCCGTCACCGACTCCAGGTGAATCACGCCGCCTTGGTGTGGCGCGGCGTGTAGGGGACTTCGGTGCTGCCGATGGCGGTCGCGCCGCTCAGGACGCCGTACCACTTCAGGATCGAGGCGCCGAGGACGACCAGCACCGACACCATGAAAAAGGCGGCCACGCCCGCGTCGAGGCGATCGTTGAAGATCATCCGCGCGGCATCGGCCGCGGTCTTGGCGCCCGCGGGCAGGGTTCCGGCGGCGATCTTGTCGGCCACGACCCTGGCGTGGGAGAGGAAGCCGAGCTTCGGGTCGTCGGAGAAGATCTTGATGTAACCTGCGGTGAGCGTGACGGTCACGAGCCAGCTGAGCGGGAGCAACGTGACGAACGCGAACTTCTGCTTCCCCATCCGGATGATGATGGTGGTTCCCACGCAGAGTGCCACGGCGGCGAGCAGCTGGTTGCTGATGCCGAAGAGCGGCCAGAGCGAGTTGATGCCGCCGAGGGGGTCCGTCACCCCTTGATACAGGAAGTAGCCCCACATCGCGACGAACAGCGCACTCGCGGTCACGACCGCGGGGTACCACGAGACTCGGCCGAACGGTTCCCATACGTGCTTGCCCAAGTCCTGCAGCATGAAACGGCCGACGCGCGTGCCGGCATCGAGCGTGGTGAGGATGAACAGTGCCTCGAACATGATGGCGAAGTGATACCACAGCGCCATGGCGCCGCCCCCGCCCAGGATGTTGGCGAAGATGTGCGCCATGCCGACCGCCAGCGACGGTGCACCGCCAGTCCGCGAGAGCAGCGAGCTTTCCTGCACCTGCTGCGCCAGCGTGGTCAGTTCCGCGGGGGTAATCGCGAAGCCCCAGTTGGTCACGACCTGCGAGGCGCTCTCCACCGTGGTCCCGATGATGCCTGCCGGGGCATTGATGGCGAAATACGTTCCGGGGGTCAGGACGCACGCGGCGATCAGGGCCATCGTCGCGACGAGCGACTCCGTGAGCATCGCCCCGTAACCGATGAAGCCCGCGTCCGCCTCGTTCTCGAGCAGCTTCGGAGTGGTGCCACTGGCGATGAGGGAGTGGAAGCCGGAGATGGCGCCGCAGGCGATCGTGATGAACACGAAGGGGAAGATCTTGCCAGCGAAAACCGGCCCGCTGCCATCGATGAAGCGGGTGAAGGCGGGCATTTGCAGGGGCGGGAGCGTCACCAGGATGCCCAGCGCGAGTGCCACGACCACGCCGATCTTGACGAACGCCGAGAGGTAGTCACGCGGCGCGAGCAGCAACCAGACAGGCAGCACGGAGGCGAAGAACCCATACACCATGATCGCGAGTGCGAGGGTCGTACCCGTGAGCGTGAAGGTCGGGGCGAGCGCAGGATTCTCCGCGACCCACCGACCCGCGTAGAGCGAGAAGACGAGGAGAATCAGTCCCATCGCGGTCGTCTCGAGGACCTTGCCGGGGCGCAGATACCGGAGGTAGACGCCCATCAGCATGGCAATGGGAATGGTGAGCGCGATGGTCACCGTGCCCCACGGACTCGATTTGAGCGCATTGACGACGACCAATGCCAGCACCGCGATCAGCACCACCATGATCCCCAGGATCGCGATGAGCGCGGTGATGCCGGCGACGGGTCCGATCTCGTCCTTGGCCATTTGGCCGAGGGACTTGCCGTCGCGTCGGATCGAGGCGCAGAGGATGACGCAGTCCTGCACGGCGCCTCCGAGGGCCACGCCGACCACGATCCAAATGAATCCGGGGAGGAAGCCGAACTGGGCGGCCAGGGTCGGGCCGACGAGCGGCCCTGGTCCCGCGATGGCCGCGAAGTGGTGTCCGAAGACGATCCACTTGTTGGTCGGGACGAAATCTCGTCCGTCGGCCAATCGCTCGGCCGGCGTGGCGCGTGTGGCGTCGAGCGCGAAGATCTTCGCCGTGATGATCTTGCGGTAGAACCGGTAGGCCACCAGGTAGGTGCAGATGGCCGCGGTGAGGAGCCAGCCGGCGGAGACGCTCTCTCCACTGCGGAGGGCGAGGAAGGCGAAGGCACCGGCGCCGGTCAAGGAGACGAGGGCCCAGGCGATGGCTTTGAGTGTACGCATCCGGAGAAGATGCAGAACCGCATGGGGGGTCGCAACCGGTCGCACGGTGTTTTCGGCCATGGGCGGTCGTTATCTTTCGATTTCCCGAGCCAAGGTCTCCGTGCGTCGAAATCTTCCTCCTCTGGTCGCGCTGTTGATCGCCCTTTCCCGGGTGACGTTGGCGCAATCCGGTGGGGGGGCGTCGATGGTGGCCGCGGAGGCTCCGACAGGAGCACTGGCGGGATTCGCGGGGCAGCGTGTGCTGGTCGTGCCCGTGCAGGCCTTTCGGGCCGACTCGGGGGTGACCCCGAGCCGTGCGACATGGGATGGGATGCGACGGGGGTTCGACGATTCCCTCGGCGCGGCGATCGCGGCGACCGGGATCGGGAAGCGGTGGGGCTACGCGGCCGACGTCGTGCAGTATGCGAAGCGCAACGTGATGTATGCGGGCGATCCGTACGCGCTGGGCGCGCAGTCCCTGGCGGGTGCGTCGCTGAAGGTCGGGGATCAGCTCCCGGAGATGGTCGCGTCGAGCCTACGGCCGCTGATCGCGCTCGGCGACACGCGTCTCGCCCTCGTGCCGGTGTACCTGCAGGTCGAGCGCCTCGGGGTGCGCGAGCGCGCGCGGTTGCGGTTGGTGTTGGTGGATGGCCGCGGGTCCACGGTGCTGTGGCTCGGGGACGTGGTCGGCAACGCCGTGTCTGACGGCCGTGATCCCGAGTTGTTCCGTTCGCTGGTCGCGCAGGTGGCGGCGCTGGTCGCTCCGCGATGACCGTCTCCCCGGGGGGGCCGGGGACTTTCCGTTACTTCATGCAATGACCATTCACGCAACGCTCATTCCCGGCGACGGCATCGGGCCCAGCATCACCGAGGCCACCGTTCGCCTGCTCGCCGCCGCTGGTGCGGACATCGTCTGGGACCGTCAGTTGGCAGGCATGGCTGCCGTCAAGGCGTACAACGACCCGATCCCCGAGCAAACACTCGACTCGATCAAGCGGACGAAACTCGCACTGAAGGGGCCGCTCGAGACGCCGGTGGGCAAGGGGTTTCGCTCGATCAATGTGGCGCTCCGCAAGACCTTCGATCTGTACGCGAACGTGCGGCCCGCGCGGTCCGTCCTGCCCGGGCTCCGGTTCACGGACGTGGACATCGTGTTGGTCCGCGAGAACACCGAGGGGCTCTACATCGGCATCGAGAACTACGTGAAGATCGGCGAGGATGAGCACGCGGCCGCGCAGTCGATCGCGGTCGTGACCCGGCATGGCGCCGAGCGCATTCATCGGTACGCGTTCGAGTTTGCCGTGCAGCACGGCCGGAAGAAGGTCTCGCTGGTGCACAAGGCGAACATCCTCAAGTACTCGCAGGGGTTGTTTCTCGAGGTGGGACGCGCGATCGCCAAGGAATACGCCGGGCGGGTCGAGGTCGAGGAGAAGATCGTCGACGCCTGTGCGATGGAGCTCGTGATGCGTCCGGAGCGTTTCGACGTGATCGTGACGACGAATCTGTTCGGCGACATCCTGAGTGATCTCACGAGCGGGCTTGTCGGCGGGCTCGGGCTCACGCCCGGTGCCAACATCGGCAAGGATGCCGCCATCTTCGAAGCGGTGCATGGGACGGCACCGGACATCGCCGGGAAGGGGATCGCGAATCCGACGGCCGTGATGCTCGCGTCCTGCCAGCTGCTCGATCACGCCGGGAGACCGGAGTTGGCGACCCGTGTACGCGACGCGGTGGAGCATACGTTGCGCAAGAAGCAGGTCGTGACCGGCGACGTGGGCGGGTCGGCGACGACGGAGCAGTTCACCGACGCCGTGATCGCGCACCTGTGAGGGTTCGGGCGCTGAGCACTGCCGCACGCGCGCGACGCTAGTGCCTCGTCTGCTGCACGTGTCCGATCTGCACTTCGGGACGCCGAGCGTCCCGGAGCAGGTGCAGGCGCTGGAAGCGATCATCAGCAAGGAATCGTTCGACGCGATCGTCGTGTCGGGGGACCTGTCGCAACGTTCGCGCACGCACGAGTTCACGCGGGCGCGGGCGTTCCTCGCGTTCGCGCGGCAACATGCGCCGTTGCTCGTGGTGCCGGGGAACCACGACGTCGCCTGGTGGACGGCGCCGGTCGGAATCGGCAGTCGCCCCGCGATGTATGCGCGGTATCGCCGCTTCATCAGTGAGGAACTGGAGCCGACGCTCCATCTCCCGGGACTCACGATCGTCGGACTCAACTCCTCGCATGGTATTCAGCCCTTCACCTTGACCACGCGGCCGCGTGATTTGAGCGTGGTGGGGGCGATTCGCCCCATGCAGTGGTCGCGCGCCCGCCAGACATTTGCCGCGGCGCCAGCTGGCGACCTGAAGGTGCTCGTCTTCCACCACAACCTGCTCCGGGGGAGGCTCTCGAATCGCTGGGGGCTCGCGAGCCGTGCGCTCGGGATCGAGCAAGCCGCGCGCACGGAGGCGGACCTCGTCCTCTGCGGGCACGATCACGAGGACCGCATCGAGGCGGTGTCGGCCGCGGGCCGCCGCTTCGTGGTCAGTACGGCCAATACCCTGAGCGATCGGGTGCGGGGCGGGAGGGAGTCGTCGCTGAACGTGATCGAGACCACGGAGCGCGAGGTGCGGGTTGCCCCATGGGCATGGGTAGGAGCCGTGCGGACCTTCGTGCCACAGGACGCCCGGTGCTTTCAACGCTGATGCAGCGCGTGGGACGCGCGGCGAAGATCGCGCAGGATGCGGCGCAGTTGGCGTTCGGGTTCGACGAACCGGCGGCGCCCGCGCCAGTGCACGGCCGCGAGGCAACGCCCGCGCCCCGCACGGCGCCTGCCGATGCTTCCGCGCTCCTCACCCGCCTCCGCGCGATGGGACTCCGCAACGTCGACGCCCTGCTCCTCACCAACAACCGCCGCACGATGGTGAGCATCAAGGGGCGGATGTTGCGGGTGCACGAAGGGTACCTCGCAGCGGGGGACGACGTGCTTGCCGCGATCGTCGCCTTCGTGATGTCGCGACGTGGCGCGGGACGCACCGCCGCGATGCGTGTGATCATCGGGTTCGCACGCGGGCTCACCGAGCATACGCCGCCCACGCGAGTTGCCCGCACCCATCCCGCCGATGAGGCGCTCGCGGAACGGCTGGAGATCGCGCACGCCGAGCTCAACGAGGCACGGTTCGGCGGCGAGTTGCAAGGGATCCCCGTCCGGGTCTCGCGCCGCATGAGGACGCGGCTCGGCCACTACTCCCCCGCGCGCGGCGGCGAGGGAGCGGAGATCGCGATCTCGCAGCAACATCTCAAGAAGCACGGGTGGGCCAGTGCCCTGGAGACGCTCCTGCACGAGATGGTGCATCAATGGCAGGCCGAGTCAGGCCGCTCGCTCGATCATGGCGCCGAGTTCCGGAAGAAGGCGCGGGCGGTGGGGATCCGGCCCCGGGCGACCCGGGTGGTGGACTGAGCAACCAGTTATTCTTCGTGCACCGGATTCGTCGAGGTGTTTCGTGCGATGGCGGCGCTTCGCGACCGCGGGCGACTGATCAGCCACCGACGCAGACCGGAGCGGACGACCCGGCACGTGGCCGAGATCGCCACCGATGAGTTTAGGCCAGAGAACCCGTGACGTGTCGTCGTCACTTCCGTGAGTCCCTCGAGCACCCTTCATGACCAACGAACCGACTGACCGCCATCTCGCGTCCCCCGAGCTGAAGCCGCGCCAGGGCGACCTCTTCAACATCGATTGCGCGCTGACCGAAGACGAGCGCGCGGTACGTGACACCGTCCGCCGTTTCGTGGACGAGAAGGTCATGCCGATCATCGGCGACTGCTATGTGGAGGGGCGCTTTCCCAAAGAGCTGATCCCCGATTTCGGCGAGCTCGGCCTGCTCGGCGCGAATCTCCCCGAGGAATACGGCTGCGCCGGGCTCAACAACGTGAGCTACGGGCTGATCATGCAGGAGCTCGAGCGTGGCGACTCCGGTATCCGGAGCTTCGCCAGCGTGCAGGGGGCCCTGGTGATGTATCCCATCCATGCATTCGGGAGCGAGGAGCAGAAGAGGCATTGGCTCCCGCGCATGGCCAAGGGGACAGCGATCGGCTGCTTCGGGCTCACCGAGAGTGACTACGGCTCGAACCCGGCGGGGATGATCACCCGGGCGCGCCAGCAGGCGGACGGTACGTGGATCCTGAATGGCGGGAAGATGTGGATCACCAATGGCTCACAGGCGCATGTGTGCGTCGTGTGGGCCAAGACCGAGGACGGCGACAGCGACGGGCACAGCATCAAGGGGTTCCTTGTTCCGACGGATGCCAAGGGATTCGCGTCGCGCCTCGTGAAGGGGAAGCTCTCGCTCCGCGCCAGCGATACGAGCGAGCTCGTGTTCAGCGACATCCACCTCCCGGCCGACGCGATCCTGCCGAAGAGCGGCACGCTCAAGAGCCCGCTCATGTGTCTCACGCAGGCGCGCTACGGGATCTCGTGGGGCGCCGTGGGAGCCGCGATGGCGTGCTACGAGGAGGCGCTCAGCTACAGCAAGCAGCGCGTGATGTTCGACCGTCCGATCGGCGGGTTCCAGATCCAGCAGGTGCGCCTGGCCGACATGCTCACCGAGATCACCAAGGGGCAGCTCGTGTCGCTGCACTTGGGGCGCATGAAGGACGCCGGAATCTTCACCCCGCAGCAGGTCTCACTCGCCAAGCGCAACAACGTGAACATCGCGACCGACGTGGCCCGCGAGGCGCGCCGCCTGCTCGGAGGCAACGGGATCATCGCCGAGTATCACTCGATGCGGCACATGGCGAATCTGGAGAGCGTGTACACGTACGAGGGGACGCACGACGTGCACTCGCTCATTCTGGGGCAGGCGGTGACGGGGATGAACGCGTTCAAGTGAGCCGTGGCCGCGACGGGTCGCGGCCACGGCCTTCTAGAACCGGAACCCGGCGCCGACGACCGGAACGCCGGGGAAGGTGACGCCCGATGCCGTGCTCACGAACACGAGATCGAACGTCAGCCGTTCACCCATGAAGCGCATGCCGTACGAGACCAGCGCGTCGGCCCAGCCCGTGGTGAAGTAGTTCTCGCTGATGAAGGCGGTACGCCGCGACACGCGTCGTTCACCGCCGACCATGATGAGCTGGTCTTTGGTGGTGCGCGATCCGGCAAAGCCGTTGCCGATGCCAACCGTGAGATTGCCGTCCGGGCTCCCGCCGAAGGTGCCGACCAGATACCCGATGCCGCCGGTGCCGTCCGAGCCCCACCCGGCGAGGAAGACGCCGGCCGACAGGTTGAAATCGTCGCGGCTGAGCACGCGCACCTTGGGCGTGACGAACCAGAACTTCGATTCCGGCAGGAGCAGGCCACCGCCACCGATGGTGATGTCATCGGTGACGCCATAGGCGGCGCTACCCAGTACCACCCAGTGATCGGCGAAGTACCCTTCGCCTTTGGGCAGGGTGCGCCCCGTCGGGGCAAAGACGAGACGGCTGGCCATCGGGTCCGGCAGCCAATACTCCGTGGAGCCGTCGGCGCGTGCGTGTGGGAGTCCGGCGGCCTGTACCTGGCGCACGGAGGCTCGCGCGAACGCGATGCGCCCCGTGAGCCCGAGGATCACCACACTGTCGACATCCTGACGCACCAGGCGGCCGTATGCGATCGAGCCATCCTTGAGGAGCACCTGATACGATTCCGTGGTGGCCTGTTGTGCGTTGACCTCCCGTGCCGCGCCGCCGGCGAGAGCAGAGCCGAGGACAGCGGCCCGCATCATGCGGAGCGCGACGCGCCACGCAACGGCCAGCGAGTGCTCGGAGGGCGCCTTCGGTGTCGACGGATGCATGCGAGCTCCTGGGATCGAGGCGGTCGTGTGAGGCTCAGGTTCTCAGTTTGCCGTACTGGGCGCGCAAGGTGCCGAGAATCCAATCCGGCAGATACCGCACCAGCAGCACAATGAGTTTGTAGCGCGTGCTGGGAATGCACACGACCTTGCCTTTGGCCGCGGCCTGCGCGAGCGACTCGTCGACGACCCGTTCCGCGCTCAGCCAGAGCATGCCGGAGATCGTGGTCTTGTCCATCGCCGCGCGGTCGTGGAACTCCGTGTGGGTGAAGCCGGGGCAGAGCGCCTGCACGTGGACGCCGGTCCCGCGCAGTTCTTCGTTGAGCGCGAGCGTGAACACGCGCAGATAGGCTTTGGAGGAGCAATAGTTGGCGTTCCCAGCGCCGTAAACGAAGCTGGCCACGCTCGCGACGTTGATGATGGTGCCGAAACCGCGTTCGATCATGCCGGGCAGCGCGGCGCGGGTCAGGAGCATCGGTGCCATCACGTGCAGTTCGAGCATGGTCGCCTGCTCGGCGATCGGCCGCGTCGCGAGCTTCCCCTTGGTACCGAAGCCGGCGTTGTTCACCAGGATCTCCAGATTCCCCATCTTGGCGATCCGATCCGCGACGCGGCGCATCCCTTCGTCGCGCGAGAGGTCCGCCGCCAACGCTTCGGCCGTGATCCCGAACTGCAGGGAGAGCTCATCGGCGAGCGCCTGCAGGCGTGCCGCGTCGCGGGCCACCAGCACGAGATCGTGGCCCGAGGCGGCGAGGCGTTGGGCGAACACTTTGCCGAGCCCAGCGGACGCCCCGGTGATCAGAGCGACCGTGCGGCCGGTGAGTGACATGGCGGTAGGCATCTCTGGCGACTCTGCCCTAGGTTATGGAAGACGTGCTTCCGTAACGTAATGCGTCTCAGGCCGATGTGCCCGGCTTGCCCGATGTGCCCTGTACACCCGCCGCGCGCTTCCCGACTTCGCCACATGTCGATCATCCAGGCGTCGATTCCGATTTTCTTCCTGCTCCTCGGAGTCGAGTACGCATACACTCGCGTGCGCGGCGTGCCGTTGTTCCGGCTCAATGACTCGATCGCGGCAATCAATATCGGCGTCCTGAGTCAGATCACCGGCATCCTGCTCAAACTGCTGACCATCGGGGCCTACTCGTGGGTCTGGGAGCACGTGTCGGTGCGTGCGGTGTGGCCGGGGGTGGTGTGGCCAGAAGGGACGCCGTTCGTGTGGGCGAGTGGATTCCCGTGGTTCGGCGTGCGCATCCCGGAGCTCGTGAGCTGGAGTGTCGCGTTCGTGTTGGTGGACATCGCGTATTACTGGACGCACCGGATGTCGCACGAGGTGCACCTGCTCTGGGCGGGGCACGTCGTGCACCACTCGAGCCAGGAGTACAATCTGGCCGTCGCGCTGCGGCAGAGCGCATTGCACGGACTCTTCGTCTGGCTGTTGTACCTGCCGCTGGCAGTGCTGGGCGTTCCGGTCGTCATGTGGGTGGTCTGCCACGGCCTCAATCTCATCTACCAGTTCTGGATCCACACCCGAGCGGTGGGACGGCTCAGTCCGTGGGCGGAGAAGGTGCTGAACACGCCGAGTCACCACCGGGTGCATCACGGGGTGAATCCCAAGTATCAGGACAGGAACTACGCCGGTGTGTTCATCACCTGGGACCGGCTGTTCGGGACGTTCGTCGAGGAGGAGGAGGAGCCGGTGTACGGCATCACCCATCCGCTTCGGACGTGGAATCCCCTATGGGCGAATCTGCACGTGTTCGTGGACATCTGGCACCTGTTTTGGCTCACCCGAGGCTGGCGGAACAAGTGGCGGGTGCTGTTCGGGAGCCCGAACTGGCGTCCGCCGGAGGCCGGGCTCCCGATCGTTCCCCCGGAAGTGACCGTCGACAACCTTCAGAAGTTCGACCCCGAGCTCCCCCGGGGACTCGTGCGCTATGTGGTGGTGCAGTTCGGGCTGGTCGTGCTTGGCGGATTTCAAGTCCTGAAGTGGTCCAGGGAGCTTCCCGGATCGCAGACGGCCGCGGCCGCGTTCTACGTGGTCCTAACGGTTACCAACATCGGGGGGCTGCTGGAGGGGGAGGGGTGGGCTCGGGTGATGGAGCAGGTCCGGCTGTTCTCGCTGGCCTCGGCGTGTGCTACGCTCCTGGTGAGCGGGGCGCTCCCCCGCGGTGCGGTGGCCCTCGTCTTGGTCGGTTTGCTGCTGTGCGCGCTGTGGCTTCGGCGTCTGCCGACCGCACCGTCCCATGACTAACTTTCCTCCGTACCCCAACACGAGGATTTCGCGGTGAAGATCGCCGTGTGCATCAAGCGCGTTCCGGACATGGATGTGCGCTTCAAAATTGGAGCCAATGGCACCTCGGTCGACGAGGCCGGGCTCAAGTTCGACATCAGTGATTTCGACGGCTACGCCGTGGAGGCGGCGCTCCAGATCAAGGAGAAGGCCACTGCCGGCGAAGTCGTGGTGATCTCCCTTGGTGCGGACACCGTGCAGGAAACGTTGCGCAAGGCGATGAGTATGGGGGCTGATCGTGCCGTGCAGCTCAAGCACGATGCTCCGGTGTTCGACAGCTTTGCCATTGCCTCGGCGCTCGCCGCCGAGCTCGCGACGGGGGGCTATGATCTGGTGATGTTCGGTCGCATGTCGATCGACACCGCGAACCAGGCCACCGGCACCATGGTCGCCGAGCTGCTCGGGTTGCCCGTCATCACCGCGATTTCCAAGCTCGACTGTGACGGCGGCCGGGTGAGGGCGCGTCGCGAACTCGAGGGCTCGTATGAGCTCATCGAGTGTCCGCTTCCGGCGGTCGTGACGATCGACGAAGGGATCGCGCGTCCGCGCTACCCGTCACTCAAGGGGATCATGGCCGCCAAGAAGAAGCCGTTGGAGATCAAGGCTGCCCAGCTGGGTGGGGAGTCCTACACGCTCGACAGGATGGAGCTCCCCGCCGAACGGGCCGCTGGGCGGATCGTTGGCGAGGGGAAGGACGCCGTTCCCGAACTCGTGCGCCTCCTCAAGGAAGAGGCCAAGGTACTCTGATGTCGAACATTTTCGCATTCGCCGAGACGCGCGGCGGTGAGCTGCGCCGCGCGGCACTCGAGGCGGTGACGGCAGCGCGCCAGACCGCGGACCAGATCGGTGGTGAGGTTCGTGTGTTGATCGCTGGCGCGCCGGGGATCGCGGCGCACGCGCCGCGGCTCGCCGCGCATGGCGCGGACGTGGTGCTCGTCGTGGAGCACGAGGCGTTCACTCATTACAATCCCGAGGCGCTCGCGACCACCCTCGCCGCGGGGCTGGCAAAGAATTATCGCGCGGCGTTCTTCTCCGCGTCCGCCCAAGGCAAGGATCTCGCGCCCCGTGTGGCCGCCAAGTTGAAAGTCGCGTTGGCCAGCGACGTGACCGAGTTTGCCTTCAACGGCAACGCCGTGGTCGCCAAGCACCCCGGCTACACCGGGAAGATCGTGCAGACGCTCACGCTCACGGCGACGCCCGCCCTGATTTCGCTCCGGCCTGGCGCGGTGCTCCCGAAGGAGTCGCCGAAGGCCGGCACGGTCCAGAGCATTCCGAGCGCCGGCGATCCTGCGGCCTCGCGTGTGGTGGTGACGGACACCGTGGCCGGCGGCGGCGCCAAGCTCGACCTTGGGGAAGCGCCGGTGATCGTCTCCGGCGGTCGCGGGTTGAAGGAGGCGGCCAACTTCTCGCTGGTCGAAGATCTCGCGGCGGCGTTCGGCAACGCGGCGGTCGGTGCGACGCGCGCCGTGACCGACGAAGGATGGCGACCGCATAGCGATCAGATCGGTCAGACGGGGCGCCTGGTGAGCCCTGATCTCTATGTGGCCTGCGGCATCTCGGGCGCGATTCAGCACTTGGCCGGCATGCGCACCAGCAAGACGATCGTCGCGATCAACAAGGACAAGGAAGCGCCGATCTTCAAGATCGCGGACTACGGAGTCGTGGGCGATGTGCTGGAGATCCTCCCGGTGCTGACGGCGGCCGTGAAAGCCGCGAAGCAGGGCGCATAGTATCGACGGGCATCGCGTCTGACGCGGTGCCCGCGGTAGTTTCCTCCCCCGACGGAGCACGACATGAGCGCTGGGCATGTTCTCTTCACGATCATCTTCGTCTGCGCCCTCGGATTCTTCGCGGCGAACATCCAACGCCTGATCGGGGAACTGCGACTCGGCCGCACCGATGATTCCCGCTGGAACGACCTGCCGACGCGCTTCGGCAACTTCCTGCGCATCGGCATCTTCCAAGAGAAGATCTTCCGCGATTCGATCGCGGGTCCGATGCACGCCGCAATCTTCTGGGGTTTCTGCATCCTCACGTTGGGGACGATCGAGTTCCTGCTCGGTGGCGTGATTCCGGGGTTCAGCGTCCAGCCGTATCTGCTCGCGCCGGTCTACGCCTTTTTCGCACTGAATCAGGATCTGTGGGCCGCGCTGGTGATCGGCGCCGTCGGAATGGCCCTGTTCCGCAGGCTCACCAAGCGCGTGCAGCGTCTCGAGGGGGCGGAAACGCACCCGAATGATCCGCTGCTGATCCTGAGCTGGATCGCCGCCCTGATGATCACCATGTTCGCCTACGAGGCGTTCGAGATGGTCGCGCATCCGGAGACGATGACGCCGATGCTCCGTCCGATCTCGTACGGCGTGGCGATGGCGTTCTCGTGGATGTCACCCGGTGCGGCGTCGATGGCCCATGATGTGGCGTGGTGGGCCCATGGGCTGCTCGTGCTCGGCTTCCTGAACTATCTGCCGTACTCGAAGCATCTGCACGTGGTGGCATCGCTCCCGAACGTCTTCCTCTCGAATACGAGCGGGCCG
The DNA here is from genome assembly GCA_963978095.1 of uncultured bacterium. Classification (GTDB taxonomy): domain Bacteria; phylum Gemmatimonadota; class Gemmatimonadetes; order Gemmatimonadales; family Gemmatimonadaceae; genus Fen-1231. The sequence continues at coordinate 5,449 of CAXBQP010000031.1, read as the reverse complement.
GGGCAGAAGGGTGTGATGCCGCCGATGGACCTCGAGGGCGATCTCGAGGTGTTCGGTGCCAAGGATGTCACCGACCTTTCGTGGAAATCGCTGCTCGACGGATTCGCCTGTACCGAGTGCGGACGCTGCACGAGCGTCTGTCCCGCGAACACGACCGGGAAGCTGCTCTCCCCGCGCAAGATCATGATCAATGTGCGCGAGCGGCTCGAGTCGTACGCGCATGCGGAGGACAAGTCGACCGTCGCCGACAAGACGCTGCTCGACGGCTACATCACCGAGGAGGAGCTCTGGAGCTGCACCAGCTGCCGCGCCTGCGTGCAGGAGTGCCCGGTGAGCATCGACCAGCTCAGCGTGATCATGGAGCTGCGCCGGAACCTCGTGCTCGGCGAGAGCCGCTTCCCCGAGGAAGTGATGCCCGCCTTTGAGAGCATGGAGCAGCGTGGGTCGCCATGGGCCTTCGATCCGGGCGACCGCGGCAAGTGGGCGGCGGGGATGAACATCCCGACGATGGCCGAAATGGCGGAGCGCGGGGAGCGGCCCGAGGTGCTGTATTGGGTGGGGTGCATGGGGAGCTTCGACGACCGCGCCAAGAAGACCACGGTGGCGTTCGCGCAGATCATGCAGGCCAGTGGCGTGAAGTTCGCGATTCTCGGACAGGAGGAGAAGTGCAACGGCGACCCCGCGCGCCGCATGGGGAACGAGTATCTGTATCAGATGCTCGCCAAGGACAACATCGAGACGCTCGAGAAGTACGGTGTGCGTACGATCGTCACCGCCTGCCCGCACTGCTTCCACCAGATCGGGAATGAGTTCCCGCAGTTCGGCGGCAACTATGACGTGGTGCATCACAGCACATTCATCGAGGCGCTGCTGGCGCAAGGGCGTGTGCCGATCATCCAGGAGCTGCATGGGCCGGTCCGGACGTTCACGTACCACGACTCGTGCTATCTGGGGCGTTACAATGACGTGTATGACGCGCCGCGCGAGACGCTCAAGCGGTCGTTGCCGGTGGTGAATCTCGTCGAGATGCCGCGCTCCAAGGACGCGGGGCTTTGTTGCGGCGCCGGCGGTGGACGGATGTTCATGGAGGAGAAGGTCGGCAAGCGCATCAACGTGGAGCGGGCGGAAGAGGCGCTCGCGACGGGAGCCGACGCAATCGCGGTGGCCTGCCCCTTCTGCATGACGATGATGGCGGACAGCGTCACGTCACGCGATGCGAAGGTGCAGGTGTACGACATCGCCGAAGTGGTCGCTGGGCAGTTGCGCGCGTAATCGTCCGCGCGCCGTGTCGCAGGCGGTGCCTCAGGCGGTGGTGCGCTCGTGGGACGTGCCGCGGACCACGAGCGCAGCTGCGGTCAGATCGCCCGTGACATTCAGCACCGTGGCCATCCGGTCCGGAATCGCGTCGAGCGCGATCAGAATGCCGATGCCCTCCGCGGGAAGTCCGATCTGGACGAAGAGCGGTGTCAGCAAGAGGAACGCGCCGTTCGGCACGCCGGGTGCGGCGAACGACAGGAAGACGCCGGCGAAGGCGATCGTCGAGAGCTCCCGGATGCCGAGCGGCACGCCGTAGAACCAGCCGATGAAGCACGCGCCGACCGCCCAGACCATCGGCGCCGCCACTTTGAGTGTGCTGACCGCCAACGGGAGGACGAATCCGCTCGCCTCACTCGGGAGGGCGAGCTCGCGATCGGCGCTGTCGATCAATGCGGGGAGCGATGCCACCGATGACGCCGACGAGAGGCCGATCAGCTGGACCGGGACAGCGGCCTTGGCGAACTGCCGAACCGGGATTCTCCCGAAGACGGTGGCCAGGGGATAGAACAGCAGCGTGATCCCCAGACTGAAGCAGGCGTTCACGATCACGTAATACCCGACCGCCCCGGCGAACGCGGATCCCGTGTGGGCCGCGAGAGGTAGCACGAGTGCAAAGACGCCGACCGGTGCGAGCGTGATCACCGCGCCGACCAAGATCTGCATGGTGTCGCCGATCCCGCGAAAGACGTCGACCAGCTGGGTGCGTGTCGCGGATTCGACGCGCGTGAGTGCGAGCGCGAACAGAATGGTGAACAGCACGAGCGGCATGAGCGCACCGTTCGCCGCCGCCGCGATCGGGTTGGTCGGCAGGAGCGAGGTGACCCATGCGCCCACGGACTGGACCGGCCCGGTTTTCGCGATCTCGCTGGTGACCTCCGCCGCGCCGGGTGGAAGCGCGGGGTGCACCCCACCGTTCGACGGGAGCGCGGCGAACGCGATCGGCGCCAGCGGAACGGCGATGGCCGCGACGAAAGCGAGCAGTCCGAAGAAGACGATCAGCGTGCGACGACCCACCGTCCCGAGGCTTTGCACGGTGGCGGCGGAGCCGAGACCGGTGATGATGAGCGACACGACGAGCGGGATGACCGTCATGCGGATCGCATTCACCCACAGCGAGCCGATCGGGGCCAGGAAGTCCGCGGCAGCGAGGAGCTGGGGGTTCCCGAGTGCGCTCACCAGGGTGCCGAGGAGCATCGCGGCGACGAGGGCCAGCAGGACGCGTGAGGTGGATTTCATGTTCACATCATGAGGCCGCCACCCGTGACGTCGAAAGACGCGCGGGTGACGCACCCAGCGACTTTCGACGCCACGAAGGCGATGAGGTCAGCGACTTCCCGTGCCGCGCGATGTCGCGACAGCGAAGAGCCGGCACGTGCGAACGATACCCTCCGGAGGCTCCGTCCGCGAGCAGTCTGCCGTCCGAGCGGGGTGGGCAGCGGGTCGAGACCCCTCTACCCTCAGCCCGCCGCCAGCGGCATTGTTGTAGGGTCGATTTGCGCCGTCCCACGCATAGCTGCCCCCTCGAGGGCCTCCGATGACCCGTTTCCGTTCTCTCGCCCTGCTGCTTGCTCTGGCCGCCGCTCCGGCGGTGGTCCGCGCCCAGGGCCCGGTTGATCTCGCCAACGCCAAGCCGGGACGGCTCATGTCCCAGCCGATCGACGAGGAATACACGAAGAGGATCAAGGAGTACACCACCGAGCCCTTCTTCCTCTCGCCGCTCGTGGACTACATGCCGGCCGCGAAGGGTGTTCCGACGCCCAAGGCCGTGCTGGGGGACATCGCGGGCGCGCCGACCAAGCTGCCGTACTCGAAGGAGGTCTACGAGTACATGCGCTTGTTGGCGAAGAGCACGCCGCGCGCCAAAGTGGTCTCCATTGGCACCACCGAAGAGGGGCGCGAGATGATCGCGGTGGCCGTCGCGAGCGAGGTGCTGATGGCCAAGCTCGAGGAGAACCGCGCCAAGCTCGCGAAGCTTGCGGATCCGCGCACCATCCAGATGAACGATGCCGACGCGGATCGGATCGCCGCCGAGGTCGCCCCGGTCTACTACATCACCGGGACGATCCACAGCACGGAGGCTGGCGCGCCGACCGCACTCATGGAGCTCGCGTACCGCCTCGCGGTGGACGAGAGCCCGTACGTGCGCAACATCCGTGAGCATGTCATCACGCTCATCACGCCGATCGTCGAAGTCGACGGACGCGACCGCGTCGTGGATCTCTACAACTGGCATGTGAAGCACCCGGGTGAGACCTACCCGAGCCCGCTCTATTGGGGCAAGTACGTGGCGCACGACAACAACCGCGACGCGATGGGGATGACGCTCAAGCTCACGCAGAACGTGCTCAATACCTACGTGTCGTGGAAGGCGATGGCGCTGCACGACCTGCACGAATCGGTGGCCTACCTCTACGACAACACCATCGGCGACGGCCCGTTCAATGCCTGGCTGGACCCCCTCGTCACGAACGAGTGGCAGCTGATCGGCTGGAACAACGTGCAGGAGATGACGCGCTACGGCATGCCCGGCGTCTTCGCCCACGGCACCTTCGATACCTGGAGCCCGGGCTACCTGATGTTCATCGCCGCCACGCACAACGGCATCAGTCGCTTGTACGAGACCTTCGGCAATGGCGGCACCGCCGAGACGGTGGAGCGCACCCTCGGTCCCAACGACACCGAGCGCACCTGGTACAAGCAGAATCCGCCGCTCCCCAAGGTCAAGTGGTCGCTGCGCAACAACAACAACTACGAGCAGACCGGCTTGCTCGTCTCGCTCAGCTACGTGGCGAACAACCGGCGCCAGCTGATGCGGAACTTCTACGAGAAGTCGAAACGCTCAATCCAGAAAGCGAGGACGGAAGGTCCGGCAGCGTATGTCCTGAGTGCAAATGATCCGCGTCCCGGCGCGCAGGCCAAGCTCCTCGAGGTGATGCGCAAGCAGGCGGTGGAGATCTCGCGCGCGACGGCCCCGTTCACGGTGCAGGTGCCGGTGAAGCGCTCGGCTGCCCTCGCCTCCGGTCGCGGTGGTCGCGGTGGCGCCGCCGCCGACACGGCGAAGCCGGCGACGTCGGAGCCCCGCCAGTTCCCGGCGGGCAGTTACATCATCCGTATGGATCAGCCGTATTCGCGGATCGCCGATGCACTGCTCGACTACCAGTATTGGAGCCCGCAGGATCCGCAGAAATCGCCGTACGACGACACCGGATGGACCTTTCCTGAAGGATTCGCCGTGCAGTCGGTGCGTGTGACGGACAGCAAGATACTGGATGTACCGATGGAGCTGGTCACGGGTTCGCTGACGCCGAAGGGGGGCGTCACCGGGACGGGGATGACGTTTGCCATCAACCACAACGCGGACAACGCGCTCGCCACGTTGCGATACGAACTGCGGTCGGCCGACTTCCGGGCGGCGGAGGAGCCCTTCGAGGCGGCAGGACAGAAGTTCAACCGCGGCTCGTTCCTGATCAGCAATGTCAGCAGCGAGGTGCTCGACAAAGCCACCACGCAGCTCGGGCTGAAGGCGTATGCCTTGTCGGCCGTCCCGGTGATGAAGACGCATCCCGTTCGCGCCGCGCGCGTCGCGGTCCTGCACACGTGGACCTCGACCCAGACCGAGGGGTGGTGGCGCATGGCACTCGACTTCGACAAGATCCCGTACGACTACATCAGCACCCAGGATGTCGCGAAGGACGGCAATCTGAATGCCAAGTACGATGTGATCCTCTTCGGCCCCACCAGCAGCGCGCAGCAGATCGTCGACGGCATGCCCATGTGGCGGAATCCGATGCCATGGAAAGTCACGCCGGAGACACCGAACCTCGGAACCTTCGCCCAGACGGACGACATGCGTCCGGGGCTTGGTCTCACGGGCGTTGCGAACCTCAAGGCCTTCGTGGAGAAGGGCGGAGTGCTGCTCACCTCGAACAGCACCTCGGACTTCGCGTTGCAGTTCGGCTTGACGAACGGTGTGAGCGCCAACAATCCGCGCCGCGGTGAGGTCGTCGGCACGTTGCTCCGCTCCAAGATCGTCGACGAGACGAGCCCGATCGTGTATGGCGTGCCGGACAACCTCGCGATCTACACGGATGACGGTGGCAGCTTCAACGTCAGTGCCACGCGCGGCGGGGGC
>CAXBQP010000030.1:0-39521 GCA_963978095.1 uncultured bacterium | reverse complement strand
TACGGCGACCACCGAGATCTACACTCTTTCCCTACACGACGCTCTTCCGATCTGCACCCCTTCGAGGATCTCCACCACGCCACGCGCGTCGTCGCTGATGCCCGTCTTGACCGTCGACGCGTTGAGTACGCCTCCTTCGACCTTGTAGACCATGGGTTTGCCGTCAACGGCGCCGATACGGACGGCCGCCTGTGGCACGACAAGTGCATTTGCAACGGTGCGCGCAATGATCTGTCCGGTGGCGAAGGTATTCCCCTTCAGTGCGTTCTTGCTGTTCGGAATCTGGATGTAAACGGTGACGCTCCGCGAGGTGGGGTCGATGGTCGGGCTGACGCGCGCCACCTTGCCCGTGAACGGCTTGCCATCCGCATTGAACCGAGCCGACTGTCCCGCGCGGACCTCGTTCGCCAGTTTGGCCGGCAGGGAGGCGGTGAGTTCGAGCGTTTCGTTGCGCACCAAGGTGAAGAGCGCGGCGCCGCGGAGCGTTTGCTCGCCGGTCTGCACGCTCTTGGTGCTGATGATGCCCGCGACTGGTGCGACCACGCGCATATCGCGCAGTGTATTCTGCGCCGTGCGCAGGCGGGCTTCGGCAGCCGCCATGCGCGCCTTGGCGGCATCGGCCGCCTGTTGTGAGGTGCGCATGTCGCGCTCCGCGATGGCACCGGCCTTCAGGAGCGCGACGTTCTGCTCGTACGTCCACAGCTGGGTTTCGTAATCGCTCTTGGTCGCCATGCGATCGGCTTCTGCCGAGGCGAGCGCGGACTCTTGTTCCGTCGACTCGAACTTGGCGAGCAACTGTCCGGCGGTGACCACCTGTCCCTCACGCACGAGGACCTGCTCGAGGATACCGTCGGTTCGGGTACGTACGGAGACCGTTTCGAGGGGGCGGAGATCGCCGGAGATCGGCAGTCCGGCCTCGATGCTGCTGCGTGTGACCTTGAAGACGTCCGTGGCGGAGAGGATCACCGAGGCCGTGCGGCCGCCGCCCCGCCCGCCCTTGCTGTCTCCATTCTTGGCGTCCGCTTTACCTTCGGTCCTGCCCTCGGTCTTTCCCGTGCCCTTCTTGCCGGTCTCCGTTTGCTGGGCGTCGAGCGCGTGCGGCACCGCGAGGACGAGGCCACAGGCCACGATCCGGGCGACGCGTGCGGCGAGGGGTGGCATGAGGCACGTCAGCCGAGGCTGCGTGGGCGAAGCGGCGCTAACGAGTGAACGAGACACTGGTCAATCCTGAAGAGGAACGGACGTTGACGGAGCCGCCTGTCGGGAGGGGCACCGGTCGACCGCGCAGCCGCGCCAAATCGGCGGCGGCAAGATACAGGTCGTAGGTGGAGCGTGCTTCAGTCGACTTGGCAGTGAGCAACGCGAGTTGCGCGTCGGAGACTTCGACTTGCGTTGACAGGCCGCGTGAGAAGCGAAGGGTCGCCAGCTCGAACGCCTCCTGTGCTTCGGAGGCGTTCACCGTCCGCGCATTGTATGCGAGTTGTGCTCGCGCGAACTCGGCGCGGGCCCTCGCCAGATCGAGGGCGGCCGTCTCACGCGCTTGGTGCAACACCGTTTCGGCAATCTTGGCGGACGCACGCGCGAGATCAACGTTTCCCTTGGTCCGGAGCCCGTCGAACGCGGCCCACGTCAGGGAGACCGAGAAGCTGCGGTCGGGGAAGAACCCGTTGTTCTGACACACTTTCGCCGTGGAACCCGTCGGACAGAATGCGGCGGACGTGGCGCCCAGTCGATCCGGAAAGCCGTTGACTGTCGGGAGCGCAAGGTAGCCCCAGTTGAAGGTGGCGGAAACCACGGGGAAGTAGTCGGCGCGCGCGACACGCACCGCCTGCTGGCGCGCCTCGAGGGAGAACTCCGCGGAACGTACGCTTCCGCGGATGTCGTCCGCGAGCTTGTCGGCGGCGACGCCCGCGACGACCGAACGGACCATCGCGGTATCGAGGGCAGAGGTGAGCACGAGCGGACGCTCGATGTCGATGTCGAGCAAGCGCTTGACGTCGAGCAACGCGACGTCCCGGTCCGAGCGCGCCTGGATCGCCAACGGTTCGATGTTCGCGCGGTCCACGCGTGCCCGCAGCACGTCGAAGCGGGCCGAGCGTCCGGCGGCGAACAGCTGTTCCACCTGCGCCAGTCGATCGCTGGACAGCTTGAGGTTCAGGTCTTGAAGCTCGGCGATGCGCGCGAGATAAAGGGCGTTCAAGTACGAGCGCTGAATATCCAAGGCGATGCGGGCGCGCGTCTCACCCGCGTCAAAGCTGGTTGCCTGACGGGTCTTGTCCGCGGCGCGCGTGGCCGCGACGATCTTCCCTCCCTGAAATAGCGTCTGGGACAGGGCAAAGGTATTGGTGTACGTGTATGCCTGTCCGAATACCGCGCCCACGATCTCGGCGCGCGCATTGGTGAGCACCTGGCTGTAGCTGCTGTTCAAGCGGAGCTGCGGCAGTCCCGTGGCGCGTGCCGTGGTGACCGCGGCGTTGGCATTGTCGACGGCGAGCAACGCCAGCTTGTTCTCGTCCGAACTGCGCAAGACGTAGTCGACCGCGTCGGCGATGCCGATGCGCACCGTATCCGCGCGCTGGGCCCGGGCGGCGGGTAGCGCCAGGCAGGTCGCGCAGACGAGGGCGCCGAGGCGCGAAAATAGGGAGCGTGAAATCATCAGAGTGTATACGCCGAACGGAGCGCCGACGCTGGGGTCAGTCTCCCAGTGCCGAGAGGGGAGGGGACCGGTCCTCCCCGAGGACGAGACGACCATCCGGCGTCGACGTCATCGGCACGGTTGGACGCGGCGGATTCCCGTGGCCATTACACCGTTGTAATGGCTCTATTTTGATTTGTTTATGTTGTTATGGTGGCTTGAAAAAACTGCCGTTTCCTTGGTTTTCTCTACTTTTTGCCCCCGGTCCTCAACGCCGCGTCGATGTCCGGGCGGTGCGCCTCGTATTCCGGGAGTTTCTTGGCCAGCTCCGCATCCTTGGCCGCCGCCAAGCGCTTCTCGAATCCAGCCCGATCCGCGGGTTTGTTGGCGAGCCCTGCGGCTTTCATGGCCACCAGGAGCCCCAGCAGATGCGTCGGGTTCGACGCGAGAATCGTGTCGGCCTGCGCCTTTGCGATGGCGGCATCGCCGGCGATCACGGCGATCATCCCGATGTCGTACCGACGATGCGTGTCGAGCGTCCCGATCATCTCATACGCCTGGATCGCCATCGGGGCGAAGATCCGGGCGCTGTCCTGCTTCCCCTCGGAGCCGTAGCGCATGACGCGGTCGAACAGCCGGTCGGCCCGCTGCTCGGGGGTCATTTGTGAGATATCGGGTGCGGCACCCCCGCCCCCACCCCCGCTGAACGGGCCGGCCATCGGTGCACCGCCGAGGGGGGTCTTGTCGCCGTCCGGCGCACTGCCGGAAGCGGCATTGCCGGAGACCTTCTGCGCGATCAGGAACACCACCAGCATGAGGACCGCGACGCCGGGCACGAGCCATCCCCATTGGAAGCTGCCCGCGGCCGGCGCCACGGGTGTTCCGCGCGCGCGGGGGTGCCGTACACTGCCGGAGCCACTGACGGCGGAGCCGCACTGATGACAGAAGTGCGCCCCCGAGGCGAGCGGCTTGCCGCACACGCTGCAGACGGCCTTGGGGTTCAGAAGGGCGCCGCAGTTGGCGCAGAAGTGTCCGGATGCGGCCTCGCCGCAGCTTGGGCAGTTCGGGCTGGAGGTGTTCATCGGACAAAGATACAGGAATCGCGCCCGGAATTGAGGGTTCGACGGTTTGCCGAGCGGCGCGCGGCGGCCGATATTTCGGGTGACGGTACCTCCCCCTCTCTGCGAGCATCACGATCGTGGCCGGTAAGTCGCGCGCCCTCCTCGCCGATCTCGGCGGGGCCACCAAGAAGGACATTCTGGAGCTGGCCGAGTCGCATCGCGTCCGGTACCTGCGCCTGATGTTCACCGATATTCTCGGGATCAACAAGAACGTCGAGATTCCCGCGTCGCAGTTCGCCAAGGCGCTCGATGGCGACATCATGTTCGACGGGTCGTCGATCGAGGGGTTCGTGCGGATCGAGGAGTCGGACATGCTGCTGGTCCCCGATCTCAGCACCTTCAAGATCTTCCCCGGGGGCGATGAGCAGGGGCGCGTGGCGCGCCTGATCTGCGACATCCAGACGCCGGAAGGGGCGCCGTTCGATGGCGATCCCCGTGGAGCGCTCAAGCGACAGGTCGCGCGCGCGGCGGCGATGGGCTACACGATGAACGCCGGCATGGAAGCGGAGTTCTTCATGTTCAAGCTGTCGGCCGACGGCATGCCGACGACGACCACACACGACGCCGGCTCGTATTTCGATCTCGCCCCCGTGGATCTGGGCGAGACCGCGCGCCGCGCGGTGGTGGACGTGCTCGAGCAGATGGGATTCGAGATCGAGGCGGCGCATCACGAAGTGGCGCATGGGCAGCACGAGATCGATTTCCGCTATGCCGATGCCGTCACCACCGCCGACAACCTCGCGACCTTCCGGTTCGTGGTGCGCGACGTGGCGCAGCGTTTCGGACTGCACGCGTCGTTCATGCCCAAGCCGATCTTCGGGCAGAACGGCAGCGGGATGCACACGCACCAGTCGTTGTTCCACAGCGGGAAGAATGCCTTCTACGACGCGTCGGGTCAGTACGAACTGTCGGCGATCGCGCACCACTACATCGGCGGGTTGCTCACGCACGCGCGGGGGATGAGTGCGATCACCAATCCGCTGGTCAACTCCTACAAGCGGCTCGTGCCGGGTTTCGAGGCGCCGGTGAATGTGGCGTGGAGCATGCGGAACCGGTCGCCGTTGATCCGCGTGCCGGCGCGCCGCGGTACCGGGACGCGCGTCGAGCTGCGCTCGCCCGATCCGGCGGCGAATCCCTATCTCGCGCTCGCGGTGATGCTCGCCGCGGGACTGGACGGGATCGACACCAGGGCGAGCTCGCGCGAGCCGGTGAACGAGAACATCTGGGAGATGTCGCATCGCGAGAAGCGGCGGCTGCGGATCGACGATCTGCCGCACGACCTGAACGAAGCGTGCGACGAACTCGAGAAGAGCGATGTGGTGCAGGCGGCCCTCGGTCGGCACATCACCGCGAACTTCCTCGCCGCGAAGCGGCAGGAATGGAGTGACTACATCTCGCAGGTGAGCGCGTGGGAGTTGGAGCAGTATCTCGCCAAGTATTGAGCGTGCCGTGACGGAGGCGGCGGCCTCGGGGATTCGGCGCCGGCTGTCGACGGGGTGGCGGGCGGCCGTCTGTCTGGTGCTCGGGGTCGTCCTCGCGCTGGTCCAACTCGCGCCGCAGCATGATGCCTGGTGGGGGCTGCAGGACGATCTGGTCCCGCTGTCCTACCGTCCGCCCGGGGCGACGTTGCGCGTCGGCGACATCCCGGCGGTGATCGCGACGACGGAGGCGGCCCAGTTCGGCAGCAGTGTCCGGTATCGTCCGATCTATTACATCACCCGTGTGCTCGAGCTCTGGGCGCTTGGCGCGCATCCCCGTCGCTGGTACGTCGAACATACGCTGTGGTACGGTCTGGTGACGGCGGCGCTGACCTTCGCGGTGTGGACCATGGCGGGACCCTGGCTGGCCGTCGGCGCCCTGCTGCTGTTCACGAGCGGCTGGTATCAGCGGGACATCTGGAGCCACCTCGGCACCTCCGAACCGTACGCCTCCCTCGGACTCGCCGCGGTGGCGATCGGGTACAGCATCGGCTGGCAATCCGGTGCCCGATCGACCGGACTCTGGTTGGCGGCGTGCGGCACGATGTTCGCCGTCGGATGCAAGGAGAACTTCGCCGTGCTCCTGGTCCCGACGGTGCTGCTCGCCTGGCATCACCGTCGCGCGCATCCGAAAACGGCGGTGGTCGCGAGCCTGCTCGCCATGGCCGCGGTCGCCGTGGTCGCGCTGTCGGTGACGCGCGCGGTGCACGGCAGCATGCGCGACGAGTACGGAACGACCATTGACGCGTCGACACGGCTCGGGTGGCTGTTCGGGATGACCGGTGCGATGTTGGCGGCGCTCTGGATCCTGGCAGCGGTGGTGCTGCTCCCGAAATTCCTGGCGCTGCGCAACGCGACCGGCGCTGCGGGTGTGGCGCGTCGCTCGGCGCTGCAGCATGCGGTGCTGCTGCTGATCGTGATCACGGCGCTCGTCGCCAGTCAGGCGACGTATTACGGTCCGGTCTGGCCCCGCTTCGGCGGACGATACGATTATCCCGGCCGCCTTGCGGAACCGCTGCTCTTCGTGGGCGCCGTGGGGGTGGCGATGCAGCTGCTGCGCCTCGATGGTCGGGCGCGGCGGGCCGAACAACTCGCCGTGGCCGGGGTACTGGTCTGTGTCGTGCTGGCCGCGCGGCACGGGTTCGTTCCGGCACGTCGCGCGGCACAGAGCAATCGCGACACCACTCGCGCGATCCGCAATCGCCTGGATGAGGCCATCGCTGCCGCACCCCCCGGGACACCGATCGTGATCGCCGTGCATGGCGAAACCGAGTTCCTCGAACCGGCGCAGGCCGCCATCGTGCTCTTGGCCGAGCTCGGCAGTCGCGGCCCGTTTCTGATGCGCGCCGACTCCGCCGATCCCCGGTTCGTGACGCGTCTCGCGTCGCGCACCGCGGCCGGACTCCGCGTTGCGGGACAGCGTGTCGATGGCGTGCACGAGGCGGGCGTCACCGGCCGACACGTGGTGGTGGCGGTGCACGGGTATGGACCTCCGGATGTTCAGGTGATGCCGTGACCCGCGTCCTGCACATTCGGCATTTCGCGCGCGTGGTCGCCGTGGTGATCGGGGCGATCGCGACCCTCGGCGGGACCGCGCACGCACAGCAGGTCTCCTCGCAGAACACGCCGGCAGCCGGCTGCGCCACCGATACCCTCACCGTGGGATTCCCGCAGCGCTGGCTCGGTACCCGGATCGGACAGGTCACGGTGGATGCGCACACGGTGGAGGCACCCTCGGGATGGATCGGGAGCGTGGTGCGCGCGCTGCACTTCACGACGCGCCTCAGTGTGCCGCTCAACAACCTCACGTTCGCGGCCGGGCAGGTGATGGACTCGCTCGAGATCCAGGAATCGATCCGGCGGCTGCGGCGCAGCGGCGTCTACAACGACGTGATGCTGACGGGGGTGCGTTGCGCCGACGGGACCACGGACCTGCAGATCATGACCCGTGATTCGTGGAGTCTTCGCGGCGATGTCCGCTACGGACGCGTGACGTCGCGGGTGTCGGTGAGCGAGATGAACCTCGGCGGGTCGGGCCGGTCGCTGTCCGCGGTCGCGGAGAATGTCGACGATCGCGCCGCGGTCACCTTCACGTACAACGATCCCTATCTCTTCGGCTCGCGGTTGCGTGGCGGGCTGTCGCTGCGGAACTATGGCGATGGCCGGTCGTGGGGATGGAACATCCGATCCCGGGATTTCTCGCCGCGTGATGTCTGGCGGATGTCGTTCACGAGCTCGCAGCTCATGCGTCAGCAACTGGATGTGACGCAACCGGTGGCCCTGCTGATCGATCGACGGTCGGATGTCCTGACGTTCCAGCGTCGGATCCAACAGGATGGCGACGGCGTGACGGCGCTCGTCTTCGGCGTGGAGCAGGAGAAGGCCGCGCTCGACGTCGTGCAGCGCAATGCGCGCTTGGGACGCCCGAGTGTCGCCCGGGACTTCTCGGCACCGCTGGTCGGCTTCGCGCGACGGTCCATGCAGGTGGGCGCCATCGATTGGCTCGTGCCGGGTCAGCCCAGTGCCGAGGTGCCGCACGGGTTCGACGGGGAGTTCGTCGTCGGGGTGGGACATGATTTCTCCGTCGGCGGACCGATCACGCATTTCGACAGCTGGGGCGGCTACACCGCGCAGCCGGATCCGGCCACGATCCTGACCGGCGATCTCTGGCTGTCGGGCTATTTCGAAAACGATTCCGTTGCCGACGGCGTGGCGCGTGTGGCCGCGGCCGCGTATCGCCGTGCGCGCGGCGGATCCTGGGCGCTCCGCGTCGCTGCGGAGCGCGTGCTGAATCCGGACCCCGACGTGTTCGCCCTCTCGACGGTCGATCCGACGTTGCGCGCGTTGATTCCCTCGTCGCGTCTGGCGGAAAGTGCGGTGAACATCACGCTCGAGCGTTCGCTGACGGTCTACACCACGGATCGGCGCTGGGCGGTCGATGCCGTGCCGTTCCTCCAGTACACGGAGCGGCATCGCAACGTGGCCACCAACGACACGCTCACGACGAATCCGGAGGCGTTCCTCATCGGGGTCGGCATCCGCCGCGTGTGGGGGCAGCCGTCGCAGTCGCCGATCCGGTTCGACATCGCGAAGACGATCTGGATGCGCGGGAGCGTGTCGAATCGCTGGCTCTTCACGCTGACGACGCAGCCGTGGTTCAATGTCTCTCGGCGACGCCAGGGCGGTCGTGATCTGAACAACGGGCGGTAGCCAGCGCCGCGGGCCGGCCGCAGTCTCGCCGCCACGAACGCCGCGGCCCCCACCGGCATCGCCGATGGGGGCCGCAGTCGTCGTACCGGGGGCACTCAGACCGGGAAGAGCATCTCGCGGTAGCGCGGCAACGGCCAGAAGTCGTCGCCGACGGTGAGCTCGAGTGCATCGCTCTGCGCGCGCACGGCGGCCATGCTGTCGGCGCCGGTGCTCGTCAGGAACTGGGCCTGCTTGGCCGGATCGTGGTGGAGGGTCTCGGCCTTCTGGATCGCCGCGTGCAGCGCGGCGGCGGCCTTCTGCAACGCGACGACCCGTTTGCCGACCGCTTCGGCGGCGGCGCGCTGCGGCACGATCTTGATCCCCGCACTCTTGGCCTTGGCCGCCGAGTCGGCGAGCGAGCCGAGGTAGGCGAGGGAGGACGGGAGCACGAGCGTGTCGACCATCTCGGCCAGCGTGTACATCTCGATCATGATGTCCTTGATGTAGCGCTCGAGCCGGATGTGATAGCGCGAATCGACCTCTTCCTTGGTCAGGATGCCGAGCGTGGTGAAGAGGTGCACGGACTGCTTGGAGACGATCTGGAGCAGCGCCTCCGGGGAGCGGCGATAGTTCGGGAGGCCGCGCTTCTTGGCTTCCTTGACCCATTCGTCGCTGTAGCCGTTCCCTTCGAAGCGCACGGCTTTGGTGAGTTTGAAGGCCTCGCGCACGACCTTGAGCACGGCGTCGTCGCGATTCGGGGTGGTCTTGAGTTCCTTGCGGAGCGCTTCGGTGAGTTCGACGACCGCTTCGGCCACGGTGGCGTTGAGCAGCATGACCGGGAAGGCGATGCTCTGGCTCGAACCGACGGCGCGGAATTCGAACTTGGCGCCGGTGAAGGCGAAGGGCGAGGTGCGATTGCGGTCGGTGTTGTCCTTGGCGACTTCGGGGAGTTTGGCGACGCCGAGCTGGATCATGGCTTGGGCCGCGCTCTGCGAGCCCGTCTTGCCGGCGGCGATGTCGTCGATGACGCGGGTGAGCATGTCTCCCATGAACACCGAGATGATGGCCGGCGGCGCTTCGTTGGCGCCCAGGCGGTGTTCGTTGCCGCTCGTCGCGATGCCCGCGCGGATGAGCCCCGCATGCTTGTGTACCGCCTTGAGCACGGCAGCGAGGATCAGCAGGAAGCGGATGTTCTGGTGCGGCGTCTTTCCCGGCTTGAGCAGGTTCACGCCGTCGAGGTCGTTGTCGGCGGTGATCGCCATCGACCAGTTGCAGTGCTTGCCGCTGCCGTTGATGCCGGCGAAGGGCTTCTCGGCGAGCAGCGCCTGGAGACCGTGCCGCAGCGCGACCTTCTTGAGCACCGACATCACGAGCTGGTTGTGGTCGACCGCGACGTCGGTCTCCTCGAACTGCGGCGCCATCTCGAACTGGCAGGGGGCGACTTCGTTGTGGCGGGTGACGATCGGCACGCCGAGCTTGTAGAGCTCGAACTCGACTTCGGCGATGCAGGCGAGCACGCGCTCGGGGATGCCACCGAAGTAGTGGTCTTCGAGCTGCTGCCCGCGTGGCGGGGCCGCGCCGACGAGGGTGCGGCCGCCCATGACGAGGTCCGGGCGCATCGCGAAGTGCGTGCGGTCGATCAGGAAGTACTCCTGTTCGGCGCCCATGGTGGTGTAGACGCGGAGCGCGCCCTTGTCACCGATGAGCTCGAGGAGTTCCTTGGCCTTCTCGGAGAGGATGTCGCTCGAGCGGAGGAGCGGGGTCATCTCGTCGAGCGCTTCGCCGTGGTATCCGATGAAGACCGAGGGGATGCAGAGCGTCTTGGCGCCCGGGCTCTCCATGATGAACACCGGCGAGGCCGGATTCCACGCGGTATAGCCACGCGCTTCCCAGGTGGCGCGGAGTCCGCCCGAGGGGAAGGAGGAGGCATCGGGCTCCGACTGGATGAGCTGATCGCCGGTGAACTGCTCGATCGCCGACTTGTTCTCGTCGAAGTTCAGGAAGGCATCGTGCTTCTCGGCGGTCAGCCCCGTCTGCGGCTGGAACCAGTGGCAGAAGTGGGTGACGCCGCGCGAGACGGCCCATTCCTTGATGACCTGCGCGACGGTCGGCGCGATCTCGAGGTCGAGCTTCTTTCCGAGGCGCACGGCCTCGACGAGCTTCTGATAGACCTCCTTCGGCAACTTGTCGCGCATCTGGCGCGCGCCGAAGGTGTTGATGCCGAAGTAGTGCGAGGCCGGCTCGCCCGATCCATGCGCGGCGGCAGGGACATTCGGAGCGGTCGGGACACGACCGGCGATGCCGTGGATGGCGGCGGTACGCGGCGAGATCGAGGAGGCCATAATAATGTTGTCGGCGGAGAGGTGACGGCGCGGTGATCTGCGAAAATTGCAGATTGTACAAAATTATCGTTGCATTTCGGCAAATTCAAGGCGTGAACTGCAAAAATGTCGATGGAAAGCTGCAAAATCCGCTACGTGGCCGCGCGCTCGGACGATGCGGAGCGGGCGTGATCGCTCACCACCAGCCGAGCAGTTTCCACCAGCCGAGTCCGACGGCGGTGAAGATGGACATGGTGGCGAGTGCCACGATGAGTCCCAGCCGCCACCAATCGCGTTGCGAGACGTACCCCGCACCGAAGTAGATCGGCGACGTTGTGGTCCCGAAGTGCGTGAGCGCCGCTCCCAGGTTGGAGAAGTAGGCGAGAAAGAGCACCGCGATCAGCGGCGGGGCACCGGCGGCGAGGAGCACCACGAGGAACGGGGTGAACATGGCCGTGATGTGGGCGGTGATGCTGGCGAATCCGTAGTGCGCGAAGAAATAGACCAGCACGAGCACGGCGAGTGCCGCGCTCCAGTGCCAGCCGGTGGTCATGCCGGCGGTCGCTTGTGCGAAGCGCGTGGTGAGTCCGCTCTCGCCGATCGCTCCGGCCATGCGCACGAGACCGCCGTACCAGAGGAAGACATCCCAGGCGCCGCGTTCGCTGGTGATGTCGTCCCAGGTGAGCACGCCGGCGAGAAAGAGAGCGCTCACGCCGCCCATGGCGACGACGGTGTAGTCGAGATGGTGGAGCGGCGTGGTCATCCAGGTGAGCGCGACGATGCCGAACACCAGGAGCATGACGCGTTCACTGCGCGACATCGGGCCCATGCGCTGCAGTTCGTCGCCGGCCATCCGCGCGGCGTCCGGGGTGCGCGTGATGTCGGGGGGATAGATGGCGAACAGGAGTCTCGGTACGAGGAGCAGTGCGACGGCGGCGGGGAGGGAGGCGCCGAGGAGCCAGGTGGTGTAGGAGAGATCGACGTGTGCGGTGTCGTGCGCGAACTTGGCGGCGAGCACATTGGACACCTGTCCCGTGAGGAAGGTGGCGCAGGCAATCACGTCGCACTGATACACGGTGAGGAGCAGGTAGGCGCCGAGTCGCCGGGCGGTCGCTCCGGGCTGCGAGTCGTACGCTTCAGCGAGCGAGCGGGCAACGGGAAAGACGACCCCACCCGCACGCGCCGAGTTGCTGGGAAGGAATGAGGCGAGCAGGGTGTCGGTGCCGACGAGTGCGTACGCGAGGCCCAGAGAACTGGAGCCGATGGCGCGGATGAAGCGATACGCGATACGTCGACCGAGTCCGGTCTTCAGGACGCCACGCGACATGAAGAAGGCGCAGAGCACGAGCCAGACGAGCGGCTCGGAGTAGCCGCCGAGCGCCTTGGCGGGAGTGAGTGTGCCGGTGAGGGCGAGCGTGGTGACGCCGAGGAAGACGACCGCACCCGCGGGGACGGGGCGGAGGATCGATCCCGCGATGGTCGCTGCGAAGATGGCGAACAACCGCCACGATTCCGGGGAGATCCCCGCGGGCAGGGGGACGGCGAGGATGACTGCCGCGGTCGCCAGGACGGTGGCCCATCGGAGCAAGGAGTTCATGGCGGCGAATATACGACGTCGCGCGCCGATCCGCCCTGCCGGCGCGCATTATGTTCCATGCGCGGAATCACCAGAGGAGCAGACGATGCCGAAGATGCGGAAGAAGAGCGAGTTGCCGACGAAGACATGCACGGTGTGCGGACGGCCCTTCACGTGGCGGAAGAAATGGGAGAAGGTGTGGCACGACGTGAAGTTCTGCTCGGACGCATGCCGCATGCGGAAGCCGGAGGGCCACCGTCGCTGACGATGTCCCCGATGCCGGGAACGCGAATGTCCGTGACGGCGAGCGCCGAATCGCGTGTGTGCGGTTTCGTTGCGCCGGGAGCCACTGACTGGTTATGATGGTACGTGCGGAACGCAGCTGTTCATCGAGCACACGACACGGCGCCGTCGCCAAGTGGTAAGGCAGGAGACTGCAAATCTCCCACCGTCGGTTCGATTCCGACCGGCGCCTCTCGCAGATGACGAAACGTTGGACGACACGGGGTGAGCGACACATGGTCGCTCACCCCGTCGTGCGATGCGATGGTCGGTGCACCACCTCACGCATCACCATTGCGCATGGGATGCCTAGTGTTGTAATGTTTGCGCATCGCCCCACGACGCGTCCGGGCGCAATGGTGCGATCGCAGCATACGGAAGGCCGGTGACTCGCAAGGGTTCACCGGCCTTCCGTGCGTCGCATCCCTGTCGAGGGCGCGACGGATCCGCGACTTCCGTCCTGCCGACGCGTGTCAGACGTGGGAGACCGGGTGTCCCTCGCGTTCCCAATCGCCGAAACCGCCGCGCAGGTTGACGATGTCCCGAATGCCGGCACGCCGCAGGACGCTCGACGCGATCGCGCTGCGCGCACCGCCCTGGCACTGCAGGACGATCGGCTTGTCGCGCGGAATCTCCGCCAATCGCGCGTTGAGGTGGCCCACCGGCATATGGAGCGCTCCCGGAATGTGCCCCTGCGCGAACTCGCTGTGATTCCGGACATCGACGACGGTGACCTCGTGCGCAGCGATCCGGGGCGCCATCTCCGCTCCCGTGGATTGCGGGATGGTCTCGATGCCATGCCCCGCCGCGTTCCACGCCGTGACGGCTTCGGCGGTCGTGAAACCGGCGACGTGGTCGAGACCGATCATGGCCATCTCACGCGTCGCGCGCGCGGCCTGGGCCGCGTCGTTGGCAATCAGCACGACGTCACGGTTGTAGGGCAGCAACCAACCGGCCCAGGTCGAGAACGTCTTGCCGAACGGGATATTGAGCGTCCCGGGGATGTATCCCGCGGCGAAATCGTCCGCGGCGCGGATGTCGACGACAATGCCCTCACGCAACACCGCGGGGGTGAGCGCCGTGGCCTCGAGCGGCTTGGGCGTCGGCATCTCCCCCAAGATCGGCGGGCCGTCGCGGTTGAGACGCTTCATGGTGGCGAAGTACACGGGGGGCTCCGGCTGTCCGGCGAGCACGTCCTGCACGAAGGCGTCCTCGTGCGTGGCGCTCACTCCCCAGTTGGCGATGCGCTCATACCCGACGGTGCTCTGCGGCATCGCCCCCAGCGCTTTGCCGCAGGCCGAGCCCGCTCCGTGGCCGGGCCAGACCTGGACGTAGTCGGGGAGTGCGCGGAAGCGTTCGAGCGAATGGAAGAGCTGGTGGGCGGCGACTTCCATGGTGTTCGCCACGTTCGCCGCGCGCTCGAGCAGATCCGGACGTCCGACATCGCCAACGAACACAAAATCGCCGGAGCAGAGCCCGACGGGGCGCTCGCTCGCCGCGGTATCGGTCACGAGGAAGCTCAGATGCTCCGGCGTATGCCCGGGGGTGTGCACTACGTCGAGACGCACCATGCCGATGCGCACCTGATCACCGTCACGGAGGAGCTGTGCGCGCTCCGCTGCCGCAAAGCGATAGTGCCAGTCCTCGCCACCCTCAGCGCTCAGATACAGCGTGGCGCCGGTCGCGCGTGCGAGTTCACGACTGCCCGACAGGTAATCCGCGTGGATGTGGGTCTCCGTGACGGCCACGATCCGCAACTTCTCGGCGGCGGCGGCCGCGATGTACGTCGCGATCGCGCGATTGGCGTCGATCACGATCGCTTCGCCCGTGCCGTCGCAACCGATCAGGTAGCTGGCTTGGGCGAGCCCGTCGTCGTAGAAGCGTTTGAAGAACATCCGGTGGCTCCGCGCGTTAGAACTGCGAGCGATTCTGCCACAGGAGCAACATGGCAACAACCAGCAGGAGCAGGGCGAATCCCCGCTTGAGGCTGCCGACGGCGACTTCCCGCGCGAGTCGCGTGCCGACCAGCAGTCCTCCCATGGACATCGCCGTAAAGATAACAATGATGTCCCACGGGAGTGCGACCACGTGGTGTTGTCCGGCGAAACCGGCGACACAGTTCGCGGTGATGATCAGCAACGATGTGCCAACGGCTTCCCGCATGGCGACCCCGCCGTAGCCGACCAAGGCGGGAACGATCAGGAAGCCCCCACCGACGCCGACGAGTCCGGTGAGCGTGCCGACGCACAGGCCGACCAGTGCGAGCACGGCGGGGCGTGGGGGTGCGGCATCGGCGGGGATGTCGGCGCTGCTCGCCGAGCGCAGCATGGTGGCGGCGGAGGCGAGCATCACGGTGCCGAGGATCGCGAGCTGCAGCGTTCCTTTCACGCCGTGCGAGAGACGGGCGGCCAAGAAGGCGGCGGACATCGATGCCGCGCCGACAATCAGCGCGCGCGGGATGTTGACGAAGCCGGCACGGTACCGGCCCACGGCACCGACGAGTGTCGTGACGCCCACGACCGGGTAGCTCATCGCGATCGCGAGCTTCGGGTCGTAGCCGAGCACGTAGACGAAGACCGGGACGGTGAGAATGGAGCCACCCCCACCGAGCATGCCGAGTGTGATGCCGATGATGCCGGAGAGGGCGAGGCCGGGGAGGAGATTGGCCGGGGCGGCCATGCTCGTGAGATCGGTCATGCGTCGAGTGCCGGATGCCACCGTTTCGGGGCGTGACGCTCGACGATCTGTTCGGCCATCGCCGCAATGCGGAAGAGCAGGCGTTCGCCCCAGGGGCGACCGATGGCTTGCAAGCCGATCGGGAGTCCGTTGTGGTCGTAGCCGGCCGGCATGGTGATGGCCGGGTGTCCGGTGAAGTTGGCCGACTGGCAGAAGCGCATCACGCGCAGCGACATGGAGAGGTCGCTATTGCCATCGGGGAGCGAGCGCTCGTCGATGGCCGGCGCCGTCTGGCCGGTGGTCGGTGTGATGATGGCGTCGACGTCGGTGAAGGCGCGGGTCCAGATCGCTTGGGCGCGGGTGCGAATGCGCTGGGCGTTGACATAGTCGCGTGCGCTGAAGCTGCGGGCCAAGGCGAGGTTCACCCGGACGTCGAGTCCGAAGTCGCGGCGATGGGCGGCGTAGTGACGTTCCATGCTCGTGGTCATCTCGCCGGTGATGCTCACGATGTGTGCGACGCGCTGTGCGTCGAGCTCCGGGATCTGGACGTCGTGCAGGGTGGCGCCGTGTGCCACGAGTTGCCGGAGCAATCGATCGGTGTGTTGCACGACGTCGGCGGTCGCGTGCTCGAACCACGGGCGATAGACGCCCAGCCGGATGCCGGCGAGTGAAGCGGGGGCGGACTCGTCGAGCGCGATCTCCGGTTTGTCGTCGGTGTTCGGGTCGTGCGCGTCGTAGCCCGCCATGATGGCCCACGCGCGCGCGGTGTCGCGGACGTTGGTCGCGATGGGTCCGAGATAGCCCAGACTCCAGCAGAGGGGGAAGGCGCCGTGCTCGCTCAGCCGGCCGAAGGTGCTCTTGATGCCCACGACGCCGCAGAGCGCGGCGGGAATGCGAATGGAGCCGCCGCCGTCCGCGCCGATGGCGATCGGGACGAGTCCGGCCGCGACGGCGGTCGCGGATCCGCTCGAGGAGGCGCCGGTGTGGTAGGAGTCATTGTACGGATTGCGCGTGCATCCGTGATGCGGATTGAGACCGGTGATGTTGATGCCGATCTCGTG
Organism: uncultured bacterium; assembly: GCA_963978095.1. Taxonomy (GTDB): domain Bacteria; phylum Gemmatimonadota; class Gemmatimonadetes; order Gemmatimonadales; family Gemmatimonadaceae; genus Fen-1231. Next base: position 23,182 of record CAXBQP010000030.1, on the reverse strand, counting down.
CATGTTGGTCTTGCCCACGATCAGCGCTCCGGCGGCGCGCATGCGTGCGACGACGGTGGCATCGTGGGCGGCGGGGGCATCTCCCAGGAATGACGTGCCGACCGTCGTCGGATACCCGGCAACGTCCATTTCGTCCTTGACCCCGACGGGGACGCCGTCGAAGAGGCCGAGGGGGCGGCCGGCGCGCCAGCGCTCGGTGCTTGCGTGGGCTTGGGCGAGGACGTCGTCGCGATCGATGGCGATGAAGGCGCGCAGGGGGCGGTCGCCGCGCTCACTCTCGGCGACGCGCGCGAGGAACTGCGTGGCGACGTCGGTCGGGGTCGTGCGTCCCGCGCGGTAGGCGTCGTGATAGTCGTCAACGCCCGGGAAGCGGAATCCCGGTGCGGTGGTGGGCGTCGCGGCCTGAACGAGTGGAGGAATCGCGCGCGCGTCGGCGGGCAGGTGCGGATACATGGTGGGGACTTCGTCCGGCGTGCGCTGGGCAAAGCCGGCGAGTCCGCCGTCCCGCTTCAGCCGCTCGACCAGCAGCGGCCCGATGATCGGGCTTTCGGCGAGGGCGACGACGGCGCGCAGTCCCGCGGTGCCGAGTTTTGGCAGTGAGACGTCCTTGAGATCGTAGGTCACGGCGTGCCTCCCGAGTACTTGGAAATGCGGCCACGAGGACCTGCGACCCATCCCGCGGATGGCGCCGGGAAGCTCACGGCCCATGACGTGAGCGTGTCGCCGTGCTGCCACGTGGCGCCGAAATCGGTGGTGAAGGCCGTACCCCAACCGCCGGTGGCGACGAAGGTCGGGGTGCGCGTACCGCGTACGAGGGTGAGTCCCTGGGTGACGCCATCGGGGCGGTGCAGCACGTCGCCCGCGGGTTTCCAGGTGCGGCCGCCGTCGGTGGTGCGGATGGCGAAATCGGTGACCCCACGCGGAATGTTGTAGTCGCCCCCCACGGCGAGTCCATTGAGCGGATCGCTGAAGGCGATGCCGAAGAGTCCCGCGCTCGGGCCACCCGGCATGCCGGTGCCGGCGACGGTCCAGCTGCGGCCGCGGTCGGTGGTGCGGAAGACGCGCGCTTCCGCGCCGCCGCCCGTCGCGATCCAGGCGTTGCTCGTGCCTTGCGTGGTGAGTTGCGTGTTGCTCGCGGCGAAGGCCGCTTCCTTGTCGATGATCGGCGGAATGTTGGCCGGGTTGGTGCGTTGCCAACTCGTGCCACCGTCGGCGGTGGTGAGAATCACCAGCTTGTGGTCGATCGGATCGCTGAAGGTGAAGCCATGTTGGGCGTCCCAGAAGGCGAGTCCGTCGAGGAAGATCCCTGTGGTGGAATCACTCCAGGCGAGTTGCCACGACTTGGCGCCGTCGGTCGTGCGATAGATGCGCGCTTGTCCTCGTTCAGCGGGCCCGGCGCTGGCGACAACGGCGGTGTCGGCGTCGAACGCCGTGATGCCGCGGAAGTCCAGACCGGCCGCGCCCGGCACGGAATCGATCTGCCAGGTGGTGCCACCGTCGATGGTGCGGAACACTTTCCCGCCCGTGCACCCTACCCACGCGATGGACGGCGTCGGCGCGCTCATGCTGCGGCAGCTCGCGGTGCTGCTCACCGGCTGGACCGTCCACGGAGCGGCCTTGGTGGTGAAGAGCAGTTGGTCGATGATCCGTTCGGCGAGTTTGATCGGTTCCCCTTCGTTGCGATTCGTGAGGATGATCACCGTCGCCTTGAGCGCGGGGATGCGCACGATCGCGTTGCGGAATCCGATGGAGGATCCGGTGTGATAGAGGCGCGGGACACCGCGGTAGCTGTCGGTGAGCCATCCGTAGCCGTAGCCGGTGCGCTTGCGATCGGAGGTGGTGCCGGAGGTGAAGGCGTCCTTCAGCGTTGCCTGCGGGAGAATGGCGTCGGTGTAGAGGGCTTGGTCCCAGCGGTAGAGATCGTCGATGGAGCTGTAGATGCCGCCGTCGCCGAGGACGGCGGAGGTATTGGACTGATCGGTGCGCGTCCAGGAGGAGCCTGCGCGTGAGTGGCCGTAGGCGCGGTTCGTCAGTGCCGGATCGCCTTGGCGATAGGCGATCGTGGCGCTCATGCCGAGCGGGGTGAAGATGCGCTGTTTGAGGAACTGGTCGAACGGCATGCCGCTGCGGGTCGCGACGATTTCGCTGAGCACGGCGTAGCCCGTGTTGCTGTAGTGGTACGTGGCGCCCGCCGGGCTGAGTATGCTGTCCGTGCGCTTCATGAAGGCGAGGGCGTCGGCGTCGCTGACTTGGCGGGTTTGCGAATCCGGCACGAAGTCCTCGTAGTCGCGGAGCCCGCTGGTGTGATGCAGGAGCTGTCGGACCGTGATGGCCTTGCCGTAGGCCGGGAAATCCGGCCAGATGTCGGTGAGGGATTCATCGAGCCGCAGTTTGCCGTCCTGGACCAGGAGCAGCGTGGCCGCGGCGGTGAACTGTTTGGTCATGGAGGCGAGCCGGAAGTTGGTGCGGCTCGTGATGCCGGAGTCGGTGGCGTTCGGTGCCAGGTCCCCGCTGCCGTAGCCGGTCCGGACGAGGCGTTGGCCGTCGAGGGCGACGAGTACCGCGGCGCCCGGGCCGTTGGGGGCACGATAGTCGCGGAAGAGGGAGTCGAGGAAGGCGGAGGAGAGCGTGCCGGCCATCGGCCGCAGGCTGGGGGTGGTTCGCGGGAACGCCGGCGTACGTGCACTGTGGGTCGGGCGCGCGGCCATCGTGAGCGCGAGGATCGAGAGCGCGGCGATGCGTGACACGCGCAGCGCGAGCCGGTGGCGGACGGGGGATGCAGGCATGGCGGGGACCTCCTCGCATTGCGGGGAACAGGTGCGACAGCCAAAGTACGATATTGACGTACTTCGGGCCATTCTCCCGCGCGCTCACTGGAGCAGCCGATGCATGATCTGACCACGCAGGTGATGGCCGGCACGACCACGGTGGTGACCCTGATGTTCCTGCTCTGGTGTCTGCACCTCGCGCTGAAGAACGCGGCCGTGGTCGACGTGGGATGGACGGCGGGGCTCGGCATCCTGGCGGTACTGTATGCCTGGCTGGGCACGGGCTGGGGCCCGCGGCGACTGGCGGTGTTGCTGATGGTGGGGCTGTGGAGTGCGCGGCTGACGTTGCATCTGGTGGCGCGCGTGTCGAGCGAACCGGAGGATGCGCGCTACACGGAGATTCGTGCGCGCTGGAAGACGAACCTTGGGATCAAGTTCTTCGCCTTCTTCATGTTCCAAGGGGTGCTCGATGTGGTGCTGTCGACGCCCGCGCTGATCGCGTCGCGGAATGCGGCGGTTGCGGTGAGTCCGTTCGAGTTGCTCGGCGCCCTGATCTGGCTCGTGGCGGTCGTGGGCGAAGCCGTGGCCGACCGGCAGCTACGGGAGTTCAAGGCGAACCCGGCGAACACGGGAACCGTGTGCCGCGTGGGGCTCTGGGGGTGGAGTCGGCACCCGAATTACTTCTTCGAATGGTTGATCTGGGTGTCGTTCGCGACCTTCGCGCTCGGCTCGCCGTGGGGATGGTTGGGGATCTTTTGCCCGATGCTGATGTTGTACTTCCTGTTGCGGGTCACCGGGATCCCGGCGACGGAAGCGCATGCGGTGAGGTCTCGAGGGGAGGCGTATCGGCAGTATCAGCGGGAGGTTTCGGCGTTCGTGCCGAGGCCGCCGACGGCTTCGTAAGACGTCGAATGATGCCGACGCGCCGGCCGACTAGACGGTATATCCCCCATCCGCCATATAGACGCCACCGGTGCAGAAGGCGCTGGCATTCGAACACAGGAACAGCGCCAGCCCCGCAATATCCTCCGGCTCTCCCAGCCGACCGATTGCCTGCTTGCGCAGCGTGTGCGCCAGGATCTTCGGGTCCGACCACAACGCACTCGCGAAGGCCGTCTTGATGAGTCCCGGGCAGATGGCGTTCGCGCGCACGTTGTGGTGTCCCCACTCCTTGGCCATCACTTTCGTGAGCGAGATGATCGCGGCCTTGCTCACGGAGTAGATGCCAAGCCCCGGCTCGGGCGAGACGCCCCCGATGCTCGAGATGTTGAGCACCGCGCCACCGCCGCGGGCGATCATGCTGGGCAGGCAGGCCGAGGCGATCTCGAATGGCGCCTTGAGGTTCACGCCCATGATCTTGTCGAAGATGTCACCGGTGCTCTGCTCGACCGGTCCGTAGGCGGGATTCGCCGCGGCGTTGTTCACGAGGATGTCCACCCCGCCGAACTGCTCGCTGGCGAAGGTGGCGATCCGCGCGGCTTCACCCGCTCGTGCCACATGCGACGAGAGGCCTGCAGCACGTCCACCTTGGGCGGTGATCAGCGCGACCGTGGCGTCCACCGATTCCTGCTTGCGACTCACCACCACGATGCTCGCTCCCTGCTCGGCGAACGAGAGGGCGATGGCCTGACCGATGCCGCGCGTGGCGCCGGTGATGACGGCGACTTTGCCGTCGAGGGAGAAGCGCGTGGTGGACATGTGGTCTGGGAGCGGGAAGTCGGGAGGCCGAACTGTTAGATTGGGAATGATGCGCTCCTTTCACCGACTTCGCACCTGCCGACTGGCGCTGACTGGCGCCGTGCTGGTCCTGCTCTCGGGCGCCACCGCCTGCGCCAAGCCCGCACCGATGCACGGCACGATGATCACCGACCCGCAGCCGGCCCCCGCGCTCGTGCTCACGGGGGCGGACGGCAGACGGTTCGACTTGGCCGCCGAGAAGGGGAAGGTGGTGCTGATCTATTTCGGCTACACGCACTGTCCCGACGCCTGCCCCACGATGCTGAGCGACTGGGCCAAGGTTCGCCGCACGCTGGGGAAAGATGCGGATCGTGTGCGATTCGTCTTCGCCACGGTGGATCCGGACCGCGACACGCCGCAGGTGGCCGCCGACTACGCCAAGAAGTTCGACGACGCGATCCTCGGACTCGCCGTGCAGCGCGCCGAGATCGACAAGGTGCGCAAGGACTGGGGATTCGCCGTGTTCAAGGAGTTCCTGCCGAGTATGCCGACGGGCGCGTATGGCGTGATACATCCCGGGCAGGCGTTCGTCGTGTATCCGGATGGCAAACTGACGATGATCTACCCGCCGAACACCAAGCCCGATGAGATCGCGGCCGATCTGATGAGGATCCAGTGAAGCTCCCGCACGCTCTGAACCGTTGTGCCATCGCCCTGACGCTCGCCACGACGCTCGGCGCACAGACTCCGGTGAAGCCCGCACCCGCGACAGGACCCTCCGCCGCGAAGCCTGCCGCGCTCATCGCGCCGTGCCCGCCGAGTGATGCGGATTGTGTGCCGCCGGCCGTGTCGCGCGAGTTCCGCGGCGTGTGGGTCGCCACCGCACGAAACACGGACTGGCCCTCGAAGCCCGGACTCCCCACCGCGCAGCAGCAGGAGGAGTTGCTCGCGATCCTCGATCGCGCGGCGCAGGTGGGGATGAACGCCATCATCTTCCAGGTGCGCCCCGAAGGGGATGCGTTCTACGCCGATGGGTTGGAGCCCTGGTCGGAGTATCTCACCGGGAAGCAGGGGCGCGCGCCGGATCCGGCGTGGGACCCGCTCGCCTTCGCGGTGCGCGAGGCGCATGCGCGCGGGATGGAACTGCACGCGTGGTTCAATCCGTATCGCGCCAAGGAACCGAACATGAAGGGGGCGCTCGCGAAGTCGGCGTTCGCGAGCACGCATCCGGATCTCGTGAAGAAGTACGTCACGCATCTGTGGATGGATCCCGGCGAGCCCGCGGTGCGCAAGCACACGCTCGCGGTGGTGCTCGATGTGGTGAAGCGCTACGACATCGATGGTGTGCATCTCGACGACTACTTCTATCCGTATCCGGAGAAGCGGCCGAACGGTTCGACCGAGTTCCCCGACGACGCCAGCTGGAAGAAGTACCAGAAGAAGGGGGGTGAACTCGCGCGTGACGATTGGCGTCGCGAGAATGTGAATCAACTCGTTGAGGAGCTGTACACGGGGATCAAGAAGACGAAGTCGTGGGTGAAGTTCGGGATCTCGCCGTTCGGGATATGGCGTCCCGGCAACCCCGAGACGGTGAAGGGGTTCGACGCCTACTCCGTGCTCTACGCCGACAGCAAGAAGTGGCTGCAGGAGGGATGGGGGGACTACTTCACCCCGCAGCTCTACTGGGCCATCGACAAGGAAGGGCAGCGCTACAACGACCTCCTCGGCTGGTGGAAGGGACAGAACGTGAAGGAGCGCCACCTCTGGCCCGGGAACTACACGAGCAAGGTGGGCGAGGGGGGGAAGAACGAGTGGAAGCGCGGCGAGGTGCTCGCGCAGATCGCCGCGACGCGCGCGACGCCAGGAGCGACCGGGAACGTGCATTTCTCGATCGAGGTCTTCCTCAAGAACCGCGACAGCATCTCGACCGCGCTCGAGCGCACGGCGTACGCGCTGCCCGCGCTCGTGCCGGCGTCACCGTGGCTCGGGGGGTCGGATCTGCCTGCGCCGACGCTGACGGCGAAGAAGCAGAAGGAAGGGGGCACGGTGCTCGTGCCGACGCTGTTGAAGGGGGGCGCGAAGGAGGTGCGCTGGTGGCTCGTGCAGCAGCGGATCGCCGGGCAGTGGGAGTCGCTCGTCCTTGATGGATCGCTCAAGGAGATCGTGCTCGCGCAGTTGCTGCGGAATCCGTTCGTGCATGCGGAGGTGGTGGCGGTGAGCGCGGTGGATCGGGTGGGGAAGGCGAGTGCGGCGACGGTGGTGAAGATCGCGGACTGAGGCGGTAGCGTTTCTCGGACGCGCCGCGCAAGCGGTGTCAGGAGTGTCAAAGACTCTGCTCTTCGACGCATTCCCTTAGCTGCGCCAGCCCGACCACCCGCACCTCCAGTCCCCTCACGCGCCGCCGACTCGCGCGTTTCACATCCGCGGCCACGAGGATGTTCTCCCCGATCGGATAGCGCTCCCGGAAGGCCCGCATCCCCGTCGGATCGAACGCATCCTGCGCCCACTTGCACTCGATCGCGACCGGAGACGCGCGTTGGCCGGGGAGAACGAAATCCACCTCGTGCCCTGACTTGGTGCGCCAGTAGTGCACATCGCGCCGCTGACGCGCGGCGTGGATCTCGTTGAGCACGAGTTGCTCCCACAGCGGCCCGTGGTCGTCGCGTCGCAGGGGCAACCACCCGCGATAGTACGCGACGAAGCCCGTGTCGAACCCGTACACGCGCGGTGCCGCGACGATCTCGGCGGAGGTGTTCGAGGCGAACGGGCGCACCACGTGCATCACGAAGGTGGCCTCGAGCACGGCGAGGTAATTCATCACCGTCTGGCGACTCACCTCGGTCGCGCGCGCGAAGCGTGAGGCCTCGAAGATGGCTCCGCTCTCGACGAGCAGCATCTCGAAGAGTCGCGTGAACGGCCCGCGCTTCTCGAGACGGAAGAGCTCCTGCACATCCTTGGCCCAATACGCGTCGAGCCACTCTTGGTAGTCGCGCTCGGGGGGATGCTTCGCGAGGAAGAACGGAGGAAGCCCACCGTGCGCGAGGCGTCGCTCGATGGAAGGATCGCCGAAGGCGACACCATCGGCGTGCGTCATCGGGGTGAGCCAGACCTCTTCCTTCCGCCCGGCCAACGTGTCGCGGAACTTCGCGCGCGCGGCCAGGCTCGATGACCCCGTGGCCAAGACCCGGATGTCGGGGTGATGGTCGGCGGCGATCTTCAGCAGTTCGGAGGGATCGTCCAGCCGATGGATCTCGTCGAGTACGATGCGCTGTCCCCGATGCTCCTCGAGAAAACGCTCCGGATCCACCAGCTCCCGCCGAACGCTCGGGAGTTCGCAATCATAGTAGTGGGTGTGCGGCAAAGCGCGGGCGATGGTGGTCTTCCCCGCGCGGCGCACCCCTTGGAGCCAGCAGATGGAGCGGCGGATCCAGGCCTGCTCGATCCGGGCGACCCATGCTTGACGATCCGGCATGTAAGTAGAATAGCGTTTAGTAATACTTAACGCAAGTCTACTTGCGCTTCGGAGTCCAGCTCGCCGGGGTCAGTGCGGCCGGTGCGTGAACAACCAGGCCGCCGCCGAGAACCCGATCACCGTCACGGATCCCCGCACCCACTGCTGCGGCACGCGCTGCGCGATGGTCGATCCCGCCCATCCGCCGACGATGCTGCCGAGCGCCATCGTGGCCGCGATCGGCCAATCCACCAGCCCCTTCCAGATGAAGGCCACGATCGCCACCAGATTGAAGGTGATGGCGAAGTAGTTCTTGAGCCCGTTCATCTGGTGGATGTTCGTGAGGCCGATCAAACCGAGTGAGGCGAGGATGATCATCCCCGCGCCGCCGCCGAAGTAGCCGCCGTAGATCGACACGAAGAAGTGCGAGATCATGAAGCCGAGCGGTGGGCGGTGCGACGCCGGGTTCTCGCGCGCCGGGTGCGCGAGTGACCAGCGGCGGAGCGCGGCGAGGATGGGGCGCTGCAGGGTGAAGACCAGCGTCGCGAACCCCACGAGCCAGGGGACGATGTGGTCGAATTGCCGCTGCGTGGTGAGCGTCAGCAGGATCCCCCCGAGGAGACCGCCCAGAATACTCGGCAGGGTGAAGGCCAGCGCGATGACGCGGGCGCCGCGGAGCTCCTGCCGGTAGCCGTACATCGAGGTGAGGCTCCCCGGCCAGAGGGCCACCGTCGAGGTGGCGTTGGCGACGAGGGAGGGGACGCCGAGTCCGACGAGGGCCGGGAAGGTGAGGAGGGTCCCCCCTCCGGCGATGGAGTTGGCGGCCATCCCGACCATGGCCACGAGGGCGATGATGATGTGCTGGGCGGGGGAGATCACGAAGGGAATGTAATCGCCGGGGCGGGCCGAGTCCTCCCGCCGGGCGCGTCCGGGCGGTACTTTCGGGGCATGAAACGACTCGCCAAGAATCTCACGGTTCAGGTCCTGTTCGCCGTGACCTGCGGCATCATTCTGGGTGTACTCGACCCCGAGCTCGGCAAGGCGATGAAGCCCGTGGGCGACACCTTCGTGAAGCTGGTGAAGATGGTGATCGGCCCGATCATCTTCCTGACGATCGTGGTGGGGATCGCCAGCATCGCGGATGTGAAGAAGATCGGCCGCGTGGGCGGCAAGGCGTTCCTCTATTTCGAGGTCGTAAGCACGATCGCCCTGGCGATCGGGCTGGCGGTGGTGAACATCACCAAGCCCGGCATCGGGGTCGACATCAGCGGGATTCCGAAGGGGGACATCAGCACCTACGCCAAGCAGAGTGAGGCGCTGACCTTCAAGGATTTCGTGACGCACGTCGTGCCATCGAGCCCGGTGGACGCGTTCGCGCAGGGCGATGTGCTGCAGATCGTGTTCTTCGCGGTGCTCTTCGGCTTTGCGGCGGTGACGGTCGGCGGCAATGTGAAGCCGCTCACGGACGTCCTCGAGAAGACCCTCGACGTGATGTTCCGGATGGTGGCGATGATCATGAAGCTGGCCCCGCTCGGCGCCTTCGGCGCGATGGCCTATACGATCGGCACCTTCGGTCTCAAGACGCTCTTGCCGTTGTTGCGGCTGATGGGCGACGTGTATCTGACGATGTTCCTCTTCATCTTCGTGGTGCTGAACCTGATCATGAAGCTGTACGGGTTCAGTTTATGGAAATTCCTCGGGCACATCCGCGAAGAGCTACTGGTGGTGCTGGGCACTAGTTCATCCGAGGCGGCGCTGCCGGGGATGATGGCGAAGCTCGAGCAGTATGGATGCGCGCGGAGCGTGGTCGGGTTGGTGATCCCGACGGGGTATTCGTTCAATCTCGACGGCACGAGCATCTATCTGACGATGGCGACGATCTTCCTGGCCCAGGTGTATGGGGTGGATCTGAGCATCGGACAGCAGTTGGGGATTCTCGGCGTGCTGATGGTCACGTCCAAGGGAGCTGCCGGTGTCACCGGCTCCGGATTCATCGTGCTCGCGTCAACGCTGGCGGCGACGAAGACGGTGCCGATCGAGGGAGTGGCGATTCTCCTTGGGGTCGATCGCTTCATGAGCGAGGCGCGGGCGATCACCAACTTGATCGGGAACGGGGTGGCGACGTTGGTGATTGCGAAGAGCGAGGGGGCGTACCAGCAGAGTGCAGGCTGACGCTCCGAGCGTGCCTCATGGTGCGTGTCGTCGCCCGTCCGTGCGCATACAGATGACCCAGTTCGGGATGTAGCTCCCACACCGCCGCGCGGGATCGGCCTCCTACCGGTCGCCATGCGCTCCTTCGGCACCTATTTCGTCCCCGGACCCACCGAGGTCCGCCCCGAGGTCCTCGTGGCGATGACGCGCCCGATGATCTCGCATCGGAGCGCGGCGTTCACGGCGATGTACGGACGCATCCAGGAAGGGCTGCGCACGGTGTTCGGGATGCGGCGCCCCGCCTACGTGAGCACGAGTTCAGCGTCGGGCCTCATGGAGGCCGCGATCCGCTGCGCCCCTGCCGGTCCCGTGCTCGCGCTCGTGAACGGAGCCTTCTCGGCGCGGTTCGCGGATATCGCACGGGCCTGTGATCGCGAAGTCCGGGTACTCGAGGTGCCACCGGGCGCGGTGCACACCCCCTGAGGGGGTGGCGCGTTGTCTCGACGCCTGAGCGCGGGCCCTTGACCAGCTGGTGTCGTCCCGTGCTTGACACATTCGCGCTCGGGGCCGCAGTCTAAGGGCACCACCCCCACCAGAGGCCCCGATGTCGAAGGTGACCCGGAAGGACTTCCTCGGCCTCAGCGCCGCCCTCGCCGGCGCACTCGGCGCCCGTGAACTCTCGGCGCTCGAGCCACGCCCATCCACGACTCCGCTCCCGCCGATGCAACAGCGCGGCCCGGGGATCGAGGCCGACACCATCATCGTGAACGCGAAGGTGACGACGATGGAGGCGGCACGGCCGAAAGCCGAGGCCGTCGCGATCAAGGATGGTCGGTTCCTGGCGGTGGGGACGAACGCCGAGATCCGCAACCTCGCCACGCGGCGCACGAAGGTGATCGACGCCGCGGGCGGGGCGCTGGTGCCGGGCTTCATCGACACGCACAATCATGCTGGCGGCACGACCCTTCTATATGAGGTGCTCGTCGGCAATCCGTTCGAGGTGGAGTTCGTCAGCATCGCGAGCATCGTCGCGAAGTTGAAGGCCAAGGCGCAAACGCTGCCGGCGGGGAGTTGGGTGGAAGGGTACTTCCACGACGACACGAAGCTGAGCGACAAGCGCCAGCTCACGCGACAGGACCTCGATCAGGTCTCGACGCAGCATCCCGTGGTGGTGCGCCATCGCGGCGGACACACGTCGTTCTACAACACGACAGCGCTCGAGATGGCGAAGGTCACGCGCGAGACGCCGAACCCGCCCGGCGGGACCTTCGACAAGGATGCGAGCGGCGACCTCAGTGGACGCGTCACGGATCGTGCGACGGCGGTGTTCCAGAACGTGGGCACTCGCGAGCGCCCGTCAGCCGAGGAGCAGGCCAAGCGCGAGCGCGCCGGGATCGCGCACATCTCCAAGGAGTTCGCTCGGTACGGGCTGACGAGCGTGCATCACGAGGGAGGCGCACTCGAGGCCATCCAGGACGTGCGCGCGGCCGGCGAACTACGCCATCGCGTGAGCTACGAAGCGAGCGGGCGCGTGCTTGAGGCGATGATCACGAACGGCATCCAGACCGGCTTCGGCGACGAGTGGATCAAGTTCGGCGCGACGAGCGAGCACACCGTGGACGGCTCCTTCTCCGAGCGTACGATGGCGCTGAGCATCGTGTATCCGGGGCGCACCGATGGCTACAGGGGGAATGTCACCGAAACACAGGACGTGCTCGACGCGTGGGTCGAGCGCGTGATCCGCGCCGGGATCCAACCCAACATCCATGCCAACGGCGATGTCGCGATCGAGACTTACATGACCGCCGTCGAGCGCGCGCAGGCGAAAGTGGCCAAAGCCGACCTGCGGCCGAAGATCACGCATTGCACGCTCATCACCGACGATCTGCTGCGGCGCATCAAGGCGCTCGACGCGATCCCAGCCTGCTTCACGACCTACGCCTACTACAACACCGACAAGTTCCCCTTCTATGGAGAGGACTTGATGAAGCGCTCCATGGCCTTCCGCAGCATGCTCGACAAGGGCATTCACGCGGCGGCGGGTTCGGACTTCAGCCCCGGCCCCTTCGCCCCGCTGATGGGGATCCAGGGGATGGTCACGCGAAAAGGATGGGACAACACCACCTGGGGGCTCAATCAGCGCGTGACGGTGGAGGAGGCGATCCGCATCAACACCCTCCACGGCGCGTACGCATCGAAGGAAGAGGGGATCAAGGGTTCGATCACCGCCGGGAAGCTCGCCGACTGCGTGCTGCTCGCGAAGGACCCGCACACCGTGGACCCGAACACGATCAAGGACATCAAGATCGTGATGACCATCTGCGGCGGGCGCACGACGTACAGCGCCTGACGCCCATTCTTGCTGCTTCCGTCTCTTCCGAACCCCGATATGTCAACCAATCGCTTGACTCTCACCGCTTTGCTGCTCCTCCCTGCGCTCACCCTCTCCGCGCAGGGGACGGCGGCCGACTATGCGCGCGCCGAGTCGGTGCGGCAGCGGTTGGATAACCTGGTGGTAGATCTGGCGGACCCGCCGACGTGGATCGGGACCACGTCGCGTGTGTGGTATCGGAAGACGGTGAAGGGCGGGTACAGCTTCGTGGTGGCCGATGCGGCGACGGCACAGAAGCGGCCGGCGTTCGACCATGTGGCGGTGGCGGCGTCGCTTGGGGTGGCGATGGGTCGCTCGCTCACGGCGGTGACGTTGCCGTTTTCGACGCTGACCTTCAGTGCGGATGAACGCACCTTCGAGGTGATGGTCGACAGTGTACGCTACACCTGTTCGGCGGCCGATTCCAAGTGTGGGCGTACGGAACTGGGTGGGCGTGGTGGTCGAGGAGGACGCGGCGGAGGTGGGGGACGGCTCTTCGGCGGCGGGCTCTATGGCGATCCCGCACCGGTGGACGATGCACCGCGCGTCTCCCCCGACGGCAAGTGGGAGTCTTCGGTCCGGAACTTCAATCTCTTCGTGCGCTCGGTCGGTGCGCGTGAGTGGACGCCGTACTCGACCGACGGCGCTCCGGCCGACGCCTACGACATTCGATCCATCAGTTGGTCGCCCGACTCCAAGAAGATCGCCGCGTATCGCGTGCGCGCGGGGTTCAAGCGCGAGGTGCACTATGTGCAGTCGAGCCCAGAGGACCAGATCCAGCCGAAGGATGTGAAGCGGCTCTACAGCAAGCCCGGTGATGTGCTCGATCAGGAGACGCCGGTGCTCTTCGATGTGGCGTCGCGGAAGCAGACGATCGTCTCGTCGGTGCTCTTCCCCAACTCGTACACGATGAGCGGGCTTGTCTGGCGCGCCGACTCGCGCGCCGTGACCTTCGAGTACAACCAACGCGGGCATCAGGTGTTCCGCGTGATCGAGGTGAACGCCGCCACTGGCGCGGCGCGCGCAATCATCTCCGAGGAGACGCGCGACGACTCCTTCTTCGAATACTCGGCTAAACTCTTTCGCCAGGATCTGAACGGCGGCGCCGAAACGGTGTGGATGTCGGAGCGCGACGGGTGGAACCATCTCTATCTGTATGATGGCGCCACCGGCGCGGTGAAGCAGCAGATCACGAAGGGGCCGTGGGTGGTGCGCGGGGTGGAGCGGGTGGATGTGGCGGCGCGGCAGATCTGGTTCCGCGCGAGCGGGATGTATGCGGGGAAGGACCCGTACTTCATCCACTACTATCGCATCAACTTCGATGGCACTGGTCTGACGACATTCACAGAAGCGGACGCGAACCACGCGGTGCGCTTCTCGAGCGACAACCAATACTACGTGGACAGCTACTCGCGGGTGGACCTGCCACCGGTGGTGGAGTTGCGGCGGACGAGCGATCAGAAGGTGGTGATGACGCTCGAGAAGGCGGATGCCTCAGCGCTGCTCGCGACGGGGTGGAAGCCCCCCGAGGCGTTCGTGGCGAAGGGGCGCGACGGCGCGACGGATATCTATGGCGTGATCGTGCGCCCGACGAACTACGATCCCAAGAAGAAGTACCCGGTGATCGAGTACATCTATGCCGGCCCGCACGACTCCTTCGTCCCCAAGAGCTGGGGGGTGCAGTGGGGGATGCAGGCGCAAGCCGAGTTGGGGTTCATCGTGAGTCAGGTCGACGGGATGGGGACGTCGAACCGGAGCAAGAAGTTCCACGATGTGGCCTGGCGGAACATCGGTGATGCGGGGTTCCCGGACCGGATCCTCTGGCACAAGGCGGTGGCGGCGAAGTACCCGCAGTACGACGTGAACAGGGTCGGGATCTACGGTGGGTCAGCTGGTGGCCAGAACGCGATGGGGGCGCTGCTGTTCCATCCGGAGTTCTACAAGGTGGCGGTGAGCTTTGCGGGATGCCACGACAACCGGATGGACAAGATCTGGTGGAACGAGCAGTGGATGGGGTGGCCTATTGGGCCTCAGTATGACGCTTCATCGAACGTGGTCAATGCCTCGAAGCTACAAGGCAAACTGCTACTCCTGTTCGGGGAGCTGGATGAGAACGTCGATCCGTCTTCGACGCTGCAAGTGGCGAATGCGTTGATCAAGGCGAATAAGACGTTCGATCTGTTCGTGTTTCCGAACGGGGATCACGCGGTGGGGCGGAGAGGGACTCTGCAGTCGTATGGGGATCGGAAGCAGTGGGACTATTTCGTGCACCAACTGCATGGGGTCGAAGTGCCGGATCGCAATGGCCCCGGATCGAGGCAAGAGCCGTGGTAGCGCGGGATCGCCGTGTACCCTAGCGGCTATCCTCGCAGCACTCGCCCGTTATCCTCCATCGTGTTCCAGAATGCCAGGTTGTCGAACAGCCCGCGCCCACTGACGTCGCGTCGACCAACTGGCTGAGTCGCGGAAGGAATCGTGCTGGAAAGCGTCTCGGTTATGTGATCCCGCGAAAGGATCACCGCGCCGGCCAAGTGTCGTGACGCCATCACGCATAGCCGTCCGGTCTCTAGGTCGAAGCTGCTCGGCCGCATAACACCTGAGAGCGGGTGGACGATAATCATTACTGGCCGTTCCAGCCCCTGCCACCTTTCGGGAGTATCCACAACGATCCTCCCCTGCAGATTGCTCGGAAGCGCGAGCGCCAGTGCACCGTTCATCACGCGGTGTGTTGCACACATCCCGATGAGGTCCGGGGTCAGGTCGATAGTCTTTCCACTCACTCGAATCTTCGCATCACGCCGTAGGAGCTGTTGCAACAGCTTCGCAGCACGCTGGGCCAGCTCCTGATCCGCATGAAGTGGAGGGCCTTCGTCGGGAGTCGGCAATGTCAGTGCGGCAACCGATCCATGTTGCAGCGAGCTGATGAGGCGATCCTCGGCACTCAGACCTCCGGCGGAGGTCAATACGGCTCGTTAACCCTCCGCTGCGGTCGCGCCGATGTCGTCAAGGATCACACGGGGCGCGCTCGTCTCCGGCACTACCGCGCCCGCCACCACGTGAGGGCGACCACGCCGACCCACGCGAGACCTTTCGCGAGGAAGAAGAGAAAAGCGGCGCTCCCGGCAAGGGCGGCGCGGCGGAATCGGCGTTGGGTCACAGCAGGAAATGTAGCGGGAGTTGATGTTTCGCTTTAACGTAGCGAACACCCCAGAAGTGCCAGTCGCACCCCCGCTCAACGCTCTGGACCGCCTTATGACCGCACCTTCGCTGGGTCGCCCACTGATCAGAACGCTGCTGATCAGCGCCATGCTCATCACGGCACCACTGGCACAGGCGCCGCTCTCCGCCGCGCCGATACAGGGAGCGACCGCTCCCGCCGCATCAGGCGCGGCTTCCCGCGCCACCGTGCGGGAGTTCCAGCGGATCTTTCCGACATATCCGTTCGGCGACCCGAACCCCATTCCGGTGGTCGGGCGCATCTATCCGTACTTCCGCTTCGACGGTTTCTCCGCACGGTCGGTCGAAAAGTCGTGGAAGGTCGTGGAACTCGAGAACGCCTACATCAAGGTCTGGATCCTGCCGGAGATCGGAGGGAAGATCTGGAACGCCGTCGAAAAGAAGACGGGAAAGTCGTTCATTTATTTCAATGAGACGGTGAAGTTCCGCGATATCGCGATGCGCGGGCCGTGGACGAGCGGCGGGATCGAGGCGAACTACGGGATCATCGGGCACACACCGAACGTGGCCACGCCGGTGGACTATGTGACCCAGGAGCACGCCGACGGGAGCGTGAGCTGCACGATCGGCGCCCTGGATCTGCTGACGCGCACCCCGTGGCGCTTGGAGATCCGCTTGGGGAAGGATGATGCGGCATTCAGCACGACCTCGTTCTGGTACAATGCGTCGAGCGTCGAGCAGCCGTACTACTCCTGGATGAATGCCGGGATCAAAGTCGATGGGAAGTTGCAATACATCTATCCGGGAACCTCGTATCTCGGTCATGCCGGTGAGCATGGCCCGTGGCCGATTGACGCCAGCGGGCGCGACCTCAGCTGGTACGACAACAACAACTTTGGCGGCTATAAGTCATACCATGTGTTCGGCCGCGAAACGGATTTCGTGGGCGCCTACTGGCACCATGACGACTACGGGATGGTCCGCTACGGCGCGCGCGACGAGAAGGCCGGCAAGAAGATCTGGATCTGGGGGCTCTCGCGGCAGGGGATGATCTGGACCGACCTGCTCACCGACACCAACGGACAGTACTCGGAGGTGCAGTCGGGGCGGTTGTTCAACCAGAGTGCGGAGGGGAGCACCTACACCCCTTTCAAGCATCGGGGGTTCACTCCACATACGGCGGATCGTTGGACCGAGTACTGGTACCCGGTAGTCGGCACGAAGGGGTTCGTGGCGGCGAGTCGCGTGGGCGCGTTGAATGTGACAGGAACGGGTGATCGGCTTGTGCTCACGCTCTCGCCGGTCATACCGGTGAACGACTCGCTGGTCGTGACGGCCGCCGGGCGACGCGTGGCCGCGCGCCTCGTGCAGCGCGCACCGCTCGCACTCTGGAGCGATACCATCTCCCTCGGCGGCGCTCCGCGCGACAGTGTGACGATCACCCTGGGAGGCGATCTGCTCAGCTACGCCGTGGATCAGAAGGTGAACGATCTCGCTCGCCCGCTCGACATCCCGGCCACATTCGACTGGAGTTCGGCCTACGGGCAATGGATGCGCGGCAAGGAATGGATCCGGCAGCGGGAGTATGAGTCGGCGCGGATCGCCCTCGACAGCGCGCTGCTCAAGGACCCCAACTATGTCCCCGCGCTCGGCGACCGCGCGATGCTGGCGGTGCGCAGCGCGGACTACGCGGCGGCGCGGAAGTTCGCGATGACGGCGCTCGCCGTGGATTCGTATGACGCCGCCGCCAACTACTACTACGGGATCGCCAATCGCCGCCTTGGGCGACTGACCGACGCCAAGGATGGTTTCGAGATTGCGGTGCTCTCCGCCGAGTTTCGCGGGGCAGCATGGACCGAACTGGCCAAGATGACGCTCGCGCAGGGGAATGCACGAGGCGCATTGGCCTATGCGCAGAAAGCGCTCACGGATGATGCGGCCAATCTTGATGCGCTCGGTGTGGCAATCGTGGTCGCGCGACAGCTTGGTGATTCCTCGGCGCGAACGTCGTATCTCGCGCGCCTCGACGGTGCGGATCCGCTGAGCCATCAGGCACGCGCGGAGCGACTGCTCGCGTCGCGGGATGCGGCATTCGGAACCAAGTTGCTCGCTGGCGTGCGCGCGGAGCTTCCGGATCAGGTGCTGATCGAGCTCGCAGGGTGGTATGTGGATGTCGGCGATGTCGCGACCGCGCAGCAGGTGCTCGAGGCGCTGGGCGATCATCCCGGGGCTCTGACCCTGCGTGCGGCGCTGGCGCCGGCCGCGGACGCGGCGGCGTTGCTCCAGCGTGCGGATGCGCAGTCGCCGGCGTTCCTCTTTCCGTTCCGCCCCGAGGTGATCCCCGCCTTTCAGAAGGCGGTGAAGGGGTCACAGAGCTGGAAGCCCAAGTACTATCTGGCGTTGACGTACTGGTCGCTCGGGCGGATGGCGAGCGCGGATTCGTTGTTCAAGGCAGTTGGCGATACGCCGGACTATGCGCCCTTCTATGCGGCGCGCGCGAGCTTCCCGTGGCGAGCGGGGCATTTGGCTCGCGCGGATCTCGAGCGGGCGGCGAAGCTCGACCCGAAGGAGTGGCGATACGGCAAACTGCTCAGCGAGATGGCGCTCGCGAACGGTGATGTGCCGACGGCGGTGGAATGGGGGCGGGAGTACAACGCGAAGTTCCCGGCGAACTATCTGATCGGTGGGACGCTGGCGAAGGCGTATCTGGCGGCGCGGCAGTACGCGGAGGCCGACGCACTGCTCGGCACGCTTGAGGTGCTTCCGCACGAAGGAGCGCGTGACGAGCGCGGGATGTACCGCGAGGCGAAGTTGCGGTTGGCCGAGCAGGCGATCGATCGGCAGCAGTGGGAGGCAGCGGAGACGTTCATTGCCGACGCCCGGCTCTGGCCGGAACGATTGGGAGCGGGGAAGCCCTATGATGCGGATCTGGATGAGCGGTGGGAGGATTCGCTCTCGACGATCGTGAAGCGGCGCAATGCGGCGCCCGTTCCCGCGACAACCAGTTCGCCTCGCACCGTCACGTCGGCAGCGGGCGGCGTTGGAAGTTGGGAGGCGGACTCGCTGGGGAATCATCGGGCGACCGTTCTCGTGGAACGCGCGAGCGATGCCGTCGTGGCGCGCGTGGAATGGCGGCGACGTGACAAGACGCCGGAATCGGTGAATGTGATCGTCACCGAGGAGTCGTCCGGGCGCCGGATCCTGAACGTGGCGCGGATCAGGATCACGCGTGATTCCGGCGCGATCGTCTTCCAGGCTCCGCGTGCCGGGACGTATCACGTCTATTACTTGCCGTACACCGGGACTTTCAAATCGAACTATCCCAAGATCACCTATCGCGCCGTCGAGGCGACGGCCGATTCGCACTGGCTTGCTCGCAACGGGTTGAGTGGCACGCCTCGCGTTTCGGCTGCGATGCCGCAGGCGCAGTTCGTCGCGTTTGAGGCCATCAACGATTTCAGCAAGTTCACCGAGATGGAATACATCGCGACGGATGCGGAGCGGATCGCGCTGATTGCGAAGGAACCGACGTCCGCGTGGCTCGCCTTCGCCGAGGATCGGAAGAACTCCATCCGGATGATGGATGATATCCCGGGGACGTGGGCGCGTCGCGGTGCCTTCCAGTCCTTCACGGGATCCGCGCAGCGTGGCGAGTTCTACAGCTGGCAGCTCGGCGTCTGGGCCCACAAGGACGCGGTGGATTCGCTCCGCTACAGGGCCACCGCCTTCAAGCAGAAGGGCGGATCCGGCGCCATTCCCGCCAGCGCGATCAGCTCGATCAACTTCGAGGGCACCGACTGGTCTGGCAGGCGGTTCAGCAAGCCGCTCCATGTGGACAAGGGGAAAATCCAAGCCCTCTGGTTCGGCGCCGACATCCCGACCAACGCCGCGCCGGGCGACTACGAAGGGAAGATCACGCTCATCTCCAAGGGCGGGGTCTCCCGTGACATGAGCATCACGCTGCGCGTGAGCAAGGAGGCCGCCGTCAACCACGGCGACGACAAGCCCGCCGACCTCACCCGTCTCCGCTGGCTCAACTCCCAGCGCGCGGCTGATGACAGCATCGTCAAGCCCTACACCGCACTCAAGGTCGCCGGCACCACGATCTCGCTGTTGGGACGCAGCTTCACTTTCGGCAACGACGGCTTCCCCACCAGCATCAAGTCGTTCTTCTCGCCGAACAACGCGAGCATCGGCACCACGAGCCGCGAGATCCTGGCCGCCCCGGTACGGCTGCACCTGACCGACGCCGACGGGAAAGACCTTGCCTGGACCGGCGCCGCGCCCACCATCACCAAGCGGGCGCAGGGGGCGGTTGCCTGGGAAGCGCGCAGGACTTCCGGTGCGCTCTCCATGCACACCACAGGACAACTCGAGTTTGACGGCACCGCCGAATACACTGTCGCGGTGAAGGCGAGCAAGAGCACCACCCTCAAGAACGTGAGCTTCGAACTCCCCATCAACGCGGCGGCCGCCACGTACATGATGGGACTCGGACAGAAGGGCGGCGTACGCCCCGCCGACTTCCACTGGACGTGGGACGTCGCCAAGAAGAACCAGGATGCCGCCTGGATCGGCGATGTGAACGCCGGTGTGCAGTTCACCCTCAAGGACGAGCACTACGTCCGTCCGCTCAACACCAACTTCTATCTGAGCAAGCCGCTCATCGCCCCGCGCTCGTGGGCCAATGAAGGCAAGGGGGGCTGCGACATCACGCAGCGCGGCGAGCGCGTGCTCGTCAACTGCTACAGCGGCGTGCACACCATCGCGGCGGGGGACTCGCTTCGTTTCGATTTCCGGTTGATGATCACCCCCTTCAAGACCCTCGACACCAAGGGGCAGTGGGCCACGCGCTATTTCCACGCCTTCGTTCCGGTGGACTCGGCGGCGGCGCGCGGCGCGAACACCATGAACGTGCATCACGCGAACCGAGTGAACCCGTGGATCAACTATCCCTTCATCGAGACGGCGGGGATGCGCGCCTACATCGACTCGTCGCACGCCAAGGGAATGAAGACCAAGATCTACTACACGGTTCGCGAGCTGACCAATCACTCGCCCGAGATCTTTGCCCTCCGCTCACTCGGCGATGAAGTGCTCAGCCATGGCCCGGGGGGCGGCTACTCCTGGCTTCAGGAGCACATCGGCGACGACTACATCGCGGCGTGGCATGTGCCCGCCATCAAGGACGCCGCGATCGTGAACAGCGGCGTGAGCCGCTGGCACAACTTCTACATCGAAGGGCTCAACTGGCTGGTGACGAACGAGAAGATCGACGGCCTGTATCTCGACGATGTCGCCTTCGACCGACTCACGATGAAGCGGGTGCGAAAAGTCCTCGACCGCGGAAACGACGGCGCGCTGATCGATCTGCACTCCGCCAACCAGTACAACAAGAACGATGGATTCTCGTCCAGCGCGAATCTGTATCTCGAACATTTCCCGTTCATCAATCGCCTCTGGTTCGGGGAGTACTTCGATTACAACTCCAAGCCCGACTATTGGCTCGTGGAGATCTCCGGCATCCCGTTTGGCCTCATGGGAGAGATGCTGCAGGACGGTGGCAACCCGTGGCGCGGGCTCACCATGGGGATGACCGCACGTCTGCCGTGGAGCGGGGATCCGAGTCCGATCTGGAAGCTCTGGGACAGCTTTGGGGTGCAATCAAGCACCCTCAACGGCTGGTGGTCGGGCGCCGATCCGGTGCGCACGAGTGACGCGGAGGTGCTCGCGACCACGTGGACCAAGCCGCACCGCGCGATGATCGCGTTGGGCTCCTGGCACGAGGCCGACACGAAGGTCACCCTCACCGTCGACTGGCAGAAACTCGGCATCGATCCGGCGCGGGCGCGGTTCCGTGCACCGGCGATCGCGAATTTCCAGGATGGAGGCAGCTGGCTCGCCGGCGCGGTGATCACGGTGCCCGGAAAGAAAGGACTCGTGCTGATCGTTGACGAGCAGTAGTCCAGCGGGAATCGAGCCGTAGGAATCACACTGCGCAGAACCTCTGTCCCCACGTCGCGCGAATGAGCCCACTGACCATCGAGAGCGAGCCCCTCACCACGCGCATCCAGCAATGGGGGCGATGGATCGGTATCGCGATCGGCGCCACGATCCTCGGCGTGGCGTTGTATGCGTTACGCGCCGAGTTCGCGACATACAATGTGCGGCAAGTGCGCGCGGCGGTGCACTATCTGGATCCGATCTTCGTGATCCGCGCGGTGCTCTTCGCGATCGGCGCGTACGTGGTCCTGATCTCGTACGACATTCTGGCGCTCCGGTACATCAAGAGCGACCTGCCGACCCCCCGTGCGGCATTCATCTCGTTCATTGCCTTCTCCTTCTCCAACGCGCTCGGCTTTCCCGTGCTGCTGGGCGGTGGGCTGCGATATCGATTGTACAACGCGGCCGGACTTTCCACCGCCGACATCGCGCTGACGATCGCCTTCAACTCGGTCACGTTCTGGATCGGTGTGCTCGCCGTCGGTGGAGGCGCACTCCTGTTCGCTCCCGGTGGCGACACGACCCTGCTCGGTGTTCCGCTGGTGGCGCTGCGGCCGGTGGGGGCACTGCTGATCGCGGTGGTCGCAACCTACGTGCTCGCCTGCATGTTCTACCGCAAACCCATTCGGCTCCTCGGCTGGGAGTTCTCCCCGCCCACGACGCGCATGGCCCTGCTCCAGGTGGTGGTCGCCGTCGTGGATTGGGCGCTCGTGGCGGCGGTGCTTTGGTCGGTCATTCCGTTGCCTCCCGATTCACTCACCTTCGGTCTGGTGCTTGGCGCCTTCACGCTCGCGCAGGTGGCGGCGCTCGTGAGTCATGTACCCGGCGGACTCGGTGTGTTCGAGATCACGTTCATCGCGCTGCTGGGCCGTTATGTGGAGCCGACGGCGCTGTTGAGCGCGGTGATCATCTTCCGCATCATCTACTATCTGCTGCCGCTCGGGTTGGCGTTGCTCCTGCTCGCGGCGGACGAAGTGTCGCGCGGCAAATCGCAGCTTGCCAAGCTGGTGCGTGTCACGGGCGGGTGGGTGCCGGTCGCCGCGCCGGCGCTGTTCTCGCTGACGACGTTCATCGGGGGCGTGGTGCTCCTCTTTTCGGGCGCAACACCGGAGCTGCGGTTGCGCCTGCGGTTCATCGGCGAGTTCGTTCCGCTCGCGGTCATCGAATCCTCGCATTTCGTGGCGAGCCTCACGGGGGCGGCGCTGCTCGTGCTGGCGTATGGACTCGGACGGCGTCTGGATGCGGCGTATTACCTGACCGTCATCGCACTGCCGATCGGCATGCTCGCCTCGCTCCTCAAGGGATGGGACTACGAGGAAGCGGCGGCGCTCGCGCTGATCCTCGTGACGCTGATTCCGGCGCGTCGGCACTTTTATCGTCGGGCGGCATTCACGGCTGAGGTGCTGTCGACGCAGTGGCTGTTGATGACGGCGACCGTGCTCATCGTCAGCGGGTGGCTCGGCTTCTTCGCGTACAAGAACGTCGCGTACTCCGACGATCTCTGGTGGCAGTTAGATCGGAAGAGCACACGTCTGAACTCCAGTCACGTGGCCTTATCTCGTATGCCGTCTTCTGCTTGAAAAA
>CAXBQP010000029.1:0-40935 GCA_963978095.1 uncultured bacterium | reverse complement strand
GCCACGGGACTGCCGCAGCTCCGCTTGAACAGCAGCTACAGCCAGGTGCTCACCAATGCGCGCGCCGAGATCGTGGGGTCGGTCTTCGGGCAATCCTACACGTACAACAACACCTTCGCGCTCTCGCAGACCCTGTTCCAGGGGGGCAAGATCGTCGCCGCCACGCGTGCGGCCGACAACACCCGACAGGCGGTGCGGTTCGACGCCGGCGAAACGCGCGCGCGGCTCGCGGTCGACATCCAGCGGAGCTACCTCAACGCGCTCTACCTCGCCCGGCTCGCGGCCCTGCAGGACGAGAACCTGAAACTTTCCTCCGACCGCCTCGCGCAGGTCGAGAAGCTGTTCGCTGCGGGACGTGCCGCGCGGTTCGACGTGCTCCGGGCGCGCGTCGACCGTGCGAACATCGAGCCCCTGGCCATTCAGGCGCACTCGGATCGTGATGTCGCGCTCCTCGACGTGAAGCGATTGCTCGATCTGGAGGCCGACCGCCCACTCCTGCTCACCACGGCGCTGGACACCGCGATGGTGCGTCAGGTGGTCAACGCCGTCGCGAACGACCATCTCGCCGACGAGATCCGCGGTTCGGTCCGTTCGGCGGAGTTCTCGCTGCGGTCCCGGCAAGAAGCCGTGCGCGTCGCACGCGGGGATTATCTCCCGAGCATCACCGCGACCTTCAACTGGGGCTATCTCGCGCTGCCGTCGGTCAACGGATTCCCGGACCGTCTCGGGGCGACCTCTGCCGCCTTCTGCCCGGTCGGCAGTACCGCCAAGCTCTGCCAGAACAACGGTTTCTTCCCCGACCGCAGCTTCACCGTGACCATGACCTGGGCGGTCTTCGACGGACTGCGCACGAAGGGGAATGTCGACCTCGCGCGTGCGGCCACCAAGATCTCCGAGACGGCGCTGCATCAAGTGCAGGAAGCCGCGTCGCTCGAAATCGCCCGCGCGCGCGCCGAGTTCGGCCGCGCGCAGTTGGCGTACAACGCCCGCACGGTGAATGCCGCCGAAGCCCAGGAAGCATTCGAGCTGGCGACCTTGCGATTCTCGCGCGGCCTCTCGACCCAGGTCGAGGTGTCCGACGCGCAGCTCGCATTGCTGACCGCCAAGTCCACGGAAGCACGTTCCACGTACGACCTCTACCTCGCCGCGGCCGATCTGGCCCGTCTGCGTGGCCGACCGATTCCGCTCCCCACCGGGGGGACGGTGCCGGTCCGCTCCAACTCAGGATTGTCCAGTGCACCTTCGAATCGCTGATCCGGCGCGCGCCCGCCTGCGCCTGAACCGTTACGCCGCAACCGGGTGGTGCGCGCTCGTGCTCGTCGTGGCACCGTCCGTCGCTGGTGCGCAGGCCCCGCAGGGCGACGCCAAGAAATCCGACGCGCCCACCGATGCCAAGAAGGGATCCGGCGGCGGCAGGGGCGGCAGGGATGGTCGTGGGGGCGGCGAGCGCACGGCCTCGGTCATTCTCTCCGCGACCGACGTCTACAAGGTCGGCCGCGGGAGCATCGAAGCCGGACTGCCGATCTCCGGCGATCTGCGCCCCGTCGAGACGATCGCGGTGCGCACACGCAGCGATGGCATCCTCGAGCAGGTGCTCGTCCGCGAAGGACAGGCGGTGAAGGCGGGACAGCTGCTCGCGAAGTTCGAGTCGACGGAACAGGAGGCCGCCCTCGCGTCGGCCGAGGCCGATCGTCTCGCCACGCAGAGCGACTACGAGACGCAGAAGTGGACCGCGGAGCAGAACGCCGTGCTGTTCAAGGCCGGCGCGATCGCGGAACGCGACCTGCGCACCTCCCAGCAGACCGCCGAGGCCGCCAAGGCGCGCCTCGCGGCATCCGAGGCCCGGTTGCGGACCGCGCAGAACGTCATGCGCGACATGCGGGTCGTCGCGCCCGTCGCCGGCATCATCAGCACCAAAAGCGTGCAGAACGGCGAGCAGACCCTCCGCGGGGCCGCCCTCTTCACCCTCGTGCGCAACGAGACCCTCGAGCTCACGGCCGCGCTCCCCGCCAAGTTGGCCGGTGGCGTGCGCGAGGGACAGCTCACCCGTTTCTCCGCCGATGGCAAGCCGTTCACCGGCAAGGTCGCCCGCGTCAGCCCGACGATCGATCCCACCTCGCGGAACATCACGGTCTACATCCAGATTCCGAATCCGCGCAACGCGCTCAAGGGCAACACCTTTGCCACGGGGCAGATCATCGCCCGCACGGTCGCCAACGCACTGGTCATCCCGCAGGCGGCGGTCCGCATCAGCCCGGTCGACGGGAAGCCGATGGTCTACAAGGTCGAAGGAGGAACGCTGAGCGCGGCCACGGTGAAGACCGGCATTTCCGACGACGCCCGGGGCGTCGTGGAGATCCTCGCGGGGGTGGAGGAGCGGGATGTCGTCGTGGTCGGCAATCCGGGAACACTCGGACGTGGCATGAAGGCGACCGTCCTCGGTACCGACACCAAAGCCGGGGGGGGACGCGGCGGTCGAGGGGGACGCGGCGGAAAGAGCGAGGGGAACAGCGACGGCAAGAGCGACGGCAAGAACGCCATGGGTGACGGCAAAGGCGAACACCGGAAGAAGGGAGCACCCTGATGTTCCTCTCCGACGTTTCCATCAAGCGTCCGGTCTTCGCCACCATGATGATGGTGGCGTTGGTCGTTCTCGGCGTCGCCTCGTACAGTCGACTCGCCGTCGACGAATATCCCGACGTCACCTACCCGATCATCACGGTCAACGTGTCCTACCCCGGCGCCTCGCCGGAGGTGGTCGAGCGCGAAGTGTCCCGACCGATCGAGACGGCGTTGAATACCGTGGACGGCCTGTACGAGCTCAGTTCGACCTCCTCGGAGGGCAGCGCCAACGTGCGACTGCAGTTCAAGCTCGGGATCGATCCCACCCGCATGCAGCCGGAAGTCTCGGCCAAGGTGGGACGCATCCGTCGCCAACTGCCGCGTGACATCGGGGAACCGTCGATCTCCCGCTACGACCCCAACGACTCGCCGATTCTGACGGTCGCCGTGCTGAGCAAGGAACGCTCGCTCCGCGAACTCACGGACCTGGGCGACCAGGTCATCCGACCGCGCCTGGAGAGTGTCAATGGCGTCGGCGGCGTCCAGCTGAGCGGGGCGGCGACACGGGAGATCCATGTCGAGCTCGACCCGGCTGCGATGCGGGCCTACGGATTGAGCCCCGATCAGGTCAGCACCGCGCTCGACCGCGAGAATCGTGAAGTGCCCGCCGGCCGCATCAAGAAGGGCGATACCGAACGCGGCGTCCGCGTCACGGGGCGCCTCACCGATCCGCTCAACTTCCGTGACCTCGTCATCACGGTCCGCAACGGATCCCCGGTGCGCGTCCGAGACGTCGCCACGGTACTCGACACGATCGCCGAGCGCCGCTCGGCATCGCTGTACAAGGACACCGTCGCGCTCTCGCTCGACGTCCTCAAGATCTCCGGCTCCAACACGGTGCAGGTCGCCGACAACATCAAGAGCGTGCTCAGCGAGATCGAGCGCCAACTGCCGGCCGACGTCCAGTTGCGACTGACCAAGGACGATTCCCGGCGCATCCGCTCGTCGCTGGAAGATGTGCAGCTGACCATCGGCGTCGGTGCCGTGCTCACGGTCCTCATCATCTATCTGTTCCTGAACTCCTGGCGTTCCACGGTCATCACGGGGCTCACCCTGCCCGTCTCGATCATCTCCGCGTTCTTCGCGATGTGGGCGCTCGGATTCACCGTGAACACGATGACGCTGCTGGCCCTGTCCCTGGCCATCGGCCTGCTCATCGACGACGCGATCGTCGTGCGCGAGAACATCGTGCGCCATGTGGCGATGGGCAAGGATCACCACCGCGCCGCCAAGGAAGGCACCGACGAGATCGGACTTGCCGTGTTCGCGACGACCATGGCCGTCGTGGCGGTGTTCATCCCCGTCGCGTTCATGGGCGGACAGATCGGCAAGATCTTCTTCCAGTTCGGCGTGACGGTGAGCTTCGCGGTGATCGTGTCGCTCTTCGTGTCCTTCACGCTCGACCCGATGCTCTCCTCGGTGTGGCATGATCCCGAGGCCATCCAGCATGGCGCCGCGGCATGGGACAGCGCCGGCCCGATCCGGCGCGTCGCCCTCCGCTTCGACCGCTGGTTCGAGCGCATGGCCGACCACTACCCGAATGGGCTCCGCTGGGCGATGCGTCATCGCCTCATGGTCCTCGGCGGGGCCGTGGCGTCCGTGGTGCTCGCCGGCGTGATCTACACCCAACTCGGCTTCACCTGGATGCCGGATTTCGACGGCGGCGAGTTCTCGGTGGGTTTCCGCACCGCGCCCGGCTCGAATCTCCAGTACACGCTCGGCAAGGCCCGCGCCCTCGATGCGTACATCCGCAAGGAGTTCGCGGCCGATCTCGACTTCACGTCGCTCTCCACCGGCGGACGAGGCGGCGGGATCAACAACGGCAACATCAACCTGCGGCTCAAGGCACGGAACGAGCGCCCGCATTCGCAGTTCGAGATTCAGAATAAGCTCCGCGGTTCCCTCAGCAAGTTCCCCGGCATCAACGCCAGCATCGGACAGACCCAGACCATCTTCGGCGGACGCGGGGCACCGATCACCGTGAACGTGCAGGGGCCGGAGCCGCAGCGCCTCAAGCTCATCGCGAGCCAAGTCCTCGAGGCCATGAAGAAGGTCCCCGGCATGGCCGAGCCGCAATCGAGTGACGAAGGGAACATCCCGCAGCTCAATGTGAGCGTCGACCGGCAGCAAGCCTGGGCGGCCGGCCTCGGCATCAACTCCATCGCCAACACGTTGCAGCCGCTCTTCAGCGGGTTCCGTGCCTCCGTGTGGCAGGATCCCGCCGGATATACGCACGATGTGGTGGTGATCTTCCCCGACTCGCTCCGCCGGAACGAAAGCGATGTCGCCAACATCCTGATCAACGGCTCGGGGCTCGACGGCCGCACCGGCCTCCCGGCCGGCGTCATGCTCAGTCAGGTCGCCGACATCAAGGCCGGCATCGGTCCGCAACAGATCGAGCGCCGCGCGCTGGAACGGCAGATCCGCATCAATGCACAGGTGCTGCCGAACACGCCCATCGGCGACGTGGCCGACCGCGCCAAGGCCGCCATCGATTCGCTGGTGCTGCCGCCCGGCTACCGCACCGTCTTCACCGGCAGCGTCCAGGACCTGAACGACACCAAGCGATACGTCGGCGAAGCGCTGCTGCTCGCCGTGATCTTCATCTACCTGATCCTCGCATCGCTGTTCGGGTCGTTCCTGCAGCCGCTGGCCATCATGCTCGCGCTGCCGCTCAGCTTCCTGGGCGTCATGCTCGCCCTGCTGGTCACCAAGGGCACCATCAACGTGATGAGCATGATCGGCATCATCATGCTCATGGGACTCGTGACCAAGAACGGCATCCTGTTGATCGATTTCGTGAACCAGCGGCGTGAGGAAGGGGAGGATCGCCTCCAGGCGATCCTCGCGTCCGGACGCATCCGCCTCCGTCCGATCATCATGACCACGGTAGCCATGATCTTCGGCATGCTCCCGCTCGCCTTCGCAATCGGGGAAGGCGCCGAACAACGGGCCCCGATGGCACACGCCGTGATCGGCGGCCTGATCACCAGTACGTTGCTCACGCTGTTCGTGGTGCCGGTCGTGTATTCACTGCTGGACGATTTCACGATCTGGCTCAAGCGGCGCGGGAGCCGCGACCAGCACGCCGGCGATGCGACCCCGGCGGACCACCATCTCCCGGACGGCGTACTCGCCAGGACCACGCACCATTAGGGGCGCGCCGGACGAACCTTGTGCGGACGACCCGTGTCATATACTCTGTGGCTCAGCGGGCAGCTGCGTTCCACAACGCGGTGACGACTGTGCGCGATCTCCGTATTCAGCGGTGGACCACGGCGTCCATCTTTCATTGAACGTTGTGACAGGAGGCAGGACATGAGTTTCGGCGAGGCAATGGCCGCTGGCGGCTACGGCGACGACGACGGCGAGGAACTCGGCGGATACGGCGGCGGCGGAATTCCCTACGACGACGAAGAGGACGAGGACGGCGGCTGGGCGATCAACAAGGACCAGAGCGACTCGCTGTGGGACAGCACCGAGGACTCGGATGAGGACGACGACGAGAGCGCCTCGGGCGAACTCGCTCCCGACGCTGGCGTCATGGACGACGACGACGACTCGGATCTGTTCGGCGGTGGGCTGAGCGCCCCGCGGAAGCGCGGCCGCAAGCCGGCCTCCGAGACTGCGGCCCCCGTGACGGCCGCGCCTGCCGCGCCTGCCGCCACTCCGGCACCAGCCCCGGCCCCGAAAACGCCGGCCAAGGCACCGGCCAAGGCACCGGCCAAGGCACCGGCCAAGGCACCGGCGAAGAAGCCCGCCAAGGCGGCAAAGAAGGCGGTGAAAAAGGCGGTGAAACCCACCAAGGCCGCGCCGGCGAAGGCCAAGGCCAAGGCGAAGGCCAAGGCACCGGCCAAGAAGCCTGCGAAGGCCGCCGCCAAGAAGCCGGTCAAGGCAG
Organism: uncultured bacterium; assembly: GCA_963978095.1. Lineage (GTDB taxonomy): Bacteria > Gemmatimonadota > Gemmatimonadetes > Gemmatimonadales > Gemmatimonadaceae > Fen-1231. Next base: position 34,415 of record CAXBQP010000029.1, on the reverse strand, counting down.
CCAAGAAGAGCGCCAAGCCCGCCAAGAAGAGCGTCAAAGTCGCCAAAAAGCCGGTCAAGGCCGCAAAGAAGGCGGCCAAGCCCGCGAAGAAGGTCGTGAAAGTCGTGAAGAAGGCCGCCAAGGCCAAGAGCAAGAAGTAACCGGAGTTCGCTCCCACGGCCTCGGCCGTCCGGGAGAACGGGGGGTGCGCGAATCATCGCGTACCCCCCGTTGTCTCCAATCCCAGCCCCCGTCGGCCGCCTCCGCCCCGGCCCGCCCCTTTCTCGAAGTTTCGCCCCGACGGAGTTATTGTATCCGAATGGCTGAGTCTTCCGTCGCACTTCTGCGCGCCCACGCGCGCCACGCTCCATGGAACGCCCGGGGACTCGCCTCGCATGCGACCTCGCTCGTCGATGCCGCCGGCATGCGCCCCACCAACGCCTCCGCACGAGCCACACCGAGTGCCCGCGCCGTCCGCTTCTATGTTGCGGCAGGGCTGCTCGATCATCCCGAAGGCAAAGGCACGGCCGCCACGTATCACTATCGGCATCTGCTGCAGTTGCTTGCCATCAAGATCCGTCAGCGCGAAGGGCAAACGCTCGACGCCATCAAGGCGGAGATGCAGGACGTCACCGGCGATCAGCTCGAGCGACGCGTCGCGCAGTCGCTCGCCCCGGCACTCGGCGCCGGCAGTGATCGCGCCGTGGCGCACGATGACGACGCACCCGTCAGCTGGCGCCGGCTTCCGGTCGCGGACGGCATCGAGCTCAACGTCCGCGACGACTCGCCTGCGGCGCGCGACGCCGTGATCATCGCCATCCGCGAAGCGGTGCGCGCCGCGCTCGGCCGTGAGGAGCTGCGATGAATCCGCAACCCGATCACCGCCGGCCGCGCGCGCGGTCGACGCGCCGCGGCTTGCCTCCCCGCGCCTGATGGCCACGCGCCGCAAGCAGCCCTCGCGCACCATCGTGCTCGATCGCTCCCTTGAGGCGCTCCCCATCTTTCGGCTCAGCGACTCGGCCGAGGAGGCCGTGATCAGCTGGTCCCCGCCCGCGGGCGGTCGCTGGCGCGTCCTGCCGGCACCCGGAGAGCGACTGCCGGGTACGTTCGACCAGGACGTGTATGTCGAGTTGATGCGCCGCTATCACGACGCCGGCGCGCCCGCCGATGGGACGGTCACCTTCACGCTGCATGCGTTCCTGCGGGCCATGGGGCGGCGCGTCGATGGTCGAACCTACGAGCAACTCCGTTCCGCGCTCAATCGGCTCGAACGGACCCTGCTCGAATCCTCGGCATGCTACCGCGAAGGAGCCGACGGCCCGCACGTCTCGGGGCCGTTGGCGATACTGGCCCTCGTGCAGATCGATCGCCGTCGGCTCACGGACCGCGACCAACTCGGACTCTTTCCGCTGCTCACGAACAACGAGCCCGGAGACGCACGCGTGACGATCGCCGCGCCGCTCCGCGCCAACATCGCCGCGCGGTGGAGCATCGCCCTCTCGTCGTCGCAGTATTGGGCGCTCAACAGCCCCGTCGCCCGTCGCCTCTACCGCTTGCTGGAGCTGGCGCGCGCGGAGGGACACACGACCTGGCGCATCGGCCTCGAGCAACTCGCCGAGCAACTCCCCCTGGTGCAGCGATTCCCGTCCCACCTCCAACGCGTCCTGCAGCCCGCCCACGAGATGCTCGTGACGTCAGGGGTCGTGCGCGAGGCCGTCATCGAGCAAGCCGGCAAGGACTGGATCGTGCGATATCGCCTTGGTCACAAGGCCGCCTGAACGATCTATCCCGTTGTGCCGTATAGAGTTGAACTGGTTCGATCATGCGTCGTCTCCACGCATGGCACGAAACTCGCCGTGGCGACGGGCGCGCGGACTAGGTATTCTCCTTTCTTCTCTTACGAGTGACTCGGATCTCGATGCGCAGACTTCCCAAGGCAGCCCTGATCGGGCTCGCGTTCATCCCCCTCATCGCGGGCGCGTTCGTGTTCCAGGAGCGCGGTGCGCAGAGTGGTGTGCGCCTGTTCGAACAGGTCATGGCCATCGTCAGCGACCGGTATGTCGACTCGGTCGACATCGGCTCGCTCTACGAGAAGGCCGCCCGCGGGCTCGTGGCCGAGCTCAAGGATCCCTACGCCGAGATCTATTCGCCCAAGCAGTTGGAGGCGTTCAACCAGACGACGGGCGGGTTCTATGCCGGCGTCGGCATGCAGATCGAGCAGCAGGAAGGGACGATCGTCATCGCCAAGGTGTTCCCGCATACGCCGGCCGACGAAGCGGGGATTCGCGTCGGCGACCGGATCGTCAAGATCGACACCGCCCGCATCACGGCGACTTGGAAGATCGAGATGGTCTCCGGACGGTTGAAGGGGGAACCGGGCACCAAGGTCGGCGCGACGTTCGTGCGGCCGGGCACCACGGAGCCGTTCGCGGTGACCTTCACGCGGCGCGTCATCCGCATTCCGGCCGTGCCCTACGCCATCATGCTCGACGGCACCACCGCCTACATCCCGGTCCAGGGCTTCAGCGAGACCGCGGCCAAGGAAGTCACGGACAATCTCAAGCGCCTCGTCGCCGAAGGCGCGACGAGCCTCGTACTCGACTTGCGCGGGAACCCCGGCGGGTTCCTGGAGCAGGCCGACACGATGACCAATCTGTTCGTCGAGAAGGGGAAGGAGATCCTCAGCGTGCGCGGGCGCGGCGAGCCGCCGCAGGTGCATGTGACGGACATGACGCCGATCGCTCCGAAGATTCCGCTCGTCGTCCTCACCGACGGCTACTCGGCCTCGGCCTCCGAGATCGTCGCGGGCGCGTTGCAGGATCATGATCGCGCGCTCGTCGTCGGCACCACCTCGTTCGGCAAGGGACTCGTGCAGTCCATGTACCGGCTCGACGGCGGCTACGCCATCAAGCTCACGACCGCCAAGTGGTACACGCCGAGCGGGCGCAGTATCCAGAAGGAACGCAAGCTCACGGATGACGGCCAGCTCGTGGAGGTGAAGCCGGATTCCCTCGAGACCGAAGCCGTGCGCCAGAACCGCCCGAAGTACAAGAGTGACGGTGGGCGCGTGGTGTACGGCGGTGGGGCGATCACGCCGGACGTGATCGTCCCGTACGACACCTTCACGACCGCCGAGCAGAAGCTGGCGCGCGCCATGCTCTCCAAGCAGCAGGACACGTACCTCGCGCTGTACGACTACTCGTTCGAGATGAGCAAGCAGGTGAAGCCGGATTTCGTGATCACCCCGGCCATGCGCGATGAGTTCTACGCGCGCCTCGTCAAGCGCGGCGTCACGGTGGACCGCAAGGAGTTCGATGCCGGCGTGAAGTACATCGACCGGCTGCTCGACGGCAAGATCGCCACGCTCGCGTGGGGCGACAGCACGGCCAAGCGCCGTGATCTCCATGATGACCCGCAGCTGCAGAAGGCGCTGGAACTCTTGCGACGCGGCAAGAGTACGAAAGAGCTGCTCGCCCTCGCGGCTGCGGCCGCTCCGGCCCCCGGCGCTGGTCGTCCCAAGCAACACTAGCCCACTCTCATGAATCTCCCAACATGCGTCCGGTCCACCGCGCTCCTCGTCGCGGTGGCCACGGCCGGCGCTGGAGCCCAAGGCCGCCCGGCGGCCAAGGCTCCACTCCCGATACCGCTTTCCACGGCACCCGTCGCACCGACCGCCGCACCGACCAAGCCGGTGGCCCGACCAGCGGATGCGGGGGAAACATCGCATCTGCACAATATCCGCCAGCTCACCTTCGGCGGGAGCAACGCCGAGGCGTATTTCTCGCGCGACGGCCAGTGGATCACCTACCAGGCGCAGATTCCCGGGCAAGCGCATCAGTGCGACCTGCAGTACGTCATGAAGGTCGACGGCACCGCGCGTACGCGCGTGTCGCCGAACGCCGGCAAGACCACCTGCGGCTGGTTCCTCCCGGACGGCAAGCGGCTCTTTTTCGGGTCGACGCACATGGCGGACAGCGCCTGCCCGCCGGTGCCGGATCCGTCCAAGGGCTATGTGTGGGGGATCGATCCCTATGACATCTACACGGTCAACCGCGACGGCTCGGGGCTCAAGCGCCTCACCAACTACGGCGTATACACCGCCGAAGGGGTGCTCTCGCCGGATGGCAGACGGATCGTCTTCACGTCGCTCAAGGGCGGGGATCTCGACATCTACACCATGAATGTCGACGGCACGGACGTGAAGCAGCTCACCACGACGCCGGGCTACGACGGCGGTCCTTGGTGGTCCCCGGATGGCAAGCAGATCGTGTACCGCGCGTACCACCCGACGGACAGCACCGAACTGTCGCAGTACCGCGATCTGCTCAAGCAGAACATGATCCGACCGAACAAGATGGATCTGTACGTGATGAATGCCGACGGGTCCAACCAGCGACAGATCACCCATTTGGGTGGTGCGAGCTTCGGCCCCTCATGGACGCACGATGGCAAGCGGATCATCTTCTCGTCGAACTACACGAATCCGAAGAGCCGCAACTTCGACCTCTACCTCGTGAACGTGGACGGGTCGGGACTCGAGCAGGTCACCCACAACACGGAGTTCGACGGGTTCCCGATCTTCAGTCCGGACGGCAAAAAGCTCCTCTGGGCATCAAATCGGTACGGGTCTCAGCCGCACGAGACCAATCTTTTCATGGCTGACTGGAAACCCTGACATCAGCGCCGCGTCCGTGATCGTGGACGCGGCCCCGTTTTTCCTCCGCCGCGCGCGAACGCGCAGACCCCTGTGGCCATCCTCGATATCCCATCGCTCGTCGAAGGCACACGCGTCCAGCATGAGTTGATGGTGCGCGCGCGCGAGGACAAGCAGACCAAGACCGGCGATCCCTTCGTGGTGCTGCAACTGGGCAACGCCAGCGGCACGATCAGCGCCAACATCTGGAAGGAACAGGTCGCCGCCATGGCCGGCATCAAGGCCGGCATGGTCGTGCAGGTCATCGGCACGGTCGAGTTCTACCTCGGACGCCGACAGATCAAGCTGTCGACCCCGCCGCGCGTGGTCCCCAGCGCCGCCATCAACCTCGACGATTTCCTCCCGCGCATCCGCCAGTCCACCGAGTCGTTGTGGTCACAGGTGGACGCGTGGCGCGGCGAAATGTCCTCCACGGCGTTGCGCCGGGCGGTGGATCTCTTCTTCGCCGACGACGAGTTCCGGTCGCGCTTCGAGCGCACCCCGGGTGCCCCGCGCGGGCACCACGCGCTGGTCGGGGGACTCCTGTTGCACGTCGTGGAGGTCGCCTCGATCGCACGCCACTCGGCCGCCACCATGGGGGGCGACCGTGATCTCGTCACCGCCGGCGCGCTCCTGCACGACATCGGGAAGGTCGAGACGTACTCGGTCGGCGCCGCAGGCTTCGACTACACGCAGGCCGGCTACCTGTTGCAGCACATCGTGCTCGGATCGCTCATGCTCGACCGCCGCCTGCGCACGTTGCCACCCGGCACATTGACGGAGGTGCAGGAACTCGAGCTGCACCACTTCATCCAGTCGCATCACGGCCTGCCGGAGCATGGCGCCGCCGTGCGCCCGATGACGCTTGAGGCGGAACTGCTGCACTGGGCCGACCAGTCCTCGGCGAACGGCAACAACTTCACCGACGCGGTCGTCGACAGCGAGATGTTCCCGGGCGATGAAGAGTTTTCGGTCAAGCGCTACTGGCGACTCGACCGCAAAGTGTGGCGCCGGTCCACCGGATGGTCGTGAGCGACGACCACCGCGTCGTCTCCCTCTCCGATTTCCTGTCCGAGGCGTTCGGTGGCGCGCTCGGTGGCGCGCTCACCGAACCGCCCGCCGATGTGCTCACGGAAGCGCTCGCCCCGATGGTGCGCCTGCTCCGGCGCGAGACCCAGCTGCGCCGATGGCTGCCGGCACCGATCGTTCGCCGACTCGACGCGGGATTCGCCCGCTCCAACACCGTCCACCCCGACACCGCGCGCGCGCTGTTCGCGATCGTGTGCGCCGCGCGACCCACGATCGTCTTCGAGACCGGCACCTACTGGGGGTTCTCGACCTCCATTCTGGCTGCGGCCGTGCGCGCGACCCGCGGTACCGCGGTGCATACCTTCGACCTGTACCCGAAAGCAGGAGCGCACATCGCGGCCGCTCTGCGGCCATGGATCGTGATGCATCGCGGACAGCCATCGGTCGAGTCGATGCCGCCGGTCCTCGACACCGTGGTGCCGGATGTCTTCTTCCAGGACAGCCGCCACGACTATGCGGGCGTCGGTGATGAGCTGAGGATCGTGGCGCCTCGGATGCCGGCCAATGCCGTCATCCTTTTTCACGATTGGGTCGACCCGCAGGTGCGGCGCGCGGCCCGGGATCATCTTCCGACAAGCGCGGGATGGCGATTCGCACGGATCGCGGGTGAGGATCCACAGCAGCTGGGCGTCGCGTGGCGCCGCGCCATCGGCTCGGGTGAGGCACGGTGACCGCACCGCGCATCCGTGTCGTCATCCCGACGTACGAGCGCCCCGCCGCGCTCGCACGTTGCTTGGACCGACTCGCCCCCGGCGCGCAGACACTCGACGCCGCCGCGTACGAGGTCGTCGTCACCGATGACAGCCCCACCAGCACCACGGCCTCGATGGTACGTAGCCGGTATCCGTGGGTCCGGTGGCAGGCAGGCCCACGGCGCGGCCCGGCCAGCAATCGGAACGCCGGTGCGCGGCACACGACAGCGCCGTGGATCGCGTTCGTCGACGACGACTGCGTGCCGGATCCCGGGTGGCTCGCGGGATTTCTGCCGGCGATCGCGACGAACGCCGAGATCGTGCCGGGGCGTGTGATCTGCCGGGCACCGTGGACCTCGCCGTTGGACCACGCACCGATCAACGAACAGGGGCGGTACATCTGGAGCTGCAACGTGCTCGTGGCACGCACGGCCTTCGAGACCTTGGGGGGCTTCGACGAACGGTTCCCCTTCGCGCACTTCGAAGATCTCGACCTGCAACACCGCGCGCGCGCAGTCCCGCTCCGGGAACAGTTTGCCGTGGATGCCGTCGTCGACCATCCGCCGCGCCGCAATCCCTTCGGCGGCGCGCTCGCGCGCACCCATTACGCGGCGGTCCTGTATGCGACCTTGCATCACGAGCCGCTCTCGCTCGGCATGCTGTTGCGCCGCATCGGAAGCACGCGCGCGCGCGCCGTGCGCGCGCGGCCACGGCCCCTCGACAGCCTGGTGCTGGGCTGCTCGACCATCGCCGAGATGGCTCATGTGCTGCGGCATTGGGGTGCATGGCAGCGGCGCGCCGCCGTCGCCATGGGGGAGGCCGACCGATGAGCCATGCGCCGCACCTGCGCATCCTGTTCGTGATGCACCACTTGGTCGAGCGGAACGCGGGCGTCGGCGGCGCGACGCTCTCCCTGCACGACGCCATGCGAGCGCTGGGGCATGAAGTGCACACCTATGGCTACCAGGATGCCTTTCCCGACGGTCCGCCGAGGGGGCATCGGCTGCTCTTCCCGTGGTGTGTCGCCGCATTCCTGAAACGCGAAGGGCATCGCTTCGATGTCGTCGACGCGACCACCGGCGATGCCTGGGTCTGGCTCGCGCGCCGCGTTGGAGGACCACGGATCGTGACGCGGGCGCATGGTCTGGAACACACCGCACACGCGGCCCTGATGCATCACGCGGCGCAGGACGGACGATCCCCGTCACTGGGCTACCGCCTGTACAGCGGATGGTACCGGCTGTGGGAAGTCGAGCAATCCATCCGACACGCCGACGGTATCGTCATGCTCAACGCCCGCGATGCCGCCTACACGCGCGACCGATGGCATGTCCCCTCGGCCCGACTTCTGGTGCGTCCCAATGCGGTCTCCGACGCGTTGCGAGCCCTGCCCGCCCCGACACCGGACTCCTCCAGGACACAGCCCCTGCGCCTCGCCTTCGTGGGGAGTTGGATCCCACGCAAAGGGATCGCGTTGACCGCTGCGGTCGTCGAGGCACTGCTCGACCGGGGTGTCCCGTTCGAGCTTGACCTTCTGGGCACGGGCCTGTCCGCCGATCGTGTGCTCGCCGACTTCACGCCGCGCGCACATGCGGTGATTCGAGTGCGGCCGGTCTACCAAGCGGCGGAGCTTCCGACGCTCCTGCAGGCGTGCCACCTCTTGCTGCACCCCAGCTGGAGCGAGGGGTTCAGTGTGGGGCTGGTGGAAGGCATGGCGTGTGGGCTTGCCCCGCTGGCCACCGACGCGGGCGCCAGTCGTGAGCTCTTGCTCCGCCAGACCGCTGGTCTGTTGATCGATCCGCCGAGCGTGGAGGGATTCGTCGACGTGATCGCCGCGCTGAGTACGGACCGCGCGCGCCTGCAGGCGCTCCGGTGCGCGGCGCAGGCAACTGCGGTCGCCTCATCGTGGGACAGCATCGCGCGCACGACGGTCGACTTCTACCGGTCGCTCGACTCGGCGCCCCGCTAACGCGCCATGATCAGTCCCTTGGCATCAACCGCGCACGACCAGGCACCGCGCCAATGGCGGATGCTCGCACTGCTGGCGACCGCCGAGTTGCTGGGCATGTCGCTCTGGTTCGCGGGGAGCGCCGTCGCCCCGCAACTGCAGACACGCTTCGATCTGTCCGGTGGCCAGGTGGCGATGCTCACCGTTGCCGTGCAACTCGGCTTCGTGATCGGCACCGCGCTGTCGGCCTTGCTCAACCTCGCCGACGTGATTCCGGCTCGACTGCTCTTTGCCACCGCGGCGACGTTGGGAGCGTTGGTGAGTGCGCCGATGGCCGTGGCCGGATCATTCGCAATGGTGATCGCCAGTCGGTTCGTCGCGGGAGTCTGCCTTGCCGGGGTGTATCCCCCGGCGATGAAGATGGCCAGCACCTGGTTCCGCGAGCGTCGCGGGCTGGCGGTCGGAACTGTGGTCGGGGCACTCACGATCGGAAAAGCCGGGCCATATCTCGTGCATGCCATCCCGCATGCCACGGTGATCGGCGTGACGGTCGTCTCGTGCTCCAGTGCCCTCGTGGCCGCCGCGCTGGTTTTCGGACTGTATGCCGACGGTCCGTACGCGTTCCCGCCGCGCCCCTTTTCGTGGTCGTTGGCCACCGACGTGCTCCGCTCACGCCGTTGGCGGCTCGCGACCGGTGGCTATCTCGGGCATATGGCGGAGTTGTACTCCTACTGGACATGGATTCCCGCCTTCCTCGCGGCCAGTGTCGCGGGGGACGCCCATGCCCTGACGGCACCGTCGTCTCCGGCGATCGCCATCCTCTCCTTTGCCGTCATCGCCGTCGGAGGGATCGGATGCGTGTGGGGGGGCTGGGTCGCCGACCGGATCGGGCGCGCGCCGCTCGTCATCCGCGCACTCGTGATCAGCGGCACGTGCTGTGCACTCATCGGGCTGAGCTTCGGACGCAGCCTCTGGATCCTCGCCCCCGTGACGATTGTCTGGGGATTCTTCATCATCGCCGACAGCGCGCAGTTCAGCGTGCTCGTCACGGAATCGGTGGAGCCGCATGCCGTAGGGACCGCTCTCACCCTGCAGACATCGCTGGGCTTCCTGCTCACGACGGTCACCATCCAGACGATCCCGCCCATCGTGCGTGGTGCCGGCTGGCCGTGGGCCTTTGCCGCGCTGGCCGTGGGGCCGGTGCTCGGCGTCCGCGCGATCCGTCGGCTGCAGCGCATGTGACCTGCGCCCATCCGGGTGCATGCCGGCTAGATTCCACGACCGGACCCTTGAGCCACGACCATGACCGTCATCACGCAATCCGACTTCATCCAGTCCATCCAGGACGCCCTGCAGCATATCTCGTACTTCCACCCGCTCGACTACATCACGGCGCTGGGTGACGCCTACGAGAAAGAACAGTCGCCGGCCGCCAAGGACGCCATCGCACAGATCCTCACCAACTCGCGCATGTGCGCGGAGGGACAGCGCCCCATCTGCCAGGACACGGGCATCGTGGTGGTATTCCTCAAGGTCGGGATGGATGTGCGCTGGGACGCCACGATGTCCGTCACCGATATGGTGAACGAAGGAGTCCGACGCGCCTACTTGCAGCCCGACAATGTGCTCCGCGCCTCGATCGTGTCCGACCCGGCCTTCAGCCGCAAGAACACGCGCGACAACACGCCGGCCGTCGTCCACTACGAGATCGTCCCCGGTCACACCGTCGAGGTGAAACTCGCAGCCAAGGGAGGCGGCTCCGAGAACAAGTCGAAGTTCGTGATGCTCAATCCCAGCGACAGCATCGTCGATTGGGTGCTCAAGACCGTCCCCACCATGGGCGCCGGCTGGTGTCCGCCCGGCATGCTCGGCATCGGCATCGGCGGTACGGCGGAGAAAGCCATGCTGCTCGCCAAGGAGTCGCTCATGGGACATATCGACATGACGCAGCTCAAGGCGCGCGGCCCCCAGAACAGGATCGAGGAGCTCCGCATCGAGCTGTTCGACAAGGTCAACGCCCTCGGCATCGGTGCGCAGGGCCTTGGCGGACTGTCGACGGTGCTGGACATCAAGATCCTCGACTACCCCACCCACGCCGCCAGCAAGCCGGTGGCGATGATCCCCAACTGCGCCGCCACGCGTCACGCGCATTTCACGCTCGACGGCTCCGGCGTGGCGCACCTCCCCACGCCGAAGCTCGGCGACTGGCCGACCGTCACCTGGCACCCCGACCGGAACGCGAAGCATGTGAACCTCGACACGCTGACCCCCACCGAGGTGCAAAGCTGGAAGGCGGGCGATCGGCTGCTGCTCAATGGCAAGCTGCTGACCGGTCGCGATGCCGCGCACAAGCGCATCGCCGATCTCTACGCGGGCGGCCAAGGCTTGCCGCCCGGCGTCGACTTCACGAACCGGATCATCTACTACGTCGGCCCCGTGGACCCGGTGCGTGATGAGGTCGTCGGACCCGCTGGGCCGACGACCGCCACCCGCATGGACAAGTTCACGGAGATGATGCTCGCCAAGACCGGGCTCATCGCCATGATCGGCAAGGCCGAGCGCGGTCCCGTGGGGCTCGACGCCATCCGGAAACACCAGGCCGCATACCTCATGGCGATCGGCGGCGCCGCCTATCTGGTCTCCAAGGCCATCCGGAGTTCGCGATGCGTGGCCTTCGAGGACCTCGGCATGGAGGCGATTTACGAATTTGAGGTCGCCGACATGCCGGTGACCGTCGCGGTGGACGCCGAAGGACATAACGTCCACGAGACCGGACCGGCGGAGTGGGCCAAGAAGATCCGGGAACTTCCGGTCCTGGCGGGATGATCGGGGTACTCCAAGCGTCATTTATAGTTGATTTTCCCCGAACATATGCCGAAACAGAGGGGCGGACCACTACGATTCTGCACCCGGCGTGATTAGGATTCGAGGGTGTAAAACCGGTGCCGCGTGGGCCCGGGTTATCCAGTGGAGAATGCATGCGCAAGCCTCGTCCGGCCTCGTTCAACCCGGCGCAAGCCCTGAATCTGATTGCCAACGACCGCAACGGATCGCCCCTCTCCTGCCCGAGTTGCTCGGGTTCGATCGAGCGGGATCCCGGCGATGTTCCGCCGCCGCCGCGGTGTCAGGTGACGCTGAAATGCACCAGTTGCGGGCGATTCGCCCGCTACATCGCCGGCGCCGCCTGATTCCCCTGCCCCCTGTGATCCGCTCCGGGGGGTCGTGAGGTTCGTCGGGCACGCGACATTCGTCGCCATCGTTGCACGCACCCTGTCGAGTCCACTGTTGGCACAGGCGGGCGCGTCACTCGTGCAACCGATCGCGCCAGCGCCGATCGCGCTGGCCACCATCGCGGCCGCTCCGCCCGCGGCTCCGGATGCGTTGCGCCCGTACGTCGGGGAGTACGCGAGCGGGGCGGACACGGTGATCGTTGCCGAGGTCAACGGCACCCTGGTGGCGTTCTCACGCCGCGGGAATCGCACGGTGACGCCGGACCGTGATTTCATGCGAATCGACGGGAGCCTTCGCCTCTCGGTGCCGGGCGGACAGCCGGCGGTCCGCTTTGCCGTTGGCACGGAGGAGGGGGTCACCTTCCGCATCACCCCGTTGCACCCGATTCCCGACCTCCGGCGTACGGCGCGTGCGGCGACCCCGCCACGCGAAGCGGGGAAGCGCGCGACCGACCTTGTGGAGTTGATCACCCTCGACCCCACGATCCGGCTCGACATCCGCTATGCGTCGGACAACAACTTCATGGGCGCCGCCATGTATTCGCAGGCGCGCGCCTTCCTGCAGCGCCCGGCGGCCGACGCCGTCGTCCGGGCGAACCGGAAGTTGAAGGGGTACGGGTTCGGGCTGCTCATTCACGACGCATACCGCCCCTGGTACGTGACCCGGATGTTCTGGGACGCGACCACCGGCGCCGACCACGAGTTCGTGGCGAATCCTGCCACGGGCTCCAAGCACAATCGCGGCGCCGCCGTCGATCTGACGCTGTACACGTTGGCCGATGGCACACCGGCCCGGATGCCCGGGGGCTACGACGAGTTCTCGCATCGGTCGTATCCCGGTTATCCGGGTGGGACGTCGCTCGAGCGTTGGCGCCGCGACCTGCTCCGCGCCGTGCTGGAGAGCGAAGGGTTCACGGTGAACCCCTCCGAGTGGTGGCACTTTGACCTCGTCGGATGGGCCCAATGGCCGATCGGCAATATTCCCTTCGAGCAGGTCGCGCGGCGTCCATGATCGGCGCGACGCGCCGCACGACCCGGACGGCTCTTGTCGCGTGTGGGCACGTACCGCAGTTTGAACGGATGATTTTCCCGTCCTGCGCGCGCTGCCACCCGGAGCGCTGACATCGCACCGCGCCCTGTGTGGGTCCTCGTCCCGACGGTCGAGACCACCGACCCGAATCTCGCCTACTACAACGACTTCTCCCAGGGAGAAGCCGAGTACGCACGCGCGTTCGCGGCGCTCGCGACCCCGTGGCAGTGGACCCCCATCACGATGGCCGGCGCGCGCGCCACGCTCGAGGGCGCACGGGACGCGGCGCGCGCGGGGATGGACCGCGCGCCGATCCTGTTCAATCTGTGCGACGGCGACGAGAGCAACGGCTCGCCGGGCCTTTCGGTGATCCACCTGCTCAACGAGCTCGGACTCGACTATACCGGCGCCGACGCGCACTTCTTCGACATCACCACATCGAAGATCGTGATGAAGCGGGCCTTCGCCCGGGCGAACGTGCCCACGTCGCCGTGGGAAGTCATCCCGCCGGACGGCGCCAACATCGCCGGCATCTTCGACCGCTTGGGGGCGCCGCTCATCCTCAAACCTGCCATCTCCGCGGGGAGCCTGGGCATCGGCACCAGGAATGTGGTCAGCGACGAGCACGCGCTCCGTGAGCAGTGCGCGACCCTGCAACGCGGCTATCGCGGATGGGAGCTCGGGGATGGCGGGATCTTCGTCGAACGGTTCGTGCAGGGACCGGAGTTCACGACGTTCATCATCGGATCGCACGAGGCACCCGCGCGGCGCGTCGTGTACGCGCCGGTCGAACGACTCTTCCACGAGGGGCTTCCCGAGACCGAGAAATTCCTCTCGTTCGATCGCCTCTGGGAGATCTATGAACAGGAAGCACCGATCGGGAACGATGAGTATCTCTGGAACTACAAACCGGTGACCGGTGCCCTGGCGGAGGAGATCATGCGCATCAGCTGGGCAGCATACGCCGCGCTCGGCGGGCGCGGATACGGCCGCGTGGATCTGCGGCAGGATCGGGCGACCGGGGCGCTGCAGGTGCTCGAGGTGAACGCGCAGTGCGGGCTGTCCGAGGACGAGAATCACACCTCGATCGGAGCGATCCTCCGCTTCGCGGAGACGCCCTTCAGCACGGCGGTGCGCCAGATCATCGACGAAGCGCTCGAACGGCGTCACGCCGGCGGAGCGGCGCCGGCATGAAGATCTGCGTCCTCCAGCCCGACTATGCGCGCTCGACGGTCGATTATCAGCACTACGACCCGGCGCGCGACCTCGCCCGGCTCGTGCCCGAGCACGAGGTGCATCACGTCGCTCTCGACAAGCGGAGCACATATCGGCAGCTCAAGGCGCTGGCCGGCGCTGGCTACGACATCTTCGTGAATCTGTGTGAAGGGTACCTCGAGTGGGACATCCCGTCGATCGACGTGATCCACACGCTTGAGCTGCTGCATCTGCCGTACACCGGTCCGACGCCGACCCTCTACAATCCGACCAAGCCGCTCATGAAGTACGTGGCGCACACGGTCGGCGTGCCGTCTGCGGCGCACGTGCTGGTGCGTGCGGCGCACGCGGACGCCGATCTGGCGCGGGCCGCGACGACGCTCCGGTTCCCGTTGTTCGTGAAGCCGTCGGAAGCGGGTGACAGCCTGGGGATCGACGCCCAGGCGCGGGTGGCGGACGCCGTTGCGCTCCGCGCACAGGTGGACAAGCTCCTGCCGGAGTACCCGGAGCTGCTGGTGGAGGAGTACATCGCCGGGCGCGAGTTCACGGTGCTGGTCGTGGCGGATCCCGACGGCGGCTGCGAGGCATTCCGCCCGGTGGAGTACCGCTTCGCGTCGGGGGCGCCGTTCAAGACCTACGCGCACAAGACGTCGGAGTTGCATCCCGAGGCCAATGTCGCGGTCACGGACGCGCCGCTCGCCGATCGGTTGAAGGCGGCGGCGTGCGCGGTCTTCGGCGGATTCAATGCCGTGGGATACGCACGGATGGATTTCCGGATGAACGCGGCCGGCGAGCTGTTCTTCCTCGAGGTGAATTTCGCGTGCTCCGTCTTCTACGCCGACGGCTACGAGGGGTCGGCGGACTACATCGTGAAGCACGACGGGATCGGGCAGCGGGGCTTCCTGCTGCGGATCATCGCGGAGGGGATCGCCCGGCATGCGCGTCGGCAGACGTGCTACGAGATGCGCGGCAGCGCGATCAGCGGCTACGGGATCTACGCCGTGCGGGCCATCGCGGCCGGCGAGACGATCTTCCGCGGTGAGGGGCGCAGTCAGCGGATCACCACGCGGCCGCACGTCCGTGCGCACTGGACGGACGCGCAGCGGGAGCTGTTCAAGCACTACGCGTACCCGCTGAGCGACGAAGTCTATGTCCTCTGGAGCGACGAGCCCTCGGATTGGGCGCCGCAGAACCACTCCTGCACCCCCAACACCGGCTTTCGCGGGTTGGACGTGGTCGCCCTCCAGGACATCGCCGCCGATACCGAGCTGACGATCGACTTCGCGGAGTTGCTGAACGAGGAGGCGGCGTCGTTCCCCTGCCGCTGTGGCTCGGCGGCGTGTCGCGGGACGATCCGCGGGACGCCCGGGAATTCCGTGACGCGACGGATCGCGCGCCCTCAGGCCGAGAGCGGCAACTCGATCTGACGGGAGCGCCGTCGCGCGGGAGCACCTCCCGCAGACGGCGCGCGACGCACCGGAGCCGGGGCCTCGGCCGGGGCCTGCGGGCGGTATTCGACCGGATCCTCGTGGTCAGTACGCCCGTCGAGCAGCTGGGCGGTCTGGTGCCGGAGCTGCAGCAGCGGGAGTGGCGCGCCGAATGCGCGCAGGCCGTCGGTGTCGCGGCGCACCGCCGCCGATCGCGCCCGGACCTCGTGTCGGACGGCGCGGGTCAACACGCGCGCCCTGGGGTCGGCGAGGAGCCGGGTCATGGCGTCGCGGTCGTTGGCCGCGACGGCGGCAATCAGGGCGTCCAGGTACGCGAGCATCGGACCTTTATTCCTTTTAGCGTTATATACACATTGCAACTAATAGGACCGCGCGTCAAGGGTGCGCCGCCCGCTCGCCGTCACGGGCTGGTCACGCCGACGGGGGACGCCGCAGGACCCCTCAGCCGGCGAGCAGATCGAAGCGCACGGCGCGGCGTGACCCCTGCGACGCCCGTCGTTTCCGCGGCGCGAACGTGAAGAGCTGGGCCGGACGGCCGCGCCCCTCACTCCGCCATTCGTCCGTGGGTTCCACCAGATACGCCGCCTGCAGCGCGCGGCGGAAGCTGGCCTTGTGCAGGCGGCGGCCGAGCAGGATCTCGTACATCGCCTGCAGCTCGGAGAGCGTGAAGGTGCGCGGCAGCAGATGGAACGCGACCGGGGCCACATCCATCCGGTCACGCAGTGCCGCCAGCGCCAGCGCGAGGACCGCGCTCTGGCGGGGCGCCAACGCGGGGAGCGCCGTCACCGCGAACCACTGTCCGAACCCCGGTGGTGGCAGCGGTCGCGAGGGGGCCACGCCGACGAACCCCACCGACAGCGCGGCACCACCCGGATGGCGTCGTGTGTCGGTGATGGCCCCGCATTGCGTGAGCCACGCGGCCGGCGCACCGGACGCTGCCGCGGCCACGCGGGCGGCCGTCACCTCCAGCCGCTCGCCCGCCACGGGTCCCACCCACGGCAACGTCCACGAGTCCCGCGCCGACGCGCGGACGAGCAACACCGCCAAGGCGTTGCCGTGCGCCGTGCACAGCACGACATCCAGCGAGGTGGTCGCGGTTCCGGCTCTGGGACGCGCCGGCGACGTGGGACGAGGGCGATCGCGCATCGCGCTAATTATTTACACTACGCGAATAATGTCAAGCGGCGCGCAACCGGCGCGCGACCGGCGCGCGCGCCGACGTGTGCACACCGCCCCGCCCCCCCCCTCAGTGCGTGATCGTTCCCTGCTTGCTCGTGTCGACGGCGTCGCCGGCGCCGGTCTTGAACAGGAACGCATCCATGTTGCGCGTCAGAAACTGCCGCGCCTGCGGATCCATCACGTTCAAGCCGTAGTGGTTGATCAGCATCGTCTGCTGCTTCAGCCAGTCGCCCCAGCAGTCGCGGCAGGTGCCGTCCAGCACGCGCGCGCCGATCGCTCCCGGGAACGGAGCCTTCTCGAATGCATCCTTCGTGTTGCCGCAACGGGCACAGGTGATCGTCGCCATGCGCGGAATCTAGCCGCGGCGACTTCCGACAGGTATTGTCCCGTATGACGCCACGCCCTCCCCATCATGCCCGGAATCCGCGGTTCCGGAACCCGTGGCCGGGATCGCCGGAACACGGGGCCTCGGGGATGTGGCGATGGGTCTGGGACCGCGCGCGTCAGGGGCGCCTGTTTTCCGCGCCGCACGGAACACCCCCGGCCGTCGCCACACCGGAGCTCTGCTACCCGAGAGCCGGCGCCGACGTCTGCCGGATCACCTGGATCGGGCATTCCTCCTTCCTGCTCCAGATCGACGGACTCAATGTCCTCACCGATCCGGTCTTCGGGCAGCGCGCCTCCCCCGTCCCCTTCGCCGGACCGAAACGGCTGGTACCGCCGGGCGTGTCGCTCGACGCGCTCCCGCCGATCGACCTCGTGCTGCAATCGCATGATCATTACGACCATCTGTGCGATCCGAGCGTACGCGCGATCGCGGCGCACGCCCCCCACGCCGTCTGGTGCTGCCCATTGGGCGTCGGTCCCCAGCTCCGCGCGCGCGGTGTCCGGCAGCTGATCGAACTCGACTGGCACGACACCACCACGGCCGCTGGTGCCGACCTGCGCTGCGTGCCCGCCAAACATTTTGCGGGTCGCACAATCACCGGACGCAACGACACGCTCTGGTGCGGCTGGGTCTTGGGTGCCGCCCACCACCGGATCTACTTTGTCGGCGACACGGGGTTCCACCCGGAGTTCGGCGCGATTGCCTCACGCCACGGCCCCTTCGATGCGGTCCTCATGCCGATCGGCGCCTACGACCCGCGCTGGTTCATGGCGCCGGTGCATGTGAATCCTGAGGAAGCGGTGGCCGCGCACGCGGCGATCGCCGCCGAACACGCCGCGAACCCGGTCATGGTCGGCATGCACTGGGGCACCTTCGTCCTCACCGACGAACCGGTGGACGAACCGCCGCGCCGTACACGGACCGCCTGGGCGGCAGCAGGATTCCCGGCGCAGGATCTCTGGATCATGCAGCCCGGCGAGACGCGCCAGCTGAACCGCTGACCACCGGACCCCGCTCCATCCGCCCCGTTCACGGCAGTCGCGTCTCCAACCAATCAGCGGCGGCGGTCCCGATCATCTCGTACCCGTAGTCCACGGTGACGACATGCCCGCTGCCACTGCTCCACTGCAGCGTCTTGTCCGTCGACCCGATCCGTGCGAACGCTTCCGTCGCGGATCCCATAGGGATCCGATTGTCCTCGCGCGACTGCAGCACCAGCACGGGCTGATGCACCGCGCCGAGTGTCCGCCGCACCCGATGCACCACCTGCGCGAGTTGTACCAAAAGGCGTGGCGTGGATCGCCGGTACGCGATCATCGCCGCGGCCGCCACGGGATCGCGCACCGAGCGGCCACCGCCACCGGGGATCCACCGTGCCCGGAGGGCCATCAACGGCGCGATCGCGGCAAGCAGCGGCAACGGCACCGACGCGTGGAGGTACGGCGCGAACGTCACCACGGCACGCACGGACGGCGTTTCCGCCGCCAGCAACAGGGCGATCGCCCCGCCCATCGACAGCCCACCGACCGCGACCTCGGCGTGCGTGCCCTGCAGTGCCCGGAGTTCGGCGCGCGCACTCGCGATCCATGCGTCCGCCCGCGATGCCGCGAATTCCTGGAGGGTGCGGCCATGGCCGGGGAGCGCGGGCACCCGCACCGTCCAGCCGCGCGCGTTGATCATCCGGGCCATCGCCCGGAGCGACTGCGGTGAGTCATTGTAGCCGTGCAACAGCAGCACCCCCCCGGGGCGCGTCCCCGGCATGGTGAATGGTGCTGCCCCAACGATGAAGCCCTCCGCGTCGCGCGGACGCGCCGCCATGAAATCGCGCTCGATGCGCGCGGCGATCCGTCCGCGGATCGGCCACCACACGGCGAGGACGGCCCCCACGCCGGCGACTCCCTCCCACCACGTCATCAATACCTCGGGACGTCCGGGTCGATCTCCACACTCCACCGATCGATGCCACCCGCGAGACTCCGCGCGCCGGTGATCCCCCGCGAGCGCAGATATTCGGCGGCGCGCGCACTCCGCACCCCATGGTGGCAGTACACGATCAACTCGCCGTGGCGCGTCATGCCGGGCTCGGCGCCCACCAAGGTGCTCAACGGCACGAGCGTCGCCCCCGCGAGATGTGCGATTCCGTACTCCCACTCCTCCCGCACATCGATCACCATCAACGGCTCACCGACTGCTCGACGCTCCGCGAGCTCCCTGGGCGAGATCTCGAAGGCCAACTCCACGGGCTTGGGGGGCGTGCAGCCCGCCAGATAGTGCTCGGCGAGCGTATCGTCCGCCACGATACCATCACCGGCGGCACGGATCCGCGGCTTGGTCCCGCACGAGGGACACTCGGGGTTCCGCGCGACCGTCATCGTACGGCTCTGCATGGATCCGACGTCGAACAACACGAGCTTACCCACGAGGGCCGTGCCGATCCCGGCAATCAACTTGATGGCTTCGGCGGCCTGCGCGGTGCCGAGGATCCCCGGTACCACCCCCAACACCCCGCCCTCGGCGCAGTTGGGTACCGTGCCGTCCGCCGGCGGTTCGGGATACAGGCAGCGGTAGCAGGGACCACCGTGCGCGGCGAACACCGACAGCTGTCCCTCCATGCGGTGCACGCTCGCATACACGTTCGGACGCGCGGAGAGCACGCAGGCGTCATTCACGGCATAGCGCGTCCCGAAGTTGTCGGTCGCATCCAGGATCACATCGTACTGACGGACCAGTCGCACGGCATTCGCCGCACTGAACAACTCCGGATGGACTTCCACCGTGACGTGCGGATTCAGCGCCGCGAGTCTGGCGCGCGCGGACTCGGTCTTGGGGAGTCCGAGGTCGGGGGTTCCGTGGAGGATCTGCCGATGCAAGTTGCTCTCATCGACCCGGTCGGCATCGACCAGCCCCAACCGCCCGATGCCCGCCGCCGCGAGATACAGCGCCGCGGGTGACCCCAACCCACCAAGGCCGACGACCAGCACCGACGACGCGCGCAGGCGTTCCTGCCCGTCGGTCCCGAAGCCGGGCAGGACGATCTGCCGCGCATAGCGGCGCAACTCGGCGGTCGACACCGTCATGCGTGCGCGTCCGGCACTATGGCGTGAGCGCGGCACGCGCCGCGTTGACCGCCGCGGTCGCCGCGTCGAACCGCTTGGCGAGATCCAGAATCTCGCGCTGCGTCAGCGCCTGATCACCTGAGCGAATCGCCTCGTTCACCGACGGGAAAACCATGTTCGCATAGCCGTTGTTCTCGTCGGCGACATAGATGAGGTTGCGGAACCACGGACGTGTCTTGAGCCCTTCCGGACGCGTCAGGGCACGCTCGACCTTGAGCAATGCCTCGTTCGTATTCTTGGCAACGGCCGCGCTCACCCCATTGGCGAGCGCGTTGTCGCGGGCGGTTTGGTACGCGACTGCGGCCTGTTCCATGCGCGTCACCGCATCGGCGATCGGCGCCGCACTGAGCGTCTTCCATCCCGCCGCGCCGAGTGCCGACTGGACGGCAGGCACATACTTCTGCATGGTCCGCGCGAACTCCACATAGTCGTAGGGGAGCACGTCCGCATTGGCCATGCGCATCATCATCGCCGCCGCCAGGCGCGCCGACGTGGCGTGGAAGGTGAACCCGGGATCGCCGAACGTCGACATCCACGCGTACGAGTCGTACACCGAATGGTAGACGCCACCGCCGCCGCCGAAGCCCCACTCGGCGATCGGAATGCCGAGGTGGTTGTAGAAGGGGGCGAAGTCCGAGCCACCGCCGGGATCGCCCATCGAGGGTTCCTGTCCGTCCGGGGTGCGGGTCATGCTGCGCCACATCGCGTAGACGCTCGTGCCCGGTTTCCCGGGATACGGCACGGCGCGCGCGACATCACGGAGGAGCGGACGCAACGACGGCGAGCCGCCGCCGCCGAACGATCCCCCCTGCGCCGAGACATCCTGATTGAAATAGGCGACGGCGCCTTTGCTGAGACGCAAGGTGTCATCCTCCACGTATTCGGTGGAGCCGATCAACCCCCATTCCTCGGCGTCCCACGTGGCGAACACCAGCGTGCGCTTCGGCTTCCAGCCGGCCTTCACTTGCTCGGCGACCGCGCGCGCGGCCTCGAGGATGCTCACCGTACCGCTGACATTGTCGGCCGCGCCCGGGCCCCACGCGTCACGATGGCCCCCGACGATCACGAGTTCGTCCGGCAGCTCCGTCCCGCGGATCGTCCCGAAGGTGTCCCAGATCGGTTTGATCGCCTTGGTCGCGGTGTCGGTCACGACCTTCACGCGCGCCGTCACTGGGCCAGGACCCACGTGGTAGCGGAAGGGGAGTCCGCCCTGCCACCCGCGCGGCAACACACCACCGCGCACATCACGCAGGAGTTCTCCCGCGTTGCCATACGAGATCGGCACAACGGGAATATGCGGAACATCCATCTTGTCCAGCGCCAGACGTGGCGCTCCCTTCACACTCGCGTAGCCGGGCGTGCTCGGATCGCCATCGCCGTTCATGACGCTCCCGCGCTGGATGCCCTGCGACGGACGGTACGCACCCTCGGGGTACACATCGCCGACGACGTAGCCGTCATCTTGCGGATCGGAATAGATCAACAGCGCCTTCGCGCCATGCTTCTCCGCCTCACGCGCCTTGATGCCGCGGAAACTGCGCCCGTAGCGCGCCATCACGATCTTTCCCTTCACGCTGATGCCCAGCGAGTCGAGCGTCGCGTAGTCCTCGATCAGCCCATAGTTCACATACACCACCTCGGCAGTCACATCGCCGGACCCGCCATAGCCGTTGATCGGCGCCGTCTCCGGGTATTTGCTCGAGGTCGGATCCGACGCGACCGGCCCTTCCTTGAGATTCAGCGCCTTCGGCGTCCTCCCCATGCGCCAGACCTGGACGGACGTCGGGTGCGGCATCCAGATGTCGTACTGCTTCACATCCGTCTCGATCCCCATCGCCTTCATCTGGGCAATCACATAGTCACGCGTCCGCGCCTGCCCGTCCGTGCCGGCCACATGCGGGCCATCGGAGAGCGCTTTGGACATCACCGACGCGCGCGCCGGATCCGGCCGCGCGATCGCGGCCTGCTCGGCGGCCTTCTGCCGATCGGCGTTCGCGGGCGTGTACCCGACCACACCCTGGGCGACGAGCGGCGCCGTGAGCGGTGCGCCGATGAGGGCAAGAAGCAGTGCGGCACGATGCATCATGGGATTCGAGCGGTGAAGGAAGGGTTCAGGATGAGTGACCCGAGGGCGACGGGTCCTGGCGATATACCACCGACTGCGGCGAGACGAAAACCGGCACGAAGCCCCGCTGCCGGAGCGCCTGCATCCAGGCGTCCTCACACCGGGCACCGGTGACCGGCGCGGTCATGACCACCGCAACCGGACGCCCTGATGCCACCAGCGCGGTGAGCTGCGAAAGCTGTGCATCGAAGTCCGGACAGAACAGCAGTTGACGCGTGGCGGTCCCGGTCTCGGCGCGCAACACCCACGCTGCATTGGACGCCACGAGCACGCGTGGTTCGACCTGATCCACGAGGTATCGATGCAGCGACGTATCGGCGGCAACGGCCATCGCACCATCGCCATGATCCGTCATATGCCTGCTGCGCTGCCACGAATCATAACCTCGTGCTCCGACGAGGAGTACGACGCTGCCGAGGACGAGTGGTCGATGCCGGGAGGCGATCTCAGGCATCAGGACTGCGCCCGCCGCGAACAGCGTCCAGAGATAGGGCACGACGAACCGATGGTCGCCGAGCCCCTGGAACTCGTAGCGACTTGCGGCGACGACGAGCAGCACACTCATCCCCGCCGCGACCAGCAGCAGGAGACGCACCGCACGCCCGTCGTGCGCGCGCCGAACCGATGCACGCCACCCCCAGACGGCGCCCGCCGCAAATCCCACGCATGTCAGGAGCGATAGCACCGGGAATGCCAGCCACTGGTCGACACCGCGGGCGCCCACGAGCTCGCCCGCCATGCTGACGGTCAAGGCCTGCACGTTCCGGACGATCCCGGTCGTGGACGCGGTCGCCGCATACGGTTGCACGCTGCCGAAGACGGACAGGTTGTACCACCAGAGCGGCGCGATCGCGAGCAGCGCCCCGGCGCTCCACGCGAGCAGGCGGGCGGGCGTCCCACGCTCCCGTTCGAGCAGCAGCCAGGCAGGGATCGCCACGCAGATGGCGAGCGCGGGATTGCGGGTGACATACGCCGCCCCCGCGCATACCCCGGAGACGACCAGCATCGCCATGCGCTCGGCCCGCAACGCACTCCCCACGCTCACGACGAGCAACAGCGTCGCGAGCCCCTCGCTGAGGCCGAAATATTGTGTGGCGAGCATGCCCGGAGCCGTCAGGGCCAGCAGGCCCGCCATCAATCCGCGTCGTGGCGGCAGATGTCCCGCCAGGGCCCACAGCAACGCGGCCGGCACCACGGCAAAGCAGCACCGGTTGATCAGAGGAGCCGCCAGCACGTCGGCGATCCCCGCGTGCGAGAGCGCCGCGATCGTCAACGGAAAGAGCGGAGGCCAGAGAATGGTCGGTGTGGAGGTCGCACCGGATTCCGTGAGCGCGTACGGCACCACCTCGAATCGTCCGACCCGCAGGAACGACCGCGCCATTTCCAGATACGCCGTACTGTCCGGCAGAAGCGGATAGAGCGTCCGATGTGCCATCCACCAGAAGCCGACGACGATCGCAGCGCCCGCGGCAAGCGAGAGGAGCCACCACCAACGACCGATCGCCGGTGAGGCGTTGCCGCTCAGCGGCATCGGGACGACATCACGGACGGAATCCGTGCACCGCCAATCCGAGCGGACTGTCGAACTCCTGCGTGGACTTGTATCGCTCGAACCGGCCGTCCCCGGCCACGGGCCGACACTTCTGACGCACGAGATCCATCTCGCCGGCGTGATACGGCGTGTACGTGGTCGCCAGTTTGAGATTCTTCTTCAGGAGTGCCCGATCATCGGCCGCGCACTGTACGGAACTCACCGGCAGCGAGAAGCAATACCGGAGCGCGTCCTCGGGTTTCACCACCTTTGCACGCGCGATCGCACCACCAGCGATCGGCTTGGTGGAGATCACCGCGATTCCGCGCTTGACCGCCTCCGGCAGCACCTGCCGCTCGAACGACCGATACGTGGCGTCGAGCGGATTGAGCGGCATCTGTACCAGATCCCATGCAAAGCCGCGTTGCAAGAGCTTCATGTGGATATGGGGTGCCTTGTGTCCGCTGAACCCGATGCCGACGATGCGTTTTTCGTCGCGCGCCTCCTGTGCCGCGTCGAGGCCGCCATGGTCGTCGAGCCACTCGGGGTCATTGTCGTAGATCAGCTCACCGAACGACCAGATATCGAACCGGTCGGTCCCCACGCGGCGCAGCGACTCGTCGAACTGCTGCATCGAGGTCTTGTAGTCACGCCGGTACGCCCCGCACTGCCACACCAGCATCACGCGTTCCCGATAGCCGTCCTTGAGGGCGAGGCCGAGCCACTTCTCGACTTTTCCGTCGCCATACGCCCATCCGGTCTCGATCACATTGACCCCGTGATCGATCGCTTCGCGCACGAGCGCGATCGCTGCCTGTTGGCCGACACTCGCGAGCCGCGACGTGCCGAGGGTGATGATCGAGGCCGTCCGGCCTGAGCGTCCGAGTCGGCGCTGTTCCATCGTCGCTGGAGTCGCTGGAGTCACGGGCGTGGCGTGTACGGGGGGAACCACCCTCGGTGCGCATCACCGACGGTGGGCGAGCGATCACTCGGCGTCGTCGTACGCCTCCAGGGCGGCCGCGACCATCTCACGAAGACGCTGTTCACGCTCCGGCGCATCCGCGGGAATGGCGGCGGAGAGAACCGAGAACTGGCGGCGGAACTCATCGTCCATGAAGCGTTCCGAACGCGGCGCGCCGAGTGCATCGAGCGCGCGCGCTGCGAGGGCACGCAGCATGGTCACGGTCTGCAACGAAAGTCCCTCGACCTCCGTCGAACGCGGGCGGGGGGCAGGTTCCGCATCGCGGGTGCGCTTTCCGGCCTCGAAAAGCGCCGCGGTCCGTTCGAGCGTGACGACGTACGACCCCGGCGTGTGTTCATGCACCTCGGCGATGACCCGCTTGCGTTTGAGTTGCGTCAACGCCTTGCGCACCGCGACGCGCACGACCGCCACACCACCCGGACTCCCGTTGCCGCGTCCCGTGATCACCAGGACCTCGCCTGCCTTCTCCACCTGCTTCTGCCGCAGCCACGGATCCAATCGCCGAACCGCCTGTTCCGCGGTCGGCATCGAACTCCGCAGATCCAGCGTCCGCGCCGCACCGAACCGCACGTCGTCGAAGGCGTGCGCCAGCGGGGCGATCGACACCGAGGGGGTCGCGGTCCGCTTCACCGATTACCGCACGACCTGGCGCAAGACGACGCCGTCGAGTTTCTCCAGCGGCGTGATCTTGAGCAGTGCCGCGAGCGTCGGCGCCATATCCACGACGCGGACGAACTCGGCATGCACCCCCGGAATCACGCCCGCACCCCAGAAGAGCACCGGAACGTTGGCATCGTTGTCGTGCGGCGATCCATGTGTCGCGTAGTTGGTGGAATACCAGTAGCTGTATTGCGTCAGCGTGATCACGAGGCGCGTCGGCCCCGTGGGGGCGAACATGTGCAGCCACCGCCGGGCGATCGTGTCGTTGACGGTATCGGCTGACGCCAGTCGGCTGACCAGATCCGCACGCAACACGCCTTGCGTCCGCGCGATGTCCCGCGCGAAATCGGCGAGTACGGAATCCGCGCTCACCCCCGCTTTGGTGAATGCCTCGGGGCGCGTCACCGTGATCACGCCATCGTCGAACTGCACGGCCGTGGTATCGATGGACGCATCACTCAACCGCACGCGCAGGGCCAACAGGGCCTGGTCGATCGAGACCCGTTTGGCATCCTGATTGGGATAGATCGTCGAGCGGAGCGTCGGAAACGGACTCATGCCGTGGTCGCCGGTCAGCGCGACGATCACGTGCCGAGGGTCGCGCAGCGCGAACAGCGAGTCGAGGAACACCCCGAGCGCGCGATCCAGCCGTAGGACGTGATCATGCAGTTCCCGCGAATCCGGGCCGAAGCGATGGCCGATCGCGTCCGTGGTCGACAGCGACACCGCCAGGATGTCGGTCCGGTCCGCCGACGCGCCGAGCTCCTGCTTCGACACGCCGTCGAGCGCGAACGCGAGCGTCAGATCATCCATCCACGGGAACCCGGCGATGTTCTTGGCCGCGTAGGTGGCGTCGTTCAGCATCTCGTGCGGAAAGACATAATCGATCCCGAGACTCTCGAGGCTGACGCTGTCGGGTTCCGGATACGCGCTCGGCGGCAGCAGGAGATTCCACGTCTTGCCCGCGTAGGACTGCGCCATCCGCCGCGCATTGAACGCAGTCACCCACGACGGGAGCGCGTCCGCGTAGTAGCTGCTCGTGGTGAACGTGCCGTTCCCCGACCACCAATACACATCGCCCTTGCTGCGCCCGATCGGCAGGATCGCCCCGCGGTCCTTGCGTGACACCGAGAGAAAGCGCGTGCGCGGATCCGCCGCCCGCAACCAGTCGGTCAGCGTCGTTCCTTGGAAGCGGAAGGGCGACGCCCCCTGCTCCGGCGCGTTGATCAAGGGCGCCGACGAGGTATTCACCCCTTGGGAGTTCATCATGATCCCCGTGTGCACCGGGAACCGTCCGGACATCGTCGACGCATGGCCAGGGGCCGTCTCCGTGATGGCATGATCCTGATAGCCCTGCGTGAAGAACGCCCCCTCGTCGTGCAGACGCTTGAGCCCCCCGGTCAGCTGCGACTTGAATCGCTCGAAATAGTCGGCCCGCATCTGGTCGATCGTGATGAACACGACCAACGTCGGGCGCGCGGCGACGCTCGATCCGGTTGCCTGCTGCGCGGCTCCCGGGGCGACCAACCCGGTCGACAGACCCGCAGCCGCGATCATGCGACGAAACATGGACCCACCCTGAAACAGTACGAAGGCACCGCCCGGACGCCGGGACGGTCGATATTCATATAGTAGCTATTAGGATGCCCCCCGGTGCCGGAGCGCGCCAGTGGGTTGCCGCCGGCCGCCCCGATGTACAACTTTTCGACAGGCTCATGCCCCGATCTCACCGGCCTACACTCTGCACGCCTGGAGCTGATATGATCCGACCTCTCCGCTTGTTCGCCATGTTCGCGCTCCTCGCCTGGGCCCCGCGCGCCGAAGCCCAGGAGAAGCTGTTCAAGGGCGACTCCGTGGTGAACATCACCATCACCACCGAACTCAAGGCCCTGCTCCGTCAGCGCGACTCGCTCGCGATCAACAAGCATCCCGGCGTGCTGAGCTACGCCGGCGAGGGCGGAAAGACCGTGACCTTCCCCGTCACACTGCGCGCCCGCGGCCACTTCCGCCGTCAGGCCCGCAACTGCGACTTCCCGCCCCTTTGGCTCAACTGGAAGAGCAGCGACGCCAAGGCCTCGATCTTCAACGGGCTCGCCAAGGTCAAGATCACCACCAACTGCCGTCCGGGCGACAGCGAGTACGAACAGTACATCCTGCAGGAGTACGCGCTCTACAAGATGTACAACGAAATCTCCAAGGAGAGCTTCCGCGTCCGTCTCGCGCGCATCACCTACAGAGACACGCTCAGCAAGGACAAGCCGATCACCAGCTGGGCCTTCTTCATCGAAGACATCAGCGATGTCGGCCAGCACCTCAAGCTCAAGCCGGACACCACCAAGGGCGCGCTGTTCGACGACGTCGATCCCGAGGCGCTCGCCCGCGTCAGCGTGTGGGAGTATTTCGTCGGCAACACCGACTGGTCGCTCTCCGCACTGCACAACATCGTGATGCTCCGCGATACCGCCACCGCCAAGCTCGACCCGGTGGCGTACGACTTCGACTGGTCCGGCGCCGTCAACACGCGCTACTCCGCTCCCGACTCGCGCCTCAAGATCCGCAGCGTCACGGATCGTCTCTATCGTGGCCCCTGCCTCACCGCGGCACAGCTCAAGCCGACGCTCGATGCCTTCCTCGCCAAGAAGGACGTCATCGACGGTTGGCTCGCCAAGGTCCCCTCGCTGGCCCCAGACAAGAGCAAGTCGATGCTCAAGTGGAACGCGGACTTCTGGAAGATCGCCGCCAACCCCAAGGCGGCCGAGAAGGAGTTCCGCTACGGCTGCCAGAAACCGGGTAACTGAGCCGGACCGAACAACGACGAAGGGGAGCGCCGATCGTGTCGGCGCTCCCCTTCGTCACATCCGGCGTCCGGCGTCCGGCGCGTCTCAGCCGATCGCCAACTCCAGGATCTGCAGGCCGGCCGCCAGCTCCTCACGCGACATCACGAGCGGCGGCAGCAAGCGCAGGGTGTGCTCGCCGGCGGAACAGACCAAGAGCCCCGCGTCCATGCAACGCCCGATGATGTCCTTGGCGGGGTCCACCACATCGACTCCCCACATGTAGCCCATGCCGCGCACCGCACGGACCTTCGCGGATTTCTCCGCGATCCCCTGCAAGGTGGCGCCGATGAACGTCCCCTGCTCCGTCACATGCGCGAGCAATGCGGGATCGGACACGCGATCGAACACATGATTGCCGACGGCCGCCACGAATGGACCGCCGCCGAAGGTGGTGCCATGATCACCGGGCTGCATCGGATCGGCGATCGCCTTGGTGGTCAGAATGCCGCCCATCGGCAAGCCCGCCGCCATCGGCTTCGCGATCGTGAGAATGTCCGGGGTGATGCCCCAGTGCTCATGTGCCATGAAGGTGCCGGTACGACCGTAGCCGCACTGGATCTCGTCCAGGATCAACGCGATGTTCCGCTCCTGCGTGAGGGCGCGGAGTCCCTGCAGGAATGCCCTATCGAGCACGCGCACCCCTCCTTCCCCCTGCACCGGCTCCGCGATCACCGCCGCGACCGTCTCGGCGCTGAGCTTCACCGCGAGCTCATCGAGGTCGCGTTCCATGATCGCGATGCCGCCCGCGAGCGGGCGGAATGGCGCCCGATACGACGGGCGATCCGTGGCCGCGAGCGTTCCCATCAAGCGGCCGTGGAAGGCTCCACGCAGCGAGACGATCTCGTGCTTGGCGGTTCCCCCCACCGCACGCCCCCAGCGACGGGCGATCTTGAACGCCCCTTCGTTCGCTTCCGCGCCGGAGTTCGAGAAGAACACGCGATCCGCGAACGTGCGCGCCACCAACTTGTCGGCCAACTGCTCCCCGGGCGCCGTCCGATACAGGTTGGAGGTGTGCAGGATCCCCGTTGCCATCGCCTCGCGCATCGCGGCGTCGACGCCGGGATCACCGTAGCCGAGTGCGTTCACCGCGATGCCGGCGACAAAGTCCAGATAGCCCTTGCCGTCGGCGTCGTAGAGGTACACGCCCGCGCCACGCACGAACTCCATGGGCGGCTTCTTGTACACGCCCAGCAGCGCGTCGGTCTGGGGAGCGGAGGTCGGATGCGTCGTCATGATGTCTCTACGCCTGAGGGGAGGAAAGCACGATGCGCGTCCCGGCGCCGCGGTCACTGATACCGTCGAGCCCTGAAATTCGCACCGCTTGGGCACCACCGCGCAACGCCGTGAGCGCGGCGTCGAGCTTGGCGGCCATGCCGCCGGCCGCCACACCACGGCTGATCAACCGCTGCGCCATCGCGGCGTCGATCTCCGGGATCACCGCGCCGGCGTCGAGCACCCCCGGCACATCCGCCACGAGGACCAGCTCGTCGGCGCCGGTCGCCGCCGCGAGCGCCGCGGCCGCATCGTCACCATTCACGTTGAGTCCGGCACCCGCCACATCGTCGGCGTCGCGCGCCAGCGGTGAGATCACCGGCACGAACCCGCCCTGTACCAAGTGCTCGACCAGCGCCGCATGCACCGTGACGCGCCCTCCCACACGTCCCATCGCCGGATCGGTGATCTGCGCCGTGAAGAGCCCGGCATCCTCACCCGAGATCCCCACCGCCCGCACCCCCTGCGAAATCAACTGCGCCACCATGCGCTTGTTGGTGGCCCCGGACAACACCATCCGCACGATCTCCAGATCCTCGACGCTCGTCACCCGACGTCCGCCGATGAACGCCGACTGCAGCCCGAGCCGCGTCTGGAGATTCGTGACCTCGTCGCCGCCCCCGTGGACGACGCACAGGAAGCCGCTCGGCGTCGCCAGCGCCGCCAGCGTCGCCGCCGCGAGCGCCGCCGGAAGCCGTGCGTCGCCCTGGGCACGCCCACCGATCTTCACGACCCGCTTCATGCCGGCAGACCCGCCGTCTCGTCGAGTCCCAGCATCAGATTGGCATTCTGCAACGCCTGCCCCGCCGCTCCCTTCACCAGATTGTCGATCGCCGAGAGAATCAGCAGCGTCGGCTGCCGCAGCTGTGCCAAGGGCTGCGCGTAGATCCGGACCGTGTTGCGCCCGGTCACATGCCGCAACTCCGGCGGGGAACTCGCGAGTTCGATGAACGGCTCGGTACCGTAGCGCGACCGGTATGGCGCCATCGCGTCGTCCAGCGTCCCGCGCAACGGCACGGTGATGCTCGAGAGGATCCCGCGCGCGATCGGCAACAAATGCGGGGTGAACACGAGTTCCGCATCCGACTGCAAGGCGCCGAGCAACGCCCGCATCTCGTTGAGATGCCGGTGCGTGTTCCCGGTGCCATAGGCCCGATAGTTCTCGGTGATCTCGCCGAAGAGCAGGTCGGTGCGTGCCGTGAAGCCCGCGCCGGTCACGCCGCTGGCGGAGTTGGCGATGATCGTCGCGTGCGGCGCCACCAGCCCCTGCTCGATCAGCGGCAACAGCGCGAGCGCGATGGACGTCGGATAACAGCCCGGATTCGCCACGAGGTCCGCACCCCGGATCTGCGCGCGGTGGAGTTCGGTCAGTCCGTAGACGATCCCCTCCACCCCATTGCCGATCCGCAGGTCGTGCGACAGGTCGACCACCTTGGCCCCCGCAGCCCGCGAGCGCTCGACCCACACCTTGGACGCCCCGTGCGGCAAGGCGCTGAAGATCAGCTGTGCCTCCGCCAGCGGCGCCTGATCCGTCGCCACAAAGGTGACCGCGCCGCCACCCGGTAGCTCGACCGTACGACCGGCCTGTTCATTCGCGGTGGCAAAGGCCAACCGAAGATTCGGGTGCTTTCGCACGAGCGCACACAGCTCGCGTCCGGCATACCCACTTGCGCCGAGGACGCCAATTGGTATTCTATGCATTAGATAATGCATAAGTACGCATCTCGCGGTTGTCAACCTGCTTCCGAGACGCCGCACCCCGCGCTACCCTACCTCTGCCTCTCACCTCCCGACCGCCCATGACCAAACGCGAACGCCAGACCGTGATCCGGGAGCTCATCGCGACTCGCCCCGTCGGCAGTCAGGAGGAACTCCGCCAGCTCCTGGCGGAACGCGGATGGGACGTCACCCAGTCCACCCTCTCGCGCGACATGCGCGACCTGCGCATCGCCCGGATCCCCACCCCCACGGGCATCCGCTACACGGTCCCGGACGCAACGGCCGCCTCCGAGGAAGGACGCGCCACCCTCGCCTCCATCTTCCCGCAGCTCTTCGCCCGCCTCGACTTCACCGGCAACCTCATCGTCGTCCGCACGGTCGTCGCCGGCGCCCAACCGATCGCCGAGTCGATCGACAACGAAGGAAACCCGGACGTCCTCGGCACCATCGCCGGCGAAAACACCATCCTCATCATCTGTCGCTCCGACTCGGCCCGCGAACGCGTCGCCAAACGCCTCCTCTCCCTCGCGAAAAAAGGCTGACCGCCGCCGGAACATGCATGTTCCGGTTCCATATTCGCATATTTATGTTCCTGATATGCAAGCCCAAGGAATCCGATGACCCCCACGAACGCTGACCCCAGTTCCCCCACCGGCGCAGCGCACGGCGGCGCCCACAAACTCTGGGGCGGTCGCTTTGCCGGTGGGCCGCATCCGGCCCTCGAAGCCGTCAACCGCTCCATCACGGTCGATTTCCGCCTCTGGCCCTTCGACATCCAACTCTCCAAAGGCTGGGCCCTCGCCCTCGCCAAGGCGGGGGTCTTCACCACCGCCGAGTGCGACACCGTGCGCGCGGGACTCGACACCGTCGCGGCCCGACTCGCCGCCGGTGAACCACCGATCGCCTCCGACGAGGACGTCCACACCATCATCGACCGCCTCCTCCACGACGCCGCCGGCGATCCGGCCTCGCGCCTCCATACCGGACGCAGCCGCAACGACCAAGTCGCCACCGCCACCCGCCTCTGGACCCGCGATGCCATCCGCCGCATCGACGCACGGATCGAGTCGCTCCAGCGCGCCATCATCGCGCAGGCCGAACAGCTCCAGGACGCGATCATGCCGGCCTACACGCACATGCAGCGCGCGCAGCCGGTGAGCGGCGCCCACTGGATGCTCAATCACTTCTGGCCCCTGGTGCGCGACCGCGAACGCCTCGCCGCCGCCTCGCGCTCGGCAGGCGTCATGCCGCTGGGCTCGGGTGCCATCGCGGGCTCCGCCTTCCCGATCGATCGCGAGCTGCTGCGCACCGAACTCGGCTTCGACCGCGTCAGCATGAACTCCATCGACGCCGTCGGCGATCGCGATTTCATCGCCGACACGCTCTACGCCATCACCATGCTCGGCATGCATCTCTCGCGCCTCGCCGAGGATCTCATTCTCTACGGCTCGAGCGAGTTCGGCTTCGTGCGCTACGGCGACAGCTTCAGCACCGGCTCGAGCATGATGCCGCAGAAGCGGAACCCCGACGCCCTCGAACTTGCGCGCGGCTCCGGCGCCCGCATGCTCGGCGATCTCGTCGGATTGCTCGCCACGATCAAGGGACTCCCGAGCGGCTACAACAAGGATCTGCAGGAGGACAAGCGCGCCCTCTTCGACGCGGTGGACGGCATGCTCCTGTTGTTGCCCGCCGTGGCCGGTTCGCTCGAGACGCTCACCTTCAACCGCGACACCATGGCCGCGGCCTGCACGTCATCGATGATGGCCACCGATCTCGCCGACTACCTCGTGCGCAAGCACGTCAGCTTCCGCGAAGCGCATGGCGCCGTCGGCGCACTCGTGCGCGAGGCCGAGGAGAAGGGAATCGAGATGACCGCACTCCCCAGTGAGAGTTTCGTGAAGGCGCACCATGCGTTCGAGTCCGATGTGCTGCACGAACTGCAGGCACGCACCTCGCTCGCACACCGCGACATCGCGGGCGGCACCGGCGCCACCGCCGTCGCCGCGCAGCTCCAGCAGGCGAAAGCCGCCGTCGGGTGAGCGCGGGGATCGACCGGGCGCTGCGACGGCTCAGCGCCCGATCGGTCCCAGGTTGTAGCGCACACCGGTGAAGAAACTCGGCACCACGCTCGTCCCCGCCGCCACCGTATGGGCGGACAGATCGAGCCCCAGCATCACCGTGGTGTAGTCGCCGCCCCAGTTGCTGATGACACGCGTACGGTAGCCCAAGAGCGACGAGCCGCTGTTCGCATAGCGGTGCACGCACGGGACGGATCCCGCGGGAGTGCTCCCCGCGCCATTGGTGGCACAGCCCAGGCTGTGGCTGAGCACGAGCCCCACCCCCGCATCGAGGTGCCAGAACGACCGCACCATGGCGACCACGTCCGCAGTGGCACCGAACTCCACCGAGTTCTCACGCACCGCGTAGTTCGCCGTCGAGCTGTTCATCTGCGCAAAGGCGATGCTGGCTTCCATCAGACTGATCGCCCCGACTGCGGCATGCGGATGCAGGAGTGACACGGCAGCCATCAGTCGACTCCCATTCTCCTGCTTGCCGGATTCCGCCCGCTGTACCCCGCCGGCAAAACCAGCGATCGCATACGAGGGCGCAGTCGCGGGCGCAGGGGTGGGCGGCAGCCCCTGGGCAGCCAACGCCACAGGAACCGCCATCCAGACCAGCGCATGACACATGAGTGAGCGCATGCGTGGAATCTAGCGCCCTGCTACCGCGTCTGCGGGGGCTTGGTGGTGAGACGCGTCAGCAGTCCCTGCGCTTGCGGATTGTTCGGCTGCAGTTCGATCGCCTTCTTCAGAGCGGCGATCGCCGAAGCGGTATCGTTGCCGGCCAGACTGATGTTGGCCATCGCCGAATACGTCCCCGCGGACTTCTCGTAGAACTCGAGATTGAGCTTGAGCAGCGCGAGCGCAGCGGGCGTCTTGTTGGCGCGGCTCGCATCGTTGGCCACGCCCAGGAGGGCGCTCTCGCTCAAGTCATACGCGGCAGTGCCGTAGTAGCGGGTGCGCAACTCACGATACAGCGCGACCGCCGAGTCGACCCCCTTGGCGTCGAGGGCGCCCCCGAGCGCATTGCGGAGCGTTCGGGGCTTGGCGAGCCCATGATGGCAGGTCTCGCAGGTCACGCTGTTCCGTGCGTCCATCGTCAGGCCGGCGCCGGTGAGATACTTGCCGTTGATGTCGGCGACCATCTTCATCATTTCGCGGGCGGCCTTCTTCTGCGGCTTGTCGTCGAGCGAGTAGTCGAGCGGCGGGCCGCCGCGGCCAC
>CAXBQP010000028.1:0-42047 GCA_963978095.1 uncultured bacterium | reverse complement strand
GGGATCCCCAAAACAGGTCTCATCGACCGGTGGATCCAAAACCGCCGGCACGTTCGGTCGTCCGGTCGACCGTACCTGCCGAGAAATCGAGCACCTCGAAGCGGGCCAGGACCATCTGGGCGATCCGCTCGCCGTGCGTGATCACGAGTGGCTCGGGCCCGCCATTCTTGACGGGGACACACCATTCGTCCGGATAATCCGCGTCCACCGTCCCCGGCGCGTTCGCGATCACCAGATCCGTTTTCACGCTCGTTCCGGAGCGAGGGCGGATCTGCGCCTCGTACCCAACGGGGAGCCGGGCCTTGAAGCCCAGAGGTACCAACGCCTTTTCGCCCGGCGCCAGGGTGAGCGTCGCGGCAGCGCCCTCCCCCTCAGCAGCCACCTCGCGCATCCGGCCGGCCCGGAACACCCTGGCGGATCGGCCGTCAAGACAGGCCGCGAGGTCGTAGCCCGCGCTCCCCAAGGTGCCACGGCGCGGAGGGGACACGTCGGGATGCAGGGATTCGAAGACGATGGATTCCACGATACGAAATTATCGGGGGCCTACGCGGCTGGGTAGGCGCCATTATCGTTGTCAGGGGTATATATGACCATGCACCGTCGACTGCTCCCAATCCTGTTCCTGCTTGCCGGCCTCGCGCCGACGGCGTCGGCACAGATCGTCCGAGGGGGTACCGTCCCTCCGGCATCCCCTCAGGACTCTCTGTCGCCCTATGACCTCGGCCGACGCGCCCAGCGCGACTTCGAGCTCTTTCGGCGATTGCACCTTCCCTTCCAGTCCACCGGACGCTCGCCGAGTCAGTGCGATGAGCGGGTCGGTCGATTCTGCTACTGGTACGACGAGCGGGCCGCCGCCGCACCGCCCGAACCCGCCGAGATCACGGCGAAGCGTGCCGTGCTGATCGCACTGCTGGACTCGCTCGCGCGCGTCGCGCCCGAGGAGCGCTGGCTCGTCGCGCAACGGGTGCGGTATCTCACCGAGGCGGATCGTCGCGCCGACGCGCTCAACGCCGCCACCGAGTGCAAAGTCGGTGGCTGGTACTGCGACATCATGACCGGCTTCGCCCTCCACATGCTCGGCCGGTACAAGGCTGCCGACAGCGTGTACGAGGTGGGGATCGCCAAGATGCTGGTCCGCGATCGCTGCGTGTGGCGCGACTTGGGCTACCTGATCGACGACGACACACGGCAAGCCTACCGCCGGCTCCCGTGCGCCAGCAAGGAACGGATCGCCTACGAGGACCATGTCTGGTTCCTGGCCAAGGTCCTCTACTCCATGGAGGGCAACGACTCGCGCACCGAATGGTACGCACGCATGACGTTCGTCGAGATGATGCGTGACGCCGCCGGCGTGTATCAGTTCGGCTTCGACGACGACGAACGCGAACTCCTGCTCCGGTTCGGCTGGCCCCGGGCGTGGTCGCGCGGGCGCGGTGACCCGCGGACCGGCGAGTTCAACACGGTCGGCCACGAGCCGTCCCCCGCATATCGGTTCATTCCGCCGGGCTACGTGCTGAACAATCCCACGATCTCCGACTCGACCGACTGGGCGGTGCAACTCCCGCCGGTCGTCGGCCGGTACTCGCCGCCATACGCCAAGACGCTGAAGCCGCTGGTGCATCAGAAAGCGATGTTCCGCCGCGGCGACAGCGCGCTCGTCGTGATGGCCTACGATGCGCGGAACATGCCGGAGCTCGACAGCACGGCCATCACCGCCGCCTTGGTCGTGTCCCCGGCGACGGGGACGCACGCCTTCCGCACCGTCCGCACGAAAGCGCCGCGCACGGACGTCATCACCGCCAAAGCGCCATGGGCGCCGTTGATCATGAGCGCCGAGGTGTGGTCGCCGGATCGCGCGGCGGTGCGGCGTGCGCGCTACGGGATGGCGCCGCCGTTCGCCGTCGGGACGCGCGTGACGGTGTCCGACTTGCTCTTTTACGAACCGTACGGCGACTTCCCGACGACCGTGGAGGAGGTCGCCCCGCACGCGTTGACGACGGAGAAGGTGCGCGCCGGGGAAAAGCTCGGCGTCTATTGGGAAGCCTATGGCACCGAACCTGCGGGTGAACCCATGAAAGTCTCGCTCACGGTCGTGCGCGAAGTGGAGGAGAGCGGTTTTCTGCGCCGGCAAGCGAAGACCCTTCGCGTGGTGCGCGAGGCGACGCCCGTCAGCATCACCGTGCAGGACATGTCGGCGCGTGGGTCCACCACCTCGCCGCGGGCCCTGCAACTCGACATCTCCACGTTGTCCAAAGGCGCCTACGTGGTGCAACTCGAGATCGAGGTCGCTGGACAGTACGTGGTACGGGCGGACCATCGCATCGAAATCATCGGGCGCTGAGTCGGGGGGCTCGGCGTCACCGCCGCGTCGCGAGTGACGTCGAGGAGGGGCTGATGGTCTAGGGAGTGTACACTTTCCGCTCTCAACCCGTCACGACGCCGTGCCCTCTTCCGCAGCTTTGCGCGCGCTCCGGCGCGCGCTCTTCGTATTGATCGTGGCCGCCTCGCCGGCGGCCGGCCAGCGAGATTCGTCCGCCAAGCCAGCCAAGCCCGCGCCGTCGGGCGACAGCACGGCCCGTGCCCCGAAGAAAACCGCTCAAAAGCAGGGCGCTCGCACGAAAGGCGCGGGCACCGGCAAGGGCAAGAAATCCGTTGGCGCGCTCAAGCCGCCGGCCGATGCGGATTCGATCGCCCAAGCGCGCCAAGACTCGATCCTCGACGCGAAATGGCCGGTCAAGGGACCCGATCCCCTGCCGGGATCCATCCTTCCCGGCAAGCGGATCGTGGCCTACTACGGCAATCCACTGTCCAAGAAGATGGGTGTGCTCGGCGAGTACGAGCCGAACGAGATGCTGAAGATGCTGGACGCCGAGGTCGCGGCCTGGACCAAGGCGGATCCATCGACGCCCGTCCAGCCTGCGCTCCACCTGATTGCCGTGGTCGCCCAAGGCGCCCCCGGCAAGGATGGCAAGTATCGCCTGCGCATGGATTCGTCGCTGATCGAGAAGGTCGCGGGATGGGCCGCCAAGCGGAACGCGCTCGTGTTCCTCGATGTCCAGGTCGGACACGCGACCCTGCAGGAGGAGCTGCCGCGGCTGGTGCGCTTCCTGCAACGCCCCAACTTCCACCTGGGCATCGACCCGGAGTTCTCACTGAAGGATGGAACCGTGCCGGGCAAGAAGATCGGAAGCTTCGATGCCGCGGACGTGAACTACGCCGCCACGATGCTGGCGGACGTCGTCACCCAGTTCAAACTCCCGCCCAAAGTGCTGGTGGTGCATCGGTTCACGCAGCGCGGCGTCACCAACTCCCATCAGATCAAGCTCGACCCGCGCGTGCAGATCGTCATGGACATGGACGGTTTCGGCCCGCCATGGCTCAAGCGGAACACCTTCCGCAAGTGGATCAAGGCTGAGCCGGTGCAGTTCGTCGGCTGGAAGCAGTTCTACAAGCCGCGCAACGACAACCCGCGCACGACGATCCCCGAGATCATGAAGCTGCATCCGCGCCCCCTCTACATCCAATATCAATAAGCGCGCATCGCGATGCGCGCCGAGGGCGGATCAGCGAAAGGATGCGTCGCGTCCGGCGAAGCGCTTCCTCATCACGCGAATCGCCGCCGCCGAGGAATCGACGAGGGTGACATCGCGCCCGTTCCGGTCCGCGGCGTCCCCGAAGCTTCCGCTGCCAGCAAAGAAATCCAGCAGGTGGTCCGTGGGCCTTGAGTGCACCTTCACCAACCGCTCGAGCACGCCGAGCGGTTTCTGCGTGGGGTAGCCGGTCTTCTCCTTGCCGGTCGGACTGACGATGGTGTGCCACCAAGTATCCGTGGGCATCTTGCCGCGCGCCGCTTTCTCGGGCGTCACGAGTCCGGGCGCCATGTACGGAATCCGATCAGCCGCCTCCGCATTGAAAATGTGGCGGCCCGCCGTCTTGGCGTACCACAGGATCGTATCGTGCTTCGGGCTCCACCGCGTGCTGGCGCGCGCGCCGTAGTCGTAGGCCCAGATGATCTCGTTCACGAAGTTGGCCCGACCGAAAATCGTGTCGAGCAGCACCTTTACGTAGTGCACTTCCCGGTAATCGAGATGCACGAACAGGCTCCCCCGCACGGAGAGGAGCCGACGTGCCTCTACCAGCCGCGGTGCCAACCAGGCCGGGTAATCGTCGAACTGGTCGGCGTAGCTCTCGCTCGCGCGCAGCGTCGACACGTAGCGCTTGCCGCCGAATCCGGTTCGCGTGCCGGTTTCACCCGCGGCCGCCTTCCGCGACGTGACGCGCGAGCGCCGAACGGTGCGCCCGGTGTTGAACGGCGGGTCGATGTAGATCAGCCCGAACGACCCGGCCCGAAAGGTGGGCAGGATCTCGAGATTCTCGGCGTGGTGCACGGTGATCATATCCGGCAAGATACGATCCCGCATGGGGGACGACGAGCCGGTAACCCCCTCCCCCTAACGGCCACGCCGGGTAATCCGTTATTCTTTGGGAAGTTTCGCCGGAACACTCACCAACCCGAGGATTCGATGCTTCGTCGCCTTGTCGCGCTCGCTGCCGTTGCCGCCTTCACCATCCCGCCTGTCGCGCAGGCGCAGGCCAAGCCCAAGGTCGTCGCTGCCACACCGGAAGAGGCCGGGGCTTACCTGCTGATCCTCGGCAGCTGCCACGATTGCCACACCCCGAACTGGGTGGAATCGAAGGGCAAGGTCAGCAAGGACTCGCTCATGACGGGACGCGCGCTCGGCTTCAAGGGGCCGTGGGGCACGAACTATGCCAAGAATCTCCGCTCGATCGCGGCGCGGCAGGACGAGAACCACTGGTACCAGGTGATGACCACCGCCGATGGTGGCGAGGGGAATCTCCCGATGCCGTATCACAACACGGCGCTCATGAACGAGGAAGATATCCGCAACATGTACAAGTACATCAAGTCGCTGGGCACCGCGACGGTCGAGCGCATCCCGCGCGGTGCGAAGCCGGGAGACGAGCCGAACTCCACGTACCTCGATCTCACCGTCAAAACTCCCGCCGTCAAGAAGCCGTAACTCTCGCGGCCGGCACGTCGGACCCCGGGCGCCTTTCGAGGAGTCCGGGGTTCTCCCATGCTCCCACCATGACTGCTACGCTCCTTCCTGTCGCGCGGTACGCGGCGCGGCACTCCGGACTCCTGCTCGCAGCATTCCTTGCGTGGGGCGCGTCAACGCCGCGCGCGCTGTCGGCCCAGTCCGTCACGCCAAGCGTTCCGATCTCGCACCTCCAGGGGACGATCCTCGATCCGCTGGACAACCCGCTCGCGAAAGTCATCATCGAAATCGAAGAGCCGGCGATGGCGACCTTCACCGATGAGTCGGGCTTCTTCCGGCTCCGGAACATCCCGGCCGGTGCACGCACCATCCGCATCAAGAAGATCGGCTTCGATGGCGTCGATTTCGAGCTCGACTTGCGTGCCGACTCCACGGTCCATATCGGCGTGAAACTCCAACCCGTGGCGCAAACGCTCGGCGCGGTGACGGTACTCACGAAGGAAGAGGAGTCGCACCCGGCGCTCGCCGCCACGGGTTTCTACGCCCAGAAGCGCGCCGGATTCGGCACCCTGTTCACGCCGGAAGAGATCGAGAAGAAGAAGGAATCGGTGAACGACGCGTCGTCGATCTTCCGCGATGTGCTCGGGGTGACCCTGCGCCGCGAGCGCACTGGCGGCGCGAATCTCCAGGGCAAGCCCTCGGGCGGAGGATCGATCCAGAAAGGGGTGCAGCTCGTCTGCATGATGAACGTCATCAAGGACGGCATGCTCATCAAGATCAACCCCGGCGAGACCTTCGACCAGATCGTGTCGAAGGATGAGGTGTACGCGGTCGAGGTGTATCCCCGCGCCGAGTACACCCCGGCCGCGTATCATGTGATCAATGGGAACGACCTCTGCGGCACGGTGGTGATCTGGACGGTCTCGCACATGACACTGAAGCCGCCCCCCGACCGGTAGACCGGACGGCGCACCTTCCGGTGGCACGACGGGGCGGCCGCTGGATGGCGCCCGCCCCGCATGCGCAGCCAGTCTCTGCTACGGACGCCGACCGCGCGTTCCCGCCGCCCAGCCGTCCCAGACACCCATGGATTTCATCTGGGCTTCCAGGTCCGTGCTCTTCATGATCGCGTCGATCTGCGCGCGCGTCTGACGAGGGAGGGCCTCGGGCATCGTCGCGAACCCGTAGACGAGCGCCGCAGCCACAACGGCATTCTGGCGCAGCACCCGCGTGTCGCACTTCTCGTACGTGTCGCTCCGCGCGTGGTAGTTGGGGCCGTACGTCGCCGGCTCCTGATCCGCCACGAGATTCGCCACCCCGTGGAGCATGAAGTCGAAATTGTCGGTCCCGACCAACGGCGCATCGGTCTGCTTGAACGGTCCGAGCCCCGCGACCGGCGCGATGGCCTTCGCGACCAACGGCACCAGCTCCGGCCGTGCGCCGGTGAAGAACCCTTGGACGCGACCACAACCGATGTCGAAGCTCGTGGCCATCACATGCCGGTCCAACTCCGCGGCATGGCTGCGGGCATAGCCGAACGACCCCTCCATCCCCTGCTCTTCGCCATTCCACATCACGAAGCGGATCGTGCGTGCCGGACGAATCCCGAGACGCTGGAACTGACGGGCCACATCGATCAGCATCACCGCGTTCGCGCCGTTGTCGAGCGCACCGTCACCCAGATCCCACGAATCCAGATGCGCACCGATCACCACGATCTCGTCGGCCTTGGTCGTGCCGGGAATCTCCCCCACGACATTCCAGCTCTCGTACGCGGCGCCAGTGTCCAGATCCAGCGTGGCGGTGAGGCGCAACGCGGTGCCGCCGCGCAGCAGGCGCAACGCCCGCAGCCCGGCGTCACGCTCCATGACCATCATCGGGCGCGTGTTCTTGGCCCCGATCGCCACGTTGTGCCGATACAGCAACGCGTTGGCCCGTGATCCCACATACACCACCCCTGCCACACCGGCCGCAAAGGCCCGCGGCTCGATCTCGGCGGTCTCGGCGTACTCCTTGAACAACCCTTCGATGTCCTTCAGTTCGTCCTGCTCCACGAGCACGAAGGCTCCCTTGGCCTTCGTCCCGAGACGGGCAAAGTCTTCCTTGGATCCGCGCCCGACGTCCACGAGGGGAGCGGTCACGCCACTCGCCGGTGTCGCCACCGAGAACGGCATCGCGGCGATCCGCGGCGCGAACTCCACCCCTTCACCGGCGACCACGGCACGCGCGGAACGCTCCAACCAGCGATTCGGCATCTGAAAGGCCTCCTTGCGGGCCTTCACGCCGGCCGCCTCGAATCGCGCGAGCGCCCAGTCCACAGCCCGCACGTTCGCCGCGGAACCGGTCGCACGCCCCCCGATCTTGTCGGTGAGCGCCTGCAGGTCCTGCTCGAGCGGTGTCGCGCCGAGCAACGCGGCGGTCAGCCGATCCAACGGCGCCGCACCGGCGGCAGGTACGCCTTGCGCACGCACGGTGGCGAAGGCGGAGACCAACGCGGTCAACACGATCCACGGACGACGAATCACGGGGCACCATTCCGAAAGCGAGAGTTCCCCTAATATGTTGCGGAGTCGGGGGTGCGTGTAAGGACGCCATTCCCGGTCCACGTGCGTTCACGGAGTGCCGATGACGTATCTCTGGATCAAGTCGTTCCACATCGTGTTCGTCGTGAGCTGGATGGCGGGGCTCTTCTACCTCGTCCGCCTGTTCGTCTATCACGCCGATGCCAACCGGGGCGATGCCGCACGACTGGCAGTTCTCGGGCCGCAGTTCGCATTGATGGAATCCCGACTGTACCGGATCATCACGACGCCGGCGATGGTCCTCACGTGGCTCACCGGACTCGCGATGGTCGCCACCCAGCCGAGCTATGGCCGCCAGTCCTGGTTCCTGGCGAAGTTCTCGCTCGTCCTGCTGCTCTCAGCGTACCACGGGCTGTGCGCACGCGTGATGCGCGAGCTGGCGCGCGGCGACTCCAGCAGGACGGGAGAGTTCTTCCGCGTCGCCAACGAAGCCCCGACGCTCGTGCTCGTGCTCGTGGTCCTGCTCGTGGTCTTCAAGGACGCGATCACCTTCGGTGCCCTGGGCTGGGTGCTCGCCGCGACCGTGCTGGTGATCTGGGCCGGCTTCAAGGCCTATGCGGTCCACCGGCGACGCCTCGCCGCATCGGTTCAGGGCTGAGCCCCGACGCGGGCGCGGCTACTCGAAGCGCAGGGCTTCGATCGGATCCAATGAGGCCGCGCGTCGCGCCGGCCACACGCCGAAGACCAGACCGATGGCGCTCGCAAAACCGAACGACAGCACGATGCTCTGGAAATCCACCGCAGCATTCCAGCCGGCCAGCTTCTGGAACTCGTAGGCGGCGATCATCCCCGCGCCGATGCCGGCCGCGCCCCCCAGCAGGCACAGCACCACCGATTCCGTCAGGAACTGCAGCATGATGTTCACCTTCGTCGCACCAAGCGCCTTGCGGATCCCGATCTCCCGGGTGCGCTCCGTGACGGACACGAGCATGATGTTCATGATGCCGATCCCGCCGACCAGAAGACTCACGCCGGCGATTCCCGCAAGCAGCAGCGTGAAGGTCTGGGTCGTCTCGTTCAACGTCTGCAGGAAGTCGGCCTGATTGCGAATCGAGAAATCATCGGGTTTGCCGGCAAGCAACTTGTGCGAACGCCGCATGGCGGATTGCACTTCCCCCATGGCCGCCTCCACGGAATCCTCACCGGCCGCCCGTACCCAGATGTCATTGATGCGGTCGGTGCCGAAGGTGCCGAACCGCCCGGTCTGGAACGGGATCAGGATCTGCTGGTCGCCGTCACCGAAGCCCGTGGCCCCCTTGGATTCGAGGACGCCGACCACCGTGAACTGACGCCCGCCGATCCGCAGTTGCTCCCCGATCAACGCATCGGGGTTGTCCACGCCAAGCAGCTCCGCGACCCCCCCGCCCAGCACCGCCACCTTCTTGCGGGCATTGTCGTCCGCGGTCGAGAACATCGCACCCTTGGCGATCGTGAAGCCGCGCACGGTCAGGAAATTCGGCAACGTGCCCGTGATCTGGACGTTCGTGTTCTTGTTCTTCCACACGACCTGCAGGTTGCGGTCCTGCTGCGGATTGACATCCTGCACGGCCGGCGACCGGTCGAGGATGAAGTTCACGTCCTGGAAGGTCAGTTTCGCCTGGGTCCCGGTCCCGACCCCGCCCTGCTGC
Source organism: uncultured bacterium (assembly GCA_963978095.1). Lineage (GTDB taxonomy): Bacteria > Gemmatimonadota > Gemmatimonadetes > Gemmatimonadales > Gemmatimonadaceae > Fen-1231. Next base: position 32,816 of record CAXBQP010000028.1, on the reverse strand, counting down.
ACACGTTGCGCATTGACCTGCAGTACGGTCGTTCCGAGCCGCGCGATACGCTCCTTGACGGAGTTCTGCGCGCCATTCCCGAGCGCGATCATGGCGATGACCGCGCCGACGCCGATCACGATGCCGAGCATGGTGAGCAACGACCGCATCGCATTGGTCCGAAGCGCGTTCAGGGCGACCCGGATGGTTTCCGTGAGTTGCATGTCTGGATACTACGGCGAAGCCCCACGAGATGCTGAGCGCCCCGTCCGCACGCGGGGCTCTGGACGCCAGCCGGTGCAGCGTGCAGGATTATTCGACCCCTGAACTGGAGTTTCCATGTCTCGCACGTTCCGTGTCGTAGCCGCCCTGACCCTGCTCTCGGCGACCGTCGCGCAGCCCGCGGTGAGCCAGGCGCGTCCCCCGCAGGGCAAGCTGACCCTCGATCAGTACCTCGACTGGGAGGACGCCCAGTCGCCGCAACTCTCACCGGACGGCTCGCAGGTCATCTACACCCGTCGCTGGGTGGACAAGATGAATGACAAGTGGGAGACCACGCTCTGGGTCATGAACGCCGACGGCTCGCACGCGCGGCAGCTGGGCAACGGCTCGGATGTGAAATGGTCCCCGGACGGCCGACGGATCGCGTACATCTACAAGGGGGAGCCGAGCGGGCCGCAGATCTGGGTGCGCTGGATGGACGCGGAAGGAGCCACTTCGCAGGTCACGCACCTCACGGAAGCCCCGTCGTCGCTCGAGTGGTCGCCGGACGGCAAGCAGCTCGCCTTCACGATGGCGGTCCCCACGCACGATAACTGGCGCATCGCCATGCCCGCCGCGCCCAAGGGCGCCAAGTGGACGGAGGCGCCCAAGATCCTCACCAAACTGAACTTCCGCTCCGACCGCGTCGGCTACACCGACGAATCGTACCGGCACATCTTCGTCGTCCCCGCGGACGGCGGTACGCCGCGCCAGATCACCGACGGCGACTGGAACCATAGCGCCCCCTCCTTCTCGGCCGACGGCAAGTGGCTCGCCTTCTCGTCGTTGAGGGTGCCGGACCCGGAGCATGTCTTCCGGAAGTCGATCGTCTACGCCGCGAACACCGAAACCGGCGAGATCCGCGCGCTGACCAAGAACAACGGGACGAACGCGTCGCCCATCTATTCGCCGGATGGCAAGATGATCGCCTTCATGAACGCCGACTCGGTCGACCATTCGGCGTGGGCGGAAGCCAAGCTCTGGGTGATGAACGCCGATGGGTCGAACCCGCACGCGATCTCCGGCAACCTCGACCGCCCGATCTCCGGCCTCATCTGGGCGCATGACAACAGCGGCGTGTACTTCAGCGCCGAGAGCGAAGGCTCCAAGAACTTCATGTTCGCGTCCACCGGCGGCGCGGTGCGCGCCGTGACCAGCGGCAAGCAGGTGCTGACCGTTGCCGACGTGTCGGCGAACGGTGTGGCCGTCGGCGTTCGCTCGACCCCCACGAAACCCAACGACGTGGTCGCGTTCACGATCCCGAAGACCAACGCCCCGGTGACGACCTTCACCCAGCTCACCGCCGTCAATGACGACGTCCTGGCCGGAAAGGCGCTCGCGGAAACCGAGGAGATCTGGTACACCTCGCGCGATGGCCTCAAGATCCAGGGGTGGATCGTGAAGCCCGCCGGGTTCGACAAGAGCAAGAAGTACCCGCTGATCCTCGACATCCACGGCGGCCCGCAGTCGATGTACAACGTGGCATTCAACTTCGCTCGGCAGGACCAGGCCTCCAACGGGTACGTGGTGCTCTACACGAATCCGCGCGGCAGCACCGGCTACGGCGCCAAGTTCACCAACGAGATCAAGAACGCCTATCCGGACAAGGACTACGACGACCTCATGGCCGGCGTCGACACCGTCCTCAACCGCGGCTACATCGACAGCAAGAATCTCTTCGTGCACGGCTGCTCGGGTGGTGGCGTCCTCACCGCGTGGATCGTCGGACACACGTCGCGTTTCGCCGCGGCGAGCAGCGAGTGCCCGGTGATCAACTGGATGAGCTTCGTCGGCGAGACGGACGGCGCGGGCTGGTACCAGAACTTCGACAAGCCGTTCTGGGTCGACCCGAGCGAATATCTCAAGCGCTCGCCGATCATGTACGTCGGCAACGTCACGACGCCGACGATGCTCATGACCGGCGTGCTCGATCTCCGGACGCCGATGCCGCAGTCTGAGGAGTTCTATCGCGCGCTCAAGCTGCGTGGGATCCCCACGGCCTTGATCCGCATGAACGGTGAATACCACGGGACGAGCAGCATCCCCTCGAACTTCCTCCGCTCGCAACTGTATTTGCGCAGCTGGTTCGACCGCTACTCCTCGAAGCCCGCCACCAAGACGACGTCCGAGTAGTCACCGCGATTCATCCCGCAGGGGGGAGCCATGACCTTCGCCGCCATCACGGGTTGGGGGAAATGTCTCCCCCCCGCTGTTCTCACCAATGCTGACCTTTCCACCTTCCTGGATACCTCGGACGAGTGGATCGTCTCGCGCACCGGCATGCGGGAACGGCGGGTATCGCATGTGCCCGCCATCCAGCTCGCCTCCACGGCCGCGGCGCGGGCGCTCGCCTGCGCGGGGCTGGACCCGGCCGCACTGGAGTTGATCATCTACGGCGGGTGCAGCAACGAGGAGTTGGTCCCGAACTCCGCCAGCGGCGTCCAGATCGAACTCGGGGCCACCCGCGCCGCGGCGATGGACATCAACACCGCCTGCACGAGCTTCCTCTACGGCCTCAGCACCGCCACCGCGATGATCAGGAGCGGCGTCGTGCAGAATGCCGTGGTCATCGGCGTGGAACTCATCACGCGGTACATGGACTGGAGCAACCGCAACGTCGCGGTGCTGTTCGGCGACGGTGCGGCGGCCGTCGTGCTGCAAGCCTCGGACGAAGAATCCGGTGTCCTGGGCTCGGTCCTCGGCTGTGACGCCGAGGGGCGCCAGACCCTGCGCGTGCGGGGGATGGGGTGCGGCTACGCCGGACTCGGCATCTCCTACGGCGACACGCTCTGGGACTTCGACGGGCAGGCGATCTTCAAGCGCGCCGTCAAGGGCATGAGCGAAGCCTCCGCCTCCGTCCTCGCGCAGTGTGGCGTCACGGCCGAACAGATCGATCTGGCCGTCCCGCATCAAGCCAACCTGCGGATCATCGAGGCGGTGGCGAAGTATGCCGGCCTCCCGATGGACAAAGTGATGGTCACCGTCGAGAAGTACGGGAACATGAGCGCCGCCACGGTACCGGTCAGCTTGGTCGACGCGCTGGAGCAGGGGCGCGTGCGCCCCGGGAATCTGCTGCTCATGCCGGCCTTCGGCGGCGGGCTCACCTTCTGCTCCTTGTTGGTCCGCTGGGGCGCTCGCGTCACCCCCCTCGGAGTCTCGGACCGTGAACTCCCACCGCTGACGCAGACCGCGCTCGACATCGTCAACGCGTATCGCGCCGAGCAGGACCCCCACGGCCGGTCCGCCCGGGGGCTCTTGGCGCCAGTGTTCGTCGAGCAACGGATCCAGCAGCGATAGCGCCGGAGCTCTCCCGCTCCGGTTCAGCGAACCAGATGACGAAACCGTAAGATATCCGGACGGATTCATCGCAGAAGAACACGCCGACCCGCGTTTCGCTTAGGTTGGGTAGCGATGACGCCCCTGTGGAAACCAGGACGCCGACATGTGGGACACCGAGCGCGATAGCCGAGTGATTGCCGACCTCGACCATGCGATCAGCATTGTCGAGCTTCGTGACGGCGCTGCGGTGGTCACCTATTGCAACGCGGCCTTCGAGCGCATGAGCGGCTACTCGCTCGCGGAGCTCAAGGGCCTCAGGATGCGCGTGCTGCGCGGTCCCGACAACGACCCCGCGGAGATCTCCCGGCTCGATGCGGCGCTCCGCGCCGGACGGGAAAGCCGTACCACGCTCCAGAATCTTCGCAAGGACGGAACACCGTATTGGAATGTCGTCCGGATCCTGCCCGTCCTGAAAGCGGACGGGACGCTCTCGTATTTCGTCGGCGAGCACACCGACGTCACCGAGAAGCGCCGCATCGAGGCCGGTCTCGAGCTGCACGACCGCTATCTCAGCACGCTGGGCGAGTTGACGTCGGACGGCTACTTCCACCGTGACCTCGACGGGAAACTCACCTTCGCGAACCGCGGCTACCTCGACATCACCGGCCTGACCCCACAGGCACTGAGCCTGGATGACCTCCGCCAGTGCATGCATCCGGACGATCGCCCGCGACTCAACCAGTGGCGGACCGATTACCCACATGGCACCGGGCGTGTCGAAGAGTTCCGATTCGTGAAACCCGGCGGCGACACCACATGGGCCCTGGTCCGGACCGCCCCGCTGCTCGCTCAGGACGGCACAGTCCGCGGCTTGGTCGGTATCCTGACGGATCTCACGAGCCAGAAACTCGCCGAACAGGCGGCGCGCGAGACGGCGATGTTGATCACGCTCGACGTCACCGCCATCATTCAGACCGATCTGGACCAACGGCCGATCCTCTGGAACGAGAGCGCGACACGCCTCTACGGCTGGACGCGCGCCGACGCGACCGCCCAGCCCTCACTCGCCTTCCTGCAAACGGATGACGGGCGCGATCGGTTCGACCGCGCGTGGGGACATCTTCTGGAACATGGCCGCTGGGAGGGCGAACTCGTGCGCCGTCACCGGGACGGCCAGCGCGTCACCGTTCAGGCCAAATGGGGCGTGGTGCGTGACGGCCTCGGCCGCCCCACCAGCGTCCTCTGCAGCGAAACGGAAGGACCCGCAGTACGGGATGTGGGGCTCAAGGCTGCGCGCGCCCAGCGCCTCGAGAGCATCGGGGAAATGGCCTCTGGCGTCGCACACGACCTGAACAACGTGCTGCAGCCGATCATGATGACGCTCGACATGCTCGACCAGCTCATCGTCGACCCCAAGCAACGGCAGTGGCTGAGCCTCGCCGCACAGAGTGCGGCGCGTGGGGCGGAGCTGCTGCGCGGCGTGCTGACCTTCGCACGCGGCGGAGAGGAAACCCGCGTGGACACCTCGATCGGGGCGATCCTCACCGAGGCGGTGAAGATCATGCGCGGCGCCTTCCCCCCGAACATCAGCATCACCGTGTCGCACGCGACCGACCTTCGTCACGTGTCGGCCGATCCGACGCAGATGCATCAGCTGGTCATGAATCTGGCCATCAATGCCCGCGATGCCATGCCGGACGGCGGGCGGTTGTCGATCGCGGCGGAGAACATGATCGCGGACTCCGCGTTCTGCCGCAGTCATCCGGACGCGACGGAGGGGCCCTACGTGCTGCTGCGCGTCGCCGACACCGGCGTGGGCATGTCACCAGAGCTGCTCGAACAGATCTTCACGCCTTTCTTCACGACGAAGGGTAGCAGCGGCGGCACCGGCATTGGGCTGTCGACGGTTGACGCCATCATCAGGGGGCACGGGGGGTTCCTGCGCGCCTACAGTGAACCGGGAAACGGGACAGCCTTCACCGTTTTTCTCCCCGCCGTCGATGTCGCGGGAGCAGCGGCGGCCGATGTCGTCGTGACAGAGGAAGCACGACTGGCCGAACTCGCGGGCCATGGCGAGCGCATCCTGATCGTGGACGACGAATCCATGATCCGCGAGATCGCGCTCCAAACGCTGGAACGGCTCGGCTATCGCGTCATCGCCGTGAGCTCTCCCACGGACGCGATGAATCTCATCCAGGGGGGCATCGCCGTGGATTTGGTACTCACGGACCTGATGATGCCCGGCGCGAGTGGGCAGTCCCTCATCGCGGAGTTGCGCGCGGCAGCACCGGCGATTCGCGTGGTCGCGATGAGCGGGCTCGATCGTCGCGAGGCGGACCCATCGCTCGGCGTCCCCTTCCTGCTGAAGCCGTTCTCCAGCCGCACACTGCTCGAAACACTCGCCAGGCAGCTCGCGCACCCGGTCTGACGGTGCCGAGGGGATGATGGCACGAGCGCCGCCGACCGAACTCGGGCAGCGGCGCTCGTGGTTCATGTCACCTTCGGCTCAGAACTTGATGACGCAACCCCCGCTACCGTAGTTCTGCCAGTTCGTCTGGACAAGGAAGTACTTCCCGCCCAGCACCACGTTGTACTTCATGTTCTTGCTCAGCGCATTGCTGGACGTGCTGCCGAAGTTCCACGCGCACTTGTCGGCGTTCTCCCGGCCGACCGCATCGTACCAGGCATTGCCGAGCGGGTCCGTGGTCGTCTCGGTGAGTTCGTGCGCGATCAAATTGACTTGGGTGTCGGCACCGAGGTCGCCATTCGCCGAGACGTTCGTGGCGGTGCAGGCCGACGGCCACGATGCCGCGTACGGCTGCGCGGTGTAGAGCACGGTGCGCGACACGCCGCCGATCGTGAGCTTCGCGGCCGAGTGGTATGCACAGTAGCTTGTGCCCGCGCCTCCACCCAGATTGACCTTCGGGCCGGTGAAGACCGTGTACACCGTGCTCGAGTCGTACTTGAGAGTGCCCGCGGTGAAGCCGCTCTGGAGCATGGTGAGGATCGCCGCGTCCGTGACCGAGGAACCCGCAGCGGGCACGTTGGTCGCGTTCGCCCAATAGCTCGTGTACTTCACGACGTTGGCGATCTTGGCACCGGTCGCGCTGGTGTAGGTCGTGTTGATGTTGGACCAGGGGGATCCCCCGAGGTTCCGCAGGAAGAAGCCGACGATGGACCCGTCGGCCGTCCCGAGTCCCGTTCCGGGCTGCGGCCCGTTCACGAAGATCGGGGTGCTCGCCCAGTAGATCGCGACGACGTTCGTCGCGGCCTGCAGCACCGCGCCGCCGTGGAAGCTGATCCCCGCCCCCGCACTCGACGAGGTCGTGCTGGTGGTCGCCTGGGCGCTCGCCTCACTGGAGACCTGTGCGCCATCCCGCGGCTCGTGAAATTTGAAGCGCGAGCTCCGCCCCTCACTTTCGATGGAGGCGACCGCGTTCGCGCCGGCGACCTGGAAACGCGCCGGGGCCGCGGGGGAAGTGGCGGACTCCGAGCACGCGGCAATGGCCAGCGCGACCGAACCAGTGACGACGAGCAACAGCGTAGCGGAACGATTTCGGAGCATCGACTGATGACGGGGGCTGAGTGGTCGCGATGTCTTGGAGTATCGCCGTTCTGTACTAAAGCTACAGGCGAGCCGTACGTCCGTAAAGTAGTTATACGCCGTTCATTTTCTATTCAGCTGCCATTCGGCGCGGAGAAGCCGAGCACCCGTTGGTCGCTCCTTGCCTGCCCTTCAATACGAGGTGCATACTGGGTTGGCAACAACCCCACTCCTGCCCCAGTGAAATTGTGAATGCTCTGTTGAATCTTCGTCGCTGGCCGCTGGCCGGTGTGGCTGTTGGGCTCGTTGCCGTTGGCGTCGCGGCATTCACCCCCGCGCGACGCGTGACCGTCGATCCCCGCCTGTTGGCCGGACTCGAATGGCGCAATGTCGGCCCCTTTCGCTCCGGTCGCGTCGCCGCGGTCGCTGGCGTCGCTGGCCAGCCGGGAGTCTATTACGCGGGCTTTCCCGCCGGGGGCGTCTGGAAAACGACCAGCGCCGGCATGACATGGACCCCCATCTTCGACGACATCAAGAGCGTGTCGTCGATCGGCGCGGTGGAAGTTGCCCCCTCGGATCCCAATGTGGTCTACGTCGGGACCGGCGACATGATCACCGGGGGCGTGATCAACGAAGGGGATGGTGTCTACCGCTCCGCGGACGCGGGCAAGAGCTGGCAACGCGCCGGACTCGCGGCGAGCAAACAGATCCCGTCGATGCTCGTCGACCTCAGGAACCCGAATGTCGTCCTGGTCGCCGCCCAAGGCGATATCCATCAGCCGACGGAGGATCGCGGCATCTTCCGCACGGAGGACGGCGGGAAGTCCTGGACGCGCGTGCTGTTCGTGGACCGTGAGACGGGCGTCCAGAAACTGGCGCGCGCCAACGATGTCCCCAACACGATCTTCGCGACGACCGTGCGGCACTACAACGCCCCCACGCCGGCGACGCCGCCAGCCTCTGGAGGCGCTGCGACGACCGGCGCGACAGGGACGGCCATCTACAAGTCCACCGACGGCGGTCTCACCTGGAATGAATCCAAGGGGACCGGGCTGCCACGGCTCGCCGGTCGCACCTCGATCGCCGTTGCCATGGGCACCAATGCGCAACGGCTCTTCCTGGTCACCAACACCGGCCTGTACCGCTCCGACGACGGCGGAGGCAGTTGGAAGCAGATGGCCGCCTCCGACAGCCGAATCCGCAACGGACAGGGCGGCTACAACTGCGGCGTGGCCGTCGACCCGAAAAACCCCGATATCGTGTACGTCCTGAGCACCTCGAGCTACAAGTCCACGGACGGCGGCAACAGCTTCACGGGCTTCAAGGGAGCACCGGGTGGCGATGACCCGCAGCAGATCTGGATCGATCCCACCAACGGCCAGCGCATCTTCCTCGGCGTCGATCAAGGCGCGACCATCACGCTCGACGGTGGCGCCACCTGGAGCTCGTGGTACAACCAGTCGGTGGAGCAGGTCTACCACATTTCGACCGACAACTCCTACCCCTACTGGATCTACGCCACCCAGCAGGACGCTGGCGCCATCCGCACTCGCGCCCGCGGCAACTACGGGGCCGTGACGATCTTCGACTGGAACTCGGTCAACGGGTGGGAATGGGGAACGATCATTCCCGACCCCACCAACCCGAACGTGGTGTTCGCGAGCGGCGCGGGAGTGGTGAAAATCAACTATCCGAGTGAACAGTGGATCAACGTGAGTCCGGCATTGGACCCCGCCGCCAAGGCGCGCTCGACCTCATCGGCTCCGATCACCTTCGCCCCGTGGAATCCCAAGCTTCTGATCGCGGCGATGAACGTGGTCTACACCACCACGGACGGCGGGAGCCACTGGAGGAAGATCAGCGGTGAGCTCGGCATCCCCAAGGGACTCGATTCCGCTACGGCGGCCAACACCAGCGGCGGACGCGGTGCCATCGAGTCACTCGCCGCGTCGACGGTCGGCAGCGGGATCATCTGGGTCGGCACGAACAATGGGCTCATCCACGTCACGCGCGACGAGGGGAAGACGTGGACTGATGTCAGCATCGCCGATCTCCCCAACCCGCGACGCGCCAACATCTCGGGCATCGAAGCATCGCACGTCAACGCCGGCGAAGCCTACGTGGCGGTGGAGTTCCAACGGCTCGGCGACTTCGCGCCGTACATCTACCGGACCCGCGACTTCGGAAAAACATGGACCAAGATCGTCGACGGCCTCCCGGTGAAGGAACCCGCGGGCAGCGTGACGCGGGTCGTGCGCGAGGATCCCAAGCGGGCGGGACTGTTGTTCGCCGGCACCGAAACGGGGGTACAGGTCTCGTTCGATGACGGGGACCACTGGCAGTCGCTCGCGCTCAACCTCCCGAACACCTCGTACCGCGACCTCACCATCGCCGGCAACGACCTGATCGCCGGCAGCTACGGCCGCGGCATCTGGGTGCTCGATGACATCTCGCCGCTGCGCCAGCTCACCCCCGTCGTGGCGAGCGCGTCCGTCCACCTGTTCGCTCCGGGCACCGCGATCCGCACGCGCCGGAACGTCAATGCCGACACGCCCCTTCCGCCGGAGATCCCGCACGCCAAGAATCCCCCGAACGGCGCGATCATCTACTACGCCCTCGAGCGCACGCCGACCGGCGAGGTCACCATCGACATCAGCGACGCCGCCGGAAAGCCGGTGCGCCATCTGTCGAGCGTGCCCGCGGCGCCGGTCGCCGAAGCGGCGCGCCCGCCACATCCGAACTGGTGGGTCGCGGAACCGCAACGCATCCCCACGGCCGTCGGACTCAACCGCGCCACGTGGGATTTCCGCCACGATCCGCCCGCGGTCACCGCGCACAGTTTCGAGATCAACGCCAACCCCGGCGAAACGCCCGCGTCGCCGGAGGGAATCCTTGCCGCACCGGGGCGCTACACGGTGACCCTCACGGTCGACGGCACGCGCTACTCGCAACCGCTCACGGTCACGAATGATCCCCGCTCACCAGCGACGGCGACCGCCGTCATCGCGCAGCACACGCTGCTCGTGGGCATCAACGACGGGATCACGCTCGCGGCGCGCGCGGCCACACAGGTGGCGGAACTCCGATCCGCGGTGAGCGCGGCGGCTTCCGCGGCGGCGACCGCGGGCGCACCGGAGGTGACCAGTGCGATCACCGCCTTCTCCGCGAAGCTGGACTCCGTATCCGGGGCGAGCGGTGGGCGTGGCGGACGCGGTGGCGGCAGTGGTGCGAACCCAACCTTCAGCGCCGTCAATGGCGCCTTCGCGGCACAACTGACGACGCAGGAGAACGCCGACCACGCGCCGACCGCGAGTTCACAAGCCGCCTTCGCGGCGACATGCAAGGACCTCACGACGGTCCTCGCCCTCTGGGCGCGCATCGCGAGCAAGGATCTCACCGCGCTCAACGCCGTGCTCACCACGCACGGGAGGCCAGCGATCAGCGCGCCAAAGGTCGCACCACCTCCGCACTGCTGATTCGTCACCGCGCACCCTCAGACAGGCACCGATGTCCGGAATTCTGGCAGGCAAAGTCGCGATCGTTACCGGTGCGGGCTCGGGGATCGGTCGTGCCGTAGCCGAACAGTTCACGCGCGAAGGGGCGCACCTTGTCATCGCCGACATCGACGACGCCGGCAATGCCGAAACCCTCGCGCGCGTGCACGCCCAGGGAGGACGCGCCATCGCGGTGCGTTGCGATACCTCCAACCCAGCCGACGGCGTCGCCTTGGTTGCCCGTGCGGTCGAAGCCTACGGCGCACTGCACCTCGCCGTGAACAATGCGGGGATCAGCGGCCCGGCGGCATTCACGGCCGACTATCCGCTGGACGGATGGCACCAGGTCATCGCGGTGAACCTCTCCGGCGTCTTCTATGGCATGCGCGCGCAACTTCCCGCGATCGTGGCCGCCGGCGGAGGGGCGATCATCAACATGGCTTCGATCCTGGGCGCGGTCGGATTCCGCGGGTCACCCGCGTATGCGGCGGCGAAGCACGGCGTGATCGGACTCACCCGGAACGCGGCGCTCGAGTACGCCGCCAGGAACGTGCGGATCAACTGCGTCGGTCCGGGCGTGATCAACACACCGTTGCTCGAGAGTATCCCGTCGGAAATCATGGGACGGCTCGCGGGCATGCATCCGATGGGGCGCCTCGGCGAGCCCTCAGAGGTCGCGGAACTGGTCACGTGGCTCGCGTCGGACAAGGCCTCGTTCGCCACCGGCGCGTACTACCCGGTCGACGGCGGCTATCTGGCGCAGTAGCGTGCGTCCCGTGGGAACGGAGGCGCCGCGCGAAGGGTCAGCGCGGCGCCTCCGGCACATGGGCCATCGCATGCTCCGCCAGCGCGGTGATGGTGAGCGATGGATTCACTCCTGGGTTGGCGGGCATCGCCGAGCCGTCGCAAATCATGAAATTCTCATAGCCGAATGCCCGGTGGCGGCTGTCCACCACTCCGGTCGTCGCATCGCGCCCGATCGGAGCACCGCCCAGGATGTGCGCCGTGGTGGGGATGTTCGCCGCGGCCTCGAGCACGCCGCTGGAGGCGATTCCCCCGGTGTGCGCCGCGAGAAACTCCGCCGCGGCATTCGCCTCCGGGATGAAGGTCGGATTCGGCTTTTCGGCATGCTGTTCGGTGCGGAGCCCGAATCCGAAGATCCCGCGCTTCGGGCGGAAGGCGATCGCGTTGTCGCTCGACTGCATCACGAGGATCACCAACGTTTTCCGACTCCAGCCCACCGGGAATCGCGCGCGCAGGAACCGGAGCGGGTGACGCACGATGCTCCCCACCATCATCAGGGGTCGTGTGAGCCGCGTGCCCTGCCCCGTCAGCGGCGCGAGCAGGAAACTCATGAAGTCGCCGTGCTGGCCATACGTGCAGAACTCGATGTGCGTATCGGCGTTGGGATGCACGCTGGCACTGATGGCCACGTCGTTCCACGGGCGTGATGAGTCATCCGGCAAGGTGATGGCCAGGATGCTCTCGCTGTTGGTGCGCACGAGTTCCCCCAGGCGATCGCTCAGTCGAGGGAGCGAGCCATTGGTCTTGCACCGGAGGAGGAGGCGGTTCGTCCCGAGCGCCCCCGCGGCGATCACCACACCGCGCGCCGTGAAAGTGCGCCGCGCTTTGGCGAACCAGGCGCCCGGGCGCTGCGTGGTGATGCGATACCCATCACTGCCGTCGGGCGCGCCGATCGGGACGATATCCGTCACCTCGCGCTCCGCGATCACCTCGGCGCCCCGCTTCTCCGCGAACCACAGATAGTTCTTGAGCAGAGTGTTCTTGGCCCCGACCCGGCATCCCACCATGCAGGCGCCGCAGCGAGTGCAGCCGGTGCGGTCCGGCCCCTCGCCGCCGAAGTACGGATCCGCCACCGTCTGGCCCGCCGCACCGAAGAAGACGCCGACCGGCGTGCGCGTGAAAGTCTCCCGCTTTCCGAAATGGGCGCCGACCTCCTGGAGCAGTGCCTGGCCTCCACTCGCGAACGGAACCGTCGCGACCCCGAGCATGCGTTCGGCGGTCGCGTAGTGGGGCGCCAGCGATTCCGCCCAGTTCTCCAGGCCGTGCCACTGCGGATTCTCGAAGAAGGCCGGCTTGGCCCGGTAGAGCGTGTTGGCATAGACGGCGCTGCCGCCGCCCACTGCGGATCCGCTCGCGATGAAAATGTCCTTGAAGGGGGTCAGGCGCAGGATTCCCCGCATCCCGAGTGCCGGGGCCCAGAGGAACCGACGCAGATCCCACGTGGTGGCGGCATACTCGTCGTCGGCAAAACGCCGGCCGCATTCGAGCACACCGACCCGATACCCTTTCTCGCTCAGACGCAGCGCCGACACGCTCCCACCGAAGCCGGACCCGACGATCAGCCAGTCATAGTCGAACGCCGTCATCGCAGGAGCGCGTTAGGGCTATGTGGGGACGCGTCTCCCGCCTTCCGCTGCCGCACGTTCTCACCAGCCCAGGCAATGCCCTCGACCGCGGCGCCGACGTAAGCACGGATGTGAGCCCGTAGGCCCGGTTCCGCCGCGGAGCGTGCGGTGCATACCGTGCACACCACCAGCGGGTCACGCGTGACCGTCGCATCGGTGAGACTCCCCGGCACGAACAGCGCGTGCATCGCGGGGGCGAGATGAGTCAGCATGGACGTGGTGCCTCCAATCGTAGCCGTCGACCTAATAAATCCGTGTCATGAGCCGCCACTTCTCACCGGGCGCACCGCCCGGAATCGCACGCTGGTACGTCCACATGAGTTGTTCCCACCGCTGCACCGCGGGATTCGCCGCGTCGGCCGCAGCCTTGGCCTCGAAGCTGAAACCATCACCGGCTTCGAGGATCATCATCAGTCGATTCTCGAGTCGGAAGATCTGGAGCGACGTGATCCCGGCGTCGCGGATGCTGGCCTGGATGTCCGGCCAGACGGCCTGATGGTGCGCCTCATACTCGGCGATCAGCCGAGGGTCTTCCACCAGGTCCAGTGCGAGCACGAACCGCGGCATCAGGCGGCCCTCTCCACGGCATCATCCGGTGCATCGCTCGTCACACGCGCCGCGTACAGCCCGAACAGCGCAACGACTGCGAAACAGGCCACGGGAACGTAGAAGGCGCGCTGGATATCGTGCGTCGCATCGGAGATGCGCCCCATCGCCACCGGAATCACGGCCCCACCGACGATCGCCATGATGATCAGCGAGGATCCGAGCTTTGCCACGGAGCCCGTCCCCGTGATCCCGAGGTCGAAGATCGTCGGGAACATGATCGACATGAAGAACGGGACGGTCATCAGCAGCGCGACAGCGGGAACCCCGGTCAGGTTGATCGCGCCCGTCAGTGCCGCCGCAGCGGCCACGGCGACGATCGCCAACAGTCGAGGCGGCGCCACCGTTCGCATGGCCGCCGTTCCGGCGAAACGCCCGAGCATGAACCCGACCATCGCCAGACTCCCCCAGAGGAAGCCGGCCTGCTTGTCGGACATGCCGGCCGCATGCTGCGAGAAGCGGACGAAGAAGCTGCCGACGCCCACCTGCGCCCCCACGTAGAAGAACTGCGCGATCACCGCGAGGATGAGGCGCGGATGCCGCATCAGCGACCCCCAGGGGAGGCCACCCTCGTCCCCCGAGATCCCGCCGACCTCCGGAATCGGCTGACGCACGAACAGGACGATCATCGCGACGATCGCCGCGGCGAGCACCAGGTACGGCAGCACCACGCTGCGCGCCTCCCCTTGCAGATAGGCGTCCAGCTGCGCGGGCGTGAACGCCGCGAGCTGCGCATCCGAGTAGGTGACACCCGACAGGATCAACCCGCTCCCGATGAGCGGCGTGAGCACGGCACCCACGCCATTGAACGACTGCGCGAAGTTGAGGCGGGACGTTGAGTGCTCACGATCGCCCAGGCCGGAGATGTACGGATTGGCGACGGTCTCGAGGAACGCCGCCCCGAATCCGAAGACGAACAACGCCAGGAGGAACACGCCGTACGTCCGGGAGAGTGCGGCAGGAACGAACAGCACCGCGCCCAGCGCAAAGAGCGACAGCCCGGCGATGATCGTGAACCGGTATCCACGCCGCGCGATCACCATCCCCGCCGGAAGCGCGGCGAGGAAGTAGGCCAGGTAGATCGCCACGTCGATCAACGCCGACTGCGTGTCGGTCAACAGCAGCGCCTTCCGCAAGTGTGGGATCAATGTGCCGTTGATGTTGTGGACGAACGCCCAGAAGAAGAAGAGCGTCGTGACCATCACGAATGCACGTCGACGCGCGCGGTCAGCGGGCTGATATCCAGTGTGTCGCTCGAACCAGCGGGGAGACACGGCCATCACAACCCCGCATGCCGACGGCGGATCTTCACGCGCAAAGCTCCTGTGATGGGCTGCTCCGAGAACAGCGTGAGATATCCGCCGCCGCCGGCCCCACTGAGCTTCCAGCCGAGCGCGGTCGTGCGGTATCGTTCGATCATAGCGGGCACATCGCGAGCCGCCATGTGTGGGAACATCGCAATCTGCGCGTCATACGAGGCTGCCATGGCAGCCCCGGTCCGCGCAGCGTCCATGGATTGGATCCCGTGCCAACAGGCGTCCGCCGCGTTGGCGAGCGCCGTGGCACCGGCCACACTGACATTCGTGTCCGAGAGCACCCGGTACCCCGACTCCCGAGGGTCGAGAGGCACGAGCCACAGTCGCGCTTCCAACCAGGCCAGACGCGACTCATCACCATCGCTCGTGATCGCGCGCGGCCAATGCCCCCCCGCGTACTCCGACCGATTCAATCCGGGCATCACGATCCCGATGGCATCCTGCGACCCCGCGATCTCCACCGTGCCGGGCGGGTTCTCGTAGCTGAACAGGACCTTCGCCATCTGCTCCGGATCTCCCATGGGCAGCTGATTGCACCAGAGCGCAATCGCCTTCTTCCGCGTGCTCGTGGCCATGCCGCTGCGCTCGTTGAACATGTGCGTGGGCTCGATGGAAATCGTCAGCACCGCCCCGGGGTGGTGCTTGGAGACCCAGGGCTGGTCGAGCCAGCCCCCCGCGAGGTCGATCCGATACGGAATCACGCATTCCGTCCGGAGCGTCGTCGTGCTGCGCGCCGGCAAGGCGCCGGCAGGAACCCGCTCGAGCACCACGTAGCGCACGCCGAGTGCTCGGCACAATGCGGCTTTGGACTCGTGGGCACCGTCGGTGTTCACCACCAGAATGTCCGGGCGGAGCTCGCGCAACTCCGGCTCGAAATCCAGCAGTCCATCGCCACGCGAAATCCGGCACTCATGCACGCACTTGAGCGCGGCGATCAGATACTGCCGTTCGATCTCGGAGTTGACGGGATACCGCCCCTTGAGCTCGCGCACCACTTCATCGCGCCCCACGCACACATGCAGCGTCCCGTACGACGCCGCCTCGGTGAGGAAGGCCACATGCCCGCTATGCAGGAGGTCGAACGTGCCACTGACCAGCACTTTGGGAGCCATAGGGAAAATTTCGCGCGCGGTTCCCCCTTCGGCAACCACACCCCACGGCCGCCCCCTCGCTCACGGCACGTCCCGCCACGCCGCGACGCTTGTTTACGGGCTCCCCCAGAGGGCATCTTCACGGCACACCTCCAGACGGGATTCTCCATGCGCGCTCGTGCGGTGCTCCTCGGCCTCTCGCTCCCCCTCGCTCTCGCTGGGCAGTCCGCCCGCGACCAGATCCGTCAGTGGCGCGAAGCCCGCGAGCCCCAGATCGTCCAGGAATTCGCGGAGTTCCTGCGCATCCCGAATGTCGCCGCCGATTCCCTCAACCTGCGGCGCAACGCCACCGAGATCGTCGCGATGCTCGCACGACGCGGCGTCGACGCGCGGCTCCTGCGCAACGGAACCTGGCCCCCGGTGGTGTATGGCGAACTCACCGCGCCCGGCGCCACCCGCACGATCGTCCTCTATGCGCACTACGATGGCCAACCGGTCGAGCCCAAGGAGTGGAAGGGCGGCGCCCCCTTCTCCCCCGTGCTCCGCGAATCACGCGGCGCGGAATGGGTCGACATCCCCTTCCCCACCGCCGGCCGACTGAACCCCGAGGCCCGCATCTTTGCGCGCGGCGCCGGCGACGACAAAGCCCCCATCGCCGCCATCCTGAACGCGCTCGACGCGCTGAAGGCCACCGGCCAGCGACCGACCGTCAATCTCAAGTTCTTCTTCGAAGGAGAGGAAGAATCCAACTCCGCCCATCTGGCCGATCTCCTGCAGCGCAACGCGAGTCTGCTCCGGGCGGACGCGTGGCTGTTCTGCGACAGTCCCGTGCACGCCAGCCGCCAACTCCAAGTGGTCTACGGCGTCCGCGGCACCATGGGGCTTGAACTCACGGTCTACGGCCCGGCCCGCGCCATGCATAGCGGCCACTACGGCAACTGGGTGCCGAACCCGGGGATCCTCGTCGCCGAACTCGTGACATCGCTGCGCAATGCCGACGGGCGCATCCTGATCAAGGACTTCTACGACGACGTCGTCCCACCGACACCGGAGGAACTCGCAGCGGTGCGCGCGCTCCCCAACACCGACGCCGCCCTCCGACACGAACTCCTGCTCGGCGCCACCGAAGCCGACGGAGCCCTGCTCGCCGAACGCATCATGCTGCCGGGGCTCAACATCCGCGGGCTGAAAGTGGGCCAAGTGGAAGGACTCGCCGCCAACGCGATCGCGACAGAAGCCAAGGCATCGATCGACTTCCGGCTCGTACCCAAGCAGAGCCCCGAGCGCATTCGCGCACTCGTCGAAGCGCACCTGAAGGCCACGGGGTGGTACGTCACGCACGCCGCAGCGACGGACGACGAGCGGCGCGCCCACCCCAAGGTCGTCCGCGTCACCTGGGGCGGCGGCGACGAAGCCTCCCGCGTGCGCCAGGACGAACCGGTCGCAATCGCCCTCACCGGCACACTCGACGAACTGCTCGGCAAGCCCGTCCTGCGCCTCCCGACCATGGGAGGGTCGCTCCCGACCAGCGTGTTCGAGCGTACGCTCCACGTGCCGCTGATCGTCTTTCCGATCGCGAACCATGACGACAACCAGCACGCGAAGGACGAGAACCTCCGCCTTCAGAATCTCTGGGACGGGATCGACGCCTTTGCCGCCATCATGACGCGCCTGGACGCCAAGTGGCCCCGCGTGGTGCCCTGACGGGCACCACCGCTCCTACAGATCCGCCGGCGCGTGGAGGGTGATGCTCGACCGCCGCCGCTTGATCACCGTGCTCAGCAGCGGCGCCGCAGGCGCGGTCGCCATCATCGATGACACCGGACCAAGATCGCGAATCGTCGTCACCGCATTGAAGTTCACCGCGAGATCCACGAACTCGCGCGACGCCCCCGCGAGTTTGACCTCGCGCAACGGGATGAACTCTTCCGCACGCGCCAGGAAATCACTGACGCGGATCCCCACCGGGAAGGTGATCACGCCGTCCACCGAACTGCCGTCGTCGAACGCCACGTGAATCCGCCGCCGCGCCGAGCCCGCCGGACGGTGATCCACCGGAAGATTCAAGTCATCGGCCCACGCAAACAACACGGTCGACGTCCGAATGATCACATGACTCGCGGTCTTGCTGGCGTCGAAACCCTTCGGCTCGGCCAGCGACAGCAGCCCCCCTTTGCGTGAGCTCAGGAACGGCCCCAGCGACTGGATCGGCAACAGATACGCGGTCCCGCTCGCGGTTTCACCGCCACGCAGTCGCATGGAGATGAGACGCGGTACGGTGCCGGCCTGCGCAGCGAACCCCTTGGATGTCGGTCGGCTTTCCATCCGGTGAAAGTTAGGCGTCGATCGACCTGCAGGTAAGCGCGATCTCGAGCCCCGCGCGGCCGCTTACTCGCGACAGCGCCCCGCGACGACCACCGCATTACCCACCGGCCGCTCGCCGGTGGCGTCGGACGGCTTGTTCACCGTCTGCGTCCGGCCTGTCGCGGGATCTCGCACCACCATCGCCGTCGACCCGCCCCCGTCGAGGTTCACCCCCTCACGCGCCCCCAGATCGCGAAGGAGCGCCGCGGTCTCCCGGATCGTGGTCCCCACACTGTAGCCGGGCTGGCGACCATCGATCACCACGAGCATCAGGCGGCGCCCACCGGCCGCGTAGCCGACCGCCGTCCGCGGATTCAGCCCACGAAAGCTCTCCGCGCCGTCCGTATCCACGGTCGGGACGATCACGCTGTCGCGGAGCAGGAGCGGAAAGCCGCCGACCGCCTGCGTCGGCAGGAACGGCACCATCGTGCGATGCACCGTCACCGTGTCGCCCACCTGGAGCGCACCGCGGGCCCGGCCGACGAGCACGAGCGTATCGCCGCGTGCCATGCCGTCGTGCGAAGCCGCGAGCGCGGTGAGCACGTAGCGCGGCACGCCCACCGCGCCCGTCGCCGGCTGGGTCGGACGCAACTGCAATGCCGTCCGCCGAACCGCCGTGTCCAGCGGCTGCCCCCACAACGCATCCACCACGCCAAGCCCCGTCGCGCTGGGACGATTCCACCCCGACACCGGTTGGCGCGCGCGTGATGACACGACCGCTCCCTCCACCGCGAGCGTACCGATGTACGGACGCTGCGCCGTATCGAACGCGAGCACCGGACGCTTTACCGGCCCCGACAACACGCGGCCGTCGACGACCAGAGCATTCACCGGCACCCCGGGGGGCGTGAAGACGAAGAAATCCGCATTCACCGCAGCGATCGCGCGGTCGGCCGCCGGAACCCCCTGCAGCAACGCCGTGGTGGTCGTGCGCCCCACCGCGGTCGGGAAGCCCTTCACCACCTGGATGCGCACACACTGCGACAAATCGATGTCCAGCACATGCGCCCGGAGCGGTCCCGCATTGCGCACCAGATCATGCTGCATCACACCGGGCGCCAATTGCCGCGTGACAATCGTGTCAGCCACCGAACGCGCCGGTGCCGAAAACCTTGGCGCCGGCGCGGTGCGCGTCCCGCAGGCGCCGACCAGCACGCAGACGCCTACGCGTGCTGCGGCGATGATCGAGAATCGATAGGGTGGCATATGCCGAGGAATCTACCGGCTCGTGCTCCCCCCGGCGATGAGACGCACGGCAGTCCCCCACGGGTCCTGCGTGCTCACGCCACCCTCAGCGTCACGCGCCACGACATACCCGCCACGCGCCAATCCCTCGGCGACCCGATCCAGCGCCGCCTGGGCCGCGACGCGCTCCATCCCCGGCATTTCGATCACCCATTCCGCCAGCGCCGCTTCGTTCTCCCGCGCCGGCCCGGCACTGCCCCCGCCCCACACGTTCGCCCCGAGATGATGGTGATAGCCGCCCGCACCGAAGAACAACGCGCCGGGATAGCTCCACACCATCAGGTCAAAGCCGAGCTGGTCGGCGTAGAACGCCCTGGCCGCGTCAAGTGCACCGACCCGCAGATGCACATGCCCGATCGTCGTGCCCGCCGGCATCCCCTCCCACGGGCGCGACGCCCCCGACGCGACGACGGCGCCGACATCCACAGGATCGGTCGCCATCACGAGTTCACGGTCGATGCGCCGCCACTCCGCTCGCGGCCGGTCGCGATACAGCTCAAGACCGAGTCCGTCCGGGTCATGCAGATAGAACGCTTCACTCACCAGATGATCCCCCGCGCCGACGGCGACTCCGCGCGACGCGAGATGGTGCACGAGCCGTCCGAGATCACCGCGCGTCGGGAGCAGAATGGCCACGTGAAAGAGCCCCGTCCGTCCGCGCGCCGGGAGCGGCGCGACCCCAGGGCGTTCCTCCAGGACCACCAACGCCCGATCGTCACCCGCCACGCCGAGCACCGCGCGCGATGCCGTGCGCTCCACCACGCGAAAGCCCAGCAGGTCAGTATAGAACGCCACCGAGCGATCCAGATCCGCAATGCGCAGCGTGACGGCTCCCAGCCGTGTGGAGTCCGGCAACCGGAATCCGGTGGGGGCGATTCCGTACGAGCCGGGGGTCACGCCTGTGTGGTCGGCGGGAAATGAGACGCCGTCGAGGGCGTCGAGGTCGCGGTGGGCGGTCATGGGTCAGGTGGTCTGAATGGTGAGCAATGCATCGAGCAGTGACTGCAGGCGGGACGCGGAGAGCGCGGCGAACTGGCGCCGGTGCATCGCGAGAATCGGGGCATCGAGTCCGTCGACGAGCGTGCGCCCCGTCCTGGTGAGGTGCACGCGCACGCACCGCCGATCCTCGACTTCGCGACGGCGCGTCACCCACCCCTTCTGCTCCAACCGGTCAATCAGGCGCGGCACGTCCGGCTCCTGCACGACGAGCCGCGCGCCGATCTCGCCGGTGAGATGCCCCTCGCTGCCCGCCCCGCGCAGGATCCGCAGCACGTTGTACTGGGCGAGCGTGAGCCCATGCCCTTTCAGGACGTCCGCCGACTGTCGGCGCAGGAGGTCCGCCGTCCGCAGGATGGCGAGGTAGCTGTCGGATTCGAGCACCGGTCCCGCGCGGGAGGCACGAGGCGCAGAACGACGTGTGACGGGCATGTGGCGACCACCGGTCGAAAGAAGGACTACTACCTGTTATAACAATGACTGTTATAACATCGAATAGCAACCCTGCGCGAGCCCCGCCCCCTCGTCAATCGCGCGCCGCGAAACTATCGTACCGCGGGTCCATCCCTCCCTCTCTCCACCAACCGCCCATGCGCGCTCCCCTTCCCCGTCTCGCCCGGCTCGCTCTCGCCCTAGGACTCTTCACGTCCGCCGGCCGCGCGCAGGACGCGCTCACCTCCGAGATCGAGCGCCGCGCCGCCGCGCTCGCGGGAACAGTCGCCGGGTGGCGGCACGACATCCATCAACATCCGGAGCTCTCCAACCAGGAGACCCGCACCGCTGCCTTGGTGGCCGCGCACCTGCGCAAACTCGGGCTCGAGGTCCGCACCGGGGTCGGCGGCAACGGCGTGGTGGGGATCCTGCGCGGAGGGAAACCGGGCCCGGTCGTCGGACTACGTGCCGAGATGGACGCCTTGCCGGTCGTCGAGCAGGTCGATCTCCCCTACAAGTCCACGACGCGGACCACGTACAACGGTGTCGAAACGGGGGTGATGCACGCCTGCGGTCACGACATGCACGTGGCGATCCTCATGGGGACGGCCGAGCTGCTCAGCGACATGCGCGCACAACTGCCGGGCACGGTGGTCTTTCTCTTCCAGCCGGCCGAGGAAGCGCCCCCGCTCGGCGGCGCGGCGCCGATGATCGACGCGGGGGCGCTGCGTGACCCCGCCGTCGAGGCGGTGTTCGGGTTGCATGTCGGCGCAGGCAAGCTCGGCGAAGTCGCGGTGCGTGCCGGCGGCATCACCGCGGCCTCGGACCAGTTCCGGATCGTGGTCCACGGCAAGCAGACGCACGGCGCCTTTCCCTCCGGCGGCGTGGACCCAATCGTGATCGGCGCGCAGATCGTGATCGGCATCCAGACCATTGTGAGCCGGCAAATCAACCTCTCCACCGCACCGGCAGTGGTCACAGTCGGAGCCTTCCAGGGCGGGCTGCGGGAGAACATCATCCCCGACTCGGCGTGGATGATCGGCACGATCCGCACGTACGACGAGTCCATGCGGAAGACGATTCACGAACGGCTGGCCCGCACCGCCGAGTCGATTGCGCAGGGGAGCGGCGCAACGGCGACGGTGACCGTCACCCGCGGCTACGATGTGACCGTGAACAACGCCGACCTCGTGGCGCGCCTGACGCCCACGCTGCAGCGCGCGGCCGGCGCGGGACTCTTTCGGGTGAGTGACCCCAGCTCCGCCGGCGAGGACTTCGGCCGTTTCGCGGCCAAGGCCCCGCGCGGCGGGGTGTTCGTGAGTCTCGGCGTGACCCCGCCGACCAAGGACTGGAAGACCGCGGCGACCAATCACTCCCCGCTGTTCGAGGGCGACGATGCCGCGCTACCGACGGGGATGCGGGTGATGGCGGGGATGGCGCTGGAGTATCTGCGGTTCGGGCGGGTGCAGTAACGCGACGAGAGGCCGCCGTACAAACACCCGCCAGCGGGTCTACCAGTTCTTGACGTAGTAACGAACGCCGTTCAGCAACATGCCACTTGCCCCTCGGACACCGAGCAAGGAGATCGTGTACTTGCGCGTCTCCGACGTCGCGGATTGGTCCGCCGTCAACGTGTTGCGCTGTCCACTGCCGGTGACCGCGGCTGCGCCGATACGTTGCGTCACGTTGACCACCAGCGTGCCATTCGCGATCGCGTAGGTGCCGGTCTCGGACGTTCGCGCGGAAACGCCGCCTTGCCCGCCGACCTCGGTGTGCGAAAAACTCCCGTCCGCCTTGAAATCCCACAGGTCTTCGTGCGCAGGATCCGCCATGTGGAAGAAATGCATGTCCTGTGCGCCGGACGGCGAGGCACCCGGAGGCGTGGGTGCTGTTGACGCCCTTTCGCGAACAGGCGCCGGATCCCGGCCGGTGGTGCCTCGCGTCGTAGGCGCGGCCGAGGACGCCGGGGCATCGTAGCGCGGCGCCGGCACGTCGCCATACGTTTTCGCTGGCAGCTCACCGTACGTTTTCGCCGGGACGTCGCCATACTTTTTCGCTGGCACCTCGCCGTACGTCTTCGCCGGCACGTCGCCATACCGCGCCATGGCACCCGCGGGTTTTCCTCCATCACGGAGTGCCGCGGCTGCGTTCGCGCGCAGGGTGTCTCCGTGCGTCAGATAGTACGCGGCCAACGCGCGTTGGATGGCAATCGCGTCGGCCATGTCTCCTGCGTGATGGCGGGCCACCCGATCGCGCAACGACTGCTCAGTCACGCCGCGGGGCGCCACGCCTGACAGATCAAAACGTTCGACGGTCGAGGCCGTCGCAGATTGTGCCATCAGCGCCGCTGGGTCCACCGCAGCGATCACCAGCGCACAAGCCGTTGCTCGAAGGATGCCGGCAGGATGTGTCACGTGGATGAGGGTTGTGTGCGTGAAGGGGCGATTGCTGTCCGAGGTCATCGAACCGCAGCAGGCTCACGCTACGGCGCGATTTTTCCGGAAATACGGTACACGTTATTGTTGGGACCGATCGGAAAGTCGTAGGTCTGATTGGTTCCGACTACAAATCCGTTCACGGTGTTGATGACGTTTTGGACGAGGGAATCCCAGTCATTGTTCCAAGAACGGAGCTCGGCTGCCCGACGTTGCTTCTCCGCCTTTCCGGCTGGGTCAAAGAAGGTCAGGCTCGCCGCGAAATCAAACGACCGGGCCGCACCTTCGTTCAGCGCTTTGATGCCGTCCACCCACGGCCGCATGGTGCCGTTGACCACGTTCAGGACGGCCCTTTTGGAAACGGTAATCACCGGGGCCGATGCACCAGCGGACCGGTCGGCCGACATTGTCGAGTAGTTGGTCGTGGTGGTCGGCGCCTTCGGCTTCGCCGGTGCTATCACGGCCTTCCGTTCAGCAGCGCGCGCAGCTTCCATCGCTTTGTTCAATGCTTCCGTCTGCTCTTTCGTCGGTTTTTCCTGCGAATATTCCACAGGAACACTCATCCGGTGTCGCGATGCATCATGGTGCGCGAAGGGGAGCGCGTCCGACCACGGGAGTAATGCACACAAGGCGGGTAGCCCACGGCGAAAGTTGAGCAGCATGGTCTCCTCGGATTTGAGTGAAGGGCCGATGACGGGTTGTTCACCGACCCTAATTTTATATTGTTCGTTCCGGGCGTCTCCCGCAAGCCACGTCGCGCGCTACCGCGCTACCCCGCCGAAGGGTCGTAGACCGGCAGCCGCTCGCGCGGGATCCGATCAAGCGTGGGCGCCCCCCGGTCCTTCTCGGCGAGGATGGGGTCCGTGATCGGCCACGTGATGGCGAGCGCCGGGTCGTTCCACGCCACCGCGATTTCGTGTTGCGGCGCGTAGTAGCCCCCCATCTGGTACACGAAGACCGCCTCCGGCGACAAGGTCACGAACCCGTGCGCGAATCCGACGGGGATGTACAACTGGCAGCCATTCTCGTCGGAGAGCTCCTGCCCGTGCCACTTCCCGAACGTCGGCGATCCCACGCGAAGGTCGGCAACCACGTCCCAGACGCGCCCGCGCACCACCGTCACCAGCTTCGAGTGTCCCGCCGGGTTCTGCAGATGCATTCCTCGGAGGACGTGCTGCCGCGACACGGACACATTCTCCTGCACGAACGGACCTATGTCCGTCGCGCGATACTCTCCCTCACGCCACAGCTCGCTGAACGAGCCGCGCAGATCGCCGATCACCGTGCGACGGATCAGCAACAGCCCGGGCATCGGCATCCGCTCGACACGCGTCATGCACGGTCCTCACGCGCGATGCGCCGCAGATACTCGCCGTAGGGATTCGCCTTGAATTCCGAGGCGAGGTCCAACAGGCGCGCCGCATCGATCCACCGATTCCGAAAGGCGATTTCCTCCACACACGCGATCTTCAGCCCTTGCCGCCGCTCGATCGTCGCCACGTAGCTTGACGCCTCGTGCAGCGAGTCATGCGTGCCGGTGTCAAGCCACGCCGTGCCCCGCCCGAGCACCTTGAGGCGTAGTGCCCCTTTCGCCAGGTACGCCTGATTCACGTCCGTGATCTCGTATTCGCCACGGGCCGACGGCGTGAGCCCCGCTGCGATCCTCACGACATCGTTGTCGTAGAAGTACAGTCCGGTGATTGCCAGGTTCGACTTCGGAACCTTCGGCTTCTCCTCGATCGAACGCACCAATCCGCTGGGATCGACCTCCGCCACGCCGTACCGCTCCGGATCACTGACACGATATCCGAATACGGTCGCACCGGTCTGCTGCGCCGCCGCGTCTCGCAGGTGGTTCGTCAGCGAGGCGCCGTAGAAGATGTTGTCGCCGAGGATCAGGCAGACACTGTCGTTGCCGATGAACTCGCGACCGATCACGAACGCCTGGGCCAGCCCGTTCGGCTCTGCCTGCTCCGCGTACCGGAACGCGAGCCCCCAGCGTGAACCGTCGCCGAGCAGTTGTTGCATCCTCGGCAGGTCCGAGGGCGTCGAGATGATGAGGATCTCCCGCAGTCCTGCCAGCATCAGCACCGAGAGCGGGTAATACAGCATCGGTTTGTCGTACACCGGAAGCAGTTGCTTGCTCACGACGCGTGTGATCGGCCACAGGCGACTCCCGGTGCCGCCGGCCAGGATGATCCCCTTCACGAGTTCTGCAGCGCTCCCAGTCGCTCGCCGCGGTATTCGCCCCGCATCACGCGTTCCACCCAGCCGGCGTGCTCGAGGTACCATTGGACGGTCTTCCGAAGGCCGCTCGTGAACGTCTCGACCGGGGCCCACCCGAGTTGCGTGCGTGCCTTGGTCGCGTCGATCGCGTAGCGCAGGTCGTGCCCCGGTCGATCCGCGACGAACGTGATCAACCGCGCATACGTCCCGCGCGGATCGGGCCGCAGTTCGTCGAGCAGTCCGCACACCGCGTGCACCACTTCGAGGTTCGTCCGCTCATTCGTGCCGCCGAAGGCGTAGCTTTCCCCCACGGTTCCACGCTCGAGCGCAAGCCGCAGCGCACGCACATGATCGTCCACGTGAAGCCAGTCCCGCACCTGCTGCCCCGAGCCGTACACCGGCAGCGGCTCACCGCGCACGGCCTTGTGGATGATCAACGGGATCAACTTCTCGGGGAACTGACACGGGCCGTAGTTGTTCGAGCAGTTCGTCACGATGACGGGGAGGCCGTAGGTCCGATGCCACGCGCGCGCGAGGTGATCGGCTCCCGCCTTGCTCGCGGAGTACGGTGAGCTGGGATCGTAGGCGGTCGTCTCGCTGAAGTAGCCCGTCTGGCCGAGCGACCCGAACACTTCGTCGGTGGACACGTGCACGAACCGGAACTCCTCGCGCTTGGCACCGCTCAGCCCACGCCAGTACCGGGTCGCTTCGTCCAGCATGGTGAACGTCCCGACGAGGTTCGTGCGCACGAACGCGGCCGGTCCATCGATCGAGCGATCGACGTGCGATTCCGCCGCGAGATGCAGCACGGCAGCCGGGGCCTCACGCGCGAAGACCTCGCGCACCGCTTCCCCGTCCGCAATATCGACCGCGTGCAATCGGTGGCGCGGGTCGTCCAGGCAAGCGCCGAGCGAGTCGAGATTCCCGGAATACGTCAGGAGGTCCACGTTCGCGATCGCGACATGGGACTCGGCGAGCAACTGTCGTACGAGGGCCGACCCGATGAAGCCGGCGCCACCGGTCACGAGTAGGGTCGTCATGGCAGAGAGGGGTGACGCACCCCTGAAGCTAACGCGTCGGCCACAGCCGACGCCAGCCAGCGCTGGGGGGTGCGCGTCGGCGATACCGCGGCAACATGAAGCAAGACGGCGGGCCCTCGGATCGAGGAACCGCCGCCTAGCTTATCTCATCAAATCGGGACGGCGGGATTCGAACCCGCGACCCCCTGAACCCCATTCAGGTGCGCTACCGGGCTGCGCTACGTCCCGTCCGCCGCTCTCGCGGACAGACAGCGGAATCTACTCCGCGGGACCACGAACGTCTAGCCATCGCCCCTCACACCGACGGAAGTCTCACCCGCACCACCACTCCGCCCCCGCTGCGCGCCTCGTACGCTACCGTTCCGCGCATCTGCTTCACATAGTCCTGCACCAGCCGCACGCCGAACCCGGAACCCGGCTCGCCGGCGGTCCCCGCGTGCGACGGAATCGCGCTCCCTGTCGCCAACGCGGCCTGCACATCCGCCGCGAGTCCGGCGCCACGGTCCGACACCGAAATCTCCACCCACTGAACCCCCTCGGTGACCTCCACGGTGATCGTCCCGCCGCGTGGACTGAACTTCAACGCGTTCGACACCAGGTTCGACAACACCGAGTCCCGCAGAATCACGGGATCGGCCCGCACCAACGCGGCCGTGTCCGCCCGCACCTCCAACGTCACCTGCTTCTCGCTCAACGCCCGCGCGAACACCCGAGGCACCGCACGACACACCGCCTGGATCGACACCAATCCGTCCGCCCGCTCGCCGCGAATCGCCGCGTCCAACGTCTCCTGCATGCGCGCCGCCATCGCGTCGATCTCCTCCAGCGCGGTCGCCTCCACCGCACTCGGCTCCCCCACGCCGTCCGCCGCCAAGTCGTGCGCCGAAAGCAGCACGAGTTGCGCCGGATTCCCCAAGTCATGGAACAACGTGCCGATCACGCGCCGCTGTCGACTGATCGCCGCGCCCGCCGCCTGGCGAGTGTCCTCCAACCAGGACATCAACTGTCGTGGCAATACGATCAACATGTCGCCCAGGATCGCGAACATCACGACCCGCGTGATCATCCGCACCGCCTGCAGATTGGGGTGCTTCAGCCACACGAACACCACAATCAGCAGGGCAGTCAGCACGGTCCCCACCAGAACGCGCCGCGATCCCAGCGCATAGGCCATCAGCACGATCGCGATGGCCAGCGGCGACACGTTCGGCGGCAGTTCGCCCACCGGCGTGCGATACCACCACGCCAGCGCGAACAACGCGGAACCCACGATCACGTAGGCAAACCAGCGCATCGTCTCTTCCCACCGCTCGGGCCGCAGGCGCAACATCACCGCGGCCAATAGCGAGAGCACCCACTGCCCGATGACGAGCGGACGCCGATACGCCAACGCCTCATTGGACCACGCGACGATCGGCAGCACACACAGGCCGAGTGTCAGCATCGCACGGAAGCTGTCCGCCCGTACCTCGCGCAGCCGCTCCTCGATCCTCCCCGGCGGAAGCTCGGGTTCCGATGGCATCGCGCGCCGCGTCACGCCGAGCGCAGTGGCCAACGCGGTCGCGGCCGTGCGCACCTGCAGCCGCCCTTGCGTCACCGACGCCCGCACCGCGGTCACGGCCATCGTCATGTCCGCAGCCAACAGCCGCGTGACCTCCGCGAGCGCCGCCTCCTGCTCACGCAGACCACGCGCCGACGCGGCGAGCTCACGCCCCCCTTCATTCAACGCACGAGCCAGCCGGTAACTCACGAACATCATGGACGAGCACGCCAGCGACCATCCCACCGCAAAGTGGGCGGTGATCGGGCGCAGCGGACCGCCGCCGAAGACCTCCACGGAGAGCACGGGCACCGCCGCGAGCCCCACGATCAACACACCCACGCCAAGGCTCTCGTCCAACACCGCGCAGCAACCCAACACCACCGCGAGATCGAGCCCACTCGGCCACGCCGTTTGGATGGTGGTGACGACGGTGATCAGCATCCAACACACGCTGGCCGTGAGCACCCACCGGCGCACCAGTCGCGACGGCGCACCGTCGCGCGCCAGCAACAGCAGTAGCGCGCTCGCCAAGCCAACAACCCCGCGGCTCATCCGCAGTCTGGCAGACTCCGCGCTCGAGAGCAGGCCGATTGCGTTCACCACGCACACACCGAGCAGCAGGGATCGGTACGTGCGCGACGCCAACACGCGCCCGGCGTCCACTCCTTTCATTGCCGCGAACCTCCTTCGGCTCGGATGCGAGGGGTTGCAAAGGAAGCCCAGCGCAACAGCGAGCCGCGCAGGACTAGTGCACTGCCTCGAAAGTAACCGCCGTTCGGTTTTTTGCCACTGCTAACGCACGCCGGCGCGTCGGAACTCCTTCACGACCCGACGGTCGATGTGCGCGCCCACGCTCCCCTGACCGACCGGTGGGGATGCACAACGGGCGCCCGACACTGTCGGGCGCCCGTTGCCGTTCTCGACCACCTCGCGGTGGTCGAACATTCGAGGACTAGTGCACGCCGCCGAAGCCGATGGAGCCGCCCAAGCCGAAGAAGTTCGCGCTCTGGCCTCCGACCTTCCCCATGTCGTACGCCGCGCGCAAAGCGAACAGGCCCAGGATCGGCATGTCCGCGCCGACGGCAAAGCGGATATCGCCGCCATTGCTCCCGCAGGAGGCGCCATCCGGGCAGTTCATCATGGTGTTGAAGCTGTACCGCGGCGCGGCCCAGACATTCACGCTCGTGATGAGCAACGGAATGTGCGCCGAGACCGAGGCACCGACCGGGATGGTCAGACGCTTGGCCGAGTTGTTCTTCTTGTCGATGTTGCAGACCGTCGCCGCGATGCCGGTATACTGGCCGCAATCCACGGCGTCCGTCATCGAGAGGTCAGTGGCGAGCCCCCCGAAGATCGCGACCGTCACCTCGGAGTTGCCATCGCCGAGCACGCGGAACTGGCCGAGGGCGGCGGCGCTCAACTTCTTGCGGCTGCAGTCAGCCGTCGGATGCGTGGCACACGTATTGAGCGACGTGAGGTTCTCCGTGGTGCTCCCGAGGCTCGCGCTGAACCCGACCGGTCCGAGCGCCATCGAGACACCGGCCTGCAGCGTCTGGTGCGCGATCGACGGTTCCGAGGAGTTGCCGAGGTCGGCGTGCACGCGGACGCCCGAGCCGTAGCGGGGGTTGGTGTAGAGCGGCATGCCGGGGATCTGCGCCATCAAGGCAGGCGCGGCAATGAGCGCGGCCGCCGTGGCGAGAACTGCGCTGCGAACGGTCTGGCGAAGGGCACGATGCATGAGAGCCTCAGGGTTGAGTGGCGACTGGAAGGTACTGAAGAATCTACGGTCGCACAACATGAGATTTCGTGATGCGCGTCACAGCGCCCTCGGGGGCGATGGTCCAAGTGTGAGTGGTGCCGGCACCGTCGGAGCCAACGCGTTTGGCCGCTCGGTGCTCGCGCCGTATATTCGAACCGCGGTTCCGTCGCATCATCATCTCAATCACCCAGAAGGAGTCGACGATGACCACTCGTGTGATGTTCCTTGCGCTGCTCACGCTCGGACTGGCGTCTCAGCCGGCCCGTGCCCAAACGAAAACGGGTTCAGCTCCCGCCAAGGCGGGCGCGACCATCTCCGCGCCGGTCGCGATTGCGATCCCGGGCCCGATGGAGTGCGTGATCCCGAGCGGGACGGCGACCCAGACGGTGAGCGACCCCTACGCGATGTCGACGACGGAGATCCACTTCACCGACTCGCACACGGGCGCGGCCCAGTCGCACTGGAATCCGCTGACGGTGAAGGCACCCTATGTGCATTCGGTGTCCTGCTACAAAGGCGTCTTCGTGAACATGAAGGATCTGCCGCGCGGGCTGACCTGCACCATGTCCACCATGAATCCGGCGGCGCCGCCGAACACGGGCAACGCGGTGAAGGTGCTGAACTGCAAGTAAGTCGGGGCTCCACGCGACGAGAGGGACGCCGGCCACCTCAGGTGGCCGGCGTCTTCCGCTTAAGCACGCCAATTTATCGGACCGTGATTTCGATAGCAGCAAGCGGCAGAGCCACTACTCGACGCTGATGCGAGCCTGCATCGCAATAGTCGTACGGGATTTGAACGACACCGCGCTTCGCCGATTGCCGCAACACGCTGTCGGGAAGCATCTGCACATTATTGCTGTCATTCCAGCGCGGAGTTCCACACACCCAGTTCGTTCCCGACAGCAACCACTTGGAGTCCGGCTCGGCGCCCAGCGTCCAGACCACCCAATAATGACCCGGCTTGCGCGGAGCGCGCTGATGGAGCGAATCGACGAACTCCGCATCCCGAACGCCGACAAGCAGCGCACGCGTTGTGTGTGTGCTCCGAGCTCGAGGTTCCCATGAGGTCGCATATCCCATCTGATAGGCAGCCGTACTAGCCTGAGTTGAGTAGCGCCAACGCAGGATTGCGTTGATTTCTCCCGACGGCGCGACCTCGACGTTGGGGATTCCCCCGTCGAACCGACGCCCGTTGAGGAGAGTGGTGACGAGTTTCAATGTTGCCCGTTCACCGTACTTTCCACGGAGCACGAGCGATGGAAGTCCGGCCACCGCGATTTCGAGGTCGTGCACAACCGCTCCGGTCGCTAACACCGGAGGATACAGCGAATCGAACACCATACGTCCATCCCGGATGACCGCTGAGGTCCGCCCCCTGATGAGCGCCCCAGGGAACGAGGATCGCGCCCATGCAGTGTCCCCATCTCGGGCATGCGAAAGAGTACCTAGGCGCGTGCGTATTTCGAAACGAGGGAATACCTCGAACGGCGTGTCGGCGTAGTCGATGGAGGCCGGATCGACCTGACTCAGGCTGACGATCTCTGCGGGGCGCGACAACCACAACCATGGAGCGATCGTGCAACACGATACGAGAGCGAACAGCACGAGTCGATAGCTCCGTTTCTGTCGCCCCTTCGCCTCCACTCTGCTCAGAACTTCGCGAGTGAGCGCAGCCTCCGCTTCCTCTGGCACGACCTGTTGTACGCCGAGTCGAGCGGGAATCCCAGTCCGTTCGAGAGCCCGAATCCAGTCGAACGCGAGCTCTCGGACGAGCGCCTCGCGTTTCCCTAGCAGCAAGAGCCGCAATGCTTGTTGCCGTTGCGCCGCGTTGCTCGCGGTGCGGGACAGGTGCTCGCCGCACAGGCTCGCTACACGCACCATGCGCTCGGTATCCGCAGCCGTCTCGGCGCGAAGACCAGATGGCGCGACATTCCACTGGTCGGTGTCAACGCACACGACGACGCCCGCAGTGCGCAACTGACACAACGCATCAAACACTCGACCCGGCCGAATCCCAAGCATTTCGCTGACGACGGATGTTGAGACCGCAACGCGGTTGCACAATAGGCTGGTCAAGACGTCTCGTTCGGTGTCGTTGAGACGCGCGTACAGCGCGCGCGACGCCGCCGCAAGCGTCATCGATGCGACATCGGCCTCCGCAGACGCGTGCCACCGTCCGCCAATATTCTCTAGCACGCCGGTGTTCACACCGAGCGTCAGGAGCTGTTCAAGGCAGCGCGGAACTCCTCCGGACTCCCGGAGGAGTTGCTCCTGGAGTGCTCGCCTATTGGACGAGACGCGTTCGACGACGGGGGCTGACTCAATCCCCGGAAAGATCGGCGCGATATCTACCTCCGCCAGAGGAGGGAGGGTAATGCGTGCCGAACGTTCGCTATCCAAAGCACTGCTCTCCGCGGACGCCTCGACCAGAGTGATAGCGATGGCCGGGAGATTGCTTTTGACGCGCTGCCAAACATCCCGGGATTCTTGATCAATGGCATCGACATCGTCGATCAGAAGTACCAGCGGTGATTCCTCCGACACCGCACTGAGAAGGTCGACCGTGGCAGCAGCAAATCGGCGCACAAAAAGAAGATCGTGAGACTCAGGCGTGATGCCCGCCACCGAATCGGTCAGCAAGCGACTCGACTCCGGGCTGATGCCGGCAGCCCCCGGGAGTTTCATCAGCCGTCGGGCGAGTGCCGCCATGAACGCGAGAGGCTAGATCGGAAGAGCACACGTCTGAACTCCAGTCACGTGGCCTTATCTCGTATGCC